>NZ_JBIRKB010000007.1:230071-450493 GCF_044329855.1 Streptomyces sp. NPDC017520
AAACACCCCCCCCCCCCCCCCCCCCCCGGCGGCGCGGGGGGGGGGGGGGGCGGCGGCCGCGGGGGGGGGGGGGGGGCCCCCCCGGGGGGCCCCCCCCCCCCCCCCCGCCGGTGCCCGTCCGGGGCCGAGCCCCCGGACGGCCGCCATGAGAGGCTCGCGCCCCGCGCCGGCCGCGTGGCTCAGGCCTCGCGCGAGCCCGCGTACATCTCGTCGATGAGCCCCCGGTACTCCCGCTCGACGACCGGGCGCTTCAGCTTGAGGCTGGGGGTCAGCTCGCCGTGCTCGACGTCCAGGTCACGCGGCAGGAGGCGGAACTTCTTGATGGTCTGCCAGCGCTGGAGGCCCTCGTTGAGGCGCTTGACGTACCCGTCGATCAGCTCGACGGTCTGCGGGGCGGCGACGACCTCCGCGTACGACTTGCCCTCCAGGCCGTTCTCGGCGGCCCAGCCGAGGAGGGTGGGGCCGTCGAGCGCGATGAGCGCGGTGCAGAAGTTACGGTCCGCGCCGTGCACCAGGATGTTGGAGACGAACGGGCAGACCGCCTTGAACTGGCCCTCGACCTCCGCCGGGGCGACGTACTTTCCGCCGGACGTCTTGATCAGGTCCTTCTTGCGGTCGGTGATGCGCAGGTAGC
Source organism: Streptomyces sp. NPDC017520 (assembly GCF_044329855.1). Taxonomy (NCBI): domain Bacteria; kingdom Bacillati; phylum Actinomycetota; class Actinomycetes; order Kitasatosporales; family Streptomycetaceae; genus Streptomyces; species Streptomyces sp. NPDC017520. The sequence continues at coordinate 230,706 of NZ_JBIRKB010000007.1, forward strand.
CGTCGACCGACAGCTCGCCGATGTCCCCGGTGTGGATCCAGCCGTCCGACTCCAGGACCTCTTCGGTCTTGTCGGGCAGGTTGTGGTAGCCCTCCATCACGCCGGGGCCGCGCAGCAGGATCTCCCCGTCGTCGGCGATGCGCACCTCGGTGCCGGGGAGCGGCTTGCCGACGGTGCCGGTGCGGTAGGCCTCGCCCGGGTTGACGAAGGAGGCGGCGCTGGTCTCGGTGAGGCCGTACCCCTCCAGGATGTGGACGCCGGCGCCCGCGAAGAAGTAGCCGATGTCCGGGGCGAGGGCGGCGGAGCCGGAGATACAGGCGCGCAGCCGGCCGCCGAAGGCCTCACGGATCTTGGAGTAGACGAGGGCGTCGGCGACCTTGTGCTTGGCGCCGAGCGCGAAGGGGACGGAGGCGTTGCCGGTGCGGCGGAAGTTGTCCTGGGAGACCTTGGCGTACTCGCGGGCGACCTCGGCCGCCCACTGGAAGATCTTGTACTTGGCGCCACCACCCGCGCGGGCCTTGGAGGCGACCCCGTTGTAGACCTTCTCGAAGATCCGGGGCACGGCGGCCATGTAGGTCGGCTGGACGATCGGCAGGTTCTCGATGATCTTGTCGATGCGGCCGTCGATCGCGGTGACGTGGCCGACCTCGATCTGCCCGGAGGTGAGGACCTTGCCGAAGACGTGGGCGAGCGGCAGCCAGAGGTACTGCACGTCCTCGGCCGTGATCAGCCCGGTCGCCACGGTGGCCTTGGCCATGTACGACCAGTTGTCGTGCGGCAGCCGTACGCCCTTGGGGCGGCCGGTGGTGCCCGAGGTGTAGATGAGGGTGGCGAGCTGGTCGGCGGTGATCGCGGCGACCCGCCCGGTGACCGCGTCCGGGGTCTCGGCGAGGAGCTCGGCGCCCTGGGCCTCCAGCTCGGCGAGGGTGATGATCCAGCCCTCGGGGTCGTCATCGGCGGGCTCGACGCCGGCCGGGTCGATGACCACCACATGGGCGAGGTTCGGCAGGTCCGCGCGGGTCTCCCGGGCCTTGGCCAGCTGCTCGGCGTCCTCCGCGATGAGGATCCGGCTCTCGGAGTCGGCCAGGATGAAGGCGGACTCCTCGGCGTTCGTGGACGGGTAGATGGTGGTCGTCGCGGCGCCCGCGCACATCACCCCGAGGTCGATGAGGATCCATTCCACCCGGGTGGCCGAGGAGAGGGCGACCCGCTCCTCCGGCCGCACGCCGAGGGCGATCAGACCGGCGGCGATCGCGTAGACCCGCTCCGAGGCCTGGCCCCAGCTCAACGACTTCCAGTCGTCGGGACCCGAGCCCGAGGCCGACGGCACCGGATAGCGGTACGCCTCCCCGTCCGGGGTCGCCGCCACGCGGTCGATGAAGAGGGACGCCACGGAGGGCGGCCGGTTATCGATCAGGGTCTGTGTGTCGCTCACGACGTCCTCCGGGCCTGCGGCATTGCTACGACCGGCTTCTTTGATAGGGCGACTGGCTGCTGTGGTCCCGCTGCCTACCGCCTACTGCCTACTGCTCCCGTGCTTCTGCGCAACCTGCTTGGTCGGGCTTGTTTAACTGACCAGTAACCATCGAGTCGTGATCAGAGTAGAACGCGCGTGTCCGCCACGTAAGGGGCAACGGACCGCAGCTTTCATAACGAAAGGGCCCCCACGCCGGTACTGCTGCGGCATGAGGACCCTTGGAGAGCGGACTACTTCTTGCCCTTGCTCTCACCCGCGGACTCGTCGGTCGACAGGACGGAGATGAAGGCGTCCTGCGGAACCTCCACGTTGCCGACCATCTTCATCCGCTTCTTGCCCTCCTTCTGCTTCTCCAGCAGCTTCCGCTTACGGGAGATGTCACCGCCGTAGCACTTGGCGAGGACGTCCTTGCGGATGGCGCGGACGGTCTCCCGGGCGATGACCCGGGCGCCGATGGCCGCCTGGATCGGCACCTCGAAGTTCTGCCGGGGGATGAGCTTCTGCAGCTTGGCGACGAGCCGTACGCCGTACGCGTACGCCTTGTCCTTGTGGGTGACCGCGGAGAACGCGTCCACCTTGTCGCCGTGCAGCAGGATGTCGACCTTGACGAGCTGGGCCGACTGCTCGCCGGTGGGCTCGTAGTCGAGGGAGGCGTAACCCCGGGTCTTGGACTTCAGCTGGTCGAAGAAGTCGAAGACGATCTCCGCGAGCGGCAGGGTGTAGCGGATCTCGACCCGGTCCTCGGAGAGGTAGTCCATGCCGAGCAGGGTGCCGCGCCGGTTCTGGCACAGCTCCATGATCGCGCCGATGAACTCGCTCGGGGCCAGCACCGTGGCGCGGACGACCGGCTCGTGCACCTTGTCGATCTTGCCCTCGGGGAACTCGCTCGGGTTGGTGACGACGTGCTCGGAGCCGTCCTCCATCTCGACGCGGTAGACCACGTTCGGGGCGGTGGCGATCAGATCGAGGCCGAACTCGCGCTCCAGCCGCTCACGGACCACGTCCAGGTGGAGCAGGCCGAGGAAGCCGACGCGGAAGCCGAAGCCGAGCGCGGCGGAGGTCTCCGGCTCGTAGACCAGGGCGGCGTCGTTGAGCTGGAGCTTGTCCAGCGCCTCGCGCAGGTCCGGGTAGTCCGAGCCGTCCAGCGGATACAGCCCGGAGAACACCATCGGCTTGGGCTCCTTGTAGCCGCCCAGCGCCTCGGTCGCCCCGTTGTGCAGCGAGGTGATCGTGTCACCCACCTTGGACTGCCGGACGTCCTTCACCCCGGTGATGATGTAGCCGACCTCACCCACGCCGATGCCGTCGGCCGGGGTCATCTCGGGGGACGACACCCCGATCTCCAGCAGCTCGTGGGTGGCGCCGGTCGACATCATGCGGATGCGCTCGCGCTTGTTGAGCTGCCCGTCGATGACACGGACATAGGTGACGACACCGCGGTACGCGTCGTAGACCGAGTCGAAGATCATCGCGCGGGCGGGGGCGTCCGCGACGCCGACCGGGGCCGGCACGTCCCGCACGACCCGGTCGAGCAGCGCGTCCACGCCGACGCCGGTCTTCGCGGAGACCTTGAGCACGTCCTCGGGCTGGCAGCCGATGAGGTTGGCCAGCTCCTCGGAGAACTTCTCCGGCTGGGCGGCCGGGAGGTCGATCTTGTTGAGCACCGGGACGATGGTGAGGTCGTTCTCCATCGCAAGATAGAGGTTGGCCAGCGTCTGGGCCTCGATGCCCTGCGCTGCGTCGACCAGCAGCACCGTGCCCTCGCAGGCCGCGAGCGAACGGGAGACCTCGTAGGTGAAGTCCACGTGGCCCGGGGTGTCGATCATGTTGAGGACATGGGTGGTGCCCGTGTCCTCACCCGTGTTGGGGGCCCAGGGCAGCCGGACCGCCTGGGACTTGATGGTGATGCCGCGCTCGCGCTCGATGTCCATCCGGTCGAGGTACTGAGCACGCATCTGCCGCTGGTCGACCACTCCGGTCAGCTGAAGCATCCGGTCGGCGAGGGTCGACTTGCCGTGGTCGATGTGCGCGATGATGCAGAAATTGCGGATCAGCGCCGGGTCGGTACGGCTCGGCTCGGGCACGTTGGAAGGAGTCGCGGGCACGCAGGGTCCTGATTCTTGAGACGCCGAACGCCGTGTCTCGGGTCGATGTCGGGTCGGTCGGATCGATACGTAGGCTCCATCGTCCCACGCCTGCGGGACAGCGACCGGTTTGGGCCGGTCGGAGGGTGACTGCTACCGTGGACAGCTGTGCCTCGTGGCTCTCACGAGCGGCGCGGCTCACCTGGAAGATCCAACGAACCTGAAAAGGCTCTATTCGTGGCGAACATCAAGTCCCAGATCAAGCGGAACAAGACCAACGAGAAGGCGCGCCTGCGCAACAAGGCCGTCAAGTCGTCGCTCAAGACCGCGATCCGCAAGGCCCGCGAGGCCGCCGTTGCCGGTGACGTCGAGAAGGCCACCACGGCCGTCCGCGACGCTTCCCGTCAGCTCGACAAGGCTGTCTCGAAGGGTGTCATCCACAAGAACGCCGCCGCCAACAAGAAGTCGGCGCTGGCGTCCAAGGTTGCCGCCCTGCAGGCCTGAGCTTCTTCCCGAAGCTCACTGATGTGACCGCCGGAACGGACCAGACGGGCCCTCTCTCCCGCCCCTGACCGGCACCCCGCGCCGCACACCGAACCTGCGTTCGCCACGCGGGTGCGGCGCACTCAGAGTGTGACCCGGAAGCCCCGGCCCCCGATCTCCCCAGATCGAGGACCGGGGCTTCCGCGCGTGAGGCGACATCCAACGCACCGGGGCGCCCCCAGCCCGTCCGGTGCTTGAGGACGGAACCGGCGATCGCACGAGGGCCCGCACGCGCCCAGCACGATGCCGAGGCAATCCCAGCACGATGCCGGGGCACCCCCAGCCCGTCCGGCGCTTGAGGACGGAACCGGTCACCACAGGGCCCCGCGCCCGGCGGCGAACCGCCCGCCCCGCCCCGAGAGGCCTACCGCCCGGCCCGCGCGGCCCGCGCAACGGCGACGACGGCCTTCTCCAGGGCGTAGTCGGGGTCGTCCCCCCCGCCCTTCACCCCCGCGTCCGCCGCCGCCACCGCCCGCAGCGCCACCGCGACCCCGTCCGGCGTCCATCCGCGCATCTGTTGCCGCACCCGGTCGATCTTCCACGGCGGCATACCCAGCTCCCGGGCCAGATCCGCCGGCCGGCCGCCCCGGGCCGAGGACAGCTTCCCGATCGCCCGTACCCCCTGCGCCAACGCACTGGTGATCAGGACGGGCGGGACCCCGGTCGACAGCGACCACCGCAGTGCCTCCAGCGCCTCCGCCGCGCGCCCCTCGACCGCCCGGTCGGCGACGGTGAACGACGAGGCCTCCGCCCGCCCGGTGTAATAGCGCCCGACGACCGCCTCGTCGATCGTGCCCTCGACGTCCGCGATCAGCTGGGACACCGCACTCGCCAGCTCCCGCAGATCGCTGCCGATGGAGTCGACCAACGCCTGGCAGGCCTCCGGCGTCGCGGACCGTCCGTGCGCCCGGAACTCCGACCGTACGAAGGAGAGCCGCTCGGCGGGCTTGGTGGTCTTCGGACAGGCGACCTCCCGCGCCCCGGCCTTGCGCGCCGCGTCCAGCAGCCCCTTGCCCTTGGCACCGCCCGCGTGCAGCAGGACGAGCGTGATCTCCTCGACCGGCGCGCCGAGATACGCCTTGACGTCCTTGATCGTGTCGGCCGAGAGGTCCTGCGCGTTGCGCACGATCACGACCTTGCGCTCGGCGAAGAGCGAGGGGCTGGTGAGCTCGGCGAGCGTGCCGGGCTGCAACTGGTCGGATGCCAGATCACGTACGTCCGTGTCGGCGTCGGCAGCGCGGGCGGCCACCACCACCTGCCGCACCGCACGGTCCAGGAGGAGGTCCTCCTGGCCCACGGCGAGGGTGAGGGGCGCGAGCGGATCGTCGGTGGAATTCTTCCTGGTGGCCATCACGATCCAGCATCCCACGCCCCACTGACAGCCCGGGCTGCCCCGGGCATCGGTGCGCTGGACCGGGGCACGAGTCCGGTGCGCTGGACCGGGGCACGAGACGCGAACGCCCGTACCGGAGAATGACCGGGTGAGCGATGTGAGACATGTACTGGTGCTGCCCGACCGTGATGCCGCGGAGGAGGTGGCCGGGGAGCTGGCGGACCGCTTCGGGGTCGCCGAGGAGCCTCAGCTCGTACGGGACGCGCTGGCCGGCGAGGACGACGCCGAGGACGCCCAGTGGCTGGTGGTCGTGGAGGACGCGGCCGGACGCCTGGACCCGGCCGCGCTCGACGCGTTCGCGGAGGAGTACGAAGGCTGGCTGGAGAAGCCGTGACGCCCGGCCGGAGCGGCCCTCGGGAACGGTCCGGCCCGCTCAGCCCTTGGGCACGATCTGGATGTCCAGGTCGATGACGATGCTGGGCCCCACCACGGCGATCCCGCGCGCCACCATGGTCTGCCAGGTGAGGGTGAAATCCTCGCGGTGCAGTTCGGTGGTGGCCCGGCAGGCGGCGCGCGTCTCGCCCTCCAGGCCGCTGCCGATCCCGAGGTACTGGGTGTCCAGCGTCACGGTACGGCTGACGCCGTGCAGGGTCAGCGCCCCGGTGACGCCCCACCGGCTGCCGCCCCGGTGGACGAAGCGCTCACTGTAGAACTCCAGCGTCGGGTAGCGGCCGACGTCGAGGAAGTCGCCGGAGCGCAGGTGGTCGTCGCGCATCTGCACATTGGTGTCGATCGAGGCCGCGTCGATGATCACGTGCATGGCGGAGTCCTCCATGCGGTCGGCGATCCGGACCGCCCCGGCGAAGGTGTTGAACCTGCCGTGGATGCGCGCCAGCCCGATGTGCCGGGCGGTGAAACCGATCTGCGAGTGGTTCGGCTCGATGTCCCAGTCGCCGGGGTCGGGCAGCTGCGGCGGCTGCGCCACCTGGAGGGTCACATCGCCCAGAGTGGCGTGCGCGCCCTCGGCCACCGTCACCGCTCCGTGGAACGGGGTGAAGCCCTCGGCCGTGATCGCCAGCCGGTAGTCGCCCGCCGGGACCGTGGCGAGAACACTGCCGAAGGGGTCCGTCTCGCCGCCGATCACCTTGCGTCCAGCGCTGTCGGTCACGACGAACTCGGCCTGCCGAACCGGCTCGTTGACCGGATCCAGCACCCGGCAGTTGAGCACGCCCGCGCTACGGGGCACCCGGAATCCGGCGAAGGCCCCACCGCGCCCACCCGCCTGGCCTCTGTTTTCCAGCCAACGGCCGAACATCTCTACGTACCCCCAGGGGCGCTGCACGCTTCGGACCCCTGACATATGGACGTCTTTGTCGGATCAGCGGCCCGCCGACGAATATGCATTCGATCACTATTGCGGCGTTCGAGGCAAACGGAGGGCCTCGGGGGGTCTTGTACGGAGCTGCCACAAGGTGTAATGAGGTGCACGGACGTATGGCGAGATGCGACGAGCCGCGTCGAGTGGCGTTCGTCCGTAGCGTTTCGCGTGTCACCCGCCGACGGCGGGCCCCGGTGCCGCGGCCGTCTCCCGGAGTCGGGGAACCCGGGAGAGCCGCACCCCGAAGTGGTCCCGGTAGGCGGCGAGCACCTCCTCGTCCGTGGCCAGTTCCGTACGGTGCTGATCCCCGCCGACCGTGGTGATCAGGGTCCGCCCGCTCAGCGTCACCCTCCCGGTCTCCGTGTACCGGGAGCACACCAGGGACCGGGTGAAGTGCGAGTCCGGCGAGGTGCGGTGGTACCAGGCCCCTCCCCGGAACTCCGGCAGCGTCCGCGGTCTCAGGTCGAGCCGGAACTGCCGTGAGCCTCCGCGCAGCAGATCCAGATCCCCATGCGGCGCCTGACGGAGCCGGAACACCCCCCGGGGATCCTCCTGCTCCGCCCGGTCGTCGAGCGCCAGCGGCCACATCGCGTTGTCGCCGAACCCGACATCCGCCAGCCAGGGCCCCGTACCGTCCTCGGTCTCCACCCGCAGCGCCATGTGGTCGTACGGAATACCCAGGCGGCCGCCGTCGCCGAAAACCCGGGCCTGGAGGAGGGTCACCCGGAAGCCGAGGGCACGCAGCAACGCCCCGAACGCGCCGTTCAGTTCGTAGCAGAAGCCCCCGCGACCGCCGGTCACCTTGGCCATGAGCGCCCGTTCCTCCAGCACGATGTCCTCGCCCAGATGGACCGAGAGGTTCTCGAAGGGCACGGCGAGCAGATGCCGGTGCTGCAGTTCGCGCAGCGCTTCGACGTCGGCCCGCGCCGGACGGTCCGCGCCGATCCGGGTGAGATAGGCGTCGACGGCAGCGGGGGTGATGCCGTCGACGCCGTTGTCGGGTCCCGGTACGGAGGCGCCGGACGTCGTGGGTTTCTGCGAGGTCATGGGCACAGTCTGCGCCCGCTTCCGCCCCACGGACCACCGGTCCCACGACGGTCCTAGGTCCTGTCGTCGAACTCCCGCCGTCGCCCGAAGGGCGGCCCTGCGGGGTCAGGTGCGTGCTCTCGGTGTGCCGGGCGCAGGTCCGCGTACTGGACGTACTCGGGCGTGTGCCCGGTGCGGCGAGAGTGCGTGCATGGCGCCGCGGGGCAGGCGGGAGTTCGACGACAGGGCCTAGGACTACTGACCGAGGCCTGTTGCCCGAGGCGTGGCACGGTGATCGCGTTCTAGCCTGACGGGCATGACCGAACACGATCCCGCGCGCAGCCGGGAGCAGCGCAAGCAGGACACCCTGGACCGTCTGCGACAGGACGAGGACGCGTGGGTGGCGACAGCCTCCGCGGACGGCGTTCCCACGCTGGTCCCACTGTCGTTCCTCTGGGACGACGACACCGGCACCCTGGTCATGGCCACCCGGCGGACCAATCCCACCGCCGTCAACGTGACTCCCGACGGCCCGATCCGCGTCACCCTCGGCCCCACGCGCGACGTGGTGCTGATCGAGGGCCGGGCGAGGATCCTGGAGGGGGCCGACCTTCCCCCCGCGACAAGGGAAGCCTTCGCCGCGAAGCTCCGATGGAACCCGCGCACCCCCGTCTGGGTGTTTCTGCACATCACCCCCCACACCGTGCGCGCCTGGCGCGAGGTGAACGAACTGGCCGACCGCGACCTGATGCTCACCGGAGCATGGCTGGTCTGACCCGCGCGATGTCATGACCGGCCCACCGCCCGCAACGCCTTCCCGGTGCCCGTCACCGCGATCGGGCCGTCGGTGTCGGTGCGCAGGACCCGGGCCCCGGCCGCCCTGAGGGCGCCCACCGTGCGGGCCGAGGGGTGTCCGTACGGGTTGTCCGCGCCGCAGGAGATGAGCGCCAGCCTCGGCCGTACGCTGTGGAGCAGCCCGGTGTCCTGGAACGCCGAGCCGTGGTGGGCCACCTTGAGGACGTCCACGGGACCCGCGGCCTCCCGGCCGCGCAGCAGCTCCCGCTGGGCCGGGGGTTCGAGGTCCCCGAGGAGCAGCAGCGTCAGCCCGCCGGCCGCCCGTACGCGCAGCGTGACGCTGGAGTCGTTCGGCTCCCGCACCAGCGCCCCCACTCCCCCGGTCCCTTGGCGCGGCCAGAGGACCCGCCAGTCGACCGGGCCCGCGCGGCGGCGCTCACCCGCCAGGGCCCGCATCGTCGGGACCCGCGCCGCAGCCGCTGTCCGCCGTACGAACGCGGCCTGTTCCGGCGGCTCTTCGAGGCCCGTCGTCTGGATCGCGCCCACCGCCCTGCCCCGGAGCACGCCCGGCAGCCCGCGCACATGGTCGGCGTGGAAGTGGGTGAGAACCACGAGGGGCACACGGGTCACCGCGAGGTCGCGCAGACACCGGTCGACCGCACGGGGGTCGGGTCCGGTGTCGACGACCACCCCCGTGCCCTCCCCCGCCATGAGCACCATGGCGTCGCCCTGCCCCACGTCGCAGAGGGCGAACGCCCAGTCGGGCGGCGGCCATCCGGTCATGATCCGGGTCAGCGGAACCGGCCTCAGCACCGCCAGCACGAGGAGCAGCCCGGTGGCCGCGCAGATCCACGGGCGCCGGGCCAGCCTCGGCGCCAGGAGCACGGCCAGCACCGTGAGGCCGGCCAGCAGCGCCGCGCCGGACCACCCTCCGGGCCACTTGGCCTCCGCTCCGGGGAGCCCCGCTCCCGTGCGGGCGACCGTGGCGACCCACCCGACCGGCCAGCCCGCGATCCCGGCCAGCAGTTCGGCCACCGGCGGGGAGACCGGGGCGAAGGCCAGGGCCGCGAACCCGAGCACGGTCGCCGGTGCCACGGCGAACTCCGCCAGCAGGTTGCACGGGACCGCCACCAGGCTGACCCGTGAGGCCAGGACCACCACCACGGGTGCGCACACGGCCTGCGCGGCCGCCGCCGCGGCCAGCACCTCGGCGAGCCTCCCCGGCACCCGCCGCGCCCGCAGGGCGGCGCTCCACCGTGGCGCGAGGGTCAGCAGCGCACCGGTGGCGAGCACCGACAGCAGGAAACCGTAGCTCCGGGCGAGCCAGGGATCGTAGAGGAGCAGGAGGACGACAGCCGCCGCCAGGGCGGGAATCAGGGACCTCCGACGCCCTGTTCCGATCGCGAGGAGCGTGATGAGACCGCAGGCTGCCGCGCGGAGCACGCTCGGTTCCGGACGGCACACGACGATGAAGGCGAGGGTCAGCCCACCGCCGATCAACGCGGTGCCCCGCAGCGAAAGCCCCAACAGGGGTGCCAGCCCACGCCGTTCCGCGCTCAGTGCCGATCCCGGCGGCCCGACGAGGAGAAAGAGCAAAATCGATAAATTGGCCCCGGAGACGCTCAAAAGGTGCGTCAGGTCAGTCGCCTTGAAAGCGTCGTGGAGTTCGGGCGGGACCCTGGAGGTGTCTCCGACCACCAACCCCGGCAACAGCGCACGGGCGTCCGCGTCCAGATCGTCCGTCGCCTCCCGCAGCCCGGCGCGCAGTTCCCCGGCCATGCGCTGGATCGGCGTCGGCGGCCCGGTGATCCGAGGCGCCCCCTCGTCGTCCACCCGGAGGACCGCAGCCAGGCGTTCGCCCTCATGGGCGGGGGGCGAGAGCCTGCCGCCGAGCCGGAGCCGGGTGGACGGCAGCAGCTTCTGCCAGTCCGCCCGGTGGTCGCCCGCCGCGACCATGAGCAGCACCGGGGTCCGGACCCGGGTGCGCGAGCCGTCCGGCTTCCGCATCTCCATGACCTCGGCGTCGATCAGGAGAAGGGCCGGGGCGCTGTGGCTGCCCCGGACCGCCGGGCGGGTCGTCCGGGGATCCGAGGTCACCCGTACGTCGGCGTCGATCCGCGCGTACTCCTCTGCCAGCCCGGGGACGGGACCGCGCCGGACATCGGCGCCGTGGAGTCCGGCCACGGCCGCGCCCGCCGCCGCGCACAGCAGGACGGCTCCCCCGGCGGCGACGGCCCGGGACCGTCGGGCGGGCCGCCCCTCCCGCGCGGTGCGCGAGGCCACCGCCAGCAGAACGACCGCCGGAACCAGGCAGGCGGCTGCCACGGCGGCCACCCACCGCCCCGGCAGCCCCAGCGTCGACGCCGCAGCCGCCCAGACCGCCAGGGCGGGCGGAACGAGCCGCAGGTCCGCGGGCCCGTCGCCCCGCGCCCCGGCCCCACCCGGCGTTCCCGCATCACTCGGCGCATCCGAACCACTCCGCGTTCCCGGAACACTCGGCGCATCCGCATCACTCCGCGTTCCCGGAACACTCGGTGCGCACGCCGAACTGCCCGCGACATCGCCCGCTCCCCGAACGTGGGGCCGGGCCTCCCGGCTGCTCATGGCCGTACGAGCGGCTGGAGTTCGGCGAATCGGCGGTCGCCGATCCCGTTGACCTGCCTGAGCTCGTCGACGGACCGGAATCCGCTGTTCTCCGTGCGGTAGTCGATCATGTGCTGAGCCAGCACGGGCCCGACCCCTGGCAGCGTTTCCAACTGCTCCGCGGTCGCCGTGTTCAGGCTCAGCGGGGCCGAGGATCCGGGCCCACCCGGCGCGCCGCCCGGCCCGCCGGCCCCGGCGTGCCCGCCACTGCCCGGCCCGGGGACCCTAGGACCGGGCGGCAGACCCACGACGACCTGCTCACCGTCCAGCAGGACCCGTGCCCGATTGATCCCCGTCACATCCGTGCCCGCGCGCACACCACCCGCCGCGTCGAGCGCGTCCGCCACCCGCGAGCCCGCCGGAAGCCGACGGACCCCCGGCCGGCGCACCTTGCCGCTCACATCGACGACGATCTGCCCGCTCCCGCCCGCATCCACGTCCGGTGGCGCCCCCGCGGTCGGACGTGGGGCCTGTCCGGGGCCCCCGGACCGTAACGGGTCCGGGGGCAACGCGGGCGCCGCCGCCTCGTCGGCGACCGGTTCCGGCGGGCGCACGGCCTGGGGGCGTACGGACCAGAAGTGGAACGCCGCGACACCCACGGCGGCGATCAGCACCAGTCCGAGCACCACCGGCGTGCGCGGCGCCATCCCGCACCGGAGCCGCACCCACAACGCCAGTCGCTCCCGAACGGCTGACACCAGACGGCCCGCCCCAGCCGTACCCGTACCCCCGGACACCGCTCCCGGAGCGTCCGACGCGGGTGCGGGCACAGGCTCCGCCTCACGTACCCGTGCGGGCACAGGCTCCGCCTCACGTACCCGTGCGGGCACAGGCTCCGCCTCACGTACCGGTGCGGGCGCTGCACCGCGCCCTGGCCCGGGGGCACCTGCCATCAGCGCGTCCGCCCGACGCCGCGCGGCCGCCGCGGCACGGGCGGAACGCCCCCGCGCGGACAGCCGCCCACCGTGGCGTGCACCGGGACGCGCGCCGGGGCCCACGCCCGCCCGGCCGCTCGGGCGCGTGCCGGGCCCGCGCCGCATCCGTGCGGGCGGCCTCGCCGACAACGGGTCGGGCGGCGGAGGCGAAGACGGAGGCGGGTACGTGGACGATGCATCGGATGACAGGGCAGAGGCGGGAGGAGCATCGGGAGCCGACGCCGGAGAAGATCGAAGGGCCATGCCTCACGACGTTAGGCACATCCGCCCGAACCCGCTGAGCAGCACCGGTTCCTGTGGAAAGACCGGCGGTTGTGGACAACTCGACCACTCCACGGGGTGAAATCCCGCTCACCGAGAGGAGATCAGGGCGGAGAACTCGGCGCGGAGAGATCGGCGCGGAGAGATCAGGGCGGAGAGATCACCGTAGAGAGATCACCGTAGAGAGATCACCGCGCCGAGCAGCCCCGGCCCCGTGTGCGCCCCGATCACCGCGCCGACCTCGCTGACGTGGAGGTCGACCAGGCCGGGAACGCGCTCGCGCAGCCGCTCGGCCAGGCGCTCCGCGCGCTCCGGGGCGGCGAGGTGGTGCACGGCGATGTCCACCGGGGCCGTCCCCGCCCGCTCGGCGACGATCTCCTCCAGGCGGGCGATGGCCTTGGACGCCGTCCGCACCTTCTCCAGCATCTCGATCCGTCCCGCGTCGAGCTCCAGGATCGGTTTCACCGCCAGCGCGGATCCCAGCAGGGCCTGCGCCGTACCGATGCGTCCGCCCCGGCGCAGATAGTCGAGTGTGTCGACATAGAAATACGCCGAGGTACCCGCGGCCCGCTTCTCTGCGGCCGACACCGCCTCGTCCAGGCCGCCGCCCGCCTCGGCGGTCTCCGCAGCCGCCAGAGCGCAGAATCCGAGGGCCATGGCGACCATGCCGGTGTCCACCACACGTACCGGGACGGGGGCGTCCGCCGCCGCGAGCAGCGCGGCGTCGTACGTGCCCGAGAACTCCGACGACAGGTGCAGCGACACCACCGCGTCCGCGCCGCCCTCGGCCGCCGCCCGGTAGGCCGCGGCGAAGACCTCGGGGCTGGGGCGGGACGTGGTCACGGAGTGGCGTTTCCGCAGAGCCAGGGCGAGCGAGCGGGCCGAGATCTCCGTGCCCTCCTCCAGCGCCCGGTCGCCCAGGACGACGGTCAGCGGCACTGCGGTGATGCCGTGCCGTTCCATCGTCGGGCGCGGCAGGTAGGCCGTGGAATCGGTGACGATAGCGACATGGCGGGACATGAGCCGGAGGTTACCTGGCGTGGTGGGAGTGCGGCAGCCCGGCCCCGGCCCTCTGATCATTCATGGCCGCTCAGGAACGTATCCGGCCGGGTCGTGGATAGGCCCGAGCCGTCGCGTGTGCGTCAGTTCGTCGTTTCCGGCCGGGTGGACTTCTGCCAGGGGTAGGTCGTGCGCAGCCGCGGGTCCGGGGCGGTGATCGCCTGCGGGCTCTCCTCGCGGGCCGGTCCGGGCCACGCCTGGTCGGCCGTGCCGCTGTTCCCGGCCGAGGGGTCCGTCGAGGCGGCCGGCTCGGGCCAGTCCGTCCCGGGGCCGGGGCCCGGTGCCGAGGCGGGTGTCCCCGCGCCGGATGCCAGCGGCGGCTCCTCGACGGTCCAGTGCCGCAGCGCGCCGGCCTCGATGTCGATCTGCGCGTTCAGCGCGTCCAGGTCGTCGTCGGCGAACTGCCGCGCCCGGTCCCGCGCCGCCCAGCGCAGCGACTCCGCCGAGTGCGTGATCCGCTGCGTGCGTTCCCTCAGCTTGGGCAGCAGGCCCGCGACCGTCGCCCGGTCCGGCTCGCGCTCCAGCCGCTTCAGCTCGTCGTCCAGTTCGAGGCCGTGCTCGCTCAGCCTCCGGAACAGCGCCACCGACTCGGCCAGGGACGCGTCCTCGGCGGCACCGGCGTGCAGAGCGTCCTGTGTGGCGCGCATCGAGGTGCGCAGGGTGAGCCGGAGCTGCGCCAGCTCGCCGGCGACGCCCGTCTGCCCGAAGCTCTTGGCCCGGAGCGTGGTGTCCTCCACGGTGCGCCGGGCCTGCGTGATCGTGCGGTCCACGCCTCGCTTGGCCGCGCCGACGGCCTTCACGGTCGCGTAGACACCCAGCGCGACGAACGCGACCAAGAGCAACGCCAGGATCGTGAGCGCGGCTTCCATGAATGCCCCTCGATATCTCGATGCGGCCGCCGATACCGGTCGCCCCCTCCACCGTAAACGGAACGGGCAGGCCGAGGGTTCCTTCGGAACCCCCAACCTGCCCGTAGGGGATGGCCCTCACCACGCCCAGACACCGTCACACGGCCGTCGTCACACAACAGTCCTCACGCGGCAGTCGTCGCAGTCGTCACGCGGGGACGATGTTCACCAGCTTCGGCGCGCGCACGATCACCTTCCGGATCCCGGCCCCGCCCAGCGCCGCGACGACCGCCTCGTCGGCGAGGGCCAGCGCCTCCAGCTCCTCGTCCGCGATGGCGGGCGAGACCTCCAGGCGGGCCCGGACCTTGCCCTTGATCTGGACGACGCAGGTGACGGTCTCGTCCACGACGTACGCCGGGTCCGCCACCGGGAAGTCCTGGTGCACGACCGACCCGGTGTGGCCCAGCCGCCGCCACAGCTCCTCCGCGATGTGCGGGGCCAGCGGGGCGATCAGCAGGACCAGCCGCTCGGCGACGGAGCGGGACAGCGGGCCGCCGGCCTTCGTCAGGTGGTTGTTCAGCTCGGTGACCTTGGCGATGGCGGTGTTGAACCGCATCCCCGCCATGTCCTGGCCGACTCCGTCGATGGCCTTGTGCAGGGCGCGCAGCGTCTCCTCCCCGGGCTCCGTGTCGACGACGGTGATCTCACCGGTCTCCTCGTCGACCACATTGCGCCACAGACGCTGGAGCAGCCGGTACTGGCCGACCACGGCCCGGGTGTCCCAGGGGCGCGACACGTCCAGGGGGCCCATCGCCATCTCGTACAGGCGCAGGGTGTCCGCACCGTACTCGGCGCAGATCTCGTCCGGCGTGACCGCGTTCTTCAGGGACTTGCCCATCTTGCCCAGGACGCGGCTGACCTTCTCGCCCTCGTGGTAGAACGCGCCGTCGCGCTCCTCCACCTCGGCGGCCGGCACGGCGATGCCCCGGCTGTCGCGGTAGACGAAGGCCTGGATCATGCCCTGGTTGTACAGCTTGTGGAACGGCTCGGCGGAGGAGATGTGGCCCAGGTCGTGCAGCACCTTGGACCAGAAGCGCGCGTACAGCAGGTGCAGCACGGCGTGCTCGGCGCCGCCGACGTACAGGTCGACACCGCCCGTGGGCTGCCCCTCGCGCGGGCCCATCCAGTACTGCTCGATCGCCGGGTCGACCAGCTGCCGGTCGTTGTTCGGGTCCAGGTAGCGCAGCTCGTACCAGCAGGAACCGGCCCAGTTGGGCATGGTGTTGGTCTCGCGGCGGTACTGCCGGGGGCCGGCGCCGTCGCCCAGGTCCAGCGTGACGTTGACCCAGTCGGCGTTGCGCGACAGCGGGGTCTCGGGCTGGGCGGTCGCGTCCTCCGGGTCGAAGGTGCGCGGGGAGTAGTCCTCGACCTCGGGCAGCTCCAGCGGCAGCATCGACTCGGGCAGCGGGTGGGCGATGCCGTCCTCGTCGTACACGATCGGGAACGGCTCGCCCCAGTAGCGCTGCCGGCTGAACAGCCAGTCGCGCAGCCGGAAGTTGACGGTGCCCTCGCCGACGCCGTGTTCCTTCAGCCAGTCAGTGATCCTCGCCTTGGCCTCGACGACGCCCAGGCCGTCCAGCGAGATCTCCTCGTTGGCGGAGTTGACCAGCTTCGCGTCGTACGAGGCGAAGGCGTCGTCCCACGTGGAGGGGTCGGTTCCGCGGTCGTCGGAGGGTTGGACGACGCAGCGCATCGGCAGCTCGAAGGCGCGCGCGAAGGCGAAGTCGCGCGCGTCGTGCGCCGGTACGGCCATGATCGCGCCGGTGCCGTAGCCCATCAGGACGTAGTCGGCGATGAAGACGGGGACCTTCTCGCCGCTGACCGGGTTGTTCGCGTACGCGCCGGTGAAGACACCGGTCTTGTCCTTGGCCTCGGCCTGCCGCTCGACGTCGGACTTGGCGGCGGCCTGCTTGCGGTACGCGGTGACGGCCTCGGCCGGGCTCGCGTGCCCACCGGTCCACACCGGGTGGGTGCCCTCGGGCCAGGCGGCCGGGATGATCCGCTCGACCATGTCGTGCTCGGGCGCCAGCACCATGTACGTCGCGCCGAACAGGGTGTCCTGACGGGTGGTGAAGACGGTGATGCCGCCGGCGGTGTCCACCGGGAACTCGACCCGGGCGCCCTCGGAGCGGCCGATCCAGTTGCGCTGCTGCAGCTTGATGGCCTCGGGCCAGTCCAGCCCGTCCAGGTCGTTCAGCAGCCGGTCGGCGTAAGAGGTGATGCGCATGTTCCACTGGCGCAGCTTGGCCTTGAAGACGGGGAAGTTGCCGCGCTCGGAGCGGCCGTCGGCGGTGACCTCCTCGTTGGCCAGGACGGTGCCCAGCCCGGGCGACCAGTTCACCGGGGCGTCGGAGGCGTACGCCAGGCGGTACTCGCTCAGCAGGTCGGCGCGCTCGGTGGCGCTCAGGGCGCTCCACTCACGGCCGTCGGGGGTCGCGCGCGTACCGCTCTCGAACTGCTCGACCAGCTCGGCGATCGGACGGGCCCGGTCGGCCTCGGTGTCGTACCAGGAGTTGAAGATCTGCAGGAAGATCCACTGCGTCCACTTGTAGTACTCGGCCTCGATCGTCGCGAAGGAGCGGCGGTTGTCGTGGCCCAGACCCAGCCGGCGCAGCTGGGCCTTCATGTTCTCCATGTTGGCCTCGGTGGAGACCCGGGGGTGGGTGCCCGTCTGGACGGCGTACTGCTCGGCGGGCAGGCCGAAGGCGTCGAACCCCAGGGTGTGCAGCACGTTGTGGCCGGTCATCCGCTGGTGGCGGGCGTAGACATCGGTGGCGATGTAGCCCAGCGGGTGTCCGACGTGCAGCCCCGCACCCGAGGGGTACGGGAACATGTCCATGATGAACTTCTTCGGCTTGGCGGCCAGCTCCGGGTCGCCTGCCAGGTCACCGGTGGGGTTGGGCGCCTCGTACGTCCCCTCGGCGTCCCAGAAGTCCTGCCAGCGTGCCTCGATGTCGGCGGCCATCGCCGCCGTGTAGCGGTGCGGCGCGGCCGTCTCGGCTGCGGAATTCGTCTCGCTCATGATCCTCAAAGCTCCATCGATCGTCATCTGCCGGGAAACGAAAAATCCCCTCGCACAGGAGGGGACGCCGCGCTGACTCCGACCAGGCGTTCTCACCGGTCGGGGCTGTTCAGCGCGGCTCGCTAAGCAGAAGGCGTACGGCACGCATGGCGTCAGGGTACCGCACGGGCCCGTAAGGGAGCGGGGGGTGACCAGGGGGCGGCGACCCTGGAGAAGTCCGGACAAAAGAAGCGGGCCACCCGATCCGGGTGACCCGCTTCCTCACTGTCGATCTTGTGGAGCTAAGGAGAATTGAACTCCTGACCTCCTGCATGCCATGCAGGCGCTCTACCAACTGAGCTATAGCCCCTTGTCGCGTGCCGCCCGGTTTCCCTTGGCGACATCGAGAACATTACACGGTCCCCCCGGTGCTTCACCAAATCGTTTCCGGTCCGCACCGATACGTCCGAATCATCCCGAACAGTGGATCGTCAGCCGCAGGTCAGGCGGTCGCGAAGGAGTAGAAGCGCTTGAGGGTGCAGTGCTCCTCCAGGAGCCGCCCGTAGATCGGCTCCCCCTCCAGCTCCCGGTAGGTCTCGATGGGGTCGCCTTTTATGATCAGCGCCCGCGCGCATTCCTCGCACCAGTACTGGTACTCCGCGTTGACCGGGTCCATGTCCCTGACGATGGGCGTACCGCTGCCGCACCAGTCGCACTTACGCCTGTGTGCACCCATCAGTCAGCTCCAGCTGTGGCCGCAGGCCGTGCACACGTAGGAGACCCCTCCGTTGTCACCCAGAACCTGGGCCACATGGGACGAACCGCAGGACGGGCAGCCGAGGCGGGATCGATCTTCGAGCGGTACGGGGCCGGGGTACGGGGCGGCGACGAGAGGCTGGTCGGGGACGTGTTCGCGACTCGCAGGCATCGCGCTCCCTCCCGATCGGTACGTCGCCCCCTCCGGCGTTCCGATTCTGCCATGGCCCCGCAAGGGGGTCAGCCCGCCCGGTGCTCCCCATACAGAAGATCCCGCCCCCTGGTGGGGACGGGATCCTGATTGTGGAGCTAAGGAGAATTGAACTCCTGACCTCCTGCATGCCATGCAGGCGCTCTACCAACTGAGCTATAGCCCCGCTGTTCGCTGTTGTTTCCCTGCGTTTCCGCGCTGCGAACAAGAAGAACTTTAGCCTGCGACCGGCCGGAAAGTGAAATCCGGCCCGGGCCGCCCGAGGACGGCCCGCGAACGGCCTCTCAACTGCCTCCCGACGGCGTCTAGTCGTCGTCGCCGAGGACCGGCTCCGGGAGCGTGCCGGCGTTGTGTTCCAGCAGACGCCAGCCGCGCGCACCCTCGCCGAGGACGGACCAGCAGCAGTTGGACAGCCCGCCGAGCCCTTCCCAGTGGTGCGCCTCCAGGCCCAGCAGCCGGCCGATCGTCGTCCTGATCGTGCCGCCGTGGCTGACCACGACGAGCGTGCCGTTCTCCGGAAGCTTCTCGGCGTGCTCCAGAACGACCGGGGCCGCACGGTCGGCGACCTCGGTCTCCAGCTCGCCGCCGCCGCGACGCACGGGCTCTCCGCGCTTCCACGCCGCGTACTGATCACCGAAGCGCTCGACGATCTCCTGGTGGGTCAGCCCCTGCCAGGCACCGGCGTACGTCTCACGGAGTGCGGCGTCGTGGGCGACGGAGAGGCCGCTGACGGCGGAGAGCTCGGCAGCCGTGGCCGCCGCCCGTCGCAGGTCGGAGGCGACGATGGCGTCCGGCCTCAGCGAGGCGAGCAGCCGGGCGGAACGGCGGGCCTGCCCGACGCCCGCCTCGGTGAGCTCGATGTCCGTGGAGCCCTGGAAACGGCGCTCCAGGTTCCACGCCGTCTGGCCGTGCCGCCAGAGAACGATCCTGCGGCCCGTGCCGCTGCTGCTGCCGTTCAGCTCTGATCGCCTTCCGTGCCGCCGTTGAGCTGTGCGTGCTCCTCGGCCTTGCCACGGGTCTTGACCGCGTCCTCGGGGAGGGCGATCTCCGGGCAGTCCTTCCACAGGCGCTCCAGCGCGTAGAAGACGCGCTCCTCGCTGTGCTGGACGTGGATGACGATGTCGACGTAGTCGAGGAGGATCCAGCGGGCGTCGCGGTCGCCCTCGCGGCGCACCGGCTTGGCGCCGAGCTCCTTCTGGAGCCGCTCCTCGATCTCGTCGACGATCGACTTGACCTGGCGGTCGTTGGGGGCCGAGGCCAGCAGGAAGGCGTCGGTGATCGACAGCACATCGCTGACGTCGTAGGCGATGATGTCGTGCGCGAGCCGGTCGGCGGCCGCCTGAGCGGCGGCGTTGATGAGCTCGATGGAGCGGTCCGTGGCGGTCACATGCAGGCTTTCGTCGGCGGTCGGATGCAACCTCTAGGGTCTCACGGACCGCCGACAGAGCCTTACTGCGTTTCCCGGCCGGGCCTCATCCGGTTTCCCGGCCGGGCTCACTGGGTTTCCCGGCGGGGCCTCACCGGGTTTCCCGGCTGGACCGAACTGCTTTCCCGGTCGGGTGCGGACGCGGGATACCGGCCGGCGCCGGAGCGCCGGCCGGTGGTCCCGGGCGGGCTACGGGACCTCGTAGTCCTGTCCGAGGACCGCGGACACGTCGGCGTTGGCGGCCGGCTCGCCCTTCTTCACGTCACCCGCGGAGAGGCCCAGGGTCTTGGCCACCTCGACGGCCTTCTCCTTGTCCTCGGCGGACCGGTAGAGCACGACGGACGACGCCTCGGACCCTGCCTTGCCGCTGTCCACGAAGGCGTAACCGCCGTTGACCAGCTGGACCCGGGCGGCTTCCGCGGCCTTCTCGTTCCCGGTCGCGTTGCGGACGGCGACCCGGAGCGGAGCTCCCGCCTCGGGGGCCTTCACCGTGCCGCCGAGGATGTCCTTGACGACGTCGCGGGTGTCCGCCTCGGTGAGCGTGCCGTCCTCCTGGACCGGCAGCAGGGCCGTCTTGTAGTCGCCGACCTTGGCACGCGAGGCCAGCTTGGCGAGCGAGGCCCCGAGGTCCTTCTCGGGCAGCGACGGGTCCAGCACCTGGAGCAGCGTCTCGATGGTGACGGTCGCGGCCTTGGGATCCTCGGAGATCTTGCGCAGCGTGGCCCGCATGACCTCGCCGAACCGCGTCAGCTGCTTGGCCTCGGGCTCCCCCGGCGCACGGTACGTGGCGTAGGCGACGGCCATCGTGCCGCTGAGCGTCTGCCCCTCGCCCTTGTTCACCAGGGGCGACTCGCCCTTCTTCGCGCCCGGCACATCGGTGTCGGTGTCGACCTCGATGTTGCCGACCAGCTCGACGAGGTTCTCCAGGTACGGGGTGTCCAGCCGCCAGGTGCCGGTGATCCGGGTGCCCAGGAGGGTGTCGATCGCCTCCCGGGTGCCGGTCCTGCCGTCGTCCTCGACGGACTTGCCGAGTGTGGTGGTGGTTCCGTCGTCGGAGGCGACGGCGAGGGAGTTCGGCAGCAGGACGGTGGTGCCCTGCTTGGTGGTGGCGTTGTCGACGAGCAGCGCCGTCGAGGTGCCGCCCTTCTTCGTGTCGTGCAGATGCACCACCATCATGTCGCGCTGCTGGGCGCCGGCGGCCACGGTCTTCTTCTCGTCCGTCCCGGACAGGCCCGGGATCAGGTCGGCGGACCAGAGATAGCCGGCCCCGCCGACGACGACGAGAACGGCGACGACGATGAGGGCGACCATCCGGTTGCGGCCCTTGCGCCGGGCCTCTTCGCGCCGCTCGCTGCGGCTCTCGGTGAATTTCAGCCAGTCGATGACGTCTTCGGAGTCCTCGTCGGGCTCCTCGATGAACGAGAACTGCTCGGTGCGGTAGTCGGGGGCGGGCTTGCGCTGCCCTGGAAGCGCAGGCTCCGCGTCCGGCTCCGCTACGTCTTCCACCGACTGCTGTGACTGCTGTGACTGCTGCGGATGCTGTGACTGCTGAGCGGGAGGCTGCTGCGGGGCCTGTTCCGGGGCGGGGGCCGCACCCTGCTGCGGGATGCTCCAGTGCTGGCCGGTGTCGACCGCGGCGGGCTGGGGCCCGGTGGCGTACCCGTAGTCGGTGTAGGAGCCGTAGCCGTACCCCTGGTCCGTGCCCTGGCCCTGCTGCGTCCGGGGCGGCTGAGGCGTCTGTCCCGGATGCTGGGCGGCGTAGGGGTCGTAACTCTGGGGCTGCTGCTGGGGGTTGCCGTACGCGTCGTAGCCGTAGCCGGCGTCCTGGGTCCGGTGTCCCTGACCCGGTTGTGCGGCGTAGGGGTCGTAACCCTGACCCTGCTGACCCTGCTGGTCGTACTGGTCGTACTGGCCCTGCTGGTCGTACTGCTGTTGCCCCTGCTGCTGGTAGACCGGCTGCCCGTACGCGTCGTAGCCGATGATCTGCGGCTCTTGGTAGTACGGGTCGTACGGGTTCTGCGGGTCGTTCACCGGTGCCCCTCTCCGTGGCTCAGTCGCCGCGGTACAGCTGGCGCTTGTCGATGTAGCGGACCACCCCGTCCGGCACCAGGTACCAGACCGGCTCCCCCTGCGCGACCCTCTCACGGCAGTCCGTGGACGAGATCGCCAGCGCGGGCACCTCCACGAGGGAGACGCCGCCCTCGGGCAGCCCGTCGTCCGTGAGCACGTGACCCGGGCGGGTCACACCGATGAAGTGGGAGAGCGAGAACAGCTCCTCCGCGTCGCGCCAGGTGAGGATCTGGGACAACGCGTCGGCGCCGGTGATGAAGAAGAGGTCCGCGTCGCCGTTGACCTCGCGCAGGTCCCGCAGCGTATCGATGGTGTACGTCGGTCCGCCACGGTCGATGTCACTCCGGCTGACGGAGAACTGCGGGTTGGACGCGGTGGCGATGACCGTCATCAGATAGCGGTCCTCGGCCGGGGAGACCTTCTTGTGGCTCTTCTGCCACGGCTGCCCGGTCGGGACGAAGACGACCTCGTCGAGATGGAACTGGGCGGCCACTTCACTGGCCGCCACCAGGTGTCCATGGTGGATCGGGTCGAATGTCCCGCCCATCACGCCGATGCGGCGTTTGCCGGGGCCGGTAGGCACTTCCTGCTCTCCCATGCGTGCAGAGCCTACTGGCACAGCTGTACGCCTCTGACTCAGCGGTCGCGGTTGAAGCGGGTGGTGACCCACAGCAGGAACATCAGCGCGAGGAACGCCCCGGCGCCGACGAAGTAGGGGTTGAGGCTTTCGTGGTTGCCGCCCTCGCCGCCCTCGGAGGCGAGAGTGACCAGCTGGTGTGCGGTGCTCGTGAGGCTCATCTTCGGCAGGACCTATCGATCGTGAATCGGAAGGAAGACGTCGGTCACATCGTATGCGGGCCCCCCGGGCACGCTCACGGCGACTCAGTCGTTGTTGTCGTCGTTGCGGTATCCGCGCAGCAGGAACCACGCGAGCAGCACCGCCCCGAGGATCGAGACGAGCAACACGATCCGGAGGGTGTCACCCGGTCCCTGCTCCTCGGACGCGGCGGCGAGCAGTACGGCGGTGTGCGACATTTCGGGCGCTCCTCAAAGTTATCCACAGCCCCCCGCACACCGTAGCGCCAGCGCATACGCTGGCTTTTGTCCGGGGGACGAGCGACGTCTCGTACGAACAGGGGGCCATCCATGACCGACAGCAGTCACGAGAACGTGCCGAGCAGGCAGCGCCGGCGATTCCCCGGGATCTCCTCCCGGGCCTACGAGCATCCCGCCGACCGCTCGGCCCTGGTGGCCCTGCGCAAGCTGACCGGGTTCGACACCGTGTTCAAGGCGCTCAGCGGGCTGCTCCCGGAGCGCAGCCTGCGGCTGCTCTTCCTCTCCGACTCCGTCCGGGTGAGCGACGCGCAGTTCGCCCACCTCAACGACATGCTGCGGGACGCGTGTTACATCCTGGACCTGGAGAAGGTCCCGCCGATGTACGTGAAGCAGGACCCGCAGCCCAACGCCATGTGCATCGGGCTGGACGAGCCGATCATCGTGGTCACCACCGGCCTGGTCGAGCTGCTCGACGAGGAGGAGATGCGGGCGGTGGTGGGCCACGAGGTGGGCCACGCGCTCTCCGGTCACTCGGTGTACCGGACGATACTGCTCTTCCTGACCAACCTGGCCGTGAAGGTCGCCTGGATCCCGCTGGGCAATGTGGCGATCATGGCGATAGTGACGGCGCTGCGCGAGTGGTTCCGCAAGTCGGAGCTGTCCGCGGACCGGGCCGGGCTGCTGGTCGGCCAGGACATCACGGCCTCCATGCGCGGTCTGATGAAGATCGCGGGCGGCAATCACCTCCACGAGATGAACGTGGACGCCTTCCTGGCCCAGGCCGACGAGTACGAGAAGGGCGGCGACCTCCGGGACTCCGTCCTCAAGATCCTCAATGTGCTGCCCCGCACGCACCCGTTCACCACCGTGCGGGCCGCCGAGCTGAAGAAGTGGTCGGAGACCCGCGACTTCCAGCGGATCATGGACGGCCACTACCCGCGGCGCGACGAGGACAAGGACACCTCGGTGACCGACTCGTTCCGGGAGTCCGCCTCGCACTACGCGGACACGGTGCGCACCAGCAAGGACCCGCTGATGAAGCTCGTGGGCGACATCGCCGGCGGCGCGGGAGACCTGGGCGGCAAGCTGCGTGACCGGTTCACCGGGACCGGGGGCGCGAAGGGCGGGGCGCAGGGCCCGTCCGGCGGTTCCGCTACGGACGGGGACGGG
The DNA here is from genome assembly GCF_044329855.1 of Streptomyces sp. NPDC017520. Taxonomy (NCBI): domain Bacteria; kingdom Bacillati; phylum Actinomycetota; class Actinomycetes; order Kitasatosporales; family Streptomycetaceae; genus Streptomyces; species Streptomyces sp. NPDC017520. The sequence goes on from NZ_JBIRKB010000007.1 coordinate 254,838, forward strand.
ACGGCCGGTCGGCCGCCCCAGGACCCTGAGGAGGGGAGCCCGGGGACGTCGTCGGGGCCGTCGCGGAGCTGACGGCCTCCAGAGTCCCGCACAGCGCCGCCGTGGGCCGGCCCGTGGCGTACGGGTCGGTGGCGGCGGGCCCGCGGGCGTCCGCCCGTTCCCCGGCGAGGAGGGGGCGGAGCATCCCGGTCGCGTCGGCCGAGCAGGACTGTGGCCCGGCCTGGACATGGGCGGTGACCACCTCGAGGCGGTGCAGTCGCAGGTCCTCCCGGTCGAAGCGGAAGCGCAGCTCGCGCCGCACGGTGAACAGGGAGGCGCCGTCGTCCCGGTGGGGCTTGTCCGCCGGGCGCAGGGCGTAGGTGAACGTGTGGTCCGAGACGACGCCGAGGACGCCCGGGGCCTCCTCCTCGTAGCCGAGGGTCCCCTCGACCCGGATCTGCGGGTCCGCGAGCTCCACCTGCTCCGGGTCGAAGCGCACCAGCCAGCCGGTGGCGGCGTGGCCCCCGTCGTCCGCAGGGCTGCTCAGGCTCCGTTCGAACTGGGCGCGCTGGTCCGGGTCGAGGAGGTGCTCGACGGGCCGGCGTACGGAGCCGGTGAGGACGTCGGGGTTCAGGGACGACTCCACCAGGTAGTCCTTGACCGTGGCGAGGGCGGCGGTGATCTGGCTGTCGGAGAAGTTCTGCGTGCGCCGCACGGTGGGGACGTTGATGCCGTCGGCGCCCGTGCGGAATCCGGAGACCGGCTCGGCCCGGTACAACCACTCGGGTGATCCGCCCGGCACGGCTCCCCGGGGGGCCAGGGGGACGACGGTGGTCCGCAAAGGTTCGGCCCGCCGGATGGCCGGCTGGGGGTACGGGCTCCGGAATCCTATGTAGACGGCCACCGCGAAGGTCAGGGCGATGAGGACGACCAGGGCTATGGCGGCCCGGGAGCCGCCGCCGCTGCGGATGGCCTGTGCGTCGGGCAGCGCCCGGACGGCGCGGGCGTGCTCGCCCATCCGTTCCTGCGCCGAGTACTCCTGCATCCGCGCAGCCTGGACGAACGATTCGTCGAAGACGAGCGAGCGGTACTCGTCCTCGCCGCCCGCGGGGTTCTCGGGCGCACCGTCCGGTGGTTCTGAGCGGCCTGTCATGACTTCTCTCCCCATCTCCACACCGGTCGGTTCGGTGCGCAACGGTCTGCTTCGGCCGAGTGGCCTCCGCAGCGAGAAGCCCCCCTGGGAACGAGGGGTCACCTCTTGAGGGTAGGTCGATTGCGGCCCGCGTAAACGCGGAGACGGCCGGGAGTGCGGAAGCGCCTGGTGCGGCCGTCGGCGATCGGGTGACGAGGGGGTTCAGGGCAGCCGGGGCTCGGCGGAGACCGTGGGGCGGGAGTAGTCCGCGGAGGCCGACGGGGCGGCCCCAGGTTTGTCCACGCCGCTGGTGACGGGCGGCGGCACCTGGTCCTGTCGGTTGTTCGAGCCGCCCCGGTAGACCGCGGTGAAGGCGAGGGAGACCATGCCGACACCCATCACCAGGGCGAGCAGCCAGGCGACCGGGCGGTGCCAGCGGGCGGAGTTGCGGTAGGGGCGCAAGGAGCCGCCGTGGCGGCCGTAGGGCCCCGGGGCGCAGTCGTCGTCCCCGATGCCGTGGTCGGGGTCGTAGTCGAGGTCCTGGGGGTCGTGGTAGCCCCGGGGGCCGCCGTAGGGGTCGTACACGCCGTCGTCCGCGCGGCGGCTCCGGCGAGCGCGGGCGGCGTCGGCCTCTGCACGGGCCTCGGCGGCGGTGAGCAGGCGCTCCACGGCGGTGGGCTCATGGACGGGGGCGGACCGGACGAAGTCCTCGTCGAACACCACGGAGGCGAAGTCCTCGTCCGCGCCCCCGCGGTCGTCGTCGGGCTCCCAGCCGTCAGGAAACGGCCTGCCCCCCACGTCGTCCGGCACGATTTCAGGGTAGCCCGGCCGGCACCTTTTGGGCAGGGACCCCGTGAACTCCCCCGGGTCGGCGCGGGAGAACGCGTGGTCGGCCCCTCACGGCGGAAGGGCCGACCGGAGGGGCCGACCGGAGGGGCCGAGGAGAGGTCTAGCGGATGTGCCCGTCGCCCGTGACGATGTACTTCGTCGAGGTCAGCTCGGGCAGGCCCATCGGACCGCGGGCGTGCAGCTTCTGCGTGGAGATGCCGATCTCGGCGCCGAAGCCGAACTGCCCGCCGTCCGTGAAGCGGGTGGAGGCGTTCACGGCGACCGTCGTCGAATCGACCAATTGGGTGAACCGGCGGGCGGCGGCCTGAGAGGTGGTGACGATCGCCTCGGTGTGGCCGGAGGACCAGAGCCGGATATGGGCGACCGCCGCGTCCAGGGAGTCGACGACCGCCGCGGCGATGTCGTAGGAGAGGTATTCGGTCTCCCAGTCCTCCGTCGTCGCGGGGACCACCGTGGCCTTGGACCCCTCGGCGCGGGCGAGGACGTGCTCGTCGCCGTGGACGGTGACCCCGGCCTCGGCCAGCGCGTCCAGGGCGAGCGGCAGGAAGGCGTCCGCCACGTCCTTGTGGACGAGGAGGGTCTCGGCCGCGTTGCAGACGCTGGGCCGCTGGGCCTTGGAGTTGATCAGGATGTCGACCGCCATGGCCAGGTCCGTCTGCGCGTCGACGTAGACGTGGCAGTTGCCGGTGCCCGTCTCGATGACGGGCACGGTGGACTCCTCGACGACCGTGCGGATCAGCGAGGCGCCGCCGCGCGGGATGAGGACGTCGACCAGGCCGCGGGCCCGCATCAGTTCGCGCACGGAGTCACGGCTCTCGCCGGGGACGAGCTGCACCGCGTCGGCCGGCAGGCCGGAGCCGCCGACCGCGTCGCGCAGGACCCGGACGAGGGCGGTGTTGGAGGCGTAGGCCGAGGAGGAGCCGCGCAGCAGGACCGCGTTGCCGGACTTCAGGCAGAGGGCGGCCGCGTCGACGGTGACGTTGGGCCGGGCCTCGTAGATGATGCCGACCACGCCGAGCGGGACCCGCACCTGCCGGAGGTCGATGCCGTTGGGCAGGGTCGAGCCGCGCACCACCTCACCGACCGGGTCCGGGAGGGCGGCGACGTCCCGTACGTCGGCGGCGATGGCGCGGATCCGTTCCGGGGTGAGGGTGAGGCGGTCGATGATGCCTTCGCTCGTCCCGGCCTCGCGGGCGCGCTCGACGTCCTTCGCGTTGGCCTCGACGATCTCGCTCGTGCGCACTTCGAGGGCGTCGGCGATGGCCAGCAGCGCGTCGTCCTTGGCCGCGCGCGGAAGTGGCGCGATGTCGGCGGCGGCGGCGCGGGCCCGGTAGGCGGTCTGCGCGACCGGGGAGAGGTTGTCGTAGGGCGAGAGCGTGGTCATGCCCGCAGAGTAATGCGCACTCTGCGGGCATCCGTCACGTATCCCGTGATGCGAGACGCCCGACCCGGGGCGCGGACGCCACCGGATCGCCCCTAGGCCCTGTCGTCAAACTGCCGCCTGCCCCCCCCAGGGCCGCCCTCCGGGCGACGACGGCAGTTTGACGACAGGACCTGGGTCAGTAGGGGTGCACGCCCACGGGGGCCGCGGGCGGCGGTCCGTAGCCCTCGGCGATCCGCAGGTGGTAGGTCTCGCGGTCGATGACTTCCAGGCCGACGATCTCCCAGGGCGGGAGCTGGGCGCTGGAGCGGTGCTCGCCCCACAGCCGCAGCGCGACCGCGGCCGCATCGTGCAGATCGCGGGCCTCTTCCCAGTAGCGGATCTCCGCGTGGTCGCTCGCGTAGCGGCTGGTCAGCAGGAAGGGGTGGTCGTGCGCGAGCTGTTCCAGGCCGCGTCTGACCTCCCCCAGCGGAGTCTCGGCGCCCGACACGCTGAGCGTGATGTGCCAGAGCTTGGACTGCGGGGCCTCCTCCTTCGCCGTCGTGACCGGCTCCCGTTCGACGGTGTCCGCGGGGGCCGGATTCCGGTCGAAATCCGCCCCCGCTCCGACACTCGTCAGGGCGCGGTTGGCCGTGCCTCGGGGCGGCGCCCCCGGGCGCGCTCGTCTCACCGGCGGCCTCCTGTGATGTGTTGCTGTGCGGTACCCCTGTTCCCCCACTACAAAGTGGACCAGTCCACAGGCGGGCATGGGGTGGTTTTGGGGAAGGTCCCCGCTGGATGGAGGGACTTTCAGCCGTTTCAGGGGGTGAGGCGCGGGGCGAGGAGGACCAGATCGTCCCTGTGTACGACCTCGCGTTCGTAGGCGGGCCCCAGTTCGCGGGCGAGGTCCCGGGTGGAGCGGCCGAGCAGCTGGGGGATCTCCTTCGCGTCGAAGTTGACGAGTCCGCGGGCGACCGGGGTGCCGTGCGGGTCGCGCAGCTCGACCGGGTCTCCGGCGCTGAACTCGCCCTCGACGGCGGAGATTCCAGCGGGCAGCAGGGAGGTGCGCCGCTCCACCACGGCCCGTACGGCGCCGTCGTCGAGGGTGAGCGCGCCCTGCGGGGTGGAGGCGTGGGCCAGCCACAGGAGCCGGTCGGCGGAGCGGCGCCCGGTGGGGTGGAAGTACGTGCCGGTGTCGCGGCCCGCGAGCGCGTCGGCGACGCGGCTGGCGGAGGTGAGGACGACGGGGACGCCGGCGGCGGTGGCGATGCGGGCGGCCTCGACCTTGGTGACCATGCCGCCGGTTCCGACGCCCGCCTTCCCGGCGCTGCCGATGGTGACGCCGGTCAGGTCGTCGGGGCCGGTGACCTCGGCGATCCGGGAGGCGCCGGGGGTGTCGGGCGGTCCGTCGTAGAGGCCGTCCACGTCGGAGAGCAGGACGAGCAGGTCGGCGTGGACGAGGTGGGCGACGAGGGCGGCGAGCCGGTCGTTGTCGCCGAAACGGATCTCGTCGGTGGCGACGGTGTCGTTCTCGTTGACCACGGGGACGGCTCCCATCTCCAGGAGCTTGTCCAGGGTGCTGTACGCGTTGCGGTAGTGGCCGCGGCGGCTGGTGTCGTCGGCGGTGAGGAGCACCTGGCCGACGCGGACGCCGTAGCGCGCGAACGAGGCGGTGTAGCGCGCCACGAGGAGGCCCTGACCGACGCTGGCGGCGGCCTGCTGGCGGGCCAGGTCCTTGGGCCTGCGGACGAGGCCGAGCGGGGCGAGACCGGCGGCGATGGCTCCGCTGGAGACGAGGACGACCTCGCGTTCGCCACCGTCCCTGACCTTGGCCAGGACGTCGACGAGGGCGTCGACGCGGTCGGCGTCGAGGCCGCCGGACGCGGTGGTGAGGGAGGAGGAGCCGACCTTGACGACGACCCTGCGGGCGCCGGTCACCGCCGGCTCACGGCCCGACGGCCTCTGCTCTGCCACGTGCTTCCTCGCTCTGGATCGCCCCGGTGTCCGACGCGGGGCCCGCTGTGCCGCCCCGGCTCAGCACAGTACGCGAGCGGCCGCCCCCGCCGCCTGCCCGTTCCGCCCGGTGGACGCCGAAGGACGGCAGGTGAGCGGGGTGCGGGCGGGCGGCGGGGACGGCCGCGGTGGGCTCAGCTCCGCTGCTCGTCCTTGACGGCGAGCATCCGGTCCACGACCCGGGCGGCGGCGCGGCCGTCGGAGGGTTCGCAGAAGTCGACCCGGAACTGGGCGTACTTCTCCTTGTACTCCTCGCTCACCGCGTCGATGTTCCGGATCGCGGCGACCAGGTCCTCGGAGGTCTTGATCAGCGGCCCGGGGGCGCGGGAGGTGAAGTCGAAGTAGAAGCCGCGCAGGGTGTCGCGGTAGTGCTCCAGGTCGTACGTGAAGAAGAGCATCGGCCGCCCGGAGTGCGCGAAGTCGAACAGCACCGAGGAGTAGTCCGTGATCAGTACGTCGGCGATCAGGTAGAGGTCGGCGATGTCCGGGTAGTACGTGACGTCGTAGACGAAGCCCTGTCCGGCGCCGGGGATGGAGTCGAGGACCTTGTGGTGCTTGCGGTAGAGCAGCACGTGGTCCTCGCCGAGCTCGCGCTTGGCGGCCTCGACGTCGATCTGGTTGTCCAGCTTGAAGCGGCGGCCGCCGTAGCGCTGGTCGTCGCGCCAGGTGGGGGCGTACAGGACGACCTTCTTGCCCGCGGGGATGCCGAGCTTCTCCCGTACGGCCGCGGCGCGCTTGACGCGGTCGGGGGCGTGGAAGACGTCGTTGCGCGGGTAGCCCGCTTCCAGGACCTCGCACTGGAGGCGGAAGGAGTTCGTCATGATCGGGGTGGTGAAGGCGTTGGGCGTGATGAACAGGCTGTACTGGCGCGAGCGCTGCGGGAGGCTCGCGATGTAGGCGAGGTTCGCCTTCGGGGTGCCGAGCAGGTCGGCGCCGATGCGCTTGAGCGGGGTGCCGTGCCAGGTCTGGACGACGACCTGGCCCTCGCGGCGGACGAACCACTCGCGGATGCCGCCGTTGGTGACGACGTACCGGCTGCGGGCCAGTGCCTCGTACCACTCCTTGCTGCCCCACTCGACGCCGCGGACGCCGGGCGGCAGGACGACCTGCTGGTCGTGGACCATCGCGATGTGCTCGACCTCGGTGCCGCGGCGCTTGAGCTCCTCGTAGACCGCGCGGGGCGAGTCGGAGAACTGCTTGCCGCCGAAGCTGTTGTAGAGCACGGCCTCACGCAGCGGGAGCTTGCGCTGCTCGGGGGTGTAGACGTCGCGCATCAGCCGCTGGCGGTAGGCGCCGCGCAGCTCCGGGTCGAGGACCGGCCCGGACTCCACGAAGATCCGGTCGAAGTCGAGCCGCTCGACGGTGTACGTGCGGTGCTCGCCGCGGTGGGCCAGCGGCAGCGTGTTCACGAGGTCGGGGCGGATCGTGACGGGGAGGTCGCGGGTGTGGTCCCACTCGGTGCGCAGGCGCAGGCGGGGCATCCAGCGGCCGGCGCGCAGCGGCACGGTGCCCTCGTAGGTGGGCATGGTGTCCGGGCGCAGGCGGGCGGTGAAGCGGCCGTCGGCGAACTCGACGGGCAGCGGGCGGTCCTCGTTGCGGCCGGTGTGGCGCAGGACCATCTTCATCTGCTCGGCGGGGCCGGTGTAGACGCCGGAGAGGACCAGCTCGCCGTCCGTGCTCCACTCGACGCTGTCGACGAGGGGCTGGACCGTGCGGACCTGGGGGGTGAAGTTCCCGGCGCCGTCGGTGAGGATCGCGAACTCGCGTCCCTCGGGCAGCGGGTGGACTCCGGTGACGGACCGCGCGCCGTTGGTGGCGCGGCGGGCGGTGCCGTCGGCGAAGACGATCTGGGCGCGGTACTTGACGGCCTTGCCGGGGCGTACGTCGTCGACGGGGAGGTCCGCGAAGTCGAGGCGGGCGGTGTGGCGGAGCCAGCCGTCGGCGCCGGTCTCGCCCTGCTGGAGCGGGAGGTCGGTGGCGAAACCGCTCGGCTCGTGGTCGATGCGCAGGGCGGTGGGGTACTTGCCCGCGGGGGTGGTGACGCGGGAGCGCAGGGTGACGGTGAGGGACTCGCCGTCGGCTTCCTGGGCGATGATCTCGGCGGGGACGACGTCCACGGAGATTTTGAGCCGGTTGCGGTCGAAGCCGGCGACGAGGCGTACGCCGTCGTCCAGGACCCGGGTGTAGCTGTGGCCGGACGCGCCCGCGTTGTTCTTGGTGATGCTGCCCACGGACATGCCGCCGGGGCGCGGGATGCCGATGCCCAGGCGCCAGGTGCCGGGCTGCCACTGGCCGCGTACGCGCAGTCGGGACGGGTCGATGCCGAGCTCGAAGCCGGACCAGTCGTAGTTGTGCAGGGCTCCCTTGGCCTCGGCGGTGGCGCGGGGTTCCAGGGTGGTGCGCATGCGCAGCGGGAGGGTGGAGCGGCTGCCCTGGCGGCGGAGCACGGCGACGCGCAGGGACCGCTTGCCGGTGGCCGAGGGGACGTTGGGGATGTAGGCGTACCCCTTGACGAGGAGCTTGCCGTCCTCCCAGCCGAGGTCGAGGAGCTTGCCGCGTACGGGGAGTTCGCTGCGGTTGAAGTTGCGTACCGAGGAGGGGAGCGAGGAGCTCTCGACGCCGGGCAGCTCGATGCGGGCGCGCCGCAGGCCGCGGACGGAGAAGGCTCCCGGGTTCTCGCGCTCGTAGTGCAGCAGGTCCACCAGCTCGTCACCGCGGCCGCTGGCCGCCAGATGCCACTTGACCCGGGCCATCGGGGAGAACTGCCGTACGACCTTGGGGGCGGCACGGGCCAGAAAGTCCTTGGCCGCTCGGTGGAACTCGGGGCGCTCCTCGACCGGAGTCTCCGGGAAGTACTTCATGAGCCGGCTGAGCTCGTCGGGGATCGCTTCGAGGGACGCCACGGGTGGAGGGCCTTTCCGGGGGGACGTGCAGATGATGAACCCCAGAAGGACGGGGCGTTAATGAGACGGCTCCAACGGTCTCATGGTTGCCCCACAGTATGACGTGACACCTCTCACAGGACGAACTGCCCCGGTCGTCACCGGGCCGGGGAGGCGGCCCGCACTCCCCCGCGCACCGGGTCAGACGCGGTGGCCGCGAGGGGCGCGCACGGCACCGAGCAGCGCCCGGCGGGCCTTGCGGACCACGCGCCGGGCGAGGGAGAGGCGGGGCTGGTCCCGCGGTGGCTCGATCCGCCGTCCGCCGACCCATTCCGTGATGGTCACCTCGTAGGCCCGGTCGGGAAGAACGGAGCTCTCCCCGAAGTGCGGGTAGGCGAGGTGGAGACGGGGCGGGTTCCCCCGGCGGACGAGTTCGGGCTCCTCCTTGGCGCGCAGGAAGGCGACGATGTCCAGGAGCAGGTCGAGCCGGCCCTCGGCGAGGCACATCAGCCGCAGCCGTTCGTTCACCTTGAGGTTGCGGCCGAGCTCCGGGGTCCAGTACGTCTTCATCAGCGGGGCGGCGAGCGCCATCTTCCACTCGCGGACCTCGGGCTTCTGTTTCAGCAGTCCGGGGCCGAACTGGGGCAGCAGCGTGATGACGAACGGCCGCACCATCAGGACGTCGCGCCGGGGGCCCGGGGGGACGTGCTGGGCGATGAGCCCCATGAGGGCGCGGGCCGAGTCGAAGCGGCGTTCGTAGCTGCCCTTCTTGGTCATCTGGTTGCGGTCCTCGCGGCCCACCAGGTAGTAGCAGGTGTAATCGGCGACTACGGAGATCCCGTTGCCGCGGATGTACGCCTCCATCGTGAACAGGGCGTCCTCACCCGTCTTCAGCTTCTCGTCGAAGGTCATTCCGAGGCGTACGAGGAGGTCGCGCCGGAACAGTTTCTGCGCGCTCAACGTGAATTTGACGTTGGAGGAATACAGGTCGGCCCGCTCGACGGTTTCTTTCCACATCGATTTCGCGGCACCGCGGTTGACGCCGACGATCTTCCCGAGCACCACGTCCGTGCCCGCCCGGTCCCCCATGGCGACCATGCGCTCCAGGGCTTCCTCGCCGAAATAGTCGTCCGCGTCGAGAAAGAAGACGTACCGGCCGCGGGCGAGGGAGAGGCCCCGATTGCGCGGGCCGCTGGGTCCGCCGGAATTCACCTGCCGGACGACTCTCATGGGAATCGCGGTCCTGGCGGCGAACTCCTCCAGGCAGGCGCCGGTGCCGTCGGTGGAGCCGTCGTCGATCGCGACGATCTCCATGCGGTCCGCGCCGATGGTCTGCGCCTCGACGGACTCCAGGCACCGGGCCAGGTAGGGCATCGCGTCATAGGCTCCGATGATCACACTGACATCGGGCTCGTCGTTCTTCCTGGGCATGTCGGCCATGTGCACCTGTCGATTTGATCACGGAAGAAGGTAGTTCGCCCGGCTCTGCACCCTTTGCGCATCCGCATGCCGAACGACCCGCACACCCCTCCCCCTGGGAAAGACGTACGGGTCGCGGTCGGGGTTGCCTACTTTTCAGCCAATTCGGTCAGGTGTGCGGTGCTCGGCCGTACGGCGCTCAGCGCACGGACGAGGGCCCCTCGGCGAGGGCCGCCCGAGCCTCCGCCGCCTCGGCCTCCGGTGCGTCCGGGTCCGCCGTGGCGTCGGCCTCGGCCACCGCCTGCGGATCGTCGGCCCCGACGCCGCTGGTGTCGGACTCGGCGTCCGGCACCGCCACGGACTGGTCGCCGAGCCGCTGGGCGACGCCCAGGTTGCGGGCCTCGGCCTTGGCGGCCAGCGTCGAGACGGCGGCGTTGAACTGCTCCATGGAGGTCGGCTCGTCCGGCCCCAGGAGGTAGGTCTTCAGCTCGCGGCGGGCGTCCGCCAGCGTGTCCGCCGCCGGGTCGGCCACCGCGGCCAGCAGCGCGTCGAGCTCCTCGGCGCCGTTGGACAGGATGACCGCGGCGCGCACCGCGGTGTTCTGCCGCTTGAACTCCTCGGCTCCGAGCGCGGCGGAGTCGGTGACGGCGTACGGCTTGCCGCTCGCGATGAAGTCGGAGACCACACTGGAGATGTCCGAAACCATGGCGTCGGACTCGTTGAAGCAGTCGTACAGCTTGGGCTGTGCGCCGGTCACCGTACGGTGCTCCCACCAGCCGAAGGAGCGCCAGTAGGCGTCGTTCCACTCGGCCCGCAGCCGGGCCGTCTCCGCCTCGCGGGCGGGGTCGGCGAGGGAGATCCGCGACTCCTCCGCTTCGTCGCCGCCGGAGTGGCCGGGGGCCGACAGCTGCGCGAGCCGCGCCTCGATCCGGGTGAGCTCTGCCTTGGCGGCGCTCTGCCCGGCGGCGGCGGACGACGCCTCCTTCGCCCAGCGGGGCTCGGCGGCGCGCTCGGCGGCGGCCTTCTCCAGCATCGCCCGGATCCGGGCGTTGACGGCCTTGGCCTTGCCGCTGCGGATACCGGTGAAGGGGTGCGGTTTGTAGATGATCCGGACCGGGTCGGCGGCGTTCAGCAGCCGGCGCACGATGTTCTCGCCCGCCAGCAGCAGGGAGGTGTTGCCCGGGTTGTCGTCCCAGCCCTCCCAGGTGGGCGCGTACAGCACGGTCGGGACGGGGTTCTTGACGGTGCCCGTCCAGCTCCTGATGGGCTCCAGCTGCGGACGGCCGACCTCGACGATGTCCTGGTCGAGGACGCCGACGTCGGCCAGCGCGTAGCGGTCGCGGCCGGCCCGGCCCGCGGTCCAGACCTCGTCGTAGACCTTGGAGTACGGGTTGACGCTGGCGAGCTTGTCGCTGTCGCCGTGCCCGATGAAGACGTGCTTCATCGTCGGGACCCGCAGGATGTGGATGTTCTTGCCGACGTTGGCGGGATACAGACAGACCCGGACGGTGGAGAGGTCCAGGTTCATCAGGTGCGTGCCGGCGGGGACGCAGATGACCGGGACGGAGGTCTCGGACAGCTGCGGGACCAGACCGCGCTCGCGCATGATGATCAGCGGCCGGCCCTCCACCCGGGCCATGGTCTCCAGCCACATGTTGCCCTGGTAGGCGGACTCGTTGGAGCCGGAGAAGTAGAGCACCACGGTCGGCTGGTAGTCGCGCAGCCAGTTGTCGACGGCCTTGAGCACGGCCGTGGCCGGAGGCGCCAGCCGGCCCCGGCGCATGTACGGGAACAGCAGCGCGAGGTAGAGCAGGGCCAGCAGCAGCGTCAGGCCGATGCCCGCGTAGCCGATGACGTTCTCACCGGTGTCGGCGGCGATCAGGATGCCCGCCACGGCCGGGATGTCGAGGTGCAGCATCTTCTCGGCGGAGCGCCGCAGCAGCGCGCCGGGCGGGGCGTCGGGGATGCGGACCGCGTGCAGGTCCACGTTGCGGGTGACCACCGGCATGGTGCGGCGGAGCCGGATCAGGGTCGTCAGGGCGCCGTGCGGCGCCTGGAGCCCGTAGAAGAGCAGGAAACAGGCCACCGCCGAGTAGAACAGCGGCGACTCGGCGAGATCCAGCCGGGCCAGCAGCAGGATGACCATGAGCTGCCGCAGCAGGAAGCGGATCGACAGCCCGGCGCGCACCTTGCCCAGGCGGTTGACCAGATAGCTCCCCTTCTGGTGCAGGTACCAGTCGGTGGCATACGTGACAGCGGCGGCCGCCGCGAAGAACCAGATGTGGGGAATGAGCGCGGCAAGCATGACGCAGGGATATCCCAGCCCCATCAACAACGCTGCCGCCAGTTCCGACCTGCTGCCCACACGGGCCAGGCGAATGGCTGTCGAGATCACGAAGAACCTGCTCCAGGGGGTGCCGGTTGATTCACGTATTGGCGGAAATGTGAAGGTGCGGATTCACGCATTCGGGCCTCTGTCATCGCGCAAAGCGACAACAGAGGCCCGGAAAAGCACATTTGTCAAGAATTATTACACATCTGCTTGACGGTCCAGCACGGACGCCAGGGCCTGCTCGAAACCGGAGGACTCGGCGGCTCCCGCCGTCGGGTCCTGCTGCCGTACGTCGATGACGTGGCCGGTCAGGGCCGAGAGCAGGACGTCCAGCGAGGTGCGGGCCACCGCCTCCGAGGAGAGCAGCGAGCCCTCGGGCTCCTGGCCGAACGCCTTGGTGCGCATCGGGGTGGCGGTGCGCTCCGGGTTCACGCAGTTGACCCGGATGCCCTCGCCCGCCCACTCGTCGGCGAGCGCCTGGGTGAGGTTGACCATGGCGGCCTTGGTGGAGGAGTAGAGGCTGTACTCGGCGCGGCCCCGGGTGTAGCTGCTGGAGGTGTAGAGCAGCAACTGGCCCTGGGTCTCCGCCAGGTACTTGTACGAGGCGCGGGCGATCTGGACGGGCGCCAGGTAGTTGACGTTCAGAGCTTCCTGGATCGTCGTGTTGTCCGTCTCGGCCAGCTTGCCGATCCGCAGCACGCCCGCGGTGTTGATGACGTAGTCGACCCGCCCGGTCTCGGCATACGCCTTGGAGAGCGCGTCGTCCACATGCTCCGGGTTCTCCACGTGCGTACCGGTGGTGGAGCGGCCCAGCGCGTAGACCTTCGCGCCGTAGCTCTCCGCGAGGGAGGCGATGTCGGCGCCGATGCCGTACGAACCGCCGAAGACGACGAGGGTCTTGCCCGTGAGGAGCTCCCGGTAGGCGGCCTCGTCGGCCTGGCGGGGGGCGGCGGTGGAGGCCAGCTGGAAGAGCTTGTCGGTGATGAAGACGTCGACCGGCTGGGTCACCTTCATGTTGTACTCGTCGCCCGCGACCACGTAGATCGGCACGTCGGGGAGGTACTTGAGGACCACGGAACAGTCGTCGGTCGCCTGGAAGTTGGGGTCGCCCGCCGCGACCTCGTACGCCCTGCGGATCGTGGAGAGCTTGAAGGCCTGCGGCGTCTGGCCCCGGCGCAGCCGGGAGCGGTCCGGCACCTCGGTGATGAACTCGCCGTCCCCACCGTGCGTGCGGGTCACGATGATCGTGTCCGCGGACGGGATGGCGACGTCGACGGCCTGGTAGCGGTCCAGCGCGGCGACACAGTCCGTGATCACACGCTGTGACAGCAGGGGGCGTACCGCGTCATGGAAGAGGACGTTGCGGTCCTCGCCCTCGGCGAGCCCCTCGCCGAGGGCCGCGATGGCACGCTCGGTGGTCTCGTTGCGGGTGTTGCCGCCCTCGATGATCCGGGAGACCTTGGTCAGTCCGGCCTTCGCGACGATCTTCTCGACCTCGGGCACGAAACCGGGCGCCATCAGCACGATGACGTCGTCGATGCCCTCGGCGCTCTCGAAGATGGTCAGCGTGTGCTCGATGACGGCCTTGCCGGCGATCTTCAGCAGCTGCTTGGGGATCGACAGGCCCACGCGCTGGCCGGTCCCACCGGCGAGCACGACCGCTGTGGTCCGGGGCTTGGCTTCATGCGGCACAGACACAGACGACCTACCTTGCTATGACGGGGGAACAGTGTGATGTTCGCACTCTCCGTGACCGTCTCGCAAGGTGGACGTCGTCCGCCGATCGTCCTGCGGATGCCCGCAGTTCACCCTCTGGCCAGGGAGGTTGGGCGCTTCGGGGCGGGCGCACGGGGTGACCGACCCCACAGATGTGTTGCTCAATCCGCACATCCCCGCGGCCCGTGCACCCGGCGTGGCCGGCGGAAAACCACCGGCGCCCGGCCCGAGGCTACCGGACGGCCCGCCTCCGGAGAGACGGGCCGTCGGCCACGACCGGAGGGAGCCCCCCGGCCGGACCCTCTTCAGAAGGGGTCGGACTCGTCTTTAGAAGGGGTCGAACTCGTCGTATTCCTTCTCCGCGTCGTCACGCTCGGAGTCACGGTCCCGGCGACGCTGCGCGGCGGGGCGCGGCTCCTCCAGGCGGTGGTCCTCGCCGCGGCGGCCGAGCATCTCGGCGCCCGCGGTCACGGTCGGCTCCCAGTCGAAGACGACCGCGTTCTCCTCGGGGCCGATCGCGACGCCGTCGCCGGCCCGGGCGCCCGCCTTCATCAGGGCGGCCTCGACGCCGAGGCGGTTGAGGCGGTCGGCGAGGTAGCCGACGGCCTCGTCGTTGTTGAAGTCGGTCTGGCGCACCCAGCGCTCGGGCTTCTCGCCGCGCACCCGGTAGAGGTCCTCACCCTCGGCGGTGACCGTGAAGCCCGCGTCGTCGACGGCCCTGGGGCGGATGACGATGCGGGTCGCCTCCTCCTTCGGCTTGATGGCACGCGCCTCGGCGATGATCCCGGCGAGCGCGAAGGAGAGCTCCTTGAGACCCTTGTGCGCGATCGCGGAGACCTCGAAGACGCGGTAGCCGCGGGCCTCCAGGTCCGGGCGGATCATGTCGGCGAGGTCCTGGCCGTCCGGGATGTCGACCTTGTTCAGGGCGACGATGCGGGGCCGGTTCTCCAGTCCGCCGTAGAGCCGCAGCTCCTCCTCGATCATGTCGAGGTCGGAGACGGGGTCGCGGTCGGACTCCAGGGTCGCGGTGTCCAGGACGTGCACGAGCACCGAGCAGCGCTCGACGTGCCGCAGGAACTCCAGGCCGAGGCCCTTGCCCTGGCTGGCGCCGGGGATGAGCCCGGGGACGTCCGCGATGGTGTAGACGGTCGAGCCGGCGGTGACGACGCCGAGGTTCGGCACGAGGGTGGTGAACGGGTAGTCCGCGATCTTCGGCTTGGCCGCGGAGAGCACCGAGATCAGCGAGGACTTGCCCGCGCTCGGGTAGCCCACGAGGGCCACGTCGGCGACGGTCTTGAGCTCCAGGACGATGTCCCGGCTCTCCCCCGGCTCGCCGAGCAGCGCGAAGCCCGGGGCCTTGCGGCGGGCCGAGGCCAGCGCCGCGTTGCCGAGGCCGCCGCGGCCGCCCTGACCGGCCACGAAGGTGGTGCCCTGGCCGACGAGGTCGGCGAGCACGTTCCCGGCCTTGTCGAGGACCACCGTGCCGTCGGGGACGGGCAGGACCATGTCCTGGCCGTCCTTGCCGGAGCGGTTGTCGCCGGCGCCGGGCTGGCCGTTGGTGGCCTTGCGGTGGGGGCTGTGGTGGTAGTCCAGCAGCGTGGTCACGGACTGCTCGACGACGAGGATCACATCGCCGCCGCGTCCGCCGTTGCCCCCGTCGGGGCCTCCCAGCGGCTTGAACTTCTCACGGTGGACGGAGGCGCAGCCGTGGCCTCCGTTACCCGCGGCGGCATGCAGCTCGACGCGGTCCACGAAGGTGGTCATGGTTGGTGCCTCCAGGTAAAGCGGAAAAATACGGGATTGTCTCTGTCGTAACACGCCGAGGGCGGACCCGCTTCCCCGTTCGCCGGGAAAGCTGAGATCCGCCCTCGGAAGGTGCTGTGTGTCGTTCTGCGCGCGCTGAGAAGGATCAGACGGCGAGCGGAACGATGTTCACGACCTTGCGGCCACGGTGCGTACCGAACTCCACCGCACCGGCGGCCAGCGCGAACAGCGTGTCGTCGCCGCCACGGCCGACGCCCGTGCCCGGGTGGAAGTGGGTGCCGCGCTGGCGGACCAGGATCTCACCGGCGTTGACGGCCTGACCGCCGAAGCGCTTCACGCCGAGCCGCTGAGCATTGGAATCGCGCCCGTTCCGAGTGGAAGATGCGCCCTTCTTGTGTGCCATGTGTTCTCAGTCCCTTACTTCGCAGCCGCGGGGATACCGGTGACCTTGATCGCCGTGTACTGCTGGCGGTGACCCTGGCGACGGCGGTAGCCGGTCTTGTTCTTGTAGCGAAGGATGTCGATCTTCGCGCCCTTGTGGTGGTCCACGATCTCGGCCGTGACCTTGATGCCGTCCAGCACCCACGGGTCGCTGGTGACCGCGTCACCGTCGACAACGAGCAGGGTCGAGAGCTCGACCGTGTCGCCAACCTTGGCAGTGGAAATCTTGTCAACCTCAACGATGTCGCCGACAGCTACCTTGTGCTGGCGACCACCGCTGCGCACGATGGCGTACACGCGGATCTCTCTCTCGCTCGGAACGGATCCCCTGATGCCAGCCGCTCGCACGGGCCGGGGCCCGGGACGATCCGGAAGGATGAGCGGCCTCTCCTGGCGGACGGCGCGAACACCGACCGTTACCGGGAGGGATGTGCTCAGGGGTAGGCGCGTTAAAGGAAACACACCGAAGGGCAAGGTTACGGGGCGGGGGTGTGGGGGTCAAACCGGGCCGGGGGGCCGGAGGCGGGCCTCCGGCCGGGGAGGCCGCGCACCGCCCGCCTTATGCTTTCGGGGCTCACCAGCTCTCCGAAAGGCATGCCGTGAACTACAGGGTCCAGCCCACCGCCCAGGTCGACGAGACCGCCGAGATCGGAGCGGGCAGCAGCGTCTGGGAGCTGGCGCAGATCCGTGAGGGAGCCAGGCTCGGCGAGGGCTGCGTCGTCGGCCGCGGCGCGTATGTCGGCACCGGGGTGCGCATCGGCAACAACGTGAAGCTGCAGAACTACGCCCTCGTGTACGAGCCCGCCGAGCTCGGCGACGGCGTCTTCGTCGGCCCCGCCGTCGTCCTCACCAACGACCACAACCCGCGCTCGGTCGACCCGGACGGCAAGCAGAAGCGCGGCGGCGACTGGGAGGCGGTCGGCGTGAAGGTCGCCGAGGGCGCTTCGCTCGGCGCCCGCTCGGTCTGTGTCGCGCCGGTCCGTGTCGGCCGGTGGTCGATGGTCGCGGCCGGCGCCGTGGTCACCAAGGACGTCCCGGACTTCGCCCTGGTCGTCGGCGTGCCCGCCCGCCGGATCGGCTGGGTCGGCCGCAGTGGGGTCCGCCTGGTGGCGCGCGAGGGCGAGCCGGGGGTGTGGGAGTGCCCGCAGAGCGGAGCGCTGTACGAGGAGAAGGACGGGGTGCTCGCGGAGCGCTGAGCGGGCAGGTCGCGTCGGCGGGCGGAGTTCCTCGCCCGCCGACGCGCTGACGGCGAGGGCCGGGAATCGTTTCTCCACGATTCCCGGCCCTCGTACGTCCCGGCTCAGCGGTCGAACAGCAACCGGTCGAAGTCGAGCCGGACGACCGGCCAGTCCCACGTGGTCAGCGCGTGCTCGGTGGCCAGCTTCCCGGCGTTGCGCCAGCTCTCGTCGGACTCCGTGAGCGACAGCACCCGCTCGACCGCGGCCTCGGGGGTCCCCACGATCCACTCGGCCGGGTAGAGGGTTCCCGCCCCGTTCTCACGGCCCGCGAAGAACGGCCAGTCGCGGACCACCGGGACCGCTCCGCTGGCCGCACCCTCCATGAGGCCCACGTGGCAGCCCTCGCGTACCGACGTACTGAGGATGACGCCTACGTCCTCCAGCGCCCCGGGCACGTCGTCGGTGGCGCCGACCCGTACGACGGCGCCCGACGCCACGAGCGGCCTGAGCGCCTTCTCCAGCTTGCGGGCGTACGCCTTGGCCGCGTTGCTGGGGCGGCCCATGTCCCCGCCGATCAGGAACAGGCGGTACCGCTCGTCCCGTTCCCGGAGCTGCTTGAGGACCTTCAGGGCCCACAGCGGGTCCTTCGCCACCTGGCCGATGCCGACGAGCCCGAGGTTGAAGCGGGTGGCCGGGTCCTTCGTACGCCGGAAGTTGGCGAGGTCCATGCCGTTGTCGATCACGTGCGTACGGGGGGCGTGCTCGCCGGCCAGACCGGGGATCGACGCCACCGACAGATCACGGATGTGATCGGCGACGAACACCACGTCGTCGACGCGCGAGAAGTCCATCATGTGCGGCCAGCGGGTGAACGCCTCGTAGCTGTGGAGCCGGACGACGATCCGGGTGTCGCCGGGGTCGACCACGGTGAACAGAGCGGCCGGAGCCACACACCAGTCCACGAACACGGTGTCGGCCCAGTCCAGATAGGGCCGCAGCTGCTGCTCGACGCCGTGGGCGAAGAGCGGCTCCCCGCCCAGACGGTGCTCTATGTGACGCTGCGCGGCGCCGTTGAGCCGCTTCATGCCCGGGTGCTCCGCCATGTCGAGGAAGCGCAGCTCGACGTCGGGGTTGGCCTCGTAGTACGAGCGGATCAGGTGCAGGAAGTTCGCATTGGAGGTCGTCGCGACGAGCAGCCGCAGCGGCCGGTCCCGGGGCGGGGCCGCGGCCGGGGTCAGCCGGCCCTTCGGCCGGACCACGGCGGAGGCGGCCGTCGACTTCCGGAACGGGGCGATGAACTCGGCCGGATCCGCGGCCAGGGGACTCTTGACCTGGTCGATGTGGACGACGCGGTGGAAGGCCAGCTTCGTGGCGTGCAGCCAGGCGTCGGCGGCAGCGGTCAGGTCACCGGCCGCGTGGCGCCGGTCGGCCAGGTCCAGATAGGCCGTGACCGCTTCGGTGAGGTTGGCGGGCGTCCGGCCGTTCCTGATGACCCTCGACGCCACGTTGTCCAGCAGCTGGGCCTTTATGGCCGGATCGACGAGCTTCTCGGCGGCCGCACGGGCGGTGACGAGCGCACCGGACTGGCGTCCGGCCAGCCACATGCCCTCGATGACCTGCTCGGTGGCCGTCATCCGCAGCGCGTCCGGGACACCCGGCGCCGAGACCGCGGCACGCCAGGCGCGGGCGCCGACGCGGCTCCGCAGGGCGAGCGGTCCGGTGGCGTTGCGCAGCAGAGCGGCCGGGAGGGTCCGCACGCGGCGGCGCAGCCCGTCGGTGGCCACCGTGAGGGGGCCGGGGACGTGCTCGGGCTGTGCGGCGCCCGTCTCCAGCCGCTTCTCCAGGGCACGCAGCCCCGCGGCGAGCCCGAAGCACACCTCGGGCTGCCGCCTGAACTGCGAGATGCGCCACGCGCTGTACACCGCGCGGTGGTCGAGAGCCACGACCAGGTCGGCGGAGCGGACTGCCGCCTGGGCCGTCCGGTCGCGCTCCAGGTGGAACCAGAGCCGCTCGGGGAAGCGCATCGCGTCCGTCTTGCGCTGCATGTGCTTGCTCGCCGGGCCTCCGGCGGGCACCTTGCGCACGGTGGCCCAGCCCAGGTCGGCGTCGATGTCTGCGGCCTTGAAGTTGCCGACGAGGTGGACGCGGGCCCCGAGCTGCCGGAACTTGTCCACCGCCGCCGCCACAACGGTCGCCTTGGGAGTCGAACCCGCGATCATCAGTACGTCGGTCATGACCCGGAACCTCCGGAAAGTGCGGGCTTCTGGCCGAGCACCAGAGCGGTCAGGCCCTCCACGGCGCTCGCCATCAGGGAATCACGGGCGTAGCCGGTGCCGTGGTCACGGGCGGCCGCGCGTTGCGCGGGGGTGGCCTCCACGACCATCCGGGCCGCCTCGCAGAACGCGTCCGCGAGCCGCTCCTCGTCCAGCCCTCGGGGGCCGGTCCAGAGCGGGCGGCCGTCCAGCAGCCGCGACGCGTCGTGGTCGGCGGCGTGCATGGAGACGATCGGCAGTCCGGTGGCCATGTACTCGTAGACCTTGCCGGAGGTCATGAACGGCCCGCCGATGATGACGAGCACGAGGGCGTCCCAGGCGCCGTACACATCGGCGACCTCGGCCTTCGGTACCGCACCGCCCACCACGACGCCGTCGTCGGCCGCCGCGCGCAGGACCTCGACGTGCCGGTTGGCCTCGCGGTTGGAGCCCGCGCCGATGTGCCCGCGCACCTCGAACCGGGCGTCCGCGAGCAGCGGCTCACGCTCCCGGGCGGTGCGCCAGGCGGCGAGGACCGACTCCAGCAGCTGGACGGAGAAACTGACCGTGCCCAGGTGGCCGAAGACGAGGTTCCGCCCGGCGGAGGGGCGGAGCTCGACCTCCGGCACGCTGTCCCGGTCGTAGCCGTTGCGCACCACGTGGATGCGCTCCGTGTGCTCGGGGTAGCGGGCGCGGTAGAAGTCGGCGATCTGGTCGTTGACCACCCAGAGCGACAGGGCGTGCTCCAGCAGGTCCGACTCCCAGCGGCCGGCCTCGGAGTCCTTCGGGAAGGCCTCCACGCCGTCGATGACGTCCAGGGACCAGCCGTCGCGGAAGTCGACCGCGTACGGGGCCCGGTGCTCCTCCCAGAGCCTGCGGACGGCGGCGAGCTGGACGTACGGGACGCAGCTGGCGAGGACGAGGTCGGCGGGCCGCTCCCGGTAGAGCTCCAGCGCGGCCGTCTCCAGGGCGCCCCGCCAGCCGCCGAACACCGGTTCGGGGAAGCTCTTGAGCGCTTCGTCGCGGAAGCCGCTCAGCCACTTGACCGGGTCCAGCGCCCGTTCCTCGGAGTACAGCCGGATGTCCGTCTCCAGGTCAGCGCGGGACAGCGGCAGCTCCACGATCCTGATCCGCTCGTCGACGGACTCCGAGAGCGTGTGGTCCACGCCGGAGTCGCGGAGCCAGGACTCCTCCGCGATCGTGACGACGGTGACGTCCCAGCCCGCGGCGGCGAACTGGTTCGCGGTCTCCCGCATCCGGAAGGCGGAACTCTTCGCGGCGGGGGGGAACCCGATCGCGAAGTACAGCAGATGCGGACGCGGTCCGCTGCGCTCGTCCATGCCTGGCACTTCAGTCATTCCTGTTCTGCTGGGTTTCGGTGGTCGTTCTTCGTGACGCCCGGTGTCCGGGCCGGCCCGGGGCGCGGTGCCTCATTCCGAAGCCCGTGGCTCGTGCCGCAGGCGCCACCCCGCCCAGGCCGACTCGACCATGGTGCGTATGCCGTGCCGGGCCGACCAGTCCAGCTCCGCGGTGATGCGGTCCACGGAGGCGACCACCCGCGCCGGGTCTCCGGGGCGGCGGGCCCCGGTGACCGGGGGCGGACCGGTGCGGCCGGTGACGTCGAGGATGATGCCGACCATCTCGGCGACGGAGGCTCCCTCGCCCCGGCCGATGTTCAGGACCAGTTCGGCGGACGGGTCGTGGGCCAGCCGGCGGGCCGCGGCGACGTGTGCGGAGGCGATGTCCTCCACATGGACGTAGTCACGGACGCAGGTGCCGTCCGGGGTCGGGTAGTCGTCGCCGAAGATCCGGGGGGCCTCGTCTGCCTCCAGGCGTTCGAAGACCATCGGGACCAGGTTGAAGACGCCCTCGTCGGCCAGTTCCGCCGATGCGGCCCCGGCCACGTTGAAGTAGCGCAGGGAGGCCGTGGCCATGGAGTGCGCCCGGCCGGCCGCGGCCACCAGCCACTCGCCCGCCAGCTTGGTCTCGCCGTACGGGCTGAGCGGCAGGCACGGGGTGTCCTCGGTGACCAGGTCGACGTCGGGCATGCCGTAGACCGCCGCCGACGAGGAGAACAGGAAGCGGCGGACACCGGCCGCGGCCGCCGCCTCCAGCAGGGTGCGCAGGCCGTCGACGTTCTCGCGGTAGTAGTACAGCGGTCGTTCGACGGACTCCGCCACCTGCTTCTTGCCCGCGATGTGCACGATGCCGGTCACCGCGTGGTCGGCCAGCACCCGGTCGAGCAGTTCCCGGTCCAGGACCGAGCCCACGACGAGCGGGACGCCTTCGGGAAGGCGGTCCGCGCGCCCGGTGCTCAGGTCGTCGAGGACGACGAGGCGCTCCTCGCCCGCCAGCTGCGCGACGACGTGGGATCCGATGTAGCCGGCCCCGCCGGTGATCAGCCAGGTCATCGTCAGCCGCCGATGACGACGCGGCGCACGCCGGCCCAGTTCGCCGGGTCCGTGGTGCGGCGGCCGTCGACCAGGACGCGGACGTCCGGGAGGTCGGCGGCGGACAGCTCGCGGTACTCGGCGTGGTCGGCCTGGAGGATCGCGGCGGTGACGGCCTGGTGGGCGTCGTACGGGACGAGGCCGAGGGCGGTCAGCTCCTCGGGGGTGTACATCGGGTCCGAGACGAACGGCACCGCACCCCGCGCCTTGAGGGCCTCGACGACGCCGAAGACGCCGGAGAAGGCGGTCTCCTTGACGCCGCCGCGGTAGGCCGCGCCCAGCACCAGGACCCCGGCGCCGTCCAGGTCGCCGTAGGCGGCGGCCAGCAGGTCGACGGCGTACGCGGGCATCGCGGCGTTGGCCTCGCGGGCCGAGCGCACGACGGTCGCCTCCGGGTCGTTCCACAGGTACATCCGCGGGTAGATCGGGATGCAGTGGCCGCCGACGGCGATGCCGGGCTGGTGGATGTGGCTGTAGGGCTGGCTGTTGCAGGCCTCGATGACCTTCTTGACGTCGATGTCGTTCTGGTCGGCGAACCGGGCGAACTGGTTGGCCAGGCCGATGTTGACGTCGCGGTAGGTGGTCTCGGCGAGCTTCGCCAGCTCGGAGGCCTCCGCCGTGCCGAGGTCCCAGACGCCGTTGGGGCGGGGCAGGTCCTCGCGCTCGTCGAAGTCGAGGACGGCCTCGTAGAAGGCGACGCCGCGCTCGGCGGACGCCTCGTCGATGCCGCCGACGAGCTTGGGGTAGCGGCGCAGGTCGGCGAAGACCCGGCCGGTGAGCACCCGCTCCGGGGAGAAGACCAGGTGAAAGTCCTCGCCGGGGGTCAGGCCCGAGCCCTCGGCCAGCATCGGCGCCCAGCGGGTACGGGTGGTGCCGACCGGCAGCGTGGTCTCGTAGCTGACCAGGGTGCCGGGCTTCAGGCCCGCCGCGATGGCCTTGGTGGCGGAGTCCATCCAGCCGAAGTCGGGGGTGCCCTCGGCGTCCACGAAGAGCGGGACGACGACCACGACGGCGTCGGAAGCGGCGACCGCCGCCGTGGTGTCCGTCGTGGCGGAGAGCAGG
The DNA here is from genome assembly GCF_044329855.1 of Streptomyces sp. NPDC017520. Taxonomy (NCBI): domain Bacteria; kingdom Bacillati; phylum Actinomycetota; class Actinomycetes; order Kitasatosporales; family Streptomycetaceae; genus Streptomyces; species Streptomyces sp. NPDC017520. The sequence continues at coordinate 277,667 of NZ_JBIRKB010000007.1, forward strand.
CCGGCGCCGACGGTCTCCTTGAGCAGGCGGTCGAGGTCGTGCTCACCGGGGAACGGCTCGGTGGCCGCGTTGACGAGTTCGACGACCTTCTCGTTGACGTCCGCGCCGATGACCTTGTGGCCCTTGGCGGCGAACTGCACGGCGAGCGGAAGTCCGATCTTGCCGAGCGCGACTACACAGATATTCATCGGGTTACTTCCTCTTCGACCTGGACAGCGTGCGGCGCAGCCGTGCGCCCACGCCGGGCTTCGGTTCCCGCAGGGGGGCCGTCGTGATCACGAGCCGGCCCTTGGTGTTGGTGTTCGCCGCCACCCGGTGGGGGTCGGTGCTCCCCCAGCGGCGGGCCAGCGGCATCGGCTGCCCTTCGGTGCGGACCGGGATCTCGTACGGGGTGCCCGCCACGTCCACGTAGAGGCGGGCGCCCCTCTTGGTGCGGGTGAGCGCCAGCGGGATACGGGTGGTCAGCAGGGTGCCGCCGTCCTTCGCCGCTTCGGCGGTGAGCGTGCCGACGCGCTCCGGGCGCGGGGCGTCCGCGGGCAGCTTGCGCGCGCCGGACTTGTCCGCGCTCTGGGGCATGGCGCCCTGGGCGAGGGCGACGACGGCCGAGGAGGTGTCGCCGGTGATGCCGGCGCGCAGCCGCAGGACGCAGGCGAAGTCCGTGCCCTCCTGCTCCCAGTCGGCCGACTCCAGGCGCGTGCCGGCGGAGAGGCGGCCGGCCACCGACTCGCCGAGCACCTCGTAGTACCGCTCGTCGAGGCCGACGGCCGCGTCGCGGAACCCGGGGTAGGTGGCGAAGGCCCGGTCGCCCTCCAGCAGGAAGGGCGGTGCTCCGTGCTCGGTCTCGTCCGCGATGGCGCGGGTGAGCTCGTCGACGGCGCCGCCCCGGGCGAGGCCGAAGCGCACCCGGCGCTTGACCCCGGTGCCGTCGCGCAGGCCGTCGGTGAAGTAGGCGTCCACCAGGGCGCCGACGCCTTCGCACACCTGGCGACGGGTGTCGGCGTCGAGCGTGGGGAAGTCCTTCTGCAGGAGCTTGGTCAGCTCCCAGTCGAAATGCCGCTTGAACACGGCGTCACGCCGCGGGCCGGCGGGGATCAGGGCGGCCGTGTGCTCCATGATCCGCTGGACGCAGCGGAGCCGGGCCAGGTGGTTCGCCCGGTAGGTGATGTTGCTCGCGTCACCGCGCTTGACCGCGTAGTAGCAGGTGTAGTCGGAGATCACGGAGATCTTCCGGGCCCGGACGCACGCCTCGATGGTGAACGGCTGGTCGCTGCCGACCGGCATGTCCTCGGGGAAGCGGAGCCCGTGCTTCTCGACCAGTTCCCGGCGGAAGAGCTTGGTGTTGGCCAGGGTGAAGGGCAGCGCGGAGTCGTCGAGGGTGACGTCGCGGTTGCCCGTGTACAGCTTCTGGTGGACGTAACGCCCGTTCGTGCCGACCATCTTGCCGACGACCACGTCGGACTCGTTGGCGTCGGCGCAGGCGACCATCCGCTCCAGCGCCTCTTCGCCGAGGTGGTCGTCCGAGCCGATGAAGTACACGAAGCGACCGGTCGCCAGGTCGAGGGCGCGGTTGCTCGGAGCGGCCGGGCCGCCCGAGTTGGGCTGGTGGACGACGGTGAAGACGTCCGGGTACCGCTGCGCGTAGCGGTCGAGTTCCTTTCCGCTGTCGTCGGTCGAACCGTCGTCCACCGCCACGACCTGGAGCCGCTCGTGACCGATGCTCTGGCCCACCAGCGAGTCGAGGCACTCGGTGAGGTAGGGCATCGTGTTGTAGACGGCCACGACCACCGTGACATCGGGTGTGGTCACCTTCTGGGCCCCTCCTCCTGGTCCCGGCCCGCCGGGATCAGCACCGTGGTGCCGCCGGCGGCGGACTCCAGCACGGAGGCGGCCACCTCGACCGTACGGAGCCCCTGGCGCAGGGTGCAGATGTCGGCCGGCTTGCCCTGTACGGCGTCGCGGAACAGCTCGTGCTCGACGAGCAGCGGCTCGCGCTTGGGGATGGCGTAGCGGATCATGTCGCCCTCGGAGACCCCGCGGAAGGCGCGCAGCGCCTCCCACTCGGTGGTGACCGCGGCGTTGGAGTGGAAGGTGAGGTCGGCGGTGAGGGTGTCGGCGATGAAGCAGCCGCGCTCGCCGGTGACCGAGGTGAAGCGTTCCTTGAGCGGGCTCAGCCAGTTGACCAGGTGGTTGACCATCGTGCCGTCGGACAGCTGGCCCACGGCGGAGACCATGTCCTCGTGCGGGCGGCCGGACTTGGAGACGGTGTGGGCGGCGATCGAGGTGTACGGCCGGCCGGTGACCCAGCCCGTCAGGTCGATGTCATGGGTGGCCAGGTCCTTGACCACGCCGACGTCGGCGATCCGGTGGGGGAAGGGGCCCTGGCGGCGCGTGACCACCTGGTAGACGTCGCCCAGCTCGCCGGCCTCCAGGCGGGCGCGAAGCGAGAGGAGCGCCGGGTTGCACCGCTCGATGTGGCCGACGCCGGCCACCAGGCCGCGCGACTCGAACGCGTCGACGAGGCGGCGGGCGCCCTCGACGGTGTCGGCGAGCGGCTTCTCGATCAGGGCGCTGACACCGGCGTCGGCGAGCTGGAGGCCGACCTCCTCGTGCAGCGCGGTCGGGCAGGCCACGACGGCGTAGTCGATGCCGAGGGCGATGAGCTCCTCGACGGTGGCGAGGACGGGGGCGCCCTGGGCCCAGCCGTTCTTGTCGCCCATCGGGTCGACGACGCCGACCAGCTCGACGCCCTCCAGGCTCGCGAGGACGCGGGCGTGGTGGCGGCCCATGGAGCCGAGACCGATGAGTCCGGCCTTCAGTACGGTGCTCACAGGTTCTCCCCCAGGGAGTTCACCGCGGCGGCGATCCGCTCCAGGTCGCCCTCGGTGAGCGAGGGGTGGACGGGCAGCGAGACGACCTCGGCGGCGGCCCGCTCGGTCTCGGGCAGCTCCCAGGTGCGGCCGGCCTTCTGGTCCGGCTCCCAGTAGGGCTTGAGCCGGTGGATCGGCGTCGGGTAGTAGACCGCGTTGCCGATGCCCGCCTCGGTGAGCTTGGCCATCGCGGCGTCCCGGTCACCGCTGATCCGCACGGTGTACTGGTGGTAGACGTGCCGGGCGCCCTCGGCCACCGGCGGCGTGGTGACGGCCGGGGCGGTGATGTGGGCGTCGAGGTACGCGGCGTTGGCGCGGCGCTGCTCGGTCCATGCCTCCACCTTGCCGAGCTGTACGCGGCCGACGGCGGCGGACACGTCGGTCATCCGCATGTTGGCGCCGACGATCTCGTTGGCGTACCGCTGCTCCATGCCCTGGTTGCGCAGGAGGCGCAGGGTACGGGCCAGTTCGGCGTCGGCCGTGGTGACCATGCCGCCTTCGAGGGAGTGCATGTTCTTGGTCGGGTAGAAGCTGAAGGTGCCGCCCGCGCCGAACGCGCCGACGGGGGTGCCGTTGAGCGCCGCGGCGTGGGCCTGGCAGGCGTCCTCGACGACGGCGAGCTTGTGCTTGTCGGCGATGGGCATGAGCTTGTCCATCGCGGCGGGGTGGCCGTAGAGGTGCACCGGCATGATCGCGGCGGTGCGCGGCGTGATCGCGGCTTCGACCGCCGCCGGGTCGAGGCCGAAGCTGCCCGGCTCGATGTCGGCGAACACCACGTCGGCGCCGACGAGGCGGACCGCGTTCGCGGAGGCGGCGAAGGAGAAGGAGGGAACGATCACCTCGTCGCCGGGGCCGATGCCCAGGGCCAGCAGCAGCAGGTGGAGGGCCGAGGTCCCCGAGTTGACGGCGACGCAGTGCCGGTCGTCGACCAGACGGGAGAAGCCCTCCTCGAAGGCCGCGACCTCCGGACCCTGCACGACGCGACCGCTGCGCAGCACGCGTACCGCGGCCTCGATCTCGTCTTCCCCGATGACCGGGCGGGCAGCAGGAATCGGCTGCTCGTTGATGCTCGTCATGAACGTCCTCCTTGAACACCGCAAGAGCTCGTTACCAGGCAGAGCTCCGAGGTGCGGGACGTCTTACCGAGGTCGCGCGTAACCCCACCGGCGCGATGCCGACGCCCTGCCGAGGAATCCGGCCCGAACGGTACCTTCGCCGGGCCTTGTCACCAACCGTAGTTCCCGTCTAGAACGCTCACACGCATGGCAACCGTCGTCACATTATCAGGGATTTCTTGGCCCATTTCGGGCTCGTTAACCGGGCCCTGCATCAGTTGTGAAACAAAGCAGGTGTCCCGCCCCGATGCACTCGGAGCGGGACACCTGGAGATGAACAACCGGTTACGGATTCATCAGCCGGCCGACGACTCGCCCTCCGCGGAAGGCGCGGAAGCCGTTACGGACGGCGACGACTGCTCAGCGGCGACGGTCTTCTTCGTCGTCTTCTTCGCGGCCGTCTTGGCCGTCGTCTTCTTGGCGGCGGTCTTCTTCGCGACGGTCTTCTTGGCGGCCGCCTTCTTCGCCGGGGCCTTCTTGGCCGCGGCCTTGCGGGCCGTCTTCTTCGCCGGGGCCGGCTCCGCGGACCCTGATTCGGATTCCGCCGTTCCGGATTCCGCGGCTCCCTGAGTGGCGCCGAGGTCCTCGGATTCCGGGGCCTTCGCCTCGGGCGCCGAAGCGACCACGACGACCTCCGCGTCGTCCGACCCGGTGGGCGAGCCCGCCGGTGCGGTGACCTTGCGGGTCACCCGGCGCCGGGCGCGCGGCGGGGCGGCCACGGGGGTCTCGGCCTCGGGGACCTTCTCCTCCGGAGCCTCGGGGGCCAGGGCCTCGGGGGCCGGCGTCTCGACGGCGGGCGCCTCGACGACCGGGTCCTCGACCGCGACCGGGTCCGTGGTGGGCTCGGCCGGCCGGACCGGCTCCGCGGCCTCGGCCTGCTTCGGCGAACCCGCCGGGGCCGTTGCCTTACGGGTGGCCCGACGGCGCGGGCGCCCCTGGGGCGCGGCCTCGACCGGAGCCTCGGGGACCCCGGCGGTCTCCGGGGCCTCCACAGCGGCGGCCTCGGCGGCCGGGGTCTCGGCGGGCGTGTCGGGAACCGGCTCGGGCCGGGCCTCGACGACGGGGGCCTCGACGGCCGGGGCGGCGGCCTCGGCCCTCGGGGCGCCGGCCGGGGCCGACGCCTTGCGGGAGGCCCGACGGCGGCCACGGCCACGCGTGGCGGCGGCCTCCGCCTCGGCGGGGCTGCTGTAGAACTCCTCGTCGGCGGTGACCTCGGGCTCGACGGCCACCGGGGCGGCGACCTCCGCGGCCAGCTCGGCCTCGGTCTCGGCGGGCTCGGCCGCGTGCTCGTCGTGACCGTGCTCGTGGTCCAGGCCGTGCTCGTGGTCCTGGCCCGCACCGCCGCGGCCACGCTTCTTGGACTTCTTGCCGCCGCCACCGCCGCCGACGGACGTCGGCTGCTCCATGTGGACGATGACGCCGCGACCGTTGCAGTGGACGCAGGTCTCGGAGAAGGACTCCAGCAGACCCTGGCCCACCCGCTTGCGGGTCATCTGGACCAGGCCCAGCGAGGTGACCTCGGCGACCTGGTGCTTGGTGCGGTCGCGGCCCAGGCACTCCAGGAGCCGCCGCAGCACCAGGTCCCGGTTGGACTCCAGCACCATGTCGATGAAGTCGACGACGACGATGCCGCCGAGGTCGCGCAGCCGCAGCTGACGCACGATCTCCTCGGCCGCCTCCAGGTTGTTCCTGGTGACGGTTTCCTCCAGGTTGCCGCCCTGGCCGGTGAACTTGCCGGTGTTGACGTCGACGACGATCATCGCCTCGGTCTTGTCGATCACCAGCGAACCGCCGCTGGGCAGGTAGACCTTGCGGTCCAGCGCCTTCATCAGCTGCTCGTCGATGCGGTACGTCGCGAAGACGTCGACCTCGGAGGTCCAGCGGGAGAGCCGCTCGGTGAGGTCGGGCGCGACGTGCGCGACGTAACCGTGGATGGTCTCCCACGCCTCGTCGCCGCTGACGATGACCTTGGAGAAGTCCTCGTTGAAGATGTCGCGGACGACCCGGACGGTCATGTCCGGCTCGCCGTAGAGCAGCGTCGGCGCGTTGGAGCCGCTGGTGCCCTTCGCCTTCCTCTGGATGTCCTCCCACTGCCCCTGGAGCCGCTCGACGTCGCGGCGCAGCTCGTCCTCGCTCGCGCCCTCGGCGGCGGTGCGCACGATGACGCCCGCGTCCTCGGGGACGATCTTCTTGAGGATGGTCTTGAGGCGGGAGCGCTCGGTGTCGGGCAGCTTGCGGCTGATCCCGGTCATCGAGCCCTCGGGCACGTAGACGAGGTAGCGGCCGGGCAGCGAGACCTGGCTCGTCAGACGCGCGCCCTTGTGGCCGATCGGGTCCTTGGTCACCTGGACCAGGACCGACTGACCGGACTTGAGCGCGGTCTCGATGCGGCGCGGCCCGTGGGCCATGCCGAGCGCCTCGAAGTTGACCTCACCTGCGTACAGGACGGCGTTGCGGCCCTTGCCGATGTCGACGAAGGCGGCCTCCATGGACGGCAGCACGTTCTGGACCTTGCCCAGGTAGACGTTGCCGACGTAGCTGGTGGCCTGCTCCTTGTTGACGTAGTGCTCGACGAGCACGTTGTCCTCGAGGACGCCGATCTGGGTGCGCTCGCCGCTCTGGCGGACGACCATCACGCGCTCGACGGCCTCGCGGCGGGCGAGGAACTCCGCCTCGGTGATGATCGGGACCCGGCGGCGGCCCTGCTCGCGGCCCTCGCGGCGGCGCTGCTTCTTGGCCTCCATACGGGTCGAGCCCTTGATGGACTGGACCTCGTCGAAACCGGTGCCCGGCTCGCGCTCCTCCTTCTTGCGGGGCTCGCGGACCTTGACGACCGTACGCTCCGGGTCGTCGGCGATGCCGTGGTCGGCCTCGGCGGCGGCGTCACCGCTGCGGCGACGGCGACGCCGGCGACGGCGGCTGCTGCTCGATCCGGAGGCCGAGGAGTCATCGTCCTCGTCCTGCTCGTCGGCGTCCGGGACCTGGCTGCGGCCCCGGTCCTGCTCGTCCTCGGAGCGGGGCTCCGCGGCGCGGGACGGCGCGGGCGCGTCCTCCTCGGCGGGCTGCTGCTCGTCGTCCGTGTCGTTGGCCTCGCCACGGCGGCGGCGACGGCCGCCACGACGGCGACGGCGCGAGGGGCGGTCGCCGTACTCGTCGGTGTCCTCGCCCTCGTGCTCGTCCGCCTCGGCCTCGGGGGCCTCGTCGGCGGACTGCTCGGCGGGCGCCTCCACGGGAGCGGCGGGCTCGGCGGCCTGCTCGGTCACGTCGGCCTCGCCACGGCGGCGACGACGGCGGCGCGAGCCGCCCTGCGGCGCGGCCTCGGCGGGCGGGGCGCTCTGCTCGACCTCGGCGGTCTGCTGCTCCTCGACCTGGTCGGCCTCGTCGGGCGCCGAGGGGGAACCCGCCGCGGCCGCGGCGGCGGCCGCGGTCTCGGGGGTCTGGAACATCGGCTCGGCGAAGACCGGGGCCTGGAAGACGGCGACGGCGGGGCGCGTCGCGCGCCGGCCCTTGCGCGTCGGCTCCTCGGCCTTGGTGGTGAACTCGGGGCGGCCGGCGGCGGCGGTGGCCCGGCGGCGCTGGCGTCCGCGCGGGGCGGCCTCCTCGACCTCCTCCACCTCGGCGGCGAGCTCCTCGGCGACGGCGGCGGGCAGGCTCTCGCCGGCCTCGACGGGCTCGGCGGGGGTCTCGACGGGCTCGGCGGCCGGCTGCGGCGTACCGGCGGGCGCGGACGCCTTGCGGGAAGCGCGGCGGCGGGTGCGCGGGGCCGGCGTCTCCTCGACGGCCTCCGCCTCGGCGACGGGGGCCTCGGCGACGGGCGCCGGCTCGGTCACCGTCTCCGCGACGGGCGCGGTGGCTCCCGGCGTACCGGCGGGGGCCGAAGCGCGGCGGCGGGCACGGCCGCGAGGGGCCTCGGCGGGCTCCGGCTCGACGACGGCAGCGGCGGGCTCGACCACGACGGCGGGCTCGGCAGCGGCGGGCTCGACCACGACGGCGGCCTCGGCAGCGGCCGGGGCGCCCGCGGGGGCGGTGGCCTTGCGGGAGGCGCGACGGCGGCGGGGCGCCGGGGGCTCCTCGACGACCTCGACGACGGCCTCGGCCTCTTCCTCGGGCTCGGCCTCCTCGGCGGGCTCTACCGGGGTCTCGACGACCGGGTCCACGGTCTCGGCGGCCTCCGGCGCACCGGCCGGGGCGGTCGCCTTGCGGACCGCGCGGCGGCGGGCGCGCGGCGCGGGCGCGGCGGACTCCTCCTCGGCGGCGGCCGGCGCGGGGGCCTCGGCGACCGGGGCGGGCTCGGTGCTCTCCACCGGCTCCGGGGCTCCGGCGGGCGCGGTGGCCTTCCGCACGGCGCGGCGGCGCGTACGGGCGGGCGGGGCGGTCTCGGCGACCGTTTCCCCGGGCGTGTCGTCCGCGGCGGGGGCGGCGGACACGTCGGCCGGTATGGCCGGCGTGACGTCCTCGGCGGGGGTCACGGCAGCGCCGGGCGGGCCCGCCGGGCGGGAAGCGGCGCGGCGCCTGCGGCGCGGCGGCAGCTTGTCGCCGGGGGTGTTCTCTTCGTTGTTCCCGGTCGTGCCGGGTTCGTTCGGCTGAGGCATGCGGGCGGTTCTCCCGTCGTGCTCCCGGGCGCCGCGTCTGATTCCGGTCCGGCAGGGGCCGCAGTGGTGCGATACCGCCGTCCGGGGCGCGGGCGCCGCACGGGAACTGATGTCTGGCTCGCCGGTTCCGTATGCGGTGTGCCTACGGCCTGGCGAAAGTCTTATGGGTCAGTGCGCGGCCCGACCCAGGTGGCTCCCGAGTCGGAGGGCTGCGCTACGACGACCGCCTTACGCGGAACCTGCACCTTCCGGCGCCGTCGCGACGGCTGCCCCGGCGACCGCGGGATGCGCGGTCGGGGCGGCCTCGCGGTCAGGCGCGAGAGGGTCGGTCACCGTGCCGGACTCCTCGTCGAAGAGCCCCTGCGCCAGCCTGGTCACCGCTGCGGGGACCGGCGGCGCCAGGTCGGCCACAGCTCGGAGACCGGACAGGACGTCGTCGGGTCGCACGGCAGGTGTCACGTGCCGAACAACCAGCCGCAGTATCGCACAGGGCCGCTCGGCCGGCCTATCGGCCGGAGCGTCGACGACCCGCAGGTCGGCGACGGCTCCACGGGCGTCGAACGTCCGGATGCCGTTCTTCGCCTTGCGCTGGACCTCCACGGCCCCGGCGTCGTTGAACGCGGCCACGGCGGTTCGGGCGTCCTCGGGGTCGACGCCGTCCAGGCGCATCTCCCAGACGGACGCGGTGAGCCGCTCGGCCAGGCCCGAGGTGCGGGCCTCCACCGCGTCGATGATGTCGAGGCCGTCCGGCATCGACGCGTCGAGCAGTCCGCGCAGGACCTCGGGGTCCCGCGCCTCGGTGAGGGCGATCTCCAGGAACTCCGCCTCACTGCCCGTGCCGGTGGGTGCGGCATTGGCGTAGGAGACCTTGGGGTGGGGGGTGAAGCCCGCGGAGTACGCCATCGGCACCTCGGAGCGGCGCAGTGCCCGCTCGAAGGCCCGCTGGAAGTCTCGGTGGCTGGTGAACCGGAGGCGGCCGCGCTTGGTGTAGCGCAGGCGGATGCGCTGCACTGCCGGTGCGGGCGGCGGGCCTTCGGGCTGTCGCTTGCCCAGTGGTTCTTCTCCTCGGTGCGGGGCGGGCGCGGTGGCGCACCGCCCACGAAATTCGGGTGCCCCCCGGGTGCCGCTCCGGCTCACCCCCGCTTGACGAGTTTCTCGCCGAGCAGAGGGGTCTCGGACGCCTGCGCCGCGCTGGGGACAGTCGTTGTACTACCCAGAGTACGCGCAGGGATCCCCACCGGTTCCCCGGACCGTGCGCCGCCCGTGGTGCCGACCAGTGCCCGCCAGGCGTCGCGGCGGGCCTGGCGCACGGTTTCCCGGGCGGACGTGAGGGCCGCGCGGGCGGCCCGGCGCGCCTCGGCGGCGGCGCGGCGGGCCGGGGCCCACACGGAGTCGCGCAGGACGTGGCCGACCGGGGTGCACAGGGTGCGGTACGCCCAGGAGACCGGCGCGCCGATCACGTACCGGGCGATCGTGGCGAGGGCCCGGCCGACGGCCCGGGAGACGTACCCGGCGATCCGCCAGGCGACCTCGAACGCGGCGGCGATCTCCCGGCCGACAGGGGCGAGGACGCGGCGGTACGTCCAGGAGACGGGGGCGACGAGCAGCATCATGACCAGCCAGGCGAGGGCGATGCCGAGCCCGCGTCCGGTGGCCGCGATGCCCCGCCAGGCCTGGCCCAGCACCCAGGCCGTGCCGAGGCCGAGGGGGGTGAGGACGGCCCCGTACAGCCACACCGCGGGGACGATCAGGCCGTAGCGCACCACGGGGACGATCACGTACCGCCACAGGGTCGCGACCGGCAGGACGAGCAGGGTGGCGAACAGCCAGGCCAGGCCGGTTCCGAGGCCGCGTGCCGCCGGGGCCAGCAGGGCGGTGCCGATCCATCGCAGGCCGTGGCCCAGCGGGGTGAGCACCGAGGTGTACAACCACCTCGACGGAATCAGCACGAGGACGCCGATGAACGTCCCCACCATCCAGCCGATGCCGCTGAAGAGCCACTCCAGGCTCCGCCCCAGCCCCCTGGCCAGTGCGGCGAGCCCGCGTGCGACCGGGGGCCGCACGACCCGGTCAAAGGTGTGCCGGGCGGCGACCAGGACGTCCCAGACCATCCGCACGGGCAGGACCAGCACCAGCACCACGACGCGCACCACGACCCTGACCAGCCTGTTCGGAGCGGTCTCGGGTGCGGCACGGTCCGGATCGCGGTGCTCTCTGTCGTCCATGCCGGGATAGACGCGAAGACCCGGTCCGCAGTTGCCGGAACCGGGCCTTCACGTCACCGTGCTCTCTCCGACGGGCAGGCTACTTGTTGACGACGCTGAGCGGCAGGAGCTTCTTGCCGGTCGGGCCGATCTGGATGTCCAGGTCCAGCTGCGGGCAGACGCCGCAGTCGAAGCAGGGGGTCCAGCGGCAGTCCTCGACCTCGGTCTCGTCGAGCGCGTCCTGCCAGTCCTCCCAGAGCCAGTCCTTGTCCAGGCCGGAGTCGAGGTGGTCCCAGGGCAGGACCTCCTCGTAGGTGCGCTCGCGGGTGGTGTACCAGTCGACGTCGACCCCGAATCCGGGCAGCGTCTTCTCGGCGCAGTTCATCCAGAGGTCGTAGCTGAAGTGCTCGCGCCAGCCGTCGAAGCGTCCGCCGGACTCGTAGACCGCGCGGATGACGGAGCCGACGCGCCGGTCGCCGCGCGAGAGGAGGCCCTCGACGATGCCGGGCTTGCCGTCGTGGTAGCGGAAGCCGATGGAGCGGCCGTACTTCTTGTCGCCGCGGATCTTGTCGCGGAGCTTCTTCAGCCGGGCGTCGGTGTCCTCGGCGCTGAGCTGCGGGGCCCACTGGAAGGGGGTGTGCGGCTTGGGGACGAAGCCGCCGATGGAGACCGTGGCGCGGATGTCGTTCTGGCCGGAGACCTCGCGGCCCTTGGCGATGACGTTGACCGCCATGTCGCCGATCTGGAGGACGTCCTCGTCGGTCTCGGTGGGCAGGCCGCACATGAAGTACAGCTTCACCTGGCGCCAGCCGTTGCCGTACGCGGTGGCGACCGTCCGGATCAGGTCCTCCTCCGAGACCATCTTGTTGATGACCTTGCGCATGCGCTCGGAGCCGCCCTCGGGGGCGAAGGTGAGGCCGGAGCGGCGGCCGTTGCGGGTCAGCTCGTTGGCCAGGTCGACGTTGAACGCGTCGACGCGGGTCGAGGGCAGTGAGAGGCCGACCTTGTCCTCGGTGTAGCGGTCGGCGAGGCCCTTGGCGATGTCGCCGATCTCGCTGTGGTCGGCGGAGGAGAGCGAGAGCAGGCCGACCTCCTCGAAGCCGGTCGCCTTGAGGCCCTTCTCGACCATCTCGCCGATGCCGGTGATGCTTCGCTCCCGCACGGGGCGCGTGATCATGCCGGCCTGGCAGAAACGGCAGCCGCGGGTGCAGCCGCGGAAGATCTCCACGGACATCCGTTCGTGCACGGTCTCCGCGAGCGGGACGAGCGGCTGCTTGGGGTAGGGCCACTCGTCGAGGTCCATCACCGTGTGCTTGGAGACCCGCCACGGCACGCCGGACCGGTTGGGCACGACGCGGCCGATGCGGCCGTCGGGGAGGTACTCGACGTCGTAGAACCGCGGGACGTAGACCCCGCCGGTCTTCGACAGCCGGAAGAGCACCTCGTCACGGCCGCCGGGGCGGCCCTCGGCCTTCCAGGCGCGGATGATCTCGGTGATCTCCAGGACGGCCTGCTCGCCGTCGCCGACGACCGCGCAGTCGATGAAGTCCGCGATCGGCTCGGGGTTGAACGCGGCGTGGCCGCCCGCGAGGACGATCGGGTGATCGAGGTCACGGTCCTTGGACTCCAGCGGGATGCCCGCGAGGTCCAGGGCGGTGAGCATGTTGGTGTAGCCCAGCTCGGTGGAGAAGCTCAGCCCGAAGACGTCGAACGCGCCGACGGGGCGGTGGCTGTCCACGGTGAACTGCGGCACGTTGTGCTCGCGCATCAGCGCTTCGAGATCCGGCCAGACGCTGTAGGTGCGCTCGGCGAGGACTCCTTCGCGCTCGTTGAGCACCTCGTAGAGGATCATGACGCCCTGGTTGGGGAGTCCGACCTCGTAGGCGTCGGGGTACATGAGGGTCCAGCGGACGTCGCAGCTGTCCCACTCCTTGACGGTGGAGTTCAGCTCACCGCCGACGTACTGGATGGGCTTCTGCACATGCGGGAGCAGAGCTTCGAGCTGTGGGAAGACCGATGCGGCAGACATCTCGCGAACCTTCGTGAGCCGGCAGGGGTGACCATCCAGCGTACCCCGGTACTCACGCCCTCAGATCCGCCCGTAGTCCGGGGGCGCTCGCGCGGGCCCAGACCTCGGGCAGTTCGCGCTCCCGGGCCTCGGCGGCGGCCTCCTCCTGGCCGTACAGGAGCCCCCAGGTGAACGCGGTCTCCCCCGCCGCGTGCGCCTGGATCGCGAGCGTGCGCAGGGCCTCGCGGGCGACGACGCTGTCCTGGTGGTCGCCGAGGACGGTCTGCACGGCCTTCACGCGTTTGGCGAAGCGCTGGGCGGGCTTGCCGAGCGCGGGGCGGGCCGCCTCGCCCGCGTACCGGGCGCGTTTGGCGGCCTTGCGGGCCTCGTGCATCGCGGTGTCCCGGTCGGGGCCCGGCGGTTGCTCCAGAGCGTGGCTCATACGGCGCGCGAGCTTCTCGTAGTCCTTGAGCACCGCCTTGGGCAGGGCCTTGCCGGGCGCACGGCCGGCGGCGGGGCGCAGGGGCGGGTCGGCGCTCAGCGCGTGGAGGGCGTCCAGGAGGTCCAGATACCGCTTCCCGTCCAGTACGTCGATGATCCTGCGGCGCGATCCGGTGCGGCGGGCGGCCGACCAGGCACGGAGGCGACCACCCACCGGGCCGAGGGTCAGGGTGGCGGGCAGGGCCTCGACGCGGGCGCCGAGGCGTTCGTCCAGGACCTCCTGGTCGCGGTCGAGGCCCAGTTCGGCGGCGAGCCACTTGAGCTCCGCGCCGAGGGGGTCGGTGACCTCGCGGTCGAGGATCTTGCGGTGGGTCTTGAAGGTGCTGCGCAGCCTGCGGGTGGCGACGCGCAACTTGTGCACGGAGTCGGGCAGATCGCGGCGGACGGCGGGGTCGAGGCGGACGATCGTGGAGATCTGCTTCCGTACGTAGGCGAGGACGTGGTCACCCGCGGTGTGCGGCGCGTCCTTCTCCCGGCCTTCCCCGTGCCGTACGGGTGTCGTCTCCGCCAGCGCCCGGGCCAGCTTCGAGGGGGACTCCGCGGGGCGCACCCCCGCCTTGCGGAGCCGCTTCTCTACGGCGTCCAGGATCGCGGGATCGCCGTCGTCGGCCAGCTCGACCTCGATCTCGGTCCAGGCGGCGGTGGCGCCGCTCCCCTCCCCCGCGAGGCGCTCCGCGATCACCTTGTCGACGCTGACCTCGGCGAGGAGGGTCCCGTCGGCGGCCAGCAGGTGGTGGACGTCACGGGAGGAGAGCAGCCGGACGACGGGGGCGATCTCCGCGTGGCGGACCCGGGAGCGGAGCAGGGCCGCCAGCGAGGGCGGCACCGCGTCGGAGAGCGGTTCACGGATCTCGTCCCGGACGCCGACGGCGACGGGGAACTTCGCGTGCCAGCCCTCGTCCGCCCCGCCTGTTCTGCGGCGCAGGGTGAGGGAGTCGGCGGCGAGACGGAGGTCGGCGGTGTCGTAGTAGACGGCGTCGAGCTCGGTCAGGCCGCGGTGGACCGTCCGGTCGACCCCGGCCGCCCTGGTCAGGTCGGGCAGCCGGGTGTCGTCGGTGGCTTCGTACTTCCGCTCGGTCTCGCGCTTGGTGTCCGCCATGTACGGACACCTACCCGGCGTGCGCCGGGTTCAGGCGGACATCGGCCGTTGCACCCGGATGGACTGCAACAGTCCGATCGCCACCCAGACGGCGAACATCGAGGATCCGCCGTAGGAGACGAAGGGCAGCGGCAGCCCGGCGACCGGCATGATGCCGAGCGTCATGCCGATGTTCTCGAAGGACTGGAAGGCGAACCAGGCGATGATCCCGGCGGCGACGACCGTGCCGTACAGCTCGGTGGTCTCGCGGGCGATCCGGCAGGCGCGCCACAGGACGACGCCCAGGAGCACGATGATCAGCCCCGCGCCGAGGAAGCCCAGCTCCTCGCCGGCGACGGTGAAGACGAAGTCGGTCTGCTGCTCGGGCACGAACTGGCCGGTGGTCTGGGTGCCTTCGAAGAGGCCGGTGCCGGTGAGTCCGCCGGAGCCGATCGCGATGCGGGCCTGGTTGGTGTTGTAGCCGACACCGGCCGGGTCGAGCGCGGGGTTGGCGAAGGCGGCGAACCGGGCGATCTGGTAGTCGTCGAGCAGACCGAGCTGCCAGATGGCGACGGCCCCGCCCACGCCCGCGCCGAGGAGGCCGAAGACCCAGCGGTTGGAGGCGCCGGAGGCCAGCAGGACGCCGAGGACGATGACGGCCATGACCATCACCGAACCGAGGTCCGGCATCAGCATGACGATGGCCATGGGGATGGCGGCGAGGCCCAGCGCCTTGGCGACGGTCCGGTGGTCGGGGTGGACCTGGTCGCCCGCGTCGACACGGGCCGCCAGCAGCATCGCCATCACGAGGATGATCGTGATCTTGGTGAACTCGGAGGGCTGGATCGAGAAGCCGGCGGGGAGCTTGATCCACGCGTGGGCGCCGTTGACCGTGGTGCCGAGCGGGGTGAGGACCGCCAGGACCAGGAGCACCGAGATGCCGTAGAGGATGGGGACGGCCCCGCGCAGCGTGCGGTGGCCCAACCAGATCGTGCCGATCATCAGGGCGAGGCCGATGCCGGTGTTGAGGGCGTGCCTCAGGAGGAAGAAGTACGGGTCGCCCTGGGTGAGGTGGTCGCGGTTGCGGGTCGCGGACCACACGAGCAGCGCGCCGAGGAACGACAGCGCGAGCGCGGCCCCGAGCAGCGGCCAGTCCAGCCGCCGCGCGAGGGAGTCGCGGGCCGTCAGCTTGGCCCAGGAGCCCTCGTCGGGGCCGTAGCGGGAGACGGAGAATCCACCTGCCATCAGGGCTGCCTCCCGTTCGACGCCGGCGATCCGGTGAGTCCGGGCTGGCCTCCGGGCGGGAGGGGCAACTGGGGTTCCTGTCCGCCCGGCTGCTCCTGGGGCTCGGCCGGGGTGGGGTCGTAGGGCTTGACCTTGGGGGCGTAGATCGAGCCGTCGGGCTGGATCTTCGGCAGCGCCTTCTGGGGCTTCGGCAGCAGGGCCTTCTCTTTGTCCTGGTTGCCCTCGGCGTCGAGGCCGTAGAGCGCGTTGTAGATGTTGCGGACGGCGGGCCCGGCGGAGCCGGAGCCGGTGCCGCCCTGGGAGATCGTCATGACGATCGTGTAGTCGTCGGTGTAGGTCGCGAACCATCCGGTGGTCTGCTTGCCGTACACCTGGGCGGTGCCGGTCTTGGCGCGCATCGGGATCTTGTCCTGCGGCCAGCCGCCGAACCGCCAGGCGGCGGTGCCGCCGGGCTCGACCACCGAGCGCAGCCCCTTGTCGAGGTCCTTGATGGTCTGGGCGTTGACCGGCAGCTTGCCGCTGGCCTTGGGCTTGATCTCCTGGACGGTCTTGCCGTCGGGGCTGATCACGGCCTTGCCGACGGTGGGCTCGTGGAGGGTGCCGCCGTTGCTGATGGCGGCGTAGGCGGTGGCCATCTGGATGGGCGTGACGAGCACGTCACCCTGGCCGATCGAGTAGTTGATGCTGTCGTAGGCCTTGAGCTGGTTGCCTTCGAGGCAGCTCTCGTACGCGATCTGCTGGACGTAGGTGCCGCCCTTCTTGCCCTCCTTGCACCAGGCGTCCTTGTTGGCCTCCCAGAAGTCCTGCTTCCACTGGCGGTCCGGGATGCGGCCCTTGACCTCGTTGGGCAGGTCGATGCCGGTCTCGGAGCCGAGGCCGAAGTCACGGGCGGTGCGGTAGAACCAGTCCTTGGCGTCCTTCTTCGGCTTTATGCCGCCGTCACGCGCCCACTCCTCGTGGCCGAGGCGGTAGAAGACGGTGTTGCAGGAGTACTTGAGCGCGTCGCCGAGGGTGATGGGGCCGTGGCCCTGGGACTCGAAGTTGGCGAAGGTCTGGTTGCCCAGGCTGTAGGAGCTGCTGCACTGGTAGAGGTCGTTGAAGGCGTGGCCGGCGCGCACGGCGGCGCTGGCGGAGACCACCTTGAAGATCGAGCCGGCGGGGGCCTGGCCCTGGATGCCCCGGTTGAGCAGCGGGTAGTTGGACTTCTTGCTCGTGAGCTTGGCGTACTCCTTGCCGGAGATGCCGCCGACCCAGGCGTTGGGGTCGTAGTCGGGCTGGGAGGCCATCGACACGATGCGGCCGGTCTTGGACTCCATCACGACGACGGCGCCGGAGTCGGCCTCGTACTTCCGGCCGGTGATCTTGTCGGTCTCGCCCCGGACCTTCTTCATCGCCTGGGCCAGCTCGTACTCGGCCACCGCCTGGACGCGGGCGTCGAGGCTGGTGACGAGGGTGGAGCCGGAGACCGCCGGGTCGCTCTCCGCCTCGCCCATGACGCGGCCGAGGTTGTCGACCTCGTAGCGGGTGACGCCCGCCTTGCCGCGCAGCTCCTTGTCGTACGTGCGCTCCAGGCCGGAGCGGCCGACCTGGTCGGAGCGGAGGTAGGGCGACGGGCCGTCCTGCGCCTTCTGGATCTCCTCGTCGGTGACGGGCGAGAGATAGCCGAGGACCTGTGCGGTCCTCGCCTTGCCGGGTGCGGCGTAGCGGCGTACGGCGGTGGGTTCGGCGGTGATGCCGGGGAAGTCCTCGGCCCGCTCGCGGATCTGGAGGGCCTGCTGGGTGGTGGCCTCGTCGGTGACGGGGATCGGCTGGTAGGGCGATCCGTTCCAGCAGGGCTGGGGGGTCTTGGAGTCGCAGAGGCGGACCTTGTCCCGGACGTCCTGCGCCTTCATGTCCAGGACGTCGGCGAGGCGGGTGAGGACGCCGACGCCGTCGTCCTTCATCTTCAGCAGCTCGGTGCGGCTCGCGGAGACGACGAGGCGGGTCTCGTTGTCGGCGAGCGGCACACCGCGGGCGTCGAGGATCGAGCCGCGCACGGCGGGCTGGACGACCTGCTGCACACCGTTGCCGGCGGCTTCGGCGGTGTACTCGTCGCCGTTGCGGATCTGGAGGTACCACAGGCGCCCGCCGAGGGTGAGCAGCAGCGAGAAGACGAGGACCTGGATGACGATGAGCCGGATCTGGACCCGCTGGGTCCGCCCGGTCTCGGGAATGTTGCTCACGCGGTGCCCCCGTTGGTGGTCCTGCTGGGGGTGCGGGGGTCGTCCCCCGGGAAACACGGCCTCACAGGCGCTTGACCCCCTTGATCCTGCCCGCGCGGGCGGCGCGGTTGCGGGCGGCCTTGACGCGCAGCCCGCCGCGCTGGTTGCCGATCCGCAGCCCGGTGCCCGAGGCGAGCCAGCCGGCGGCGACGTCGTTGCCGCCGGACGAGGCCTCGGCCAGCGGATCGTTCTCGGTGCGTCTGGCCAGCGCCATGATCAGCGGCACCACGAAGGGCGCCAGCAGCAGGTCGTAGATCGCGGCCGTGAACAGCAGGCTGCCCAGGCCCACATGGCGGGCGGCGGTGTCGCCGACGAGCGCGCCGACGCCCGCGTACAGCAGGGTCGAGCCGATCGCGGCGGCGACGACCACAGCCATGGGGGCGAAGGCCGACTTCAGTTGACCGTTCTCCGGCCGGGCCAGGCCCGCGAGGTAGCCGATGACGCAGAGCACCAGGGCGTAGCGCCCGGCGGCGTGGTCGGCGGGCGGGGCCAGGTCCGCGAGGAGGCCCGCGCCGAAGCCGATGAGGGAGCCGCTGACCGGCCCGTACACGAAGGCGAGGCCGAGGACGGTGAGGAGCAGCAGGTCGGGCACGGCCCCGGGGAGCTGGAGGCGGGCGAGGACGGAGACCTGGACGACGAGGGCGATGACGACCAGGACGGTCGAGAGCAGAGTCCGGTTGATGCGCATGGGGATCAGCTCTACTCCTGGTCGTTGGCCGCGTTGTCGGGTTGGGCGTTGCCCTGCTGGTCGCCTGCCGCGTCACCGGCGGCGTCGCCGCCCGGCTGCTCGTTGACGTTGCCGACGACCTTGCCCGAGCCGTCCACCAGGTCACCGTTGGGCTGGACGGTGACGGTGACCGTGGGGGTCGGCTTCGGCTTCTTCTTGACGGGCTGCTTGGGCAGGACCATGTCGCGCGGGTCCTCGCGGGGCGCCTGGACGACGACGCCGACGATGTCGAGCTTGGTGAACCCGACGTACGGCTTCACGTAGACGGTCCGGGTCAGCGCGCCGCCGGAGGGGTCGACGCGGACGACCTCGCCGACCGGGACGCCGGGCACGAAGGGCTTGTCCTTGCTGGAGCCGAAGGTGACCAGCCGGTCGCCGGCCTTCACCTTGGCCTTGCCATTGAGGAACTGCACCGACAGCGGGCGGGAGCCCTGGCCGGTGGCGAAGCCGAGCTCGTCGGTCTTCTCCATCCGGGTGCCGACGGTGAAGTCGGGGTCGTTGGCGAGCAGGACCGTCGCGGTGTCGGGGCCGACGGTGGTGACCCGGCCGACCAGCCCCTCCCCGTTGAGGACGGTCATGTCGCGGCGGATGCCGTCGTCGGCCCCGGCGTCGATGGTGACCGTCCAGGAGAAGCCCTGGGCCGCTCCTATGGCGATGACCTCGGCGCCCTTGATGCCGTACTGTCCGGCGCCCGCGTTCTTCAGCATGGCGTCGAGCTGGCGGACCCGGCTGTCGGTGCGGTCGTCGCTGCCGAGTTTGGCCTTCAGCGCGGCGTTCTCCAGCTCCAGGGTGGAGATGCGGTCGTGCCGGTTGCCGGAGTCCCGTACCGCGCCTATGGCGTTGCCCACCGGGTCGACCGCTGCCGCCACGCCGTTCTCGACCGGCCCGAAGACGGTGGCCGCGGCCTGCCTCGCGCCGTCGACCGGTGACTCCTCGCCGCCTCGGATATCGACCGTGATCAGGGCGAATGCGATGGCGATCAGCAGCACCAGGAGCAGCCGGCTCTCTCGTGTGTCCCTCACGTGCGGCGGCCGTGCCTTCCTCGTCGGAATGTTCGTGCCTGTTTTGTACGTCGCGGTGCGTGCGTCCGCCGCGTCGATGTGTCTCCGCGTCGGAACAGGTACAGCAACGATCTATATCAACGATCCGGCGGGCGGAGCGTCAGCGTCCGCTCGCCGGATCGGGTGGTGTCCCCCCGGAGGGGGACGCCTCCCGAAGATGCTCTAGCGGCGGGGCTGGGCGTCCAGCACCTGCTGGAGCGCCTCGAACTCCTCGACGCACTTGCCGGAGCCGAGCGCCACCGAGTCCAGCGGGTCCTCGGCGATGTGGATCGGCATGCCCGTCTCGTGGCGCAGCCGCTCGTCCAGTCCGCGCAGCAGCGCGCCGCCGCCGGTGAGGACGATGCCGCGGTCCATGATGTCGCCGGACAGCTCGGGCGGGCACTTGTCGAGCGTCGTCTTCACGGCGTCGACGATCGCGTTGACCGGTTCCTCGATGGCCTTGCGGACCTCGGCGGCCGAGATGACGACCGTCTTGGGCAGCCCGGACACCAGGTCGCGCCCGCGGATCTCGGTGTGCTCGTCCTTCTCCAGGTCGAACGCCGAACCGATGGTGATCTTGATCTGTTCCGCGGACCGCTCACCGAGGAGGAGGGAGTACTCCTTCTTGATGTGCTGGATGATCGCGTTGTCCAGCTCGTCACCCGCGGTGCGGATCGACTGGGCGGTGACGATGCCGCCGAGCGAGATCACGGCGACCTCGGTGGTGCCGCCGCCGATGTCGACGACCATGTTCCCGGTGGCCTCGTGGACCGGCAGACCGGAACCGATGGCCGCGGCCATGGGCTCCTCGATGATGTGCACCTGGCGCGCGCCGGCCTGCGTGGACGCCTCGATGACGGCGCGGCGCTCGACCCCGGTGATACCGGAGGGCACACAGACGACGACGCGGGGGCGGGCCAGGTAGCGACGCTTGTGGATCTTGAGGATGAAGTAGCGGAGCATCCGCTCGGTGATCTCGAAGTCGGCGATCACGCCGTCCTTCAGGGGCCGCACGGCAACGATGTTGCCCGGTGTGCGCCCGATCATCTTCTTGGCCTCGGAGCCGACCGCCAGAATTCCGCCGGTGTTGGTGTTGATGGCCACGACGGACGGCTCGTTCAGAACGATGCCGCGCCCCCTGACGTACACCAGCGTGTTGGCAGTCCCGAGGTCGATAGCCATGTCACGGCCGATGAACGACATTGAGTTCCCCTTGTTCCCCATGAGGATGCGTCGGGCCTTCCCAGGTAGCGAAGATGGCTGGTTCTGGTAGGCGAGGTTGGCGCTGCGGGCGTGGAAGCTTCCATCGTAGTGCCGTATGCACGGACACAGCGCGAAGGTCCTTCGCCAGTGTGAGCGGAACGGGTGCCCGTTCTACCCATGGTGACGTTACGTCGGAGGGATGCGTTCCCGCGATCCCAAACCCTATGCCGAGGGGCGACCGAATTACTTCGGTCGCCCCAGGCATACAGCGCTGTTTGGCCGATCGGGTCAGGAAAGTCCCGGAAAGAAAAGCTTCAGTTCCCGCTCCGCGGACTCCTCGGAGTCCGAGGCGTGGATGAGGTTCTCGCGGGTGATCGTGCCGAAGTCACCACGGATGGACCCGGGCGCGGCGGCGATCGGGTCGGTGGGACCGGCCAGAGTGCGGACACCTTCGATGACCCGCTCACCTTCGGCCACCAGGGCGACGACGGGGCCGGACTGCATGAACTCCATGAGCGGCTCGTAGAACGGGCGGCCCTTGTGCTCGCCGTAGTGCTGCTCCAGCGTCCCGTGGTCCAGGGTGCGCAGCTCCAGCGCGGTGATCCGCCAGTCCGCCTTGCGCTCGATGCGGCCGACGATCTCGCCGATCAGGCCACGGCGGACCGCGTCGGGCTTGAGCAGGACGAGAGTGCGCTGAGTCATGTACGGCTCCTTGCAAGGCCAGGCATACGGGTGCGGTGAGGGCGAGATTACAGGGGTTCGTGGGCGGGTCTGCGCCCGGGTTCACCCAGGGTCACCTTCGGGCCCCCGATCTCCGGGGCCGAGGGGGCCGGCCGCGCGTGTCGGCGGACCCGGCACTATCCGGATCTCCGGAGATCGGGATCTCCGGAGATCGGGAGATCCGGGCGGGGGAGCCCGGCCCAGGGCTTCGAAGCCTCAGGGCATCGAAGCCTCAAGGTCTCAGGCCGTGGCCTCTTCGGCTTCCTGCCGTGCGGCCCAGGTGGCCTTGGCCTCGTCGATCTTGCGCCCGTAGTGGATCGAGGCCCACCACAGACCGCCGAAGGCCAGGCCCAGGATGAACATCGTCGGGACCACGAACCCGCTCAGGACCAGGGCGACCTGGAGCACCCAGCCCAGCTGGACACCGCCGGGCCTGGTGATCATTCCGCACAGCAGCACGGAGAGGAGCATGCCGATGCCGCACACCGTCCAGACCACGGCCATGGAGGCGTCGTCCAGCTTCATCGCGACGAGACCGGCGAAGCCGATGACGAAGAACTCACCGATCAGCGTCGAGGCGCAGAGCGTCCGCATCCTTCTCTCAGCCCCTTCCCAGCAGCAGCCGGGCTTCGCCGACCGTGATCACGGATCCGGTCACCAGCACCCCGGCGCCCGCGTACTCGTCTTCTTCCTCGGCCAGCGTGATCGCCGCCTCCAGAGCGTCGTCGAGCCGCGGCTCGACCTGGACCCGGTCGTCGCCGAAGACCTCGACGGCGATCGCGGCCAGTTCGTCCGCGTCCATCGCGCGGGCGGTGGAGTTCTGCGTGACGACGATCTCCGCGAAGATCGGCTCGAAGGCCTCCAGGAGCCCGCGGGCGTCCTTGTCGCCGCTCGTGCCGACCACGCCGATCAGCCGGGAGAAGCTGAACGCCTCGGAGACGCCGTCCGCCGCCGCCTTGGCCCCCGCCGGGTTGTGCGCGGCGTCCAGCACGACGGTCGGGCTGGAGCGCACGACCTCCAGGCGGCCGGGCGAGAGCACCGAGGCGAACGCCTTGCGGATGGCGTCGATGTCGAGGGAGCGGGCCTGCTCGGCGCCGATGCCGAAGAACGCCTCGACGGCGGCGAGCGCGACGGCCGCGTTGTGCGCCTGGTGGGCCCCGTACAGCGGGAGGAAGATCTCCTCGTACTCTCCGCCGAGGCCGCGCAGCGTCAGGAGCTGTCCGCCGACCGCGATCTCTCGCGAGGTGACGCCGAACTCCATGCCCTCGCGGGCCACGGTGGCGTCGACCTCGACGGCCTTCTTGAGCATCACCTGGGCGGCGTCCACCGGCTGCTGCGCCAGGATGACCGTGGCGCCCTGCTTGATGACCCCGGACTTCTCCCCGGCGATCTCGGCGGGCGTGGTGCCGAGCCGGTCGGTGTGGTCCAGCGAGATCGGGGTGACGACGGCGACCGTGGAGTCGATGACGTTCGTCGCGTCCCAGGTGCCGCCCATGCCGACCTCGACGACCGCCACGTCGACGGGGGCGTCGGCGAAGGCCGCGTACGCCATGCCGGTGAGGACCTCGAAGAAGGAGAGCCGGTAGGGCTGCTGGGCGTCGACCATCTCGACGTACGGCTTGACGTCCTCGTACGTCTCGATGAACCGCTCGGGCTCGATCGGCGAGCCGTCGAGGCTGATCCGCTCGGTGATCGACTGGACGTGCGGGGAGGTGTAGCGGCCGGTGCGCAGCTCGAAGGCGTTGAGCAGGGCCTCGATCATGCGGGCCGTGCTGGTCTTGCCGTTGGTGCCGGTGATGTGGATGGAGGGGTAGGCGCGCTGCGGCTCGCCGAGGACGTCCATCAGCGCGGCGATGCGCGTGACGGACGGCTCCAGCTTGGTCTCGCCCCAGCGTCCGGCGAGCTCCTGCTCCACCGCGCGCAGCGCCTTGTCGGTCTCGGGGTCGGCCGGGCGGGCCGGGACCGCTTCGCCCTGCGGCTGACCCGAGTGGGCGCGCAGTGTGCGGCTCCCGGCCTCGATCACCGCCAGGTCGGGGTCGCGCTGGGTCGCCTCGTCGACGATCTCCTCGAAGGTGTCGTCGGGATCGGGCGCGTCGTGCCGGTCTGAAGGGCGGGGCTCACTCACGCGCCCAGTCTACGGATGGGCGCCGACATCGCGCGCAGCGCCCGGCGGAGTGGGGGCGGGCGGGGCACGGAGGGCGTACGGCGAAGCCCCCGCGCCCCCGGTCGGTCGGGGGTGCGGGGGCCTCGGCCTCAGGACATCAGCTCTGCGGGAGGGCCGCCAGCTGGGCGCCGATCCGCTCGATGTCGGCCTCGGCCTTGGAGAGCCGGCCGCGGATCTTGTCGACCACGTTGTCCGGGGCCTTGGCCAGGAAGGCCTCGTTGCCGAGCTTGCCCTCCGCCTGGGCCTTCTCCTTGCGCGCGGCCTCCAGGTCCTTCGTGAGGCGCTTGCGCTCGGCCGGCACGTCGATGGTGCCGGACAGGTCCAGGGCGACGGTGGCCCCGGCGACCGGGAGCGACGCGGTGGCCTGGAAGCCGTCCCCGGCGGGCTGGAGCCGCAGCAGCTGGCGGATGGCCGCCTCGTGCGGGGCGAGCTCCGTGCCGGTCAGGGTCAGCTCGGCCGGGACCTTCTGGCCGGGCTGGAGGCCCTGGTCGTTGCGGAAGCGGCGGACCTCGGTGACGACCTGCTGGACCAGCTCGATCTCCTTCTCGGCCGCGTCGTCACGGAAGCCGGAGTCGCCCGGCCACTCGGCGATGACGATCGACTCGCGCCCGGTGAGCGAGGTCCACAGCGCCTCCGTGACGAACGGGACGATCGGGTGCAGCAGCCGCAGCATCACGTCCAGGACCTCGCCGAGGACCCGGCCCGAGACCTCGGCCGGACGGCCGCCCGCGAAGAACGTGGTCTTGGACAGCTCGACGTACCAGTCGAAGACCTCGTCCCACGCGAAGTGGCGCAGCGACTCACTGATCCTGGCGAACTGGAAGTCGTCGTAGAACGCGTCGACGTCGGCGACCGTCTTGTTCAGACGGGACAGGATCCAGCGGTCGGTGACGGACATCTCCTCGACCGGGGGCAGCTCGCCCTCGATCGTGGCGCCGTTCATCAGGGCGAAGCGGGTGGCGTTCCAGATCTTGTTGGAGAACTTCGCCGAGCCCTGGACCCACTCCTCGCCGATGGGCACGTCGGTGCCGGGGTTGGCGCCGCGCGCGAGGGTGAAGCGCAGGGCGTCGGAGCCGTACTTGTCCATCCAGTCCAGCGGGTTGACGACGTTGCCGAAGGACTTCGACATCTTCTTGCCGTGCTCGTCGCGGACCATGCCGTGCAGGACGATGGTGGAGAACGGCGGGACGCCGTCGTTGACGTACAGGCCGAACATCATCATCCGGGCGACCCAGAAGAAGAGGATGTCGTAGCCGGTGACCAGGACGGAGTTCGGGTAGAACTTCGCGAGGCTGTCGGTCCGTTCGGGCCAGCCGAGGGTGGAGAACGGCCACAGGCCGGAGGAGAACCAGGTGTCCAGGACATCGCTGTCCTGGGTCCAGCCCTCGCCGGTGGGCGCCGTCTCGTCGGGTCCGACGCAGACGACCTCGCCGTTCGGGCCGTACCAGACGGGGATGCGGTGGCCCCACCAGAGCTGGCGCGAGATCGTCCAGTCGTGGAGGTTGTCGACCCAGTCGAAGTAGCGCTTCTCCATCTCCTGCGGGTGGATCTTGACGCTGCCGTCGCGGACCGCGTCACCGGCGGCCTTGGCGAGCGGGGCGACCTTGACCCACCACTGGAGGGAGAGGCGCGGCTCGATGGTCGTCTTGCAGCGCGAGCAGTGTCCGACGGAGTGGACGTAGGGCCGCTTCTCGGCGACGATCCGGCCCTCGGCGCGCAGGGCGGCGACGATGGCGGAGCGGGCCTCAAGCCGGTCCAGGCCCTGGAAGGGGCCGGGGACGGTGATGACGGCACGCTCGTCCAGGACCGTGAGGAACGGCAGGTCGTGGCGCTTGCCGATCTCGAAGTCGTTCGGGTCGTGGGCGGGCGTCACCTTGACCGCGCCCGTGCCGAACTCCGGGTCGACGTGGTGGTCGGCGACGACGGGGATGGTGCGGTCGGTGAGCGGCAGCTTGATCTGCTTGCCGACCAGGTGCTGGTAGCGCTCGTCGTCGGGGTGGACGGCGACGGCGGTGTCACCGAGCATCGTCTCGGCGCGGGTGGTGGCGACGACGATGGTCTCGTCCCCGTCCCCGTACGTCATGGAGACGAGCTCGCCGTCGTCCTCCTGGTACTCGACCTCGATGTCGGAGATCGCGGTGAGACAGCGGGGGCACCAGTTGATGATGCGCTCGGCGCGGTAGATGAGCCCGTCGTCGTACATCTGCTTGAAGACGGTCTGGACGGCCTTGGACAGGCCCTCGTCCATGGTGAAGCGCTCACGGGACCAGGCGACGCCCTCGCCGAGGCGGCGCATCTGGCCGGAGATCTGGCCGCCGGACTCGTTCTTCCACTGCCAGACGCGCTCGACGAAGGCCTCACGGCCCAGGTCGTGGCGGGACTTGCCCTCCTTGCCGAGCTCGCGCTCGACGACGTTCTGGGTGGCGATGCCGGCGTGGTCCATGCCCGGCTGGTACAGCGCCTCGAAGCCCTGCATCCGCTTCCGGCGGACGAGGGCGTCGATCAGGGTGTGCTCGAAGGCGTGGCCCAGGTGGAGGGATCCGGTGACGTTCGGCGGCGGGATGACGATGCTGTACGGCGGCTTGTCGCTGTGCTCGTCGGCTTCGAAGTACCCGCGCTCCACCCAGCGCTCGTACAACTTCCCCTCTACGTCGGCCGGCGCGTACTGGGTCGGCAGTTCGGGGTTGCTGGCGCTTGGCTGCTGAGTGTTCTCGGTCACGGGAGACAGTTTAGGGCCGTCACAGGTCTGCACTGAAACGGATTGGTTCAGTAACGGTGTCCGACCCGATCCCCCATGTCAGGGCGGCTTCCGTCAGGATGTTGGCAACGCATAAGGAATTCTGGAGGGGACACCGCAATGAGCTACAACCAGCCGGGCCCGTACGGTGGGCAGCCGCCGCAGGGCCAGCCCGGACCGTACGGACAGCAGCCGGGCCCGTACGGGGCTCCGCCGCCCCAGGGCCCCCCGCAGGGTCAGCCCGGCTACGGCTACCCGCAGCAGGCCCCTCAGGGCGTCCCCCCGCAGCAGCCGAACCCGTACGCGCAGCCGCAGCAGCCGCAGCAGGGTTACGGCTATCCGCAGGCCCAGCAGCCCGGCCCCTACGGCCAGCAGCCGCCGGCGCCTCCGTACGGGGGGCAGCCGGGGTACGACGGGCAGCAGCCGCAGCAGCCGAAGAAGAAGACCGGGCTGATCGTCGGCGTGGCCGTGGTGGCGCTGGCGGTCATCGCGGGCGGGGTGTACTTCCTGACCTCGGGCGGCGGCAGCGGTGACGTGGCGGACTCCACGAAGGGGTACAAGCTGACGCCGGCCGCGTCGGTGGACGACTACAAGCAGGACCCCTCGAAGAAGAAGCCCGAGTCGGCGATGACCGGCACGGAGAAGGCTGAGGCCGAGGCGATGGGGGTCACGAACCCTCACACGGTCGATGCCCAGTACGTGAGCGGCGACCTCAAGACGAACCCGCTCCTCGCGAAGATGCTCATGCTCCAGGGAGTTTGGGGGGAGGTCGAGGACCCCGAGAAGGTCATCGACGGCTCCTTCAAGAACGCCGAGAAGGAGGCAGCGGCGAGCGAGGACACCAAGGGATCGCTGGTGGGTAGCCCGAAGTCCGCCTCTCCGGCCGACTTCGAGGGCGCGCTGATGAAGTGCCAGGACGTCAAGGTCATCAACGACAAGGCGGACGGCACGGCACAGAAGGGGCCCAAGGAGATGACCATGCCGGTCTGCATCTGGGCCGACTACAGCACGGTAGGCGTGGTGATCGGCTTCGACATCGGCGGTGCCATGACCAACAAGCCGATGACCCAGGACGAGACAGCCGCCCTCGCCGCCAAGCTCTACAACACCTCCCGCACCAAGATCTGACCGCTCAACGTCGAAGGGGCGCCCGCCGGTTCATCCGGTGGGCGCCCCTTCGACGTGGCCAAGTCTTCTGCGGTTACGCGGACTTCTCGTGCCGGCCGCCGTCGTTCTTGCCGATCGTGCGCGGCTCGCGCGGGACCAGCGTCGGGTTGACGTTGTTGCGGACGACGTCGGGGGTGATGACGACGCGGGCGACGTCCTTGCGGGACGGGACCTCGTACATCACGGACTGGAGGACTTCCTCCATGATCGCGCGCAGACCGCGTGCGCCGGTCTGGCGCAGGATCGCCTGGTCGGCGATGGCCTCCAGCGCCTCGCGCTCGAAGTCCAGCTCCACGCCGTCGAGTTCGAACAGCCGCTGGTACTGCTTGACCAGGGCGTTGCGCGGCTCGATGAGGATCTGGAGCAGGGCCTCGCGGTCCAGGTTGTGGACCGAGGTCAGCACGGGGAGGCGGCCGATGAACTCGGGAATCATCCCGAACTTCACCAGGTCCTCCGGCATGACCTCCTGGAACTGGTCGCTCGCCTGGATCTCCAGCTTGGAGCGGATCGTGGCACCGAAGCCGATGCCCTTGGCGCCGGCCCGGGACTCGATGATCTTCTCCAGGCCGGAGAACGCGCCGCCCACGATGAACAGCACGTTCGTCGTGTCGATCTGGATGAACTCCTGGTGCGGGTGCTTGCGTCCGCCCTGCGGCGGTACGGAGGCGGTGGTGCCCTCCAGGATCTTCAGCAGGGCCTGCTGCACGCCCTCGCCGGAGACATCGCGGGTGATCGACGGGTTCTCGCTCTTGCGGGCGACCTTGTCGATCTCGTCGATGTAGATGATCCCGGTCTCGGCCTTCTTGACGTCGTAGTCGGCCGCCTGGATGAGCTTGAGCAGGATGTTCTCGACGTCCTCGCCGACATAGCCGGCCTCCGTCAGCGCCGTCGCGTCCGCGATGGCGAACGGGACGTTGAGCATGCGGGCCAGCGTCTGCGCGAGCAGCGTCTTACCGGAACCCGTGGGGCCCAGCAGGAGGATGTTCGACTTGGCCAGCTCGATCGCGTCCTCGCGATGGGCGCCGCCGCCGTTCTCCCCGGCCTGGACCCGCTTGTAGTGGTTGTACACCGCGACCGAGAGGGCCTTCTTCGCGGGCTCCTGCCCGACGACGTACCCCTCCAGGAACTCGTAGATCTCGCGAGGCTTGGGAAGCTCCTCCCAGCGCACCTCGCTCGTCTCCGCGAGCTCCTCCTCGATGATCTCGTTGCAGAGATCGATGCACTCATCGCAGATGTACACACCGGGTCCCGCGATGAGCTTCTTCACCTGCTTCTGGCTCTTTCCGCAGAACGAGCACTTGAGCAGGTCTCCGCCATCACCGATGCGTGCCACGAGGTGAATCCCCTTCGCCTGGGAGACGCCTGGTTCAGCGACTCCTGGTGCCTCTGTCCGACGGTACCTTGCCTGGGCCCCCGTTCGGGCCCCCCTTGGCACGGTTCACACGGCCGTGGCCGCGCAAACGGAATGTGCCAAGGGGAAAGACCGACGTCAGAGCGATGCGCCCGCGGTGGTCTTGCGGGTGCTAACGATCTGGTCCACCAGACCGTACGCCAGGGCGTCCTCGGCCGTGAGGATCTTGTCGCGCTCGATGTCCTCGCTGATCTTCTCCAGCGGGGTCGTCGAGTGCCGGGCCAGCATCTGCTCCAGCTGCGTGCGCATCCGGAGGATCTCGTTGGCCGCGATCTCCAGGTCGGAGAGCTGCTCGCGGCCCGTCTGCGAGGACGGCTGGTGGATGAGCACCCGGGCGTGCGGGAGCGCCATGCGCTTGCCCGGGGTGCCCGCGGCGAGCAGGACCGCGGCGGCGGAGGCCGCCTGACCCATGCAGACCGTCTGGATGTCCGGCTTCACGAACTGCATCGTGTCGTAGATCGCGGTGAGCGCGGTGAACGAGCCGCCGGGGCTGTTGATGTAGATCGAGATGTCGCGGTCGGGGTCCATCGACTCCAGGCACAGCAGCTGCGCCATGACGTCGTTGGCCGAGGCGTCGTCGATCTGGACGCCCAGGAAGATCACGCGCTCCTCGAAGAGCTTCGCGTACGGGTCGTACTCGCGCACGCCCTGCGAGGTGCGCTCCACGAAGCGCGGGACGACGTAGCGGTTGTCCACCTGCGGGCCGGTGTAGAGGCCGCTCGCGGAGGCGCCGGAGAAGTTGTTCATGTGGGTGTTCACCATCCTGGTGGCGTTCTGTGGGCTGGAGGTCTCGGCGTGCGAGAGGCGTGCGGGAGGTGGTGCGGCCGGTCCGGTGGGAACCGGATCAGGCACCGGTGCCGCCGCCGCCCGGGATGCCCGACGCGACCGTGATGATCTCGTCGATGAGGCCGTAGTCCTTGGCCTCCTCCGCCGTGTACCAGCGGTCGCGGTCGCCGTCGCGGATGATCGTCTCGACGGTCTGGCCGGAGTGGCGGGCGGTGATCTCCGCCATGCGCGTCTTGGTGCGGAGCAGGTACTGGGCCTGGATCTTGATGTCCGAGGCCGTTCCGCCGATGCCGGCCGAACCCTGGTGCATGAGGATGTCGGTGTTCGGGAGCGCGAAGCGCTTGCCCGCGGCGCCGCCGGTGAGCAGGAACTGGCCCATGGAGGCGGCCATGCCCATGCCGATGGTGACGACGTCGTTCGGGATGTACTGCATGGTGTCGTAGACCGCCATGCCGGCCGTCACCGAACCACCGGGGCTGTTGATGTAGAGGTAGATGTCCTTGTCGGGCTCTGCGGCAAGGAGGAGGAGCTGTGCGGTGATCTTGTTGGCGATGTCATCGTCGACCTGCTGACCGAGGAAGATGATGCGCTCGCCGAGCAGTCGGCTGTAGACCTGGTCACCGAGGCCTCCACCGAGGGACGGCTCTCCGGCGGCGTAGGGCATCAGATTCGTCACGTATCCACCTGCTCGTCTCTGACGGCTCCGGCCGTCTCAGCGTCTTCGTACCGGGCGGGTGAAGTCACTGCCCCACCCTTCCTCTTCATGGACCCTAACGCGCAGGTGGGACAACGCCATCCCGCTTCCGCAACTGTTCGCTGGGAGCGCAAGGTCCGCAGTGGGCACAAGGGTTCCGGGGCTCGCACAGCGATACGGCGCTCCACCCCGCGATACGGCGACGGGCCCCGGACGCGTGGAGCGTCCGGGGCCCGTCGTACCGGTCGGCGCGAAGGCCGCCCTGGGGATCGGGACGAGGCTCAGGCCTCGTTCTTCTCCTCGGCCTTGTCCTCGGTGGCGGCCTCCGCGGGCGCCTCCGTGGTCTCGGCGGTGGCCTCGGCGGCCTCTTCCTCGTCCTCCAGGTCGACGACCTCACCGTTGGTGTCGACGACCTTGGCGGCCTCGACGACGACGGCGAGCGCCTTGCCGCGGGCGACCTCGCCGACGAGCATCGGCACCTGGCCACCCTCGACGACGGCCTGGGCGAACTGGTCGGGGCTCATGCCGGAGGAAGCGGCGCGCCGCATGAGGTGCTCGGTGAGCTCCTCCTGGTTGACGTTCAGCTTCTCCTTGTTGACGAGCTCGTCAAGGATGAACTGGGTCTTGATGCCCTTGATGGCCTGCTCGGAGGTCTCGTTCTCGAACTCCTCCAGCGTCTTGCCCTGGATTTCGAGGTACTTCTCGAGGTCGAGACCCATCTGACCGAGCTGGTGGTGCTCCAGGTTGTGCTTGCGGGTCTGGACCTCGTCCGCGAGCAGCTTCTCCGGGATCGGGACCTCGGCGAGCTTCAGCAGCTCCTCCAGGACGCGCTCCTGGGCCTGGGTGGCCTGGTCGTACTGCTTGGTGGTCTCCAGGCGCTTGCGGCTGTCGGCCTTCAGCTCCTCCAGCGTGTCGAACTCGCTGGCCATCTGGGCGAAGTCGTCGTCCAGCTCGGGGAGCTCACGGGCGGCGACGGCGGTGACCTTGACGGTGACCTCGGCGGCCTTGCCCTCGGCGGAGCCGCCCTTCAGCTCGGAGGTGAAGGTGGCCTCGCCACCGGCCTCCAGGCCGGTCACGGCCTCGTCGATGCCGTCGAGGAGCTCGCCGGAACCGATGGTGTACGAGACACCGTCGGCCACGCCGTCCTCCAGGACCTCGCCGTCGACCTTGGCCTCCAGGTCGATCGTGACGACGTCGCCTTCGGCGGCGGCGCGCTCGACCGGGTTGGTGGCGGCGAAGCGCTCACGGAGCTGCTCCACGGCCTTCTCGACCTCTTCGTCGGTGACCTCAAGGGCGTCGACGGTGACCTCGATGCCGGAGTAGTCCGGGATCTCGATCTCGGGGCGTACGTCAACCTCGGCGGTGAAGGCCAGCAGCTCGCCGTCCTTCAGCTCGGTGATGTCGACCTCGGGCTGGCCGAGGACGTTCAGCTCACCCTCGTTGACCGCCTCGGTGTAGAACTTCGGGAGGGCGTCGTTGACGGCCTCCTCCAGCACCGCACCGCGGCCGAACCGCTGGTCGATGACCCGGGCGGGGATCTTGCCCTTGCGGAAGCCCTTCACCGTGACCTGCTGGTTGATCTTCTTGTACGCCGCGTCGAGGCTGTCCTTGAGCTCCTCGAAGGGCACCTCAATGCTGAGCCGAACCCGGGTCGGGTTCAGGGTCTCCACGGCGCTCTTCACGGTTCGGTCTCCTTGGTGGCTGACTTCTTGGGGTTCTGCTGGGCCGCCGATTGGCGGCTTCGCGGACCGAGCCCGGTACATCAGACACACGGGCACGCATTTTGCATAGTAACGGCAAGGGGGATGACTCCCACAATGCGATCTTGCTGGTGGTCGGGGTGGCCGGATTCGAACCGACGACCTTCCGCTCCCAAAGCGGACGCGCTACCAAGCTGCGCCACACCCCGTCGGTGCGACACGTAGGGTACATGCACCGGAGCCGTGGTTCCGCCGCTTTACGGAGCGGCGTCAGGGGGTCCGGTCCGCGACCGGGCCGACGGCCGGCACAACGGGTGTGCGGGCACCGCCGCCGACCCGCTACGATGCTCTTCGTGCCGCGGTTCACGGACCTGCGGTGCGACGCTTGCGGGCGTAGCTCAATGGTAGAGCCCTAGTCTTCCAAACTAGCTACGCGGGTTCGATTCCCGTCGCCCGCTCCACGCAGTCGAGGGCCGGGCCGGAGGGATGATCCTCCGGCCCGGCCCTCGTGCGTCGTGGTGCTTCCTGCGTTGTGGTGCTTCGGCAGGCCGGCCCGGGGCCCAGCAGCCGGCCCCGGCCTCAGAAGCTGATCTGGTTGATGGTGTCGGCTATCGAGTTCATGAACCTGTTGATCGACGGCGCCATGCCGGTCGATGCCAGGAAGAAGCCGAAGAGCACGGCGACGATCGCGGGACCGGCCTTGATGGAGCCCCCACGGATCATTACCACCAGGATGACCGCGAACAGCAGCACCATAGACAGTGAAACAGCCACGTCTGATCACACCCTCGGTCGGTCCGCCTTGCCGGCCCGGAAGCGTGCACCACCGCGCGCCCCGTCGCCCCCATCGTGCCACCAACTGCCCCGTGCTTGCTGCCGGGTGACGGAACGGACGGACGGGATCCCGCCATCCTTCACGGGACGGCGCCACCCCCGCGGCAACGGCGCCACCCCCGCGACAGGCCCGGCAGAACGCCCGCCCCGCACCGTGCCGTGCCGGGGAAGCGGCGGGAGCCGCGGGGCCCTCGCACCACCTGTGCGCCGGCTGTGGAATTCCTGCGGCCGAATATCCACCACGTCGATCGTTTCCGCATCCCCACACTTCATTCACAGACAATTGACCGCGTGGATGCGACGTAATTCACTCCCCCCAACACCCTGTCGATATGCCCCATTCAAGCGGGATCAAATAGGTCATAGCGGGCGGTGTTCGACGGTTTCACATTCGAATAGAGGGGAACACGCGATATCTCCCCGCAGTTTTACGCGAGGCAATCGACCGGTCTAAGGTGCCTGAGATGTTCCAAGCTCCGAGCGTATTTCAGAGGGCCCCGCTCCCCCCGGCGACCCGGGAGTCGGAGCCCAGACCCGAGCAGACGCTCACCGCCACCGCCACCGCCACCGCACCCCGGCCCACCCCCGGGCCCAGCGTTCAGGACGCCGCCGCTCCGGCGCCCGTGGCGGCGAAGAAGCGCGATCCCTACTTCGACAATGTGAAGTATCTGGCCATCGTTCTCGTGGCGGTGGCGCACGCCTGGGAACCCGTGATGGACGGCAGCCGCGCCACCCGGGCGCTGTACATGATCGTGTACACGTTCCACATGCCGGCCTTCATCCTCATCTCCGGCTATTTCTCCCGCTCGTTCGACATGACGCCGTCCAAGGTGAAGCGGCTGATCACCTCGGTCGCGGTGCCGTACGTGCTGTTCGAGACGGCCTATTCGCTCTTCAAGCGGTACGCGGACGATTCGCCCGACATGGCGATCAGCCTGATCGACCCCTTCTTCCTGACCTGGTTCCTGATCGCCCTCTTCATCTGGCGGGTGACCACGCCGATCTGGCGCACGCTGCGCCATCCGCTGCTGGTGGCGCTCGCCATCGCCGTGCTCGCCTCCGTCTCCCCCGAGATCGGGGACGACCTCGACCTCCAGCGGGTGCTGCAGTTCCTGCCGTTCTTCGTGCTCGGCCTGCTGATGAAGCCCGAGCACTTCCAGCTGGTCAGGCGGCGCGAGGTGCGGCTGCTGTCGCTGCCGCTGTTCGCCGGTGCGCTGCTCTTCGCGTACTGGATGGCCCCGCGCATGCAGCTCGGCTGGTTCTACCGCGCCAACAGCGCGCAGGAGATGGACGCGCCGTGGTGGTCCGGCGCGGTGATGACGCTCGCGATGTTCGGCTGCGCCCTGGCGCTGACGGTCGGCTTCCTGGCCTGGGTGCCCGGCCGGGCCCGGTGGTTCACGGCGCTCGGCGCCGGCACGATCTGCGGCTACCTGCTGCACGGCTTCCTGGTCAAGGGGGCCGAGTACGCGGGTCTGTTCGACCGCCACACCTGGCTCTCCGACCCGGTCGGGCTGGTCGTCGTCTCGCTCACAGCGGCGGCGGCGGTAACGCTCATGTGCACCCCATGGGTGGGTCGCGCCCTGAAGTGGGCCACCGAGCCGGACCTGAAGCGGGCGTTCCGGAAGGACCCCGCGGGGCGCTGAGCCCCCTGGCGGCCCGGCCGTTCACGGAACGGCCGGGCCGCCCCCTCACCGTTCTCCCTGATCCACCCGCCGGACCGGCCGCGGGTGGATCAGTGCGTCTCCGGGTTGGCCGGATTCTTTCGGTCCGGGGGTGATTCGTCGTCGGCCGGCCCCAACAGCTCGCGTACCTGCGCATATTTCGCCGTCAGTCGGGTACGGGTCGCCGCGTCCAGGACCGCGAGACGCTCGGGATCCGCGTTGTGGGCGAGGTCCGCCTCCTTGACGAGCAGCGCGCCCGGAGTGGCCAGGATCCGCGCGGCGTACGAGGACAGCTCCTCGCCCGGCCTCTTGGTCACCGCCAGGACCATGTCCTTCACCTCCTGCGGCAGGGCCGCGGCGGCCAGCCACTCCGCCGGGAGCGCGGCGTCCTCGATCGCGTCGTGCAGCCAGGCCGCCGCGATCTGCCCGTCGTCGCCGCCGCGCAACCGCACTCCTTCGGCCACCGCCGCCAGGTGTTCCGCGTACGGACGGCCCGCCTTGTCGGTCTGGAGCGCATGGGCCTCGCGGGCGATGGCCTCCACCTCGGCGAGGCTCAGATCGTGTCCAGTCATGGACCGACCCTACGGCCGCGCGCGGCAGGGCTGCCGGGGCCGGGTCCGAGCCGATTCCGGGGGCGGCGCCGAACTCGCGTCGTCCGCAGAGCTGTTGATGCCGTCCCCTGACGATTCCGACAGTGGAAGCAGATCGACAAAAGAGGACAATCCGACAGGCTCATAGTTGCAGGGTCAATCGTTCGGTAAACTAATTACTGATGGATTCTTAACACCCCCTTGACCAGCTCTTGACCGACCCCGAAGGATCAGGCTCATCGGACACGCAGACACCCTTCTCGCCATGGGCGGCGCCTTCCTGGCCGCAGCCGTCCTCGCCCGCCTCGGCGGCCGCATCGGGCTGCCGACGATCCCCTTGTTCATCCTGGCCGGAATCCTCCTGGGCCCGCACACCCCCGGCTACACGCTCCTGAAGAACCCGCACGACCTGGAGATGCTCTCCGCGCTGGGACTCGTCCTCCTGCTCTTCTACCTGGGGCTCGAGTTCCACATGGACGACCTCAGGACGGGCGGCCGGAAGATGGCCATCGCCGGCGGGACGTACCTCGTGCTGAACGTCGGCGCCGGTCTCGCCTTCGGCTTCGCGCTGGGCTGGGGCACGGCGGAGGCGCTGGTCCTCGCCGGTGTCCTCGGCATCTCCTCGTCCGCGATCGTCACCAAGATCCTGGTGGACCTCGGGCGCATCGGGAATCCGGAGACCCGGCCGATCCTCGGCATCATCGTCGTCGAGGACATCTTCCTCGCCCTGTACCTCGCCGCGCTCCAGCCGATCCTGTCCGGTGCGGACAGCCTCTCGGCCGCGCTGCTCGACGGCGGCAAGGCCTTCGGCTTCCTGCTGCTGCTCGCCCTGGCGGCCCGGTTCGGCACGAAGCTCATCGGCAAGCTCATGAACACCAAGGACGACGAGTTGCTCGTCATCTCCTTCCTGGGTGTGGCCGTCTTCGTCGCCGGTGTCTCCGAGATGTTCGGCGTCGCCGACGCGATCGGTGCGTTCATGGTCGGCCTGATGCTCGGCTCCACCTCGTCCGCTGATCGCATCCTGAAGCTGGTCCACCCGCTCCGCGACGCGTTCGGCGCGATCTTCTTCTTCGCCTTCGGCCTCTCCATCGACCCGGGCGACCTCCCGAGCGTGCTGTGGCCGGTGCTGGCCGCCGTGGTGCTGACGCTCGCCATGAACATCGCGGCCGGGCTCGCGGCGGCGAGGGTGTACTCCTTCGGCGCGCAGGCCACGTCCAACATCGCCACCACCCTGGTCGCCCGCGGTGAGTTCGCGCTCATCCTGGCCACGATGGCGGCGGCGGCCGGACTGGACGAGCGGCTCTCGCCGTTCATCGCCGGCTACGTCCTCCTGCTCGCCGTCCTCGCACCGCTGGCCGCCGGACGCTCCCACTGGCTGGCCCGTGTCCTGCCGGGCGACCGCAGGAAGGACGACGACCAGGACCAGAAACAGCTACCGGTGTCGGTCTGAGCGGCGCCGGACGGCGGAGAGGCGCCCCGAAACCCGGTCTCCGGGTGACGGGCGCCTCTCCGCCGTTCGGCGTCCGGTGCCGGGTGACTCGCCGCGTGCGCCGGCCGGTGACGGGCGCTTCGCCGCGTGCGGTGGCCGGTGCCGGGTCACTCGCCGCGTGCGCTGGCCCGCGCCCGGTGCCGGTGTCCCGGCCGAAGGGCGCTCAGGCCCGGCGGGAGAGGAGCAGCAGGGCCCGGTCGTCGTTGACGTCCTTGGCGCAGGCCTCGATCAGATGCCAGGCCGCACCCTCGAAACCGGTGGAGACATAGCGGTCGGCCTCGCCCGTCAGCCGGTCGATGCCCTCGGACATGTCCCGGTCGGAGGCCTCCACCAGACCGTCGGTGAACAGCATCAGGACGTCACCCGGCGCGAGCGATCCCTTCACCGCGTCGAACTCGGCCCCGTCGTAGACGCCGAGCAGGGGCCCCTCCCCGGACTTCTCCTCCCACTGGCCCGTGCCCGCGTGCAGTTGGAGGGCGGGCGGATGACCTGCGGAGAAGATCTCGTAGTCGCCCGATTCCAGGTCCAGCACCAGATGGATCGAGGTGGCGAAGCCCTCGTCCCAGTCCTGGCGCAGCAGGTAGCCGTTGGCGGCGGGCAGGAAGGCGTGCGGGGGCAGCGAGCCGAGCAGCCCGCCGAAGGCGCCGGACAGCAGCAGGGCCCGGGAGCCCGCGTCCATGCCCTTGCCGGAGACGTCGGTGAGGACGGCCTCCAGGGTGCGGCCCCCGTGGGTGCGGGCCGCGACGACGAAGTCCCCGGAGAACGACTGGCCGCCGGCCGGGCGCAGGGCCATCTCGCGGTGCCAGCCCTGGGGCAGCCGGGGCAGGGCGCTCTGGACCCGGATGCGTTCGCGCAGGTCGAAGAGCATCGTGCCGCCGCGCCGCCAGGGCACGCCGACCCGGGCCCGGAACTGGGCCAGGATCAGCCCGAAGAACCCGCAGGCGGCGACCACGAGCACGGTGCCCGGGGTGACCCGGGCGGGGCCGTCCAGGTACGGACCGAGGGTGAGCGCCTCGACGATCAGTGCGCCGGCGGCCGTCGCGTAGAGGCCCAGCAGGCTGGCGGGGCGCAGCAGGAGGCCGCCCGCCACGATGGGCAGGGCGAGGGCGGCCGGGTCGATCCAGACCGGGCTCGCGACGGTGGCGAGGGTGATGGCCGGGATCGTCACCAGCAGGCCGGCCAGGGCGATCCAGTCGGAGCCGTCGCCGCGGAAGTAGTCGACCCCGGATTTGCGCAGGCCGATGCGGGCCCGGTGCAGGTTTCTGCGCCACCGGGCCCCGAAGTCGTCTGCTCCTCCGCTACGGGCCATTGCCGGGACCTTATCGACCCGAACGCCTCCGGTGCAGGGGGACCCCGGTGACAATGC
This sequence comes from Streptomyces sp. NPDC017520, assembly GCF_044329855.1. Classification (NCBI taxonomy): domain Bacteria; kingdom Bacillati; phylum Actinomycetota; class Actinomycetes; order Kitasatosporales; family Streptomycetaceae; genus Streptomyces; species Streptomyces sp. NPDC017520. The sequence goes on from NZ_JBIRKB010000007.1 coordinate 315,827, forward strand.
GCTCGAAATGGGGTCGTCCACGCGGCGGGAACCGATTTCGCGTGGCATATGACACGGAATCGCGGGGCCGGGGCGTCAGCCGCCGGAGGGCCCCGGGGGCTGGCAACGGGGGCACCAGAAGAGGTTGCGGGAGACCAGGTCCGCGGTGCGGATCTCCGTACGGCAGATGTGGCAGGGAAGGTTCGCGCGGCGGTAGACGTAGACCTCGCCGCCGTGGTCGTCCTTGCGGGGCGGTCGGCCCATGGCCTCGGGGAGGTGTTCGGGGCGGACGGTGTCGATCCGGTTGTTCCGCACGCCTTCGCGCATCAGCTCCCCCAGGTCCGCCCAGATCGTGTCCCACTCGGCGCGGCTGAGGTCCCGGCCCGTGCGGTAAGGGTCGATGCCATGGCGGAAGAGGACCTCGGCGCGGTACACGTTGCCGACGCCCGCGATGACCTTCTGGTCCATCAGCAGGGCGGCGATGGTGGTCCGGCTGCGGGCGATCCGCCGCCAGGCGCGCTCGCCGTCCTCGTCGCCGCGCAGCGGGTCCGGGCCCAGGCGCTCGTGTATCGCGCGCTTCTCGGGCTCGGTGATCAGGGCGCAGGTGGTGGGGCCGCGCAGATCCGCGTGGTGGCCGGCGTTGACCAGCCGGAGGCGGACCGTGTCCGCGGGCGGCGGGGGCGGGGCGGCGCCGAAGCCGAGCTTGCCGAAGAGGCCGAGGTGGATGTGGACCCAGCCGGTGTCGCCGAAGCCGAGGAAGAGGTGTTTGCCGTGGGCGTCGGTGGCGGTGAGGGTCCGCCCGTCGAGCAGGGCCGCGCTGTCGGCGAACTTGCCCTGCGGGCTGCTCACCCGTACCGGCGCGCCCGCGAACCGTTCGGCGTGGTCGTCGGCGAGGCGCCGGATGGTGTGTCCCTCGGGCACGGCGGGGCTCCTGCTGGAAGGGCGGGCGGCGGTAGGGGCGTGCCCGGCGGCTGGGGCTGTAGGGCCGTGCCGGGCGGTGGCATGGCCGTGCCGCCGGGTCCGGGGCCCGGCGGCACGGGGGGGGAAGAGAGGGGAGCGGGTCAGCCCTGCTGCGGGTGGTGGGCGGGGATCGGGGGGAGCTCGCCGGTGTTCTCGTACGCCGCGAGCATCTCGATGCGGCGCGTGTGGCGCTCCTCGTTCGAGTACGGCGTGGTGAGGAAGATCTCGACGAACTTCGTGGACTCCTCGACCGTGTGCATCCGGCCCCCGATGGCGACGACGTTGGCGTCGTTGTGCTCGCGGCCGAGGGCGGCGGTCTGCTCGCTCCAGGCCAGTGCGGCGCGGACGCCCTTGACCTTGTTGGCGGCGATCTGTTCGCCGTTGCCGGAGCCGCCGATCACGATGCCGAGGCTGTCCGGGTCGGCGGCCGTCTTCTCGGCGGCGCGCAGGCAGAACGGCGGGTAGTCGTCCTGGGCGTCGTAGATGTGGGGGCCGCAGTCGACGGCCTCGTGGCCGTGGGCGCCGAGCCACTCGACGAGGTGGTTCTTGAGTTCGTAGCCGGCATGGTCGGATCCGAGGTACACGCGCATGGTGCGAAGTGTGGCACGAACTTCGCGGGGCAGCGGTCCGGGGGTCGGGGCCTCCCGCCGCGTTCGCTGTGGTCGACACCGTTCGGGCAACGATCAGGCAAACGATCCGAAAGAGGGGGTTCCGCTTCCGTATCCTTCCGGGCTTGAATGCGTGGTCCTGTCTTCGCACCACCCCACGGCGGAGCAGGGCGCACCCTCACGCACCAAACGTAAGGATTCCCCCCATGACGTCGCAGACGACGCTGGCGAAGCCGGGCCAGGAGCCCGGTGAGCCGGACCGGCCGGACTCGTCGGGCGGGCTTCAGGCAGGTCTGAAGAACCGCCACCTCTCGATGATCGCGATCGGCGGTGTGATCGGCGCCGGGCTCTTCGTGGGTTCCAGTGCGGGCATCGCGGCCGCGGGCCCGGCGATTCTGCTGTCGTACGCGATGGTCGGCCTGATGGTCGTCCTCGTGATGCGGATGCTCGGCGAGATGGCCGCCGCCCGGCCGAGCTCCGGCTCCTTCTCCGCCTACGCCGACCAGGGGCTCGGCCGTTGGGCCGGTTTCTCCATCGGCTGGCTCTACTGGTTCTTCTGGGTCGTGGTGCTCGCCGTCGAGGCCACGGCGGGCGCGAAGATCCTGGAGAGCTGGATCCCGGGGGTCCCCCAGTGGGCCTGGGCGCTGATCGTGATGGTCGTGCTGACCGCCACGAACCTGGTCTCGGTGGGCAGTTACGGCGAGTTCGAGTTCTGGTTCGCCGGGATCAAGGTCGTGGCGATCGGCGCGTTCGTGGTCATCGGCTTCCTCGCGGTCTTCGGGTTCCTGCCGGGAGCGGACAACGCGGGATCGGGTCTGGCGCATCTGACGGACAGCGGCGGGTTCTTCCCCGAGGGGCCGGGCGCGATCCTGACCGGTGTGCTGATGGTCGTCTTCTCGTTCATGGGCAGTGAGATCGTGACGCTGGCCGCCGGCGAGTCGTCGGACCCGCAGCGGGCCGTCTCGAAGGCCACCAACAGCGTGATCTGGCGTATCGCCGTCTTCTACCTCGGCTCGATCTTCGTGGTGCTGACGCTGCTGCCGTGGAACGACCCGTCGATCGTCGAGAAGGGCAGCTATGTCGCCGCCCTCGACGTGATCGGGATCCCGCACGCCGGGCAGGTCATGGACTTCATCGTCCTGACGGCCGTGCTGTCCTGCCTCAACTCCGGCCTCTACACCGCCTCCCGGATGGCGTTCTCGCTCGGCGAGCGGGGCGACGCGCCGAAGGCCTTCGCCAAGGTCAACCAGCGCGGTGTGCCGCAGGCGGCGATCCTGTCCTCGGTCGTCTTCGGCTTCGTGGCGGTGTTCTTCAACTACCAGTGGCCCGACACGGTGTTCCAGTTCCTGCTGAACTCCTCCGGCGCGGTCGCGCTCTTCGTGTGGCTGGTCATCTGCTTCACCCAGCTGCGGATGCGCGGGATCATCCTGCGCGAGACCCCCGGCAAGCTGGTCGTACGGATGTGGCTCTTCCCGTACCTCACCTGGGCGACGATCGCGATGATCTCCTTCGTCCTGGTCTACATGCTGACCGACGACGCCGCCCGCGAGCAGGTCGTGCTGTCGTTGCTGGTCGCGGCCCTGGTGGTGGGCATCTCACTGTTCCGGGAGCTGCGCGGTCGCAAGGCCGTCGCCAAGTGATCCGCAGGTGATCCGCACCCGTTCGACCGATACCTGACAGAGGTTGTCAGGTATCCCGGGGAGGCTCTTCCTCGCACCGCCCAAACGCGAGCGAAGGAGAGCCTCCCCCCATGCCGTCCCCGTCCACCGAACCCGCACCCGGGCCCACACCCGCCACCTTCCAGACCGGTTTTCCGATCCGGCCCGACCGGCTGGTCGAGGCCGCCACACCCGACGACGTACGGGAGGCCGTGGCCCACGCCGCCGCGCGCGGGCTCCGCGTCGCCGCGCACGCCACCGGCCACGGGCTGCCCGGGGCGGTCGAGGGCGGCGTCCTCGTCGTCACCCGCGCCCTGGACTCCGTCGCCGTCGACCCGGTCCGCCGCACCGCCCGGATCGGTGCGGGCGCGACCTGGGGCGCGGTGACCGCGGCGGCGGTTCCGCACGGGCTGGCCCCGCTCAACGGCTCGTCGCCGTCGGTGGGCGCGGTCTCGTACACGCTGGGCGGCGGGCTGGGCATCCTGGCCCGGGAGTTCGGGTACGCCGCCGACCATGTGCGGGCGCTGGAGGTGGTGACCGCCGACGGGGTTCTGCGCCGGGTCACGCCGGAGCGCGAGCCGGAGCTGTTCTGGGGGCTGCGCGGCGGCGGGCACCGGCTGGGGGTGGTGACCGCCCTGGAGATCGGCCTGGTGGCGGTCCAGCGGCTGTACGGGGGTGCGATCGCGTTCGCCGGGGAGCGGGCGGCCGAGGTGGTGGGCCGTTACCTGGAGTGGACCCGGACCGTGCCGGAGTCCCTGACGTCCTCGCTGACCGCGCTCGTCCATCCGGACCTGCCACAGCTGCCCGAGGAGTTGCGCGGGCGGTACGTCGTCTCGGTGCGGGTCGCCTTCACGGGGGACGCGGCCGAGGGCGAGCGGCTGGTGGCCCCGCTGCGGGACATCGGTCCGGTGCTCGCGGACTCGTTGCGGGAGATGCCGTACGCCGAGAGCCCCACCATCCACAGCGACCCGCCGTTCCCGCACGCGTACTACGGGGAGGGGCTGATGCTCCGGGAGTTGGACGCGGGGCGGGCTGCCCGGGTGCTGGAGCTGACCGGGCCCGGGGCCCCGATGATGACGGTGGTGCAGCTCAACCATCTCGGCGGGGCGCTGGCCGGGCGGCCGGAGGCGGCCAACGCGGTGCCCCACCGGGACGCGGGCTTCCTGCTGCGGCTGCTGTCGCCGCTGGACGGGACGGACGTGGCGGCGGCGCGCTCGCTGTACGGGGAGGTGTCCGGGGTGCTGGGGCCGCTCGTTCGGGGACGGTCGCTGAACTTCGCCTTCGGCGGAGGGGACCGTACCGCCGGTTTCCATGAGCCGGAAACGGCGAAGAGGCTCGCCGGCCTGGTTTCCCAGTTCGATCCGGCGGGCCTCTTCGGCGGCCCCTACGAGAAGGAGGGGTGAGTCAGCCCCGGCGGCCGAGGATCTTCCAGGCCGCGGGCAGCGCGCCCATGGCCAGCGCCGCCTTGAGAGCGTCGCCGATCAGGAAGGGGACCAGGCCGGCGGCGACGGCGGCGCTCAGCGACATCCCGGTGGACAGCGCGAGGTAGGGCACGCCGATGGCGTAGATGATCGCGGAGCCGAGGACCATCGTGGCCGCGGTGCGCGGCACGGAACGGTCGCCGCCGCGCCGGGCGAGAGCGCCGACGACGGTGGCGGCCAGGAGCATGCCGAAGACGTAGCCCAAGGACGGCATCGACCAGCCCGAGGAGGCCTCGGCGAACCACGGCATGCCGGCCATGCCGACGAGCGCGTACAGCGCGATGGAGAGGAAGCCCCGACGGGCGCCCAGCGCGGTGCCGATGAGGAGCGCGGCGAAGGTCTGCCCGGTGACCGGGACCGGGGAGCCGGGGACCGGGACGGCGATCTGGGCCGCGATGCCGGTCAGGGCGGCGCCGCCGAGGACGAGGGCCGCGTCCACGGCGTAGCGGTGCCGGGCTGCGGGCAGCAGGTCGGCGAGGACCGCTCCGGAGCGGACGGGGGCGGCAGCAGTGCTCATCGGGACTCCGCGGGTGAGGGCAGGTGGGCCGGGACGGCTCCCGCCGGGCAGGGTGGGGTCGGGCTCCCGCCGACGTTAGCCCACGGGTTAACGCTCGATCACCATCAGCCGCCCACAAAGCGGCGGTTGATGCCTTGGTGGGATTCGCACAAAGGCCGGGCCGTAATCACTCTCCCGCGTGACGCTCGTCACGGAGGTGAGGAGCGCCTCGGCGCATTTTGGCGGGGAGCGCGGCGATCGGCGAGACTGTAACTTCCCCATAAACGATCAGCTCGCTCTGGTCGGCCCCCCGAACGACCCGTCGCGACCCGCCACGACCCGCTGATCCGAGAGTGACCCCCTCCCCCATGCACGAGGCCCCTCCCCCCACCCCGGCTTCCACTCCTCCGTCCGCCGCCGTCCCGGCCGAGCCCCTGTCGCACGGGCTCAAGCAGCGTCATCTGACGATGCTGGGGCTCGGTGGGGTGATCGGGGCGGGGCTGTTCGTGGGCTCCGGCGCGGGGATCGCGGTGGCGGGGCCCGCCATCGTCGTCTCGTATCTGATCGCGGGGGTGCTCGCGATGCTGGTGATGCGGATGCTGGGCGAGATGTCCGCCGCGATGCCCGCCTCCGGCTCCTTCTCCGTGCACGCCGAGCGGGCGCTCGGGCGGTGGGCCGGGTTCAGCGTCGGTTGGCTGTACTGGTTCCTGCTGGTGGTGGTCCTCGCCGTGGAGGCGACGGCGGCCGCGCAGATCGCCCATGGCTGGGTGCCGGGCGTCGAACCGTGGGCGTGGGTGCTGCTGTTCATGGTGGTGTTCACCGCCGCGAATCTGACGGCGGTGAAGAACTTCGGCGAGTTCGAGTTCTGGTTCGCCTCCTTGAAGGTCGGCGCGATCGTGGTCTTCCTGGTGCTCGGGCTGCTGGCCGTCCTGGGTTGGCTCCCGGACACCGATCCGGTCGGGATGACCAACCTGACCGGCCAGGGCGGCTTCCTGCCCAACGGCTGGAGCGGGGTCGTCTCCGGCGTGCTGACCGTGGTCTTCGCCTTCGGCGGTCTCGAGGTCGTCACCATCGCCGCCGCCGAGACGGACGACCCGGCACGCGCGGTGGGGCGTGCGGTGCGCAGTGCGGTGGTGCGCATCCTCTTCTTCTACGTCGGCTCGATGCTGGTGATCGTGACCGTGCTGCCGTGGACCGCGCAGCAGGCGGGCCTGAGCCCGTATGTGAAGGTGCTGGACGCGATCGGGGTGCCGTCGGCCGGTCAGATCATGAACATCGTGGTGTTCGTGGCGCTGCTCTCGGCGCTCAACGCCAATCTGTACGGCTCCTCCCGCATGATCTTCTCGCTGGCGGAGCGCGGGGAGGCCCCGCGCGGGCTGCTGAAGGTCTCGCGCGGGAACGCCCCGAAGGGCGCCGACTCCCAGGAGAAGGCGGGTGGTGTGCCGCGCCGGGCGGTGCTGGCGTCGGTGGCCTTCGGCTTCGTCTCCGTGCTGCTCAACCTGGTCTGGCCGGACACGGTGTTCCTCTACATGCTCAACTCGGTCGGCGCGGTGCTGCTGTTCGTGTGGGCGCTGATCGCCGCCTCCCAGCTGCGGCTGCGCGCCCGGCTGGAGCAGGAGGCTCCCGAGGCGCTCGCACTGCGGATGTGGTGCTTCCCGTATCTGACCTGGGTGACGCTGGCCGGGCTGTTCGGGGTGCTGGTGCTGATGCTGACCGACGAGGCGGCGCGCCCGCAGGTGCTGTGGTCGGCCGGGGCGACGGCGTTGGTGCTGCTGGTGGCGGTGGAGCGGCAGCGACGGGAGCAGCGCGGGAAGCCGGCCATTACCGACCGGTAGGCGGGTGTGCACCTTGTGTGAGCCTGGTGACCGTATAGCGGACACCTGTTCCCTGTGAGCGGTGGGGATGCTCAGACTGTGGGCTCATCCCCTGTCTCAGCTACCGAACAGAGCCCGTCCATGCCTCGGACCTCCGCGTCTCCCCCCACCGCTGACTCCGCGGCCCCCGCCGGCCCCTCGGCGGACTCCGCGCTCACCCACGGACTCAAACAGCGTCACCTCTCGATGATCGCCCTCGGCGGGGTGATCGGCGCCGGGCTGTTCGTCGGCTCGGGCGCCGGGATCGCCGCCGCGGGGCCCTCGATCATCGTCGCGTACGCCATCTCCGGGCTGCTCGTCATGATGGTGATGCGCATGCTCGGCGAGATGTCGGCCGCCAATCCGGCGTCCGGTTCCTTCTCCGTGCACGCCGAGCGGGCGATCGGCCCGTGGGCCGGGTTCACCGCGGGCTGGTCCTTCTGGTTCCTGCTCTGCGTCGCCGTGGGCCTGGAGGGCATCGGGGCCGCGCAGATCGTCAGCGGCTGGCTGCCGGGGACGCCCGAGTGGGCCTGGGTCGCCCTGTTCATGGTGATCTTCCTCGGGACGAACCTGGCCGCCGTGAAGAACTTCGGCGAGTTCGAGTTCTGGTTCGCCGCGCTCAAGGTCATCGCGATCACGCTGTTCCTGGTGCTCGGCCTGCTGGCGATCCTCGGCGTGCTGCCCGACACGGAGGCGCCCGGCCTGTCCAACCTCACGGGGGACGGCGGCTTCCTCCCCAAGGGTATGGACGGGTTCATCATCGGACTCCTCGCCTCCGTCTTCGCGTACGGCGGTCTGGAGACCGTCACCATCGCGGCGGCGGAGTCGGAGAACCCGGTGCGGGGCGTCGCGAAGGCGGTCCGTACGGCGATGTGGCGCATCGCGGTGTTCTACATCGGCTCGATGGCGGTCATCGTCACGCTGGTCCCCTGGGACGACCCGAAGGTCGCCGAGGTCGGCCCGTTCTACGCGATGCTCGACCACCTGGGCATCGGGTCCGCCGCGCAGATCATGAACGTGGTCATCCTCGTCGCCCTGCTCTCCGCTATGAACGCCAACATCTACGGCGCGTCCCGCATGGCCCGGTCGCTGGTCGCCCGGGGCCAGGGTCCCGCCGCGCTCGGGAGGATCTCCTCCGGGGTGCCGCGCAACGCCGTGCTGTTCTCCTCGGTCTTCGGCTTCGCGTGCGTACTGCTCAGCTACTGGCGGCCGGACGACGTCTTCCCCTGGCTGCTGAACATGATCGGCGCGGTGATCCTGGTGGTGTGGATCTTCATCGCCGCCTCCCAGCTGATCCTGCGCGGTCGCACCGAACGGGAGGCGCCCGAGAAGCTGGTCGTGCGGATGTGGTTCTTCCCCGTCGGCACGATCGTCGCCCTGGTGGCCATGGTGGGCATCTTCCTGCTGATGCTGCGCCAGCCGGACACCCGGGACCAGCTGCTGGCCACGGGAGCGCTGACCGTGGTGCTGATCGGCATCGGCCTCGTACGCCAGCGGCGGCGGGGCGGCGACAGCGGCACCAGCGGCGACGGCACGGCCGGGATTCCGGCGCAGCGGAAGTAGCTCCCGCTCCCGCACGCCTCGCGGTACCACTTCCCGCACGCCTCGCGGTGCCGGCTCCCGCACGACTCGCGGTACCGGCCCCCCGCACGACTCGCGGCAGCGGTCCGCGCACGACCCCTACGAACGCCGGGCTCCTCCTCGTACGATCGGGGCGGAGCCCGGCGTTTCGGCGTCCGGCGTTCCGGTGTGTGGTTCCGGCGCTGCGTGCACCCGTGACCAACAGGACATCGCAGGGCCGGGTACCGTACGCCGGGCCGTCATCCGCCCTCGCTTCCGTGGTGGCTCCACCCACCCGAGGAGCCGTCATGTCCGTTGCCCCCAGGCGTCGTTCGATCCTCCTGGCCACCGCCGCCGTCACCGCCGCGGCCACCGCCCCGGCCGTCGCCGCCCCCGCCGGCCGGGGCCCCCACCGTCCGTCGGGCCCCCTGGTCATCGGGCATCGCGGGGCGGCGGGCTGGCGGCCCGAGCACACCGCCGACGCGTACACCTATGCCGTACGGGCCGGGGCCGACTGGATCGAGCCGGACCTCGTGCCGACGAAGGACCACGTCCTTGTCGTGCGGCACGAGAACGAGATCGGCGGGACGACGGACGTCGCCGACCGACCCGAGTTCGCGGACCGCCGCACCACGAAGACCGTCGACGGGAAGGCGGTGACCGGCTGGTTCACCGAGGACTTCCACCTGCGCGAGCTGCGGACGCTGCGCACGGTGGAACGGCTCCCGCTGGTCCGCGACCGCAACACGGTCTTCGACGGGCGGGGCTCGGTGATGACCTTCCAGGAGGTGATCGACCTGGCCCGGCGGCTGTCCCGGGAGTCGGGCCGGCGGATCGCGGTGTTCCCGGAGACGAAGCACCCGACGTACTTCCGCTCGATCGGGCTGCCGCTGGAGGAGGAGCTGATCCGGGTGATCCGCCGGAACCGGCTGACCGCCCGGGACTGCGTCGTCCAGTCCTTCGAGCCCGCGAGCCTGCACCGGGTGGCCGCGGCCCGCCTCGGCCTCCCGCTGTGGCAGGCGCTGGGAACGAGCGGCGGCCCGTTCGGCCACGGGGTCACCTACCGGGACATGATGACCCCGGCCGGGCTCCGCGAGATCGCCTCGTACGCGCAGTGGATCGGCCCGGACAAGTCGTCGCTCGTCCCGCCGGGCACCCTGCTGGCGGACGCCCACGCGGCGGGCCTGAAGGTCGGCGCGTACACCTTCCGGGCGGAGAACCAGTACCTCCCGGCCGCGTACCGCCGGGGCAGTGCGCCCACCGCCTTCGGTGACGCGTTCGCCGAGTACGCCTTCCACTACGGGCAGGGCGTGGACGCGGTGGTGACCGACTTCCCGGACCTCGCGGTGCAGGCCAGGGACGACCTGCGGGCGTAACTCCCGGCGGGCGGGGGGCTGGTGTGGAAACGTTCCGGCAACAGCGCTTTCCCGCTCCCCGGAAGGGACCACGCCATGACCGCCCCGCACGCCTTCCCCCTGGAGCCCACCCCGATCCAGGTGGCCGACCAGGTTCTCGACGATCTGCGTGCCCGTCTCGCACGGACCCGGCCGCCACTGGACGAGGGGAACGAGGACTGGTCCTACGGCGTTCCGGACGGCTATCTGCGTGAGCTGGTCGCCCACTGGCGGGACGGCTACGACTGGCGCGCGGCCGAGGCCGCCATCAACGCCCACGAGCAGTACCGGGTGAGCGTCGACGGCGTCCCCGTGCACTTCATGCGCGAGCCCGGCCGCGGCCCCCGCCCGGTCCCGCTGATCCTCACCCACGGCTGGCCGTGGACGTTCTGGCACTGGTCGAAGGTGATCGGCCCGCTCGCCGACCCGGCGGCGTACGGCGGTGACCCGGCCGACGCGTTCGACGTCATCGTGCCGTCCCTGCCGGGCTTCGGTTTCCCCGGCCCGCTGACCGGCTTTCCGGACGTCAACTTCTGGAAGGTGGCCGACCTCTGGCACACCCTGATGACCGAGACCCTGGGATACGAGAAGTACGCCGCCGGGGGCTGCGACATCGGCGGGATCGTCTCCAGCCAGCTCGGCCACAAGTACGCCGACGAGCTGTACGGCGTCCACATCGGCTCGGGCCTGCCGCTCGACTTCTTCACCGGCCCCCGCGCCTGGGACTTCGCCCGGAACCGGCCCCTCACCGACGACCAGCCCGCCGACGTCCGCGCCCGCGTCGTCGAGCAGGATCGCCGCTTCGCGCCGCATCTCGCCGTGCACATGCTCGACGGCGCCACTCTGGCCCACGGGCTCAGCGACTCCCCCGCCGGACTGCTCGCCTGGCTGCTGGAACGCTGGAACGCCTGGAGCGACAACGGCGGCGACCTCGCGTCCGTCTTCAGCGAGGACGACCTGCTCACCCACGCCACGATCTACTGGGTCAACAACTCCATCGCCACGTCGATGCGTTACTACGCCAATGCCAACCGCTATCCGTGGGCCCCGTCCCACGACCGCACCCCGATCGTGCAGGCCCCGGTCGGCCTCACCTTCGTCGCCTACGAGAACCCGCCCGGCGTCCACACCGCCGCCGAGCGCGTCCGGGCGTTCGAGAGCGGCCCGCAGGCGGACTGGTTCAACCACGTCAACGTCAACGCACATGACCACGGAGGCCACTTCATCCCCTGGGAGAACCCCGACGCGTGGGTGAGCGACCTGCGCCGCACCTTCCGCGGCCGCAGGCCCTGAACCACCGCGTCCAGGGCCCCGGGCCTCCTCAGCGGGTGGTGCGCCTGCTCGCCGTGGTCTTCTTGGCCGCCTTCTTGGCGGTCTTCTTCGCGGGGGCGGGCAGCGCCGTCTTCTTGGCGGGGGTGCGCTTGGCGGCGGCCCGCTTCGGCGACGCGGCCTCGGCCGCCTCCTCCTCGGTGTCGGCGTCGGCGTTCGACAGGGCGCCGGAGCCGGACTCCAGGTGAGCCCGGACGAACCACTGGAACTGCTCCAGGCCACGCAGGTGCTCGATGAGCAGGTCCTCGGTCACGGGGTCGATCTCGCCGGCCTTCTCGACCGCCTCGCGATGGCCCTCGATGACGCCCGTGTAGACGAGGTCCAGGGCGCCGAGGTGGGCGATGGCATCGGCTCGCCCGACGCTGTAGTCGTCCCAGGTGCGCTCCCTGACCAGGGCGCCCGGGGTGCCGTTCGGCTCGCCGCCGAGGGCGGAGATGCGCTCGGCGGCGGCGTCGGCCATGTCGCGGACGGCTGCGGTCTGCGGGTCGAGCATCTCGTGGACGGCGATGAAGTGCGGCCCGACGACGTTCCAGTGGATGTGCTTGAGCGTGAGCGCGAGGTCGTTGAGCGCGTGCAGGCGCAGCGTCAGGAGGTCGATGACCTGTCGGCCCTCGTCGACGCCGAGGCCGGGAACGGTGTAGCGGGGGGTGCGTGCGGGGGACATGGGGCTCCTCTGCGGGGTGAACAACGGTGATGGTGGTGGCGGGTGGGGGTGGCGGGGGTGGCCTGAGGTCGCCTAGCCGACGTCTCCGGTGCCGCCCTCGGTCGGGGCCGCGCCGGGGCGCTCCCCGCCGGGCCGCACAGGTCCGGCCGCAGCCGCGCGGATGCTCTCCCGTGCGGCGTCGGCGACCGCGCGGGGCGTGATGCCGAACTCCTCGTACAGGCGCTCGTAGGCGGCGGACGCACCGAAGTGCTCCAGGCTCACCATGCGGCCCGCGTCGCCCACCACGTCCCGCCAGCCCTGGGCGACGGCGGCCTCGACGCTGACCCGGGCCCGTACGTCGGGCGGCAGCACCGCGTCCTGGTAGGGGTGGGGCTGCTCGGCGAACCACTCGCGGCAGGGCATGGAGACCACGCGCGCGTCGTGTCCCTCGGCGGCCAGCAGGTCGCGGGCCTCCAGGGCGATGTGGACCTCCGAGCCGGTGGCGACGAGGATCACGTCCGGCGCCCCCTCGCGGCAGTCGGCGAGCACGTACCCGCCCCGGGCGGCCCCGGAGGCGGCCGCGAACCCCCGGTCCCCCCGCTCCAGGACGGGCAGCGGCTGCCGGGTCAGGGCGAGACCGGCGGGCCGGTCGTGGTGCTCCAGGACGGTGCGCCAGCACACGGCCGTCTCGTTCGCGTCGGCGGGCCGTACGACGTCGAGGCCGGGGATCGCGCGGAGGGCGGCGAGCTGCTCGACGGGCTGGTGGGTGGGGCCGTCCTCGCCCAGGCCGATGGAGTCATGGGTCCAGACGTAGGTGACCGGGAGCTTCATCAGGGCGGCGAGCCGGACGGCCGGGCGCATGTAGTCGCTGAAGATCAGGAACGTACCGCCGTAGGGGCGGGTGAGGCTCTGGAGGGCGACGCCGTTGAGGATCGCGCCCATGGCGTGCTCACGGATGCCGAAGTGGAGCGTGCGCCCGTAGGGGTTGCCGGGGAACTCGCCGGTCTGCTTGGACTCCGGCACGAAGGAGGGCTCGCCCTCCATGGTGGTGTTGTTGCTCCCCGCGAGGTCGGCCGAGCCGCCCCACAGCTCGGGCAGCACGGGTGCCAGCGCGGTGAGCACATCGCCGGACGCCTTGCGGGTGGCGATGCCCTTGGGGTCGGCGTCGAAGACGGGGAGGCTGTCGGTCCAGCCCTCGGGGAACCTCTGCTCCCGCAGCCGGTCGAGGAGTTCGGCGCGCTCGGGGTGGGCGGAGCGCCACTCCTGATAGCCGGGTTCCCAGGCGCGGTGGGCATCGGCCCCGCGCTCGACGACCGCACGGGCGTGCTGGAGCACATCGTCCTCGACGGCGAAGTCGGCGTCCGGGTCGAAGCCGAGCAGCTTCTTGGTGGCGGCGACCTCGTCGTCACCGAGCGCGGAGCCGTGGGCCTTGCCGGTGTTCTGCTTGGTGGGCGCGGGCCAGCCGATGATCGTGCGCAGCAGGATCAGGGAGGGCCGGCCGCGCTCGCTCTTCGCGGCTTCGACCGCGGCGAGCAGGGCGTCGACGTCCTCGACGTAGTCGCCGGTCCGGGTGAAGTCGACCGTCTGGACCTGCCAGCCGTACGCGGCGTAGCGGGCGGTGACGTCCTCGCTGAAGGAGATGTCGGTGTCGTCCTCGATGGAGATGTGGTTGGAGTCGTAGAAGACGATGAGATTCCCGAGCTCCTGGTGTCCCGCCAGTGAACTGGCCTCGGACGTCACGCCCTCCATCAGGTCGCCGTCGGAGGCGACGACGTACACGTGGTGGTCGAAAGGGCTCGCGCCGGCCGGGGCGTCAGGGTCGAGGAGGCCGCGTTCGCGCCGGGCCGCCATGGCCATGCCGACAGCGGAGGCGAGCCCCTGCCCCAGTGGTCCGGTGGTGATCTCGACGCCCCTGGTGTGCCGGTACTCCGGATGGCCGGGCGTGGCGGAACCCCAGGTGCGCAGCGCCTCCAGGTCGGTCAGCTCCATGCCGTAGCCGCTCAGGTACAGCTGGATGTAGAGGGTGAGGCTGGAGTGGCCGCAGGACAGCACGAAGCGGTCCCGGCCGAGCCACTGGTCGTCGGCCGGGTCGTGCCGCATCACCTGCTGGAACAGCAGGTACGCCAGCGGGGCCAGGCTCATCGCGGTGCCGGGGTGACCGTGGCCCGCCTTCTGCACCGCGTCGGCCGCCAGGACCCGCACGGTGTCGACGGCGCGGACGTCGAGCGGCCCCCAGCCCGCCGCGTCGGCGAGGGGCGGGGCAAGGCGCGGATCGCGACCGTCGTTCGGGCCGTTCGGCGTTTCGGCGGGTGCCATCAAGTCCTCCTGATCAGCGGGGCGGGCGGGCAGCGGACGGCGCGACCGTGGTCCCGGCCCCGGACCGCCCGGCTGTTGGGCCGGGTCCCCCGGAACGACGGGACCAAACGCGCGACGGTGGGCGCAGCACGGAATAAGGAGCAAACCACCTTTGCCAGGCAAACCGGAGGAAGAGGGCGGGAGAGGACGGTCAGTGCCGCGAGTCCTAGGCCGAAGGGCTGATCACTTCGGAGCACTCCTGCTGTTAGCCTGCTCTTGCATATAGCTTGCAATAACAACTGGACGGCATTCCCAGCAGTCGGAGGGCTCGCATCATGGCCACGTACACGCTCCCGGAACTCCCGTACGACTACGCGGCGCTCGAGCCGGTCATCAACCCGCAGATCATCGAGCTGCACCACGACAAGCACCACGCCGCGTACGTCAAGGGGGCGAACGACACCCTGGAGCAGCTGGAGGAGGCCCGCGACAAGGAGGCCTGGGGCGCGATCAACGGCCTTCAGAAGAACCTCGCGTTTCACCTCTCCGGCCACATCCTGCACTCGATCTACTGGCACAACATGACCGGCGACGGCGGCGGCGAGCCCCTCGCGGCGGACGGCGTGGGCGACCTCGCCGACGCGATCACCGAGTCCTTCGGCTCCTACGCGGGCTTCAAGTCCCAGCTGACGAAGGCCGCGGCGACCACCCAGGGTTCCGGGTGGGGCGTACTCGCGTACGAGCCCGTGAGCGGGAAGCTGATCGTCGAGCAGGTCTACGACCACCAGGGCAACGTCGGCCAGGGCTCGGTCCCGGTCCTCGTGTTCGACGCCTGGGAGCACGCCTTCTACCTGCAGTACAAGAACCAGAAGGTGGACTTCATCGAGGCGATGTGGCGGGTCGTCAACTGGCAGGACGTGGCGAAGCGTTACGCCGCCGCCAAGGAGCGCGCGGACGTGCTGCTGCTCGCCCCCTGACCGGAGACCGGCGCACCGCACCACCACGGACGTCCTGCCTCGTGATCGTCTTCTCAACCTTCACCACGGCAGGCGGATGAACGGGGAGCCCCCGCGAGGACATGACTCGCGGGGGCTCCCCCATGGGTCCTGTTTAGCTGCTTAGCTATTTAGCTCATGTGCTAAACATGCACACATGGATTCTCCCGCCCTTCCGGCCGACGAAGAGGCGAGCGCCTTCCGCGCGCTCGCCGACCCCACCCGCCGCCAGATCCTGGAGGATCTGCGGGGCGGCGAGCTGGCCGCCGGCGAGATCGCGAGCCGGTTCCCGATCAGCGCCCCGTCCATCTCGCGCCACCTGGGTGTGCTCAAGGGCGCCGGGCTCGTCACGGAGCGCCGGGAGGCCAACCGCATCCTCTACTCCCTAGCCGAGGAACGGCTCGCCCTGTGCGTGGGCCGCTTCCTCAGCGCTGTCTGCCCCGAGCAGATCGTGCTCCGCAACACGAAGTGGCGCTCCGCGCCGGAAGGCGACGCCTCATGATCCGGCCCCGGCTCTCCAGTGTCATCGAACGCCGCCTCCTGGTGAACTACCGGGTCGACCGTCACGTCGCGGCGGCCCTGCTGCCCGCGCCGCTGCGGCCCCAACTGGTGCGCGGCCAGGCGGTGGCCGGGATCTGCCTGCTGCGGATCGGTGGCGTCCGCCCCGCCTGGGCCCCCGCCGCGACCGGGCTGACCAGCGAGAACGCGGCGCACCGGATCTCCGTGGAATGGGACGGGCCGGACGGCGTCGAGCGCGGCGTCTACATCCCGCGCCGCGACACCGCCTCCCGCCTCAACGCCTTCGCGGGCGGCCGGATCTACCCGGGCGAGCACGGCCGCGCGGACTTCACGGTGCGGGAGGACGCCGACTCCGTACGGGTGGCCTTCGCGACCCGGGACGGCGAGGTGGAGGTGGACGCGACCGTGGAGCCCGCCGACGAACTGCGCGGCAGCGGGCTGTTCACGGACCTGGCGGAGGCGTCGGAGTTCTTCCGCCTCGGCAGGAGGGGCCTCTCCCCCAGCACCGGCGGGGACCACCTGGACGTCCTCGAACTGTCCACGGAAGCCTGGAAGGTGACGGCGGGCCGGCCCCGTTCCGTACGCTCCTCGTTCTTCGAGGACCTGGACCGCTTCCCGCCGGGCAGCGCGGTGCTGGACAGCGCGCTCGTGATGCGGGGAGTGGCGGCGGACTGGTCCCAGGGGGAGCCGTTCCGGCTGGGGTGCGGGGCGGGGGCGGGGGTCGCGTAGGGGCGGCCGGCCGCGCAGGGGGGACCGCGCAGGGAGTGGCGGGCCGTTCCGGCCGGGCGGGGGTGGCGGGCCGTTCCGGCCGGGCGGGAAAATACCCGCGGTCCGCCGGGCCCGGATGCCACGATGATCCGCGCACGTCCGCCCGCACCCCCGCCCCGGAAGCGATCCCATGACTTCTGCCCCCGCGCCCGTCCCGGCCGACCCCACCGTCCTGCACCCGATGCCCGGCCAGCCGCGCGTGGTGCAGCTGAAGCCCCTGGTCACCTCACCGCTGATCGAGGCCGGGGAGTACTCGTACTACGACGACCCCGAGCACGCCACGGAGTTCGAGACCCGCAACGTGCTCTACCACTACGGTCCGGAGCGCCTGGTGATCGGGAGGTTCTGCGCGTTCGGCACCGGGGTGCGGTTCATCATGAACGGCTCCAACCACCGTATGGACGGGCCGTCCACGTTCCCGTTCCCGACGCTGGGCGGCTCCTGGTCCGACCACTTCGATCTGCTGACGGGTCTCCCCAACCGGGGTGACACGGTGATCGGCAACGACGTCTGGATCGGCTACGAGGCCGTGATCATGCCGGGTGTCCGCATCGGGCACGGCGCGATCGTCAGCTCGCGGTCCGTGGTGGTCTCGGACGTCCCGGACTACGGCATCGTCGGCGGCAACCCGGCCCGTCTGATCCGCACCCGGTACGAGGAGGCGGACATCGCGCGCCTGCTGGCGGTGGCCTGGTGGGACTGGCCGGCGGACCACCTGACGCGCCATATCCGTACCGTGATGTCGGGCACGGTGACCGAGCTGGAGGCGGCGGCCCCGGGGGCGCGTCGGGCCTGAACCGTTCCGGGTCGACCCCGCCGGCGGACTGCTACCGGCGGGACTTCGGCACGGTCCGTACGGGGTGCGTGCGGCGGTGGTACGACCAGGCCACCGCCGCCAGGAGCGGGCCCCACAGCAGAAGAGGAGCATAGGCGGCGACAAAGAGAACCTCACACCGGGCGCCCTCCGAGAAGCGGGATCCAGCGCGGCACCACCTCCCCCCGGGGCCGCACCAGGCCGAGTGTGAGGTACGAGGCGGCCTCGGCGACCGCACCGAGCAGCAGGACGTAACCCAGGGCGAGCAGCGCGGAGTTGTCGGGGAACGAGGCAAGGAACTCCTCGCGCCCCATCACGCCCGGCACCCCGACCACGAGCGCGACGCGCCACACACCGGAGGCGACCGTCGACCACGCCGCGACAGGGGCGGCGCGGACCGCCGCCCTCGCCAGTTCGGCGTCGGCCTGTTGCCGGCGGAGGAACGGCACCGGCGCCCCGGCCGGGATGGACTGGAAGGTCATGCCGACGCTCGCCAGCAGCCCGGCGCTCAAGGAGAGGACCCGGCCGGCAGCGCGAACCGGCACAGACCGGCACAGTCTCGTCTGACCCGAGGGCGGACGACGATACCTTGCGGACACTGCCTAGTCCTGGGAGGACCCCGGCAGCCGGGTCCAGAAGTGGTCGACGATGTTCTCGACGTAGCGACGCCCGTCCTCGCCGGATGCCGTGGTGCCGCCGGCCCGGCTCAGGGTCGCCGCCAGGAGGCCCTGGTACTCCTGGTGCATGGCGGCCAGGGGGCCCTTCAGGTCGCGGCGCTCCATGGAGACCAGCTTGGCGATGTCGCGGATGTGCGCCTGCCAGCGCGTGGAGACGGCCTCGGCGAGGAGGCGGGCCAGTTCCTCCTCGAGCCTGGTGATGGCGATGAAGTCGCGCGGGGGAAGGCCGAGGACCTCGCCGAGCTTGGCGGACTGCCGTTTGTCGCCGGCCCACAGACCGGCCTCCTCCATGGACAGATACGCGTCGAGGGTGAGACCGGTGGCGCGCGCGACCTCCTCGGCCGGGACGCCGCGCGCTATGCGATGTTCGAGCAAGGTGCGTGGGCGGCCCATGAGTTCACTGGGCCGGCACCACAACGCGCCCGCCAGGGCGGCGAATTCCGTCGCGTCCGGCACATGGGTTCCGCGCTCCCACGCGATCACATGCTCGGGCCCGACGTGTGACGTGCCGAAGGACGCGCGCATGCCGTAGGCGACATGACCGGGTGCCATCCCGAGTTTCTCGCGCAAGGCGCGCGCTGCCCGCGCGTTGAAAGGGAGTGGTGGGTGCACATACGGAGCGTAGGGGAGCTGTCACCGCCAATTCCATACCCGCTGTCGGCTGCCTGCCGGTTTGGCGGAAAAGGTCGCCGCTGATTCCGTAGGAAGCCACAGGGCCGAAAGGGGATCAAGTGCGCGCTCTACGCGGGTAGTTGCGGTCCGACCGCTGCCGCGTATGATCCGCTCGCAAGGTGCCGCATGTGCGTTCGCACAGCGCCTGCCACTCACATCGGGCAGCACCGGCGAAACCCCCCTTCCCCATCGTTCGCAGGCTCAGGAGACCCCGTCATGCACCCCAGTACGACCAGCCCGCCGCCCGACGCGAAACCAGACGGATCGGGGGGCGCCGTCGACCGGTTCTTCCGCATCAGCGAACGCGGTTCGACGTACATCCAGGAGATACGCGGCGGATTCGCCACGTTCTTCACGATGGCATACATCCTGGTGCTCAACCCGATCATCCTCGGCGGGGCCGAGGACAAGTTCGGCAAGCAGCTGGACAACGTGCAGTTGGTCACCGCCACCGCTCTGGTCGCCGCGGTGATGACGCTGATCATGGGTGTGGGCGGTAATCTGCCGCTGGCCCTGGCGGCGGGTCTGGGCATCAACGCCGTCGTCGCCTACCAGATCGCTCCCCTGATGAGCTGGGACGACGCGATGGGCCTCATCGTGCTCGAAGGGCTGCTGATCTGCGTCCTGGTGATGACCGGGCTGCGCGAGGCGATCATGCACGCCATTCCGCAGCCCCTCAAGCAGGCCATCAGCGTCGGCATCGGCCTGTTCATCGCCTTCATCGGCTTCGTGGACGCCGGGTTCGTCACCCGCATCCCCGACGCCGCGAACTCCACCGTGCCCGTCCAGCTCGGCACCGGCACGCTCACCGGCTGGCCGATGCTCGTCTTCTGCCTCGGCGTGCTCCTGACGATCGTGCTGGTCGCCCGGAAGGTCAAGGGCGCGATCCTCATCAGCATCGTCCTGATGACCGTCGTCGCCATCGTCGTCAACGAGGTCGCCCGCATCAAGTCCTGGGGCCTGACCTCGCCCTCGATCCCCAGCAACCCCGTCGCCGCGCCCGACTTCGGACTGCTGGGCCGGTTCGACCTGTTCGGATCGTTCGGCCAGGTCAGCGTGTTGACGGTCGTCCTGCTCGTCTTCACCCTCATCCTGTCCGACTTCTTCGACACGATGGGCACGGTCGTCGGCGTCACGGCGGAGGCCGGACTCCTCGACGAGCGAGGTCAGGTGCCCGGCCTCGGCCGCGTCCTGCTCATCGACGGTGTGGCCGCCGTCGCCGGTGGCGCCGCGTCCGCTTCGTCGGCCACCACCTACATCGAATCCGCGGCGGGCGTCGGCGAAGGAGCCCGCACCGGCTTCGCCAACATGGTGACCGGCGGCCTGTTCGCGCTCGCCCTCTTCCTGACGCCCGTCCTGACGATCGTGCCGCTCCAGGCGGCGGCGCCCGCGCTCGTCGTGGTCGGGTTCCTGATGATGACCCAGGTCAAGCACATCGACTGGGACCGTTACGACGTCGCCATCCCGGCCTTCCTCACCATCGTCGTCATGCCGTTCACCTACTCCATCACCAACGGAATCGGCGCCGGCTTCGTCGCCTACGTGGTCATCAAGGCGTGCCTGGGCAGGGCGCGCGAGGTCCACTGGCTGCTGTGGGGCACCGCGGCGCTCTTCCTGGTCTACTTCGTCATCGACCCGCTGGAGCAGGTCCTCGGCCTCAAGTAGCGGAGCCCGGGCGGTGGACCCGCGTCAGTGGCTTCCGGCGTCGGAGAGGCAGAACTCGTTGCCCTCCGGATCCCTGAGGACGGTCCAGGTCATCCCTTGCATCGACTGCTCGCCGACGACGGTCGCGCCCAGCTTCGCCAGGCGCTCCACGTCGGCCGGGCGGTCGGGCGAGGAGAAGTCGACGTGGACCCGGTTCTTGGCGGCCTTGGGCTCGGGCACCCGCTGGAAGCCGAGGACCAGCGGGGTCGCCGCGAGGACGACGAACGCGTCGTAGTCCTGCGGCGTCTCCTCGACGCCCAGCGCCTCGGCCCACCAGGCGGCCAGGGCCTGGGGGTCGGCGCAGTCGATCGTGATCATTTCCGGTGAGATGCGCATGCCTCTCACCGTACGACGCACCACTGACAACGGGCCGGAAGCCCGCCCCGGCCCCCGGCCCGTCGTCGGCCCCCCGCAGGCCAGAAGCCCAGGATCCTGTGCGCGGATGCGCGCGAGCATGGACGTGCGCGGGTACCCATGTCACGGACCTGCGCGCTCACGCGCGGCCACGGACTCGGCCGACGTCAGTCGAAGATCGGGCCCTGCGTCCGGGTCCGCTTGATCTCGTAGAAGCCCGGGATGGAAGCGACCAGCAGTGTGCCGTCCCAGAGCTTCGCCGCCTCCTCGCCCTTGGGGGCGGGGGTGACGACCGGGCCGAAGAAGGCGGTCTGCTCGCCGTCCGCGCCGGGGACGGCGATGACCGGGGTGCCGACCTCCTGGCCGACCTTGTCGATGCCCTCCTTGTGGGAGGCGCGCAGCTCGGTGTCGTACCGGTCGGAGTCGGCGTAGTCCGCGAGGTCGGCGGGCAGGCCGACGTCCTTCAGCGCGGCGGCCACCGCCTCGCGGGTGGGGCCCTCGCCGTTGTTGTGGAAGCGGGTGCCGAGTGCGGTGTAGAGGGGGCCGACGACCGCGTCGCCGTGGAGCTGCCGGGCGGCGACGACGACCCGGACCGGGCCCCAGGCCTTGTTCTCCAGCATGTCGCGGTACTCCTCGGGCAGCTCGTCCAGCTTGTCCTCGTTCAGGACGGCCAGGCTCATCACGTGCCAGCGGACCTCCACGTCGCGGACCTTCTCCACTTCCAGCATCCAGCGCGAGGTCATCCACGCCCAGGGGCAGAGGGGGTCGAACCAGAAGTCGACCGGGGTCTTGCCGTTGGCCGGGGTGTTCTCGGACATGTCTCTCCTCAGCAGGGCGTGTGACATCTGCGGGGGAGAACGTCTCCGGACGGGCAGCCATTCCCTGTATGCGGCCCCGCGGAGACGCGTGCAAGGATCAATGGGTTCGAACACGACACATGACGCGCGTCACGAAGGAGTGCCCGTGCCCGGTGAAAACCTGTCCCGCGACGAGGCCCAGAAGAGGGCCGAGCTGCTGACCGTCGACGGATACGAGGTCGAGCTCGACCTGCGGTCCGCCGTCGGCGAGCCCGAGGGGGCCGACGGGGGCGACGGGGAGTCCGGTCCGCGGACGTTCCGGTCGCTCACCACGATCCGGTTCCGCTCCGCCCGTGCGGGCGCCTCGACCTTCGCCGACCTGGTGGCCCCGGCTGTGGACGCGGTGACGCTGAACGGGACGGCCCTCGACCCGGCCGTCGTGTTCGACGGGACGCGGGTGGCGCTGGACGGGCTCGTCGAGGGCGAGAACGTCCTCGTGGTCGACGCCCGCTGCGCGTACAGCAGGACCGGCGAGGGCATGCACCGCTTCGTCGACCCGGAGGACGGTGAGGTCTACCTCTACACGCAGTACGAGCCGGCCGACGCCCGCCGGGTCTTCGCCAACTTCGAACAGCCCGACCTCAAGGCCCCCTACCGCTTCCGGGTGGCCGCCCCCGCCGACTGGCGGGTCTGGTCCAACGGGGCCGAGGAGTCGCGGAAGGACGGGGTGTGGACCTTCGCCGAGACGAAACCGATCTCCACGTACATCACGGCCGTCGTCGCCGGCCCCTACCACTACGTCAGCGATCACTACAGCCGTACGTTCGACGACGGCACCACGCTGGAAATCCCGCTCGGCGCGATGTGCCGCAAGGGGCTCGCGAAGCACTTCGACGCGGACGACGTCTTCCTGATCACCAAGCAGGGTCTGGACTTCTTCCACGACCACTTCGACTACCCGTACCCCTTCGGGAAGTACGACCAGGCGTTCGTGCCCGAGTACAACCTCGGGGCCATGGAGAACCCGGGCATGGTCACCTTCCGCGAGGAGTACATCTACCGCGGCAAGGTCACCTCGGCCGCCTACGAGCGGCGTGCCAACGTCATCCTGCACGAGATGGCGCACATGTGGTTCGGCGACCTGGTCACCATGGAGTGGTGGGACGACCTGTGGCTGAAGGAGTCCTTCGCGGACTTCATGGGCTCCTTCTCGATGGTCGAGGCGACCCGCTTCACCAACGGCTGGGTCACCTTCGCCAACAACCGCAAGGCGTGGGCCTACCGCGCCGACCAGCTGCCCTCCACGCACCCCATCACGGCGGACATCCGTGACCTGGAGGACGCCAAGCTGAACTTCGACGGGATCACGTACGCCAAGGGCGCGTCCGTGCTCAAGCAGCTGGTGGCGTACGTGGGGCGCGACGCGTTCCTCGAAGGCGCCCGGCGCTACTTCAAGAGCCACGCCTACGGCAACACGCGCCTGGGCGACCTGCTGTCGGTGCTGGCCGAGACGTCCGGCCGCGACATGACGGCCTGGTCCCGCTCGTGGCTCCAGACGGCGGGCGTCAACGTGCTCACCCCCGTGCCGACGTACGACGCGGACGGGATCCTGACCGAGCTGGCCGTCGTCCAGGAGGCCGCCGCCTCGCACCCGGAGCTGCGCCCGCACCGCGTCGCGGTCGGCCTGTACCGGCGTACGCCGGAGGGCGAGCTGACGCGTTACGCGCGCGCCGAGGTGGACGTGGCCGGTGAGCGGAGCGTGGTGGAGGCCCTGGCCGGCTCCGAGCGGCCCGATCTGATCCTGGTCAACGACGACGACCTCACCTACTGCAAGGTCCGCTTCGACGAGGGATCGCTGGCCACGCTGCGCGACCACCTCGGCGCGATCACGGACCCGCTGGCCCGTGCCCTGTGCTGGTCGGCCCTGTGGAACCTCACCCGGGACGCGTTGATGCCGGCCCGCGACTTCGTCGCGCTGGTGCTGGCGCACGCCGGGCGGGAGAGCGACATCGGCGTCCTCCAGATGCTGCACGCCTGGGCGCAGTCCGCGCTGGTCAACTACGCGGCCCCCGACTGGCGCGAGGAGGGCGGCCGGGCGCTGGCCGACGGCGCGCTGCGCGAGCTGCGGACCGCCGAGCCGGGCAGCCAGCACCAGCTGACCTGGGCCCGCTTCTTCGCGGCGGTCGCCTCGTCCGAGGAGGACTTCCGGCTGCTGGGCGAGCTGCTGGAGGGCACGGCCCGGCTCGACGGTCTCGACGTCGACCAGGAGCTGCGCTGGTCCTTCCTCTCCCCGCTGGCCTCGCACGGGGTGGCGAACGAGGCGGCGATCGACGCCGAGCTGGCCCGCGACGACACGGCCTCCGGCAAGCGCCACCACGTACGGTGCCTGGCCTCGCGCCCCTCGGAGGCGGTCAAGGCGCAGGCGTGGGCGGCGGTCGTGGAGTCGGACAAGCTGTCCAACGCGCTGGTGGAGGCGACGATCACCGGCTTCGGGCAGCCCTCCCAGCGGGAGTTGCTCGCCCCGTACGCGAACCGCTACTTCGAGGTGATCGAGCGGATCTGGGCGGAGCGGTCGATCCAGATCGGCATGCACGTGGTGCGGGGGATGTTCCCCGGCCTTCAGGACAGCCCCGCGACCCTCGCGGCGACCGACGCCTGGCTGGGTGAGCACGAGGACGCCGCCCCGGCGCTGCGGCGGCTGGTGCTGGAGGCCCGGGACGATCTCGCGCGGGCGCTGCGCGGCCAGGAGTGCGACCGGGCCGCCGCCTGAGCAGGTACCGGATGAGGGGGCGCTCGGGCGGGGCGTGCGTGCGGCGTGAAAGCCGCGCTCGTACACCCGGCCGAGTCGCCCCTCCCCCGATTCCCGGCGCGACGGCCCTTTTCGGTTGTCGAACGTCCGTACTTCAGGGCGGCGTTGTCCGGGATTGTCGACGGGCGTGTAACAGGGGTTAGGGAGCCCTCCACGGGCGGGAAACCCCGGGACATGACCCAGAATGCCCCGCTCTCCCCCCGTCTCCCCGGCCTCCCCCTCCACCCCGAGGACGTCACGCACCGTGTCCTGTCCGCCGCCCAGTTGAGGGCGCTGGGGGTGTCCGCAGCGCAGACGTCCGCCCAGTGCCTGCCCGGCGGGCCCTGGCAGCACCTGCTGCCGGGGGTCTACCTGCTGCACCCGGGCCCGCCCACCGGCCGGGAGCGGCTGCGCGGGGCGCTGCTCTACGCGGGGCGTCCGCCGGCCTCCGCACGCCGCGCTCCGGCGGACCCCGCGGACACGGGGTACGGCGAGTCGATGCTCACCGGGGTGGCCGCGCTCGCGCTGCACGGCTTCGCCGCGGCCGGGGACGTGGAGGCGCTGCACCGGATCGACGTGCTGGTCCCGCGCACCCGGCGGCTGCGGTCCACCCGGTTCGTGGAGGTGTTGCGGACCGCCTCGATGCCGAACCCGGTGCGGGTGGGCGAGGTGCCCGTCGCCCCGGTGCAGCGGGCCCTGGCGGACGCGGTGGCGGGCACGGCCGACGCGGCCGTCGTCCGGCGGCTGCTGACCGAGGCGGTACGCGACGGGCACTGCGAGCCGGCTTCCGTGGTACGGGAGTTGAGCGAGGCGAAGCTGCTGGGGCGGCCCGCCGTGGTGGGCGCGGTCGATGCGCTGCTGGCCGAGGGGCGGGCGGTGGCGGAGGCGCGGCTGTACGCGATGGTGCGCGAGCACGGCCTGCCGGAGCCGCTGTGGAACGTGGAGCTGCGGCTGCCGGGCGGGCCCCGGCTCGGCGGGGTCGACGCCTACTGGCCCGAGCAGGCCGTGGCGGTGGAGCTGGACGCCCGGGCGCCCCGGTACGGCGTGCCGGGGCGGAGGGGCCGGGCGGAGGCGGACCCGCAGTGGTCCGCGTACGCCGCGAAGCGGGAGCGGCTGGAACGGCTCGGGGTCACGGTCGTCCACGTCGCACCGAGGAGGCTGCGCGAGGCGGCGGACCAGCAGGCGACGGTGGTGCGGACGGCGCTGATGGCGGCGGCGGACCGGGAGCCGGCGGCGTACGTGATGGTGCTGCCGCGCTGAGAGGGGCGCGGCCGGTCGGGGCGCGCCGCCCCCGCACGCGCCACGGCCGGTCCGGGGCGCGCCGCCCCCGGCCCCGGGCCCACGGCTGTTCCCGGCCACCGACCCGCCCGCCGTCGGCCACGGACCCGTCCCGCCTCGGCCACCGACGCACCCTGTCCCGGCCACGGAGGCGTCTGGTCCGGACCACGGCGGCCGCCACCCGCGTCGCCAGGCGTCACGGGCGCACCGTTTGGCCTCATTCATCCCCCGTGGCACATCGCGCCCCGTGGCGGATCTATGCCATGCCCCAAACTCACCTCCGTCAACTCTCCACAAACCCCTGTCATTTACGACAGGGTAAGCGGTCATCCGGTACCGCATTCCGGACTCTCTCTTTCAATAACAGGGATGCAGATGACCAAGGAATCCCCCAGTTCCATACCCGGGGCGAGACGCGCCGCTCGTATCGCGGCCGCGGCCGGACTGGCGGCCGCACTGGCCGCCTCCGGCGCCGCTCCGGCGTTCGCCGCCGAGGACCCGGCGCCGGCGCCCGTCAAACCGGCCGCCACGAGCGACCGGGGCGACAAGCTCGGCAAGGCCGACGCCGATGTCCTGGCGAAGGCCGAGGCCAAGGGCGAGAAGAGCGTCACCATGATGGTCGCCACCACCCCGGGGGCGACCGAGCAGGTCAGCAAGCAGCTGGACGCCGTCGAGGGCTCCGTGCTCGGCCAGACCTACGACAAGCTCGGCTACGTCCGGGCGACGGTCCCGACCGGCCGCGCCGAGTCCACCATCAAGGCGGCCTCCAAGCTCTCCTCCGTCCTCGGCATCGATCTCAAGCAGGAGATCAAGCTGGACGACCCGACGCCCAAGGGCGACCGGGCCGCCGGAGCGAAGCAGCCGAGGGCCACGGGCAGTTACGCGGCGCCGGGCAAGAAGACCCCGGCGAAGAACCCGTACAACCCGTCGTTCGAGACGGGCGCGGTCGACTTCGTCGAGAAGCACCCGACGGCCGACGGCCGCGGGATCACCATCGGTGTCCTGGACTCCGGCGTCGACCTCGGTCACCCGGCCCTGAAGAAGACCACCACCGGCGAGCGCAAGATCGTCGACTGGGTGACCGCGACCGACCCGGTGAGCGACGGCGACGGCACCTGGCTGCGGATGACCCAGTCGGTGGCCGGCCCGACGTTCACGTCCGGCGGGAAGACCTACTCGGCGCCGGCGGGCAGCTACAAGTTCGCCACGTTCGCCGAGGCGGCCACCACCGGCGGCGAGATGGCGGGCGACCTCAACCGCGACGGTGACACCACCGACGTCTGGGGCGTGCTGTACGACCCGGTCACCGGCACCACCCGGGTGGACCTGAACAACAACGCGGACTTCTCCGACGACAAGGTCCTCAAGCCGTACAAGGAGAAGTTCCAGGTCTCCTACTTCGGTGAGGACGACCCGCGCACCCAGGTCGTCGAGCGCATCCCGTTCGTCGTCGAGACCCGTAAGAACGTCGTCCTCAACGCCTCCGGCGCGAAGGCCGACTTCGTCAACATCGGCGTCATCGAGGGGTCGCACGGCACCCACGTCGCGGGCATCACCGCGGCCAACGGGCTGTTCGGCGGCGAGATGAACGGCGCCGCCCCCGGCGCCAAGATCGTCTCCTCGCGTGCCTGCACCTGGTCAGGCGGCTGCACCAACATCGCGCTGACCGAGGGCATGATCGACCTCGTCGTCAACCGCGGCGTCGACATCGTCAACATGTCGATCGGCGGCCTGCCGCCGCTGAACGACGGCAACAACGCGCGCGCCGAGCTGTACAAGCGACTCGTCGACATCTACGGCGTCCAGCTGGTCATCTCGGCCGGCAACAGCGGCCCGGGCCTCAACACCATCGGTGACCCGTCGCTGGCCGACCACGTGATCTCGGTCGGCGCGTCGATCTCCAAGGAGACGTGGGCGGCCAACTACGGCTCCAACGTCACCAAGAAGTACGACATGCTGCCGTTCTCCTCGCGCGGTCCGCGTGAGGACGGTGGCTTCGCGCCGATCATCTCGGCGCCGGGCGCGTCCATCAACACCACCCAGACCTGGGCGCCGGGCGGTCCGGTCAAGGAGGCGGGTTACGACCTGCCGGCCGGCTACTCCATGCTCCAGGGCACCTCGATGGCCTCCCCGCAGGCGGCGGGCGCCGCCGCGCTGCTGCTGTCGGCCGCGAAGCAGAAGAACATCGAGCTTCCCCCGGCCGACCTGCGCTCGGCGCTGACCAGCACCGCGGGCTACATCAAGGACGTGCCCGCGCACGTCCAGGGCTCCGGTCTGATCAACATCGTCAAGGCGTGGAAGCAGATCGCCAAGCAGGGCAAGCCCGCCCACGAGTTCTCGGTGAAGGCCCCGGTCGACACCGCGATCGACTTCGCGCTCAAGGACCCGGGCTTCGGCACCGGCCTCTACGACCGCGAGGGCGGCCTGAAGACCGGCGAGACCAAGGTCTACGACGTCGTCGTCACCCGCACCACGGGCCCGGACCGCAACGTCCAGCACAAGCTGTCCTGGAAGAACAACGACGGGACCTTCAAGCTCAGCAGCCCCCAGTACGTCTCGCTGCCGCTCGACACGCCGGTCAAGCTCAAGGTCAAGGCGAAGGCGAAGTCCGCCGGCGTCCACAGCGCCATCCTGCGGGTCGACGACAAGAAGACCTCCGGCGTGGACCACCAGATCATGACCACGGTCGTCGTCGCCCACGAGCTCCAGCAGCCCGGTTACGCCTACAAGGCGTCCGGCTCGGTCCAGCGCAACGGCACCACGTCGTACTTCGTCAACGTGCCCGAGGGCGCGAAGACCCTTGAGGTCGCCCTCAGCGCCCTGCGCTCGGGCAGCCAGACCCGGTTCATCTCCCTGCACCCATACGGGACGCCGGTCGACCCGACCTCCACGGTCAACTGCTACCCGAACTACGAGAACCCGGCCAACACCTGCCGCCCGGACGCGCGTTCCTACAAGGACCCGCAGCCCGGCGTGTGGGAGATCGAGGTCGAGGCGCGTCGTACGTCGCCGCTGCTGGACAACCCGTACAAGCTGGACGTCTCGCTGCTCGGCGCGACCTTCGACCCGGCGGTGCAGACCATCGCCGAGGCGAAGATCGGCACTCCGGCCGCGGTGGACTGGACGGTCACCAACGGCGCCGCCGACCTCCAGGGCACGCTCCAGGGCGGTTCGCTGGGCTCGGCCAAGGTGGACAAGCCGTCGCTCTCGACGGGCCAGACCCGTGAGACCACGGTCACCATCGGCGCGGGTGTCGAGAAGCTCGACATCGCCATCGGCGGCACGTCGGACGCCAACGCCGACCTCGACCTGTACGTCTTCCGGGGCGCCACGCAGGTCGGCAGCGCGACCAGCGCCGGTTCCGAGGAGGCGGTCAGCC
This sequence comes from Streptomyces sp. NPDC017520, assembly GCF_044329855.1. NCBI lineage: Bacteria > Bacillati > Actinomycetota > Actinomycetes > Kitasatosporales > Streptomycetaceae > Streptomyces > Streptomyces sp. NPDC017520. The sequence goes on from NZ_JBIRKB010000007.1 coordinate 344,828, forward strand.
TGGTGAAGCCCGCCGCGGGCACGTACACGGTCGTCGTCGACGGCTACTCGGTCCCGTCCGGGACCACCACGTACGACTACCGCGACGTCTACTACTCGGCGTCGCTCGGCACGATCAAGGTCGACTCCACCAAGGCGGTGAACCTGGCCAACGGCGCTTCGGCCCAGGTCGGCGCCGAGGTCGTGGTCGCCGGAGCGGCCCCCGAGGGCCGTCAGTTCTTCGGCGAGGTCAAGCTGGTCAACAAGCGCGGCACCGCCGCGGGCACCGGCAGCGTCGTGATCGAGAAGGTCACGCCGTAACGGATCCGGCGACGGGTCCCACGGGGCCCTGACGGACCCCATCGGCACGCGCGGCGGGGCGGGCGCTCTCACGAGCACCCGCCCCGCTGCGCGTGTTCCTCGTCACACCCTCCGACCGCCCGCCGCAGATGTTTCCCCCGTACGCACGGACGTTGCGGAATCTGCGGTCCTCGCGCGAAGAGTCCGCAGGTCGGACAATGGATTGGACAAGGCGGGCCAGGACATACGCATCATGGAGCGGCAAACGGGCCGCACAGCCGCACGGGCGGGCAGCCGCCGGACGTGCAGAACAGAGGAGTCCTCGTGAAGGTCGGAATCGTCGGCGCCACCGGTCAGGTCGGCACAGTCATGCTCAGGATCCTGGCCGAGCGGGACTTCCCGGTCGACGAGCTGCGGCTGTTCGCCTCGGCCCGGTCCGCGGGCTCCACGATCGACTTCAAGGGCTCCGGCATCACCGTCGAGGACGCCTCCGCGGCCGACTACACGGGCCTGGACATCGTGCTGTTCTCCGCCGGCGGCGCGACCTCGAAGGCGCTGGCCGAGAAGGTCGCCGCCCAGGGCGCCGTGGTGATCGACAACTCCTCCGCCTGGCGCAAGGACCCCGAGGTCCCCCTCGTCGTCTCCGAGGTGAACCCGCACGCGGCCCGCGTCCGCCCGAAGGGGATCATCGCCAACCCGAACTGCACGACGATGGCCGCGATGCCCGTGCTGCGCCCGCTGCACGACGAGGCCGGTCTCGAAGCGCTGACCGTCGCCTCCTACCAGGCCGTGTCCGGCTCCGGGGTCGCCGGGGTCGCCGAGCTGCACGGCCAGGCGCTCAAGGTCGTCGCCGAGGCCGAGAAGCTGGCTCACGACGGCGAGGCCGTGGACTTCCCCGAGCCGGCCGTCTACAAGCGCCCGATCGCCTTCAACGTGCTGCCGCTGGCGGGCTCGATCGTGGACGACGGCTCGTTCGAGACGGACGAGGAGCAGAAGCTCCGCAACGAGTCCCGCAAGATCCTGGAGATCCCGGAGCTGAAGGTGTCCGGCACCTGCGTCCGGGTCCCGGTCTTCTCCGGCCACTCGCTCCAGATCAACGCCCGCTTCGCCCGCCCGATCGGCGTCGAGCGCGCCGTGGAGCTGCTGAAGGACGCCGAGGGCGTCGAGCTCTCGGAGATCCCGACCCCGCTCCAGGCGGCCGGCAAGGACGCCTCCTTCGTGGGCCGTATCCGGGTCGACGAGACGGTGGACAACGGCCTCGCGCTGTTCGTCTCCAACGACAACCTCCGCAAGGGCGCGGCGCTGAACGCCGTGCAGATCGCGGAGCTGGTGGCGGCCGAGCTGAAGGGCTGACGCGCGGCGTCACACGTACACGCACGGGAAGGGGCGGCCACCGGCAGTGCACCGGTGGCCGCCCCTTCGTGTGTGCGGGGTCAGAGCGCGAGATGGCGGCGGAGGGCCTGGTCGATCTCGGCCATGCGCTGGCGGGGGACCTCACCGATTCGCTTCAGTACCCGATCGGGGGAGACGGCCCGGATCTGTTCGCACTGAACCTTGGAGTTCTGCGGAAGGTGGCTCTCTTTCGCTGCGAGAAGCACCTGGAAGCTGAGGACCCTTGAGGTGTTCGAGGTCAGGGGCACCACGGCGACGACGCCCCTGCCGGTCAGCTCGACCGACCGGTTGGCGGCGTTGTTGGAGACGATCACCGCAGGGCGTACCTTGTTGGCTTCGCTCCCCCGCGCAGGTTCCAGGTCCACGAGGTGGATGTCGCCCCTACGCATCGGTGAGCCCATCGGCCACGGTGCGGTCCCAGAGAGCGGCGTCCTCGCTCGCGTCCCACTCCTGGAACGCCTCTGTGTACTCGGCTTCCAGACCTGCGGTACGCAACAGCTCGATGGCGGCGTGTATGACGGCGGACCGGGAATCCGCGTCGGTCTTCGTCGCGTACTCGTCGACGAAGGCGACGTCCTCCTGCGGCAGACTCACGCTAATCTTCATACCAACGATGCTACCCGAGTAGGAACAAGGGCGCTACCCATCGTCGGGCCGGGCCGGACATGGAAGGATGATCCGAAACGTCACCATCGAAGGAGATGACCGCGTGCCTGGCACGAATCTGACCCGCGAAGAGGCACAGGAGCGGGCGCGCCTGCTGACCGTGGACGCGTACGAGATCGATCTCGACCTCTCCGGAGCGCAGGAGGGCGGCACCTACCGGTCCGTGACCACCGTGCGCTTCGACTGCGCGGAGGCGGGTGCGGAGTCGTTCATCGACCTGGTCGCCCCTGCCGTCCACGACGTGGTGCTGAACGGCAAGGACCTGGACGTGGCCGCCGTGTTCCGCGACGCGCGGATCGCCCTGCCGCATCTGCGGGAGGGGGCCAACGAGCTGAAGGTCGTCGCCGACTGCTCGTACACCAACACCGGTGAGGGCCTGCACCGGTTCGTCGACCCGGTCGACGAGCAGGCCTATCTGTACACGCAGTTCGAGGTTCCGGACGCGCGCCGCGTCTTCGCCTCGTTCGAGCAGCCCGACCTGAAGGCGACCTTCGCGTTCACCGTGAAGGCCCCGTCCGGCTGGACGGTCATCTCGAACTCCCCGACGCCGGAGCCTGCGGGCGACGTCTGGACCTTCGAGCCGACGCCGCGCATCTCCACGTACATCACGGCCCTCATCGTGGGCCCGTACCACGCGGTGCACAGCAGCTACGAGAAGGACGGCCAGTCCGTCCCGCTCGGCATCTACTGCCGTCCCTCCCTCGCGGAGTACCTGGACGCGGAGGACATCTTCGCCGTCACCCGGCAGGGCTTCGAGTGGTTCCAGGAGAAGTTCGACTACGCGTACCCGTTCGCCAAGTACGACCAGCTCTTCGTCCCCGAGTTCAACGCGGGCGCGATGGAGAACGCGGGCGCGGTCACCATCCGCGACCAGTACGTCTTCCGCTCCAAGGTGACGGACGCGGCGTACGAGGTGCGGGCCGAGACCATCCTGCACGAGCTGGCCCACATGTGGTTCGGCGACCTCGTGACGATGGAGTGGTGGAACGACCTCTGGCTGAACGAGTCGTTCGCCACCTACACCTCGATCGCCTGCCAGGCGGACGCGGCGGGCTCGAAGTGGCCGCACTCCTGGACCACGTTCGCCAACTCCATGAAGACCTGGGCGTACCGGCAGGACCAGCTGCCCTCCACGCACCCGATCATGGCGGACATCCAGGACCTGGACGACGTCCTCGTCAACTTCGACGGGATCACGTACGCCAAGGGCGCGTCCGTGCTCAAGCAGCTCGTGGCGTACGTCGGCAAGGACGCGTTCTTCCAGGGCGTCCAGGCGTACTTCAAGGCGCACGCCTTCGGCAACACCCGCCTCTCCGACCTGCTGGGCGCCCTGGAGAAGACCTCCGGCCGCGACCTGAAGACGTGGTCGAAGGCGTGGCTGGAGACGGCGGGCATCAACATCCTGCGCCCGGAGATCGAGACCGACGCCGACGGCCGCGTCACCTCCTTCACCGTGCTCCAGGAGGCCCCCGCGCTGCCCGCCGGCGCGAAGGGCGAGCCGACGCTGCGCCCGCACCGCATCGCCATCGGCTGCTACGGCCTCGACGCGGACGGCAAGCTGGTGCGCACCGACCGGATCGAGCTGGACGTCGACGGCGAGCGGACCGACGTGCCCGCCCTGGTGGGCAAGGCCCGCCCGGCGGTCGTCCTGCTCAACGACGACGACCTCTCGTACGCGAAGGTCCGCCTCGACGCCGAGTCGCTGCGGGTCGTCACCGAGCACCTGGGCGACTTCACCGAGTCGCTGCCGCGCGCCCTGAGCTGGGCCTCGGCCTGGGACATGACGCGCGACGGCGAGCTGGCGACCCGCGACTACCTCGCCCTGGTGCTCTCCGGCATCGGCAAGGAGTCGGACATCGGCGTCGTGCAGTCGCTGCACCGCCAGGTGAAGCTGGCACTCGACCTGTACGCGGCGCCGGAGGCACGTGAGGGCGCGCTGATCCAGTGGACCGACGCCACGCTGGCGCACCTGCACGCGGCGGAGCCGGGCAGCGACCACCAGCTGGCCTGGGCCCGCGCCTTCGCGGCCACGGCCCGCAACCCGCAGCAGCTGGACCTGCTCCGGTCGCTGCTGGACGGCACGGAGATCATCGAGGGTCTGGCCGTCGACACCGAGCTGCGATGGGCGTTCGTGCAGCGGCTGGCGGCCACCGGGCTGCTGGACGAGGAGGAGATCGCCGCCGAGTACGAGCGCGACAGGACGGCGGCGGGCGAGCGCCACGCGACCTCCGCGCGGGCGGCCCGGCCCACCGAGGAGGCCAAGGCCGAGGCGTGGGCCTCGGTCGTGGAGTCCGACAAGCTGCCCAACTCCCTCCAGGAGGCGGTCATCAGCGGCTTCGTCCAGACGGACCAGCGCGAGCTGCTGGCCCCGTACACGGAGAAGTTCTTCGCCGCGGCGAAGGACGTCTGGGACTCGCGCAGCCACGAGATGGCCCAGCAGATCGCGGTGGGCCTCTACCCGGCCCTCCAGGTCTCCCAGGAGACGCTGGACGCCACGGACGCCTGGCTGGCCTCGGCCGAGCCGAGCGCGGCCCTGCGCCGGCTGATGTCGGAGTCGCGGTCCGGTGTGGAGCGCGCGCTGAAGGCCCGGGCGGCGGACGCGGCGGCGGCGACCGCGTAGCGGCGCGTACGGCCCTGGGGGCGTCCTCTTCGTCGCGGCGGATTCGCCGCGGCCGAGGGGGCGCCTCTTTCCGTTGCGCCGGCGGCCCGCTACTCCGGCCGCGGCGTGAGGACGAGCGGCCAGACCTCACCGGTCCGGACGCACTCCACGGCCTGTTCGGCCGGGGTCCCGGCGGAGTGCGGTATCGGGTGCGAACGTCCGCAGGTCGGCCCGTACCCGCGCGCGGCCCGTTCGGCCGCCGTCCGCGCGCGGTGGGGTCTCCCGTGACCTACGGTCCGAAGGGTCGTCGCAGGAAGCTTCGGCCGCAGGCCACGGGAGGGTTCGGATGCCCGGCTCCGCCGCCGTGCCGGTCGCGCTGGCGCTGTGCGCCGGTCTGCTGACGGGCCCCGCCGCCCCGGTGGCCGGCCGGCCGGACTGCCGGGCGGGTCCGGCGGGCTGCCACGACCTCTACACGTACGGCTACAGCCTCGGGCTGCATCCGTTCACCGGCGCGGACGACGTCAGGGAACAGCTGACCGACCACTTCTGGCTGTTCCCGGTCAGCGGCGGCTGTGCGGGGCGGATCCGGGCGGGGGCGCGGTGCGAACTGCTGGGCGGCAATCCGGTCGAGGTGGAGTACATCGGGAACGACTTCTTCCAGATCAACACGCTGCCGGGGCACCAGTTGGGCCGGGGCATGCACATCCGCTTCGCCTTCTCGCGGACCCTCGGCTTCCACTCCCTGACGGTCCGGGCCTGGCAGGACCGGCCCACCGACTGCACGGGCGAGCCCTTCTGCGACACGGTGAACCGGGTGTTCGCCTGGGGGACCTGGCGGGTGCTGGCGAAGACGCTGCGCTTCTCCGCGTACGCCGCCTGAGCCGCCCGGACCCGTTGGAAGCCGCCCGGCGGACGGGCGCAGGAGCGCAGCCGTCCGCCGGGCGGAGCAGGGGTGCCGCGGAAGGGGTACGGGGGTTACGCGCCCGACTCCTCGTAACGGCGGGTCAGCTCGGCCGCGCCGGACTCCGTGAGCGTGCCGTGCAGACGCATCCGGGCCACGCCGCCGTCGGGGAAGGCGTCGAGGCGGACGTGGGTGACGACGGCCTGGGCGCGCAGCACGAAGCGGTGCAGGGTGTCGGGCTGGAGGCGGGTGCGCGGGACGATCTCGAACCAGTCGCCGGTGTCGCCGTTGCGGCCCTGGAGGGCGATCCAGCCGGCCGAGTTGCCCTTGAGGTAGGCGGTGTCGATCTCGATCGCGCGGACCGCGCCCTGGGCGGGGAGGCGGAAGCGGACCCAGTCGTTGGTGTCGCGGACCCGGCGGCGGCGGTTCTCCCAGCCGTCGTCCATCTTGCGGGAGGTGCCCGGCAGGATGATCTGGGTGGGCGAGGAGTAGAAGCGGTCGGAGGCGTCCTCGTACGTACCGCCGTTGAGCACCGAGATCAGGTCGATGGTGCCGAGTGCGGCGAGCCAGGCCGGGTCCGGGACGACCTCGCCGTGCACGCGGAGGCGGGCGATGCCGCCGTCGGGGTGCTGGCAGAGGCGCAGGTGGGTGTAGCGGCGGCCGCCGGTGATCTCGAAGGCGTTGGCCGCGTGGCCGCGTACGGGGGTGGGCGGGAGGATCTCCTCCCACTTCACGTCGTCGGCGAGCAGCTGCTCGGGGCCCGGGGCTCCCTCGACGGAGGTGGCCTGGACGGATACGCGCTGCGGGTAGTTGCCGCGGAAGTGGGCGGTGTCGACGATCAGGCCGCGGATGATGCCGGGCGCGCCGAGGCGGACGATGGCCCAGTCGTGGTCCCCGGGGGCCGGGAAGGGGGTTTCGGCGTCCGCTCCCCTGCGGCGGCGGGTCTCCCAGCCGTCCATGATCTTGCCCTTGTGCCCGAAGTGCTCGGGGTCGAAGACGGCGCGCTCACGGATCAGGAGGTTCTCGCGCTCGGCGAAGAACTCGTCGTTGGCGGCGATCACGCCCGCGCCGAGGCGGCGGTCGGCGAGGTCGACCAGCTCGGTGAAGGGGAGGTCTCCCGCTTCGCGGTAGTCGGCGTAGGGGTCGCCGCCGCCGTAGGGCGCGGCGTCATTGGCGTGGGGGTCGGTGTCGTGGTCCTGGAATGTGGTCTCGCTCGCGTCGAAGGTCATGGCTCCTACCTTCACGCCACCTGACCCATCAGGTCCATCGAAAGTTTTCGCAGATACCTTTCAGCTCAGCTGAATGATCTGGCCACGCTGGTGAGTGCCGCGAGGACCCGGGCCACCGCCGGTCCGCTCGAAGCCCCGTGCCGGACCGCCGCCACCACATGGCGGCGCGGCCGGTCCGCCTCCAGCACTCGCATCACCACGCCCTCGCGACGCTCCCGGGCGGCCATCCGGGGGACCAGCGCGACGCCCATGCCCGCCTCGACCAGGGCGAGGATCGCGGTCCACCCGGCGGCGCTGTGGGCCTGCTCGGGGACGAAACCGGCCGCCTCGCAGGCGGCGGTGGTGATCTCGGACCAGGGTCCCGAGCCGCCGAAGATCCAGCGGTCGGCCGCCAGGTCCGCGAGCCGCAGGGCGGGTGCGCCGGCCAGCGGGTGGTCGGCGGGGAGCGCCACGTCCAGCGGGTCGGCGAGCAGCGGGAAGAGGCTGAAGCGGGGGTCGCGGGCAGTGGGCGCGTGGGCGGCCAGCGACAGGGCCAGGTCCACCTCGCCCGCGGTGAGCAGCTCGTAGGCCTGGGCGGCCTCGGCCTCCCGTACGCGTACGTCGGGCCCCGGGCGGTCCTCGGCGCGCAGCAGCCGGACGGCGGGGACGACGAGGGCGGGCACGGCGGTGGAGAACGCGGCCACCCTGACCTCGCCCGCCTCGCCGCGCAGATAGCCGGTCAGTTCGGCCTCGGCCCGCTCCAGCTGGGCGAAGACCGCCTCGGCGTGGCGCAGGACGAGGTGGGCGGCGTCGGTGAGGCGGACGCGGCGGCCCTGGGCCTCCAGGAGGTCCACGCCGAGCTGCTTGGCCAGGTTGGTGAGCTGCTGGGAGACGGCGGAGGGGGTCATCAGGAGCGCCTCGGCGGTCGCTGTCACCGTGCCCCGGTCGCGCAGGGTGCGCAGGATACGGAGCTTCTTGACGTCCCACTCGGTCATGGGCGCAACCTACCGGCCCGGCGCGGGCCGTGTTCCCGCCCCCGGGCCGTGCACACGTCGGCGTCCGGGCCGTGCGCACGTCGGCGTCCGGGCCGTGCACACGTCGGCGTCCGGGCCGTGCACACGTCGGCGTTCGGGCCGTGTACATGGCGGCGTCCGGGTCGGACGCACGAATGCGCCGCGCGGTGGTGCCCACCGGCGGCGCATCCTTCGTGCAGGGCGTACGTGTGCGGTCAGACCCGCTTCTTGGACTTGTCCAGGACCATGACCAGGCCCGTGATCACCACGAACAGGGCGATGGGCGCGACGACGTAGAGACCGATGGTCTCGACCGCGCTCAGGCGCGGAGCCGGGTCGTCACCGTCGTCGGGCGTGAGCGCGAGCGCCGGGCTCGACATGAGCAGCATCATCAGCGTCGTCCCGGCCGCAACGACGCCGGCGCGCATAGCGTTCATCTTTTCCACGGTGCCAACGTAGCGAACGGCTGGGGACGGCGCTCGCCCGGGGGTGCCGTACGAGGCTTTCGGGGCCGCAGGACGTCCATCAGCGCGTGCAGCCGGGGCGAGGCGGTGATCTCCTCCAGGGTGACCGGATGCCCCTCGGCGTCGGCGATCGGAAGGCGCCAGTTGGGGTACTGGTCCCAGGTGCCGGGGAGATTCTGCGGGCGGCGGTCGCCGACGGTGTCGGGGAGCCAGACGCCGGTCATCGTGGCGGGGGTGCTCAGCAGGAAGCGGTGGACGGCCCGGACGGCGGCCTCCTCGTCGCCGTCGCCCTCGGGGAGCATCCGCAGCCGGGCGAGGAGGGCCAGCCACTCGGCGGTGTCGGTGGCGTCCTCGGTCAGCTCCTCCTCCAGGGAGCGGGTGAGCAGACCGAGGCGGTGGCGCAGCGTCACATGGTCGCCGGTCAGCCGGGCGGCGGTGGAGGGCAGGTCGTGGGTGGTGGCGGTGGCCAGGCAGTCCCGGCGCCATTTCTCCGGGGCGAGCGGCCGTCCGTCGCCGTCCCAGTCGCGTTCGAACCAGAGCACCGAGGTGCCGAGCACGCCGCGCCGGGCGAGCGCCTCGCGGACCCCGGGCTCGACGGTGCCGAGGTCCTCGCCGACGACGACGGCCCCGGCCCGGTGGGCCTCCAGGACGAGGACGGCGAGCATCGCCTCGGCGTCCTGGGCGACGTAGGTGCCGTCGGTGGGTGAGCTGCCCTCGGGCACCCACCAGAGCCGGAACAGGCCCATGACGTGGTCGATGCGCAGGGCTCCGGCGTGGGCCAGCAGTCCGCGCAGCAGGCCCCGGTAGGCGGCGTAGCCGGTGGCGGCGAGGACGTCGGGGCGCCAGGGCGGCAGGCCCCAGTCCTGGCCGCGCGCGTTGAAGGCGTCGGGGGGCGCGCCGACGGACATGCCGTGGGCGAATGCCTCCTGCTGGGCCCAGGTGTCGGCGCCGGCCGGGTGCACGCCGACGGCGAGGTCGTGGACGATCCCGACGCCCATCCCGGCGTCCTCGGCGGCCCGCTGGGCGTCGGCGAGCTGGGTGGCGGTCAGCCAGGCGAGGCGGCAGTGGAAGTCGACCCGGTCCAGCAGCTCGGTCCGGGCGCGGGCGGTCGCCGGGGAGCGGGGGTCGCGCAGGGCCTCGGGCCAGGCGTGCCAGTCGGGGCCGTGCACCTCGGCGAGCGCACACCACAGGGCGTGGTCCTCCAGCGCCTGGCCCTGCTCGGCCAGGAAGTCGCAGTAGGCGGCGCGGCGGCCGGGGGTGAGCGGCACCGCGACGACCAGCTCCAGGGCCTGGCGCTTCAGCTCCCGGACGGCGTCCCGGTCGATCAGCGCGCCCTTGTTCAGCACGGCCTCGCTCAGCGCGGCGGCGTCCTGCCGGAGGTCGTCCAGGGCCGCCCGGTCGCGGACGAGGCCGTATTCGGGGATCGACTCGACGCGCAGGTGCACCGGGTCGGGGAAGCGGCGCGAGGAGGGGCGGTACGGGGACGGGTCGGTGGGGTGCCCGGGGACGGCCGCGTGCAACGGGTTGACCTGGACGAACCCCGAGCCGAGGGTCCGCCCGGACCAGGCGGCGAGGTCGGCCAGGTCGCCGAGGTCGCCCATGCCCCAGGAGCGGGCCGAGAGCAGGGAGTAGAGCTGGACCAGGAAGCCGTGGGTGCGCTCGGGCGGCTGCGGGACGCGGGCCGGGGCGACGACGAGGGTGGCCGTGGCGCGGCGGTGGTCCGGTGTCACGACGTGGACGCGGTGGACGCCGGGAGGCGGCGGGATCCACCAGGCGGGTACGGCGGCCGGAGCGCCGGGCTCCCCGTCGGCGCGCTGCGGGTACGGCGCGGACGCGAAGGCGGTAGCGGTGGCGGCGCCCGCGGGAGGCGACACGGGCGCGGCGGGGACCGCGCCCCCCGGCGGCTGCACGGGCGGGGCGGTGGCACCGGGGGCGACGGGTGGGACGGCGGCTCCTGCCGCGACGGGTGGGGCGGCGGCTCCGGCGACATCCCCCAGAGGCATCAGAGGCACGGCAGCGCCCCCCGGCGGCTGCACGGGCGGGGCGGTGGACGTCGCCCGGGTCCGCATGCTCAGCGGGGCGGGCGGGGGGCCCGAGGGGGGTCCCGGGGTCTCGGCCGGCTCCGGCTCGACCGTGACGGTCGAGCCGGGGGGCAGCCCGGCGAGGGCGGACGGCAGGGGCTCGCCGGCCCAGACCACGACGGTCGGCGGCAGCAGGCGCGAGCGGGACTCCGCGGCGACGAGACACTTCCGTACGTCCGCCGGAGTGCCGGCGTCGACGCCCAGCGCGGCGAGCACGGCGATGACCGTGTCGTCGGGGACGGACACCGTGACATCCGGCGACGGGGAGTAGGAGGTGGCGACACCGTGCAGTGCGGCGAGCCGGGACAAGCCCATTCAGACTCCTGGGAACTCCATGCCCCCTGCGGTGCCGGGTGCGGTCGGCTCGCTGGTCAGAGGGGCGACGGCGGCGAGCGGCGGCTCGCTCGTGAGAGGGGTGGCATCGGCGAGCGGCGGCTCGCTGGTCAGCGGCGCGGAATCGGCGAAGGAGGATTCGCCGAGCAGGAGGGAGACATCGGCGAGCGGCGGCCCGCTGATCAGGTGGGCGACCTCGGCAAGGGGGAGTTCGCTGGTCAGCGGGGCGGATTCGGGCTGTGTGGGTACCTGTTTGGAGAGGGCGGAGAGCAGAAGCTGCGCGGCAGCGGGCATGTTGGCCTCCTGGCCATGGAGAACAGGACACAGCAGGCCTACCCAGGCCTCGCCATGGCAGACGTGGACGTGATGCAGGCGTTATGAACAACGAGCCCAACGTGCTCTGGGTCACACTCCGTTCCCCCGAACGGCAGGTATGGGCCGTTTTCAGCCACTCTCGGCCGCCACACCAGCCCCAGAGGGCTCGAAGGTGTCGCTATTCCCGGCAAATACGGCAGAACGGCCATGCGCATTGACACCCTCGCGCCCGGGTGGTGGGCTCGGACCCCGCCGGGGCCCATCGCCCGCGGTCCGAGGGGTCGGCACGGCGGCGGCCCATCGCCGGCAGTTGGTCGTTACGAAGGGGAGCGCGACGTGCGGATCGGGCGCAGAAGGCAGGCAACGGCCGTGGCCGCCGCCGTGATCGGCGGACTCCTCGGATCCGTCTCCGTCGCTCCGGCCGCGACGGCCGCCCCCGCCGATCCCGGCAGGCCCGCGGTGGGCTCCGCCGACCGGGCCGACAGCGCGCGGACCCCGTCCGTCTGGCCCCGGCCGCAGAGCTTGAGGACCACCGGGCCCGCCGTGCCGCTGGGCTCCGAGGCCACGCTCGTCGCCGCGCCGGACGCCGATCCGTACGCCGTCGAACAGGCGCGCACCCTGCTGCGCGGGGCGGGCGTCCGGACCCTGCACGAGAGCCTGCCGGGCGGCGGGCCGGTGGTCCGCGTCGGCGGCGTCGGAGCCGCCGAGGCACTGCGGGCGCTGCGCGCTCCCGACCGGGCCGATCTGCCGTCGGGCGGCTACCGGATCGCGGTCGGCCAGGTCTCCGGACGCGCCACCGTCGCGCTGGACGGGCTCGGCGCGGACGGCCTCTTCCACGCCGTCCAGACCCTGCGCCAGCTGATCGCCGACGGCACGGTGGCCGGCGTGACGGTACGAGACTGGCCGGGAACCGCCGTACGCGGCATGGCCGAGGGGTTCTACGGAGAGCCGTGGACGCGCGAGGAGCGGCTCGCCCAGATCTCCTTCATGGGCCGCACCAAGCAGAACCGCTATCTCTACGCGGCGGGCGACGACCCCTACCGGCTGGCACGCTGGCGCGAGCCGTACCCGGCCGAGAAGCGGGCCGAGTTCCGGGCGCTCGCCGAGCGGGCGCGCGCCGAGCACGTCACGCTCGGCTGGGCGGTCTCCCCCGGTCAGGCGATGTGCATGGCATCGGACCAGGACGTCCGGGCGCTGACGAAGAAGATCGACGCCATGTGGGCGCTGGGCATCCGGGTCTTCCAGCTCCAGTTCCAGGACGTCAGTTACAGCGAGTGGCACTGCGACCTGGACGCGGAGACCTATGGCAGCGGTCCGAAGGCGGCGGCCCGCGCCCAGGCCCGGGTCGCCGGCGCCCTCGCCCGGCATCTGGAGGAACGCCACCCGGACGCGGCCCCCCTGTCGGTGCTGCCGACGGAGTTCTACCAGGACGGGGCCACCGACTACCGCACCGCGCTGGCGGCCGAGCTGGACGACCGGGTACAGGTGGCCTGGACCGGTGTCGGGGTGGTGCCGAAGAAGATCACCGGCGGTGAACTGGCCGGGGCCCGCGCCGCGTTCCGCCACCCGCTGGTGACGATGGACAACTACCCGGTCAACGACTACGCCCAGGACCGCATCTTCCTCGGCCCGTACACCGGCCGGGACCCGGCGGTGGCGAGCGGGTCGGCGGCGCTGCTGGCCAACGCGATGGAGCAGGCGTCCGCCTCGCGGATCCCGCTGTTCACCGCAGCCGACTTCGCCTGGAACCCGAAGGGGTACCGCCCGGACGAGTCGTGGCGGGCGGCCGTCGAGGATCTGGCGGGCGGGGACGCGGGCGCCCGGGAGGCGCTGCTGGCGCTGGCCGGGAACAGCGCGGGCTCGGTGCTCGGCGCGGAGGAGTCCGCCTACCTCCAGCCCCTGTTCGACGCGTTCTGGAACTCCCGCGCGGACGCCCCCCGCCGCGACCGGGCGGCGGCCGAGCTGCGCGCGGCCTTCTCCGTGATGCGCGGGGCCCCCGAGCGGCTCAGGACCCCCGCCGACGGCCGGCTGACCGAGGAGGTGCGCCCCTGGACGGAGCAGCTGGCCCGCTACGGCCGGGCCGGTGAGCTCGCGGTGGACCTGCTTCAGGCGCAGGCCGCCGGGGACGGCGCCGCCGCCTGGCGCGTCCAACTGGCCCTGGAGCCGCTGCGCGAGGAGATCGAGGCGAGCCGGGCCACGGTCGGCGAGGGTGTGCTGGACCCCTTCCTGGACAGGGCGGCGAAGGTGTCGGCCGGATGGAACGGCGTCGACCGCGCCTCGGGCCGGGTCACGAAGGACGCGCACAGCTATACGGTCCGGCTGGCCGCGCCCCGCCCGGTGGAGGCCGTCACGGCGCTCGCCGAGCCCGGATCCGCCCTCGCCGGCGCGGTCGTGGAGGCCCACGTGCCCGGTGAGGGGTGGCGGGGGCTCGGGAAGCTCTCGCCGAGCGGCTGGACCCAGACCGCCGCGAAGGGGCTGCGCGCCGACGCCGTACGGGTCACGGTGCCGGAGGCCGCCCGGACCGTCCCGCCCTCGTACCTGAGCCCCACCCTGCCCCCTTCCCCCGCCGTCGTGGCGGGCTCCCCGCAGGTGCGCGCCCTGGTGCCGTGGTTCGGCGACGAGCCCGCCGCCACGCTCGACCTGAAGCGCGGCGAGACGGACGCGGAGATCGGCGGCGAGCCCCAGCGTGTCGAGGCCCGGCTGGCCGGGCGGCGTCCGGTCGAGGTGAAGGGCAAGCTCACCGCGAAGGCCCCCGAGGGCATCGAGGTGCGGGTCCCGAAGCAGACGACCGTGCCGCGCGGATCGCGTACGGACGTGCCCGTCGACATCACCGTCCCGGCGGACACCCCGGCGGGCGAGTACGAGGTTCCGCTGGCCTTCGGCGGCCAGGAGTCCACGCTGACCGTGCGGGCCTTCCCGCGTACGGGCGGTCCGGATCTGGCGCGCACGGCGAAGGCCTCGTCGTCCGGCGACGAGACCCCGGACTTTCCCGCGGCGGCGGCCTCCGACGGCGATCCGGAGACCCGGTGGTCCTCGCCGGTGGAGGACGGGGCGTGGTGGGGGGCCGAGCTGCCGGAGCCGGTGCGCCTGGGCCAGGTGGTGCTGAACTGGCAGGACGCGTACGCCTCCCGCTACCGGATACAGGTCTCCGCCGACGGCCGCGTCTGGCGCACCGCCGCGACGGTGACGGAGGGCCGGGGCGGGCGCGAGTCGGTCCGGATGGACGCGAAGGACACCCGGTTCGTCCGGGTGCAGGGGGACGCCCGGGCGACGGAGTACGGCTACTCGCTCTGGTCGGTGGAGGCGTACGCGGTCACCGACGACTGAGCCGGGACGGGGCGGGAGGACGACGAAGGCCCGGTCTCGGCAGTCCCTAGGTCCTGTCGTCAAACTCCCGCCGTCGCCCGAAGGGCGGCCCTGCGGGGTCAGGTGCGTGCTCTCGGTGTGCCGGGCGCAGGTCCGCGTACTGGACGTACTCGGGCGTGTGCCCGGTGCGGCGAGAGTGCGTGCATGGCGCCGCAGGGCAGGCGGGAGCTTGACGACAGGGCCTAGGCGGACACGCCGTCGATCCGGGCCATCACGTCGTCCGCGCCGAACGGTTGCAGATACGGCAGCCAGCGCGGGTCGCGGTGTCCGGTCCCGATGATCCGCCAGGCCAGGCCGGTCGGCGGGGCGGGCTGATGGCGCAGCCGCCAGCCGAGCTCGGGCAGATGGCGGTCGGCCTTGACGTGGTTGCAGCGGCGGCAGGCTGCCACCACGTTGTCCCAGGCGTGCTGTCCGCCGCGGCTGCGCGGGATGACGTGGTCGACGCTGGTCGCGGCGGCCCCGCAGTACATGCAGCGCCCGCCGTCCCGGGCGAACAGCGCCCGCCGCGTCAGGGGGACGGGTCCCCGGTAGGGGACCCGGACGAAGCGCTTGAGCCGGACCACACTGGGTGCGGGCACGGCACGGGTGGCACTGTGCAGAAAGGAGCCGGACTCTTCAAGGCAGATGGCCTTGTTCTCCAGGACGAGGACGAGCGCGCGGCGGAGCGGTACGACGCCGAGCGGCTCGTACGACGCGTTGAGAACCAGGACGTGCGGCACGGTGGATGCCTCCTTGTACGCCGGCGGCGCGTGGCTCGCGCCGGGACGATCCGATCTCAGTCTCTCCTCATGCCTGGTCAAAGCGCCACCACGTACGGGTAACGGGCCGGGAGGATTTTTCTCACTCCGGGCTCCACGCGCCGGCCGGCGGTGCCGAACAGGTGTTTCACCAGGGTGGGCGTCCGCACTGTGCGATCGGCCACAGCGGAGGTGTTCCCGGTGAGACCCGTCTCTCCTCCCGCGACGGCAACGATCCACTCCCCCGGCTTCGTTAGTGTTGTCGACCAGCCGTCGTCCCCCTGGAGGTCCCCGCCGTGTCGCTGTCCGTCCTCCTGGCCGCAGCCCCGTCTCCCGAGCCGGGTGGCTCGCTGGGCGAAGCCGCCGAACAGGCCGGTAACGCCGCGGGCTGGGTCGAGGAGAACTGGTCCACCTGGCTGAGCACCGGGTTGCGCATCCTGCTGATCGTGGCGGTCGCGATCACGCTGCGTTATCTGATCCGGCGCGCCCTGACCAATCTGATCGAGCGGATGAACCGCAGCGCCCAGGCGGTGGAGGGCACGGCGCTGGGCGGGCTGCTGGTGAACGCCGAGCGGAGACGCCAGCGCTCGGAGGCGATCGGCTCGGTGCTGCGGTCGGTGGCCTCGTTCGTGATCATGGGCACGGCCGCCCTGATGGTCCTGGGCGCCTTCAAGATCAACCTGGCGCCGCTCCTGGCCTCCGCCGGTGTCGCGGGCGTGGCACTGGGCTTCGGCGCCCGCAACCTGGTCACGGACTTCCTCTCCGGCGTCTTCATGATCCTTGAGGACCAGTACGGGGTCGGGGACACCGTCGACGCGGGCGTGGCCTCCGGCGAGGTCATCGAGGTGGGGCTGCGCGTCACCAAGCTGCGCGGCGAGAACGGCGCGATCTGGTACGTCCGCAACGGCGAGGTGAAGCGGATAGGCAACCTCAGCCAGGGCTGGTCCACCGCCGGGATCGATGTCACGGTGCGCCCGACGGAGAACCTGGAGCACGTCCGCGAGGCGATCGCCACCGCCGCCGCCACGATGACGAAGGAAGAGCCCTGGTCGGAGCAGCTGTGGGGCCCGGTCGAGGTGCTCGGCCTGGACGAGGTGCTGCTGGACTCGATGACGGTCCGGGTGACCGCGAAGACGATGCCGGGCAAGGCGCCCGGAGTGGAGCGCGAGCTGCGCTGGCGCGTCAAGCAGGCGCTGGACGACGCGGGCATCCGGATGGTCGGCACGGTGCCGCTCCCGACGGAGGGCGCCTCCACGGCGGACCCGACGGCCGCGATGGCGGCCCCCTCGGCGTACGCCTCGGCGACCTCCCCGCAGTCGCTGGCGGCGACGCCCATACCGCCGGCGACGAACCTGGCCAAGTAGCCGTCGAACCCGGACAGGCAACCTCTGTCGCAACGCCTCCGGCCGCCCCCTGGACCCCAGGGTGGCGGCCGGGGGCGTCGCCATGCCGGGTAACACTTTGATTGCCGGACGGGGGGCACCCATTGACGCCCCGGTGACCTGCGGCCTACCGTCCTCTCAACCAAATAGGAAACTTTCCTAACAGAGTCTCTCGGGATCCGCTCCGGAGGGCCTAGAACAGAGGGCGGTGCATCCACGATGGCGGGACCCACTCCCGGCGCACCCGGCACCCCGGGCACACCACGGGTGCTGCGGGCCATGAACGACCGGGCCGCCCTCGATCTGCTGCTGGAGCACGGGCCGCTCTCCCGGACCCGGATCGGGAAGCTGACCGGCCTCTCCAAGCCCACCGCGTCCCAGCTGCTGGCCCGGCTGGAGGCGGCCGGTCTCGTCGTCGCCACCGGGACCAGCGAGGGGCGCCCCGGGCCCAACGCGCAGCTCTACACGGTGAACGCGCGGGCCGCCCATGTGGCCGGGCTCGACGTGAACAGCCGGCGCATCGTCGCCGCCGTCGCGGACGTGACCGGCCGGACCGTCGGGGAGTTCGAGCTGGCGACGCCTGGCCGGCGCGCCGACAGCGTGGTGCGCCAGGTCGCCGACGCGCTGGACGGGGCGGTGAAGGACGCCGGGCTCACCCGCGCCGACGTCCACCGGGTCGTCATCGGCACGCCGGGCGCCTTCGACCCGGGCACCGGACGGCTGCGGTACGCGTCGCACCTGCCCGGCTGGCACTCCCCCACCCTGCTGGACGAGCTGGCCGCGTTCCTGCCGATGCCGGTGGAGTACGAGAACGACGTCAACCTGGTCGCCGTCGCCGAGCAGCGCCTGGGCGCGGCCCGCGGCCACGAGGACTTCGTCCTGCTGTGGAACGAGGAGGGCCTCGGCGCCGCCCTCGTCATCAACGGCCGGCTGCACCGCGGCTTCACCGGCGGCGCGGGCGAGGTCGGCTTCCTGCCGGTGCCGGGCACCCCGCTCGTGCGCCAGGTCGTCAAGGCCAACAGCGGCGGCTTCCAGGAGCTGGCGGGCGCCCAGGCGGTGCCCCGGCTCGCGAAGGCGCTGGGCGTCGACACCCCGCAGCAGCCGTACGCGAAGGTCGCCGCCGACCTGCTGGCGCGGGCGGCCGACGCCTACGAGCGGGACGAGGCGCTCACCGAGCTGCTGCGCCAGTACGCCCAGCGGCTCGCCACCGGGCTCGCCTCCGTCACCGCCGTCCTGGACCCCGGGCTGATCGTGCTCTCCGGCGGGGCGGTCGCGGCGGGCGGCGAGATCCTGCGCTCCCTGATCCAGTCCGAGCTGGCCGAGCTCGCCGCCTCCCGGCCGCGGCTCGTGGTCGGCGAGATCGACCGCACCCCCGTACTGCGCGGCGCCCTGGAGAGGGCGCTCGCCGACACCCGCGACGAAGTGTTCGACACCTCGCGCTGAACCACGCTTCTCCCCCGTCCCCCGTCGTCTGCCTCTTCCCCGTCCCTGGGAGTTTTGTCATGCGCACAAGCCGTCTCACCACCACCGCCGTCGCCGTCGCCGCGATATCGGTGCTCGCCACCGCGTGTACCGGCCAGTCCGAGGCCGGCGCCTCCGACGACCCGAACGCGAAGACCACGATCAACTTCTGGCACGGCTGGAGCGCTCCCGCCGAGGTGAAGGCGGTCGAGGACAACATCGACCGGTTCGAGAAGGCCCACCCGAACATCACGGTGAAGGTCTCCGGCAACATCAACGACGACAAGCTCAACCAGGCGCTGCGCGCGGGCGGTTCGGACGGGCCCGACGTGGTCTCCTCCTTCACCACCGCCAACGTCGGCAAGTTCTGCTCGTCCGGCGCGTTCGCGGACCTGAAGCCGTTCATCGAGAAGTCGAAGCTCGACCTGGAGAAGACCTTCCCGAAGGTACTCCTGGACTACACCCAGTTCGAGGGCAAGCGCTGCGCCCTGCCGCTGCTCACGGACGCCTACGGCCTCTACTACAACAAGGACGCCTTCGAGAAGGCCGGGATCAAGGCCCCGCCGAAGACGATGTCGGAGCTGGCGAGCGTCGCGAAGAAGCTGACCGTCGAGAAGGGCGACAGCTACGAGCAGCTCGGCTTCATGCCGACCTTCCACGGTTACGAGACCGTCGCCAGCCACTACATGTCCTCGTGGGACCACACGTACTTCGACGAGAACGGCAAGTCCAACATCGCCAAGGACCCGGCGTTCGCGGAGATGTTCACGTACCAGAAGAAGCTCGTCGAGGACCTCGGCGGATACGAGAAGCTGGAGAAGTACCGCGGCACCTTCGGTGACGAGTGGGGCGCCAAGCACCCGTTCCACACCGGGCAGGTCGCCATGCAGCTGGACGGCGAGTGGCGGCTCGGGATGGCCGAGAGCGCCAAGGCCGGCTTCGAGATCGGCGTCGCGCCGATGCCCGTCGCCGACGACGAGGCCGACAGCTACGGCAAGGGTTTCCTCTCCGGCACCATCGTGGGCATCGCCCCGGCCAGCAAGAAGCAGAACGCCGCCTGGGAGCTGGTGAAGTACATGACCAGTGACACCGAGGCGGTCGTCGCCTTCGCCAACGGCATCCGCAACGTGCCGTCCACCCTCGATGCCCTGAAGTCGCCCGACCTGAAGTTCGACCCGCGGTTCAAGACCTTCCTGGACATCGCCCAGCACCCCAAGTCCAGCACGTCGGACGGGGCCGTCAACGGGTCGACGTACCAGCTGACGCTCCAGGACTTCGGCTACCAGTACGAGAAGGGCGCGGTGAAGGACCTGAAGGCCGGTCTGGAGAAGACCGCGCAGCAGATCGACACCGACATCGCCAAGGCCAAGTAGCCCCCGATGACGACGCACACACTCCGCTCCAAGCGCCGCAGGTCGGCGCTGCGCACGGCGGCCTTCATGTCGCCGTGGCTGATCGGGTTCTCGGTCTTCTTCGCGTATCCGATGATCTCGACCGTCTACTTCTCCTTCACCCAGTACGACGGCTTCGGGGCTCCGGTCTTCAACGGGCTGACCAACTGGACCTACGTCTTCAGCGACTACCCGATGTTCTGGCCGTCGCTGCGCAACACCCTGTGGCTGGTCCTCGTCATGGTGACCTGCCGGGTCGTCTTCGGTCTCGGCATCGGCATGCTGATCACGAGGATCAAGACGGGGACCGGCGTCTTCCGGACCCTGTTCTACCTGCCCTACCTGGCCCCGCCGGTCGCCGCGACGCTCGCCTTCGTCTTTCTGCTCAACCCCGGTACCGGGCCCGTCAACGCGATCCTCGGGGACCTGGGGCTGCCGACGCCGGGCTGGTTCAACGACGCCACCTGGTCCAAGCCGGCGCTCACCATGCTCGCGGTCTGGGGCATCGGGGACCTGATGGTCATCTTCATGGCGTCGCTGCTGGACGTGCCGACCGAGCAGTACGAGGCGGCCGAGCTGGACGGCGCGTCCGCCTGGCAGAAGTTCCGCTTCGTGACCCTGCCGAACATCTCGCCGATCGTGCTGTTCGCCGTGGTGACGGGCGTCATCCAGGCGATGCAGTACTACACGCAGCCACTCGTGGCCGGGAAGGTCGCCTCGGGGGTCATCGGCGGCTCCGGGCAGTCCTTCGAACCCGGCTATCCCGACAAGTCGACACTGACGCTCCCGCAGCTGGTCTACAACCTGGGCTTCCAGCGCTTCGACTACGGTGCCGCCTGTGTCGTCGCCCTCGTCCTGTTCGCCCTGGCCATGGCCTTCACCGCGCTGCTGATGCGGGGCCGCAACAACCTGATCCAGGCCGGTGACTGAGCCATGACCCAACTCCTCGACGCCGTCGACAAGACCGCCACCGCCTCGCCGGAGAACGCGCCGCTGACCCCCGCCGCGCGCACCGCCCGCCGCAAGGCACTGCTGCACTGGATCGCCGTGCACTCGCTCGGGATCGCCGCCGCGCTCTTCTTCGTGCTGCCGTTCGTCTTCGTGGTGCTGACCTCGCTGATGAGCGACCAGCAGGCGCTGACGCGCGACCTCACCCCGAACACCTGGGAGTGGGGCAACTACGAGCGGGTCTTCAACACCCCCGGCTTTCTGACCTGGTGGCGCAACACCCTGCTGTACGCGGGCGTCGGCACCGTCCTCACCGTCGTCTCGTCCGTCCCGGTGGCGTACGCGCTGGCGAAGTTCCGCTTCCGGGGCCGCAAGCTGTCGCTGATGCTCGTCATCTCGATGATGATGCTGCCGCCGCAGGTCATCATCATCCCGATGTACCTGTTCTGGGCGAAGCAGCTGGACCTGTCCGGCACGTTGTGGCCGCTGATCATCCCGATGGCCTTCGGCGACGCGTTCTCCATCTTCCTGCTGCGGCAGTTCCTGCTGACCATCCCGAACGAGTACCTGGACGCCGCCAAGGTCGACGGCTGCGGTGAGTTCCGCACGCTGATGAAGGTCGTCCTGCCGATGGCCAAGCCCGGCATCGCGGCCATCGCCCTCTTCCAGTTCTTCGCCGCCTGGAACGACTACTTCGGACCGCAGATCTACGCCTCCGAGAACCCGGCCGCCTGGACGCTCAGTTACGGCCTCGAATCCTTCAAGGGCGCGCACCACACCGACTGGAACCTGACCATGGCCGCGACCGTTCTGGTCATGGCCCCCGTGATCGCCGTCTTCTTCTTTGCCCAGAAGGCATTCGTCGAGGGCGTCACACTGACCGGAGTAAAGGGCTGACTATGAAGCTCGCAGTAGTGGGTGGCGGGTCCACCTACACCCCCGAACTGATCGACGGATTCGCCCGGCTGCGGGACACGCTGCCGATCGAGGAGCTGGTGCTCGTCGATCCGGCGGCCGACCGCCTGGACCTGGTGGGAGGTCTCGCCCGGCGGATCTTCGCCAAGCAGGACCACGCCGGGAGGATCACGACCACCACCGACATCGACGCGGGCGTCGCCGACGCCGACGCGGTCCTGCTCCAGCTGCGCGTCGGCGGGCAGGCCGCGCGCAACCAGGACGAGACCTGGCCGCTGGAGTGCGGCTGCGTCGGCCAGGAGACCACCGGCGCCGGCGGCCTCGCCAAGGCCCTGCGCACCGTGCCGGTCGTCCTGGACATCGCCGAGCGGGTCCGCCGCGCCAACCCGGACGCCTGGATCATCGACTTCACCAACCCGGTCGGCATCGTCACCCGCGCCCTGCTCCAGGCCGGGCACAAGGCCGTCGGCCTGTGCAACGTGGCGATCGGCTTCCAGCGGAAGTTCGCCCGGCTGCTGGACGTGAACCCCTCGGAGGTGCACCTCGACCACGTCGGGCTCAACCACCTGACCTGGGAGCTGGGGGTGCGCCTCGGCGGCCCGGACGGCGAGAACGTCTTGCCGAAGCTGCTCGCCGAGCACGGTGACGCCATCGCCGACGACCTGCACATGCCCCGGCAGATCGTCGACCGGCTCGGCGTCGTGCCCTCCTACTACCTGCGCTACTTCTACTCCCACGACGAGGTGGTCAGGGAGCTCGGCACCAAGCCGTCCCGGGCCGCCGAGGTCGCGGCGATGGAGAAGGAACTCCTCGCGATGTACGGCGACCCGACGCTGGACGAGAAGCCCGAGCTGCTCGCCAAGCGCGGCGGCGCGTTCTACTCCGAGGCGGCCGTGGACCTGGCGGCCTCCCTGCTGGGCAACAGCGGCTCCCCGGTGCAGGTGGTCAACACGTACAACAACGGGACCCTGCCGTTCCTCCCGGACGACGCCGTCATCGAGGTACAGGCCAGGGTCGGGCACGACGGCGCGACGCCGCTGGCCGTGCCGGCGCTGGACCCGCTGTACGCCGGTCTCATCGCCAACGTGACGGCGTACGAGGACCTCGCCCTGGAAGCCGCGCTGCGCGGCGGCCGGGACCGGGTCTTCAAGGCGCTCCTCGCCCACCCGCTGATCGGCCAGTACGCGTACGCCGAGGGGCTCACCGACCGGCTGATCGCGCACAACCGGGAGCACCTTTCGTGGGCGTGAACGTGTCGGTCGTCGCCATCGACGCGGGCAACAGCAAGACCGACGTGGCACTGATCGGCGAGGACGGCAGCGTGCTGTCCACGGCGCGCGGCGGCGGCTTCCAGCCGCCCGTGGTCGGGGTGGAGGCCGCGATCGACGTGCTGGCCGCCGCGCTGGACCGGGCGGTCGCGGAGCTGCCGGACGCCGGTGGCGCGTTCGGCGCGTCCGCCCATGTCTCCGCCTGCCTGGCCAACGCCGATCTGCCGGTCGAGGAGGCGGAGTTGGCCGACGCCCTTCGGGCCCGCGGCTGGGGCTCCTCGGTGGAGGTGCGCAACGACACCTTCGCGATTCTGCGCGCCGGGGTGGACGAGCCCCGGGGCGTCGCGGTGGTGTGCGGGGCCGGGATCAACTGCGTGGGCATGACCCCGGACGGGCGGACCGCCCGCTTCCCCGCGATCGGGCGGATATCCGGTGACTGGGGTGGCGGTTCGGGGCTCGCGGAGGAGGCGCTGTGGTTCGCCGCGCGCGCCGAGGACGGGCGCGGCGAACCGTCCGAGCTGGCCCGTGCGCTCCCCGCCCACTTCGGGCTCGACTCGATGTACGCGCTCATCGAGGCGCTGCACCGGGGCGGGATCCCGTCGGCGCGGCGGCACGAGCTGACACCGGTGCTGTTCGCGACCGCCGCGGGCGGGGACCCGGTGGCCCTCGCGCTGGTGGAGCGGCTGGCCGAGGAGGTGGTGACGATGGCCTCGGTGGCGCTGGGACGGCTCGGTCTGCTGGCGGAGGAGGCGCCGGTGCTGCTGGGCGGCAGTGTGCTGGCCGCACGCCATCCGCAGTTGGACGACCGGATCACCGCGCTCCTCGCGGCACGCGCGCCGAAGGCCGAGGTGCGCGTCGTGTCCGAGCCGCCGGTGCTGGGCGCGGCGCTGCTGGGCCTGGACCGTGCGGGCGCGGCGCCGGAGGTCCACCGGAGGCTGCGCGCGCAGTACGTCTGAGGACCGCCGGAGCACGTCGTACGTCACGGGGGCGTCCCCTCACGCGGTTCGCGTGGGGGGACGTTACTCGTACGGGTGAACGCCAGGCACTCGCGGGGCGCGAGGGAACCGATCGGGCTCCTGGAACGTGTACCTGATGGGGAGTCCGTTCGCTTATGGGGATGTATCAGGGCACGTTGTACCGCTTGCCTTGATCGGCCGCGTCCGCCCTGATCGAATGCGGGGACTGGTGTGGGGACTGATGTGAGGACTGGTGCGGGAACCGATATCGGGACGGGGCTGATGTCGGGACCGATGTGGGGGCCGCCAGGGGAAGCAGCCGTTCCTGGTGTGGATGTCCGTCCCCGCGGCCATACTTCTGGCCGGGCGCGCGTCCCTGGGCCGGGGACGGGGACCCGCCGTCAGTGACCGAGGGGGAGGTCGAGTGACACACCCGCCGAGCGGCGGCACGCAGACGCTGCGCACGCCGGAACCGGTGTCCGCGCACGCCGGCATGGACGCACCGCGCAGCACCACGTGGGCCGCGCAGACCGAGCGCCTGCGCGCCGTGGCGACGACCGAGCCCGGCCGGCTCCAGATCATCGGGGCCGTCCTGGCCCTGCTGGTCGTGGCGTTCGGCGCGGTGACCACCCTGGAGATCTCGTCGCGGGCGTCGTCGGCCGACGACGTGGTCAGCCGCAGTCAGCCGCTCAGCGCCGACGCGGCGGACATCTACCGCTTCCTGGCGGACGCGGACACGACGGCGGCCAGTGGGTTCCTCGCGGGTGCGCAGGAGCCCGAGGCCGTGCACGAGCAGTATCGGAAGGACATCGAGGAGGCGGCCCGGCTGCTGGTGAAGGCGTCGGGGAGCACCGACTCCGACAGCGCGTCCAGCCGTGAGATAGCCACCCTCAACAAGCTGCTCCCGGTCTACACGGGCCTGATCGAGCGCGCCCGCGCCAACAACCGCCAGGGTCTGCCGCTGGGCGGCGCCTATCTCCGGTACGCGAACCAGAAGATGACCGGCGAGATGCTGCCGGCCGCCGAGCGGCTGTACGCGGCGGAGACGGGCCGGCTGGAGACGGACTCCGCCGACGCCCGGCAGTGGCCGCTCCTGTCGCTCGGCGCCGGGATCCTGGTGCTCGGCGCGCTGGGGTGGATGCAGCGGCGCACCTACCGCCGGACGAACCGGGTGCTGAACCACGGACTGCTGGCGGCGACGGCCGCCGCCTCGGTGGTGGTGCTCTGGCTGGCCGTGGGGCACGCGGTGGCCCGTACGGAGCTGCGGTCGGCGATGGCGCACGGCCAGGCGTCCCTGGATGTGCTCAACGACGCGCGGATCAACTCCCTGAAGGCGCGCGCCAACGAGAACCTCACTCTGGTGGCGCGCGGTGCGGAGCTGACCCCCGACGGCTCCGCCGACCAGTACGAGGCGGACTACAGCACGGAAATGAAGGCATTGAAGGCCCGGTTGGAGAAGGCCGACCGGTTCGCGGACGACGACAGCGGGAACGCGCCGGTCCTCGACGCGACCAAGGGCGTGGCCGAGTGGCAGACCCGTCACCGCGAGGCCCGCGCCACGGACGACCGCGGCGACTACGACGGCGCCCTGGAGCAGATCATCGGGACCGAGGGCTCCACCGGGCAGTCCTTCCAGCGGGTGGACGCCGCGCTGGAGAAGGCGCTCGCCCATGAGCAGGGCGAGTTCACCGCGGCGGCGAAGGACGGGCGGGGCGCTTTGCGGGGCCTGCCGACCGGCGCCGCGGCGCTGGCGGTCCTGGGAGCCGCCGCCGTGATCGTCGGGGTCAACCGCAGGCTCTCGGAGTACCGGTGAGAGGGGCAGCGATGAGCAGGTCGAAGGAGCGTTCCGCACGCGGCGGCCTGCGCGGCTGGGGCGGCGTGGCGGGCATGGCGGCGGCGTGCGCGGTCACCGCGGCGGTCACCCTGCTGCCGCTGGCCCACCACAGCGGCGGAGCGGCCGGAGCGAACACCCCGGGCGGCGGAGCGGTGACGGCCGACCAGGCACGCGCGGCCGAGGAGTGCACCGAGCCGGAGGCGAGCCTGCCCGCGTCGAGCGCCGACGGACCCAGCATCGAGGAGATCAAGAAGCGCGGCAAGCTGATCGCGGGCGTCGACCAGAACAGCTTCCGCTGGGGCTACCGCAATCCGGAGGCCCGGGAGCTGGAGGGGTTCGACATCGATCTGGTGCGGGCCATCGCCAAGGACGTCCTGGGCGACCCGGACGCGGTGATCTTCCGCGCGATCCCCACCAACCAGCGCATCGCCGCCCTGGAGAACGACCGGGTCGACGTCGTCGTGCGGACGATGACGATCAACTGCAAGCGGCTGGAGCAGGTTTCCTTCTCCACCGCCTACTTCCAGGCCGGACAGCAGGTGCTCGCCCCGAAGGGGTCGACGATCACCGGGTACGACGCGTCGCTGAAGGGCAAGCGGGTCTGCTCGGCCGAGGGCTCCACGGCGTACGAGGCGCTGGAGAAGAAGTCGTTCGGCGCGCTCTACAAGGACGACTTCGACGGCACCGAGCGCGACCGGGACCTGCTGACCGTGCCCAACCAGCTGGACTGCCTGGTGCGGCTCCAGCTCGGCGAGGTCGACGCGATCGTCACGGACAACGCCCTGGCGGCCGGTCAGGCGGCGCAGGACCCGGCGGTGGAGCTCAAGGGGAAGGCCCCGTTCACCACGGAGTACTACGGCGTCGCGACGAAGAAGGGCGCCGACGACCTGGTGGCCCGGGTGAACAAGGTCCTCGTCGACTACCGGGCGGGCGGTGACAACAGCCCCTGGATGACGTCGTACCGCAAGTGGCTGGCGGCCGGACTGCCCGGCATAGCGGGTCCGCCCGCCCCCAAGTACCGGGGCGACTGACCCGGAGCGCACCCACGCGCACTGACCGGGGCGAGCCGGCCGAGACAGGGCCGGCAGACCGAGACAGACCGATCCCGCCGGGCCCACCGGCCCGGCGGGGAGAGCGGAGAGGTGATCGATGGGCGTCGCGGGATCCTTCCCCGGCTTCGCGGGGAGGCCCCCCGGCCCGGTCATGGACCGGGAGGAGGCGGACCGTGCGCTGGCCCGGCTCGGTGCGGAGCACGAGGCCATCGAGACCTCGCTCCTCGCGCTCCAGGACCATGCCGGCCGCCGGCTCCTGGAGGGCGCCGAGCTGACCGGCGTCACCCGGGAGCGCTGGGCCGTGACCGAGCAGTCGATCACCCTGCTGTGGGGCTACTTCGACGCGTACGCCGGAGCCCTGTCCGAGGCCCGGGAGATCCGTGCGCGGCGGCGCCACCCGAACCGGGAGGACCTCACCGCGCTGACCGAACTCCTGCGCGGCGAGGCCGTCACCGTCGCCAACCCGGGGGCAGTGCCGCCGCCTTCGGCCGCGGGCCCTGCCAGGCTCTCCGAGCGGTTCTCCCTCCAGGAGCTGGTCGCCCGGATGAACGAGCTGTACGCCAGGTCCCTGGACATGGTCGTCTCCTCCGACTCCGTGTGGTCGGCGCTGCCCGCCCGGATCGATCTGCTCGCCGCCGAGCTGCACCGGACGCGTTCGCTGGCGCACTCCGTGGGGGTGCGGCCCGGTGAGCATCCGGCCGGGGACGACCTGGCGGAGATCACCGAGGAGCTGGCCACCCTGCGGGTGCAGGTGATCTCCGACCCGCTGGCCTTCTGGCTGCCGGGGCCCGGCAGCGCCGCGCCGGGCGGCGGGCGGCCCGACACCTCGCGCTATGACCGGGCGGCCCGCGCCCTGGAGGACGTACGGCGGGAGATCGAGGCGGTGCTCGCGGTCCGGCAGGACGCCGAGGCGCGGCTGGTGCGGCTGCGGGACGTGCTCTCGCGGGCCGACCGCACCCTGACGGAGGCACGGGCTGCGCGCGGCGAGGTACTGGCCAAGATCGCCGCTTCCGAGGTGCCCGCGGTCAGCGGCCCGCCGACCGCCCTCCAGGAGCGGCTGGCGGCGGCGTCGGACCACCGCAGGTACGCCCAGTGGCACCGGCTGTCGCCGCTGCTGGAGTCGCTGGAGCAGGAGGCCGAGGACGAACTGCTGCGCGCCCGGGAGTCGCTGACCTCCGTGACGGCCCCGCTGGCGGTCCGCGCGGAGCTGCGCGGCCGGCTCGACGCGTACAAGGCGAAGGTGGCCCGGCACGGCCTGGCGGAGGATCCGGTGCTGATCGAGCGGTACGACGCGGCGCGGCGCATGCTGTGGAGCGCTCCGTGCGATCTGCGGGTCGCCGAGCAGGCCGTCCTGCGCTACCAGCACGCGGTCGCGGAGACGCTGACGCCGCACCGGCCCGACGGACCGCAGGACCGGCGGTCCACGGGCGTCGGCACCGGCAATGGCACCGGGGAAGAGGGGGAGACAGGATGAGTACGCAGTGCCAGCGCCCCGCGTGCGAGGGGAGCTACGAGGACATGGGCGGCGGTGAGCTGTACTGCGACACCTGCGGTCTGGCTCCGGTCGTCTCACCGACGGGCATGGTCTCCTCACCGCCGACCGGGATCGCCGGGGGCGGCCGGGCGAGCAGCCGGGGCAGCTCGTCGGGGCGGTCCAGCTCCCGCGCCTCCGGCCGTGCCTCGTCCCGTTCGTCGACCTCGCGCCGCTCGGTCTCCGGCCGGCTGTCGCGCTCGCTGTCCGGGGCGTCCACCTCCCGTTCGGTCTCGGTGCGTTCCTCCGGCTCGACGTCGGCCGCCTCGGTCCGGGGGCGGCTCGGTGTCGGTCTGGTGGACGTCCCGGACGTGCCCCGGCCCGATCCGCGCACGGCGGTGATGGAGAACCCGGAGGTGCCCGAGCGCAAGCGGTTCTGCTCCCGTTCGGACTGCGGTGCGCCGGTGGGCCGTTCGCGCGGTGAGCGGCCGGGCCGCACCGAGGGGTTCTGCACCAAGTGCGGCCACCCGTACTCCTTCGTGCCGAAGCTGACCGGCGGCGACATCGTGCACGGCCAGTACGAGGTCGTGGGCTGTCTGGCGCACGGCGGGCTCGGCTGGGTCTACCTGGCGGTGGACCGGGCCGTCTCGGACCGCTGGGTGGTCCTCAAGGGCCTGTTGGACACCGGAGACCAGGACGCGATGGCCGCCGCGATCTCCGAGCGCCGCTTCCTCGCCGAGATCGAGCACTCCAACATCGTCCGGATCTACAACTTCGTCGAGCACCTGGACCAGCGGACCGGCTCGCTCGACGGCTACATCGTGATGGAGTACGTCGGCGGCAAGGCGCTCAAGGAGATCGCCAACGAGCGCCGCACCCCGGCCGGGAAGCGCGACCCGCTGCCGGTCGAGCAGGCCTGCGCGTACGGGATCGAGGCGCTGGAGGCGCTCGGCCATCTGCACAGCCGCAACCTCCTCTACTGCGACTTCAAGGTCGACAACGCGATCCAGACCGAGGACCAGCTCAAGCTGATCGACATGGGCGCGGTGCGCCGGATGGACGACGAGGAGTCGGCCATCTACGGCACGGTCGGCTACCAGGCCCCCGAGGTCGCTGAAGTGGGCCCGTCGGTCGCCTCCGACCTCTACACGGTGGCCCGGACGCTGGCGGTCCTCACCTTCGACTTCCAGGGGTACACGAACGTCTTCGTGGACTCGCTGCCGGACCCGGACAACATCGAGGTGTTCCGCGCCTACGAGTCGTTCTACCGGCTGCTGGTGCGCGCCACGGACCCGGACCCGGCCCGCCGGTTCGCCTCCGCCGCGGAGATGGCCGAGCAGCTGACGGGGGTGCTGCGGGAGGTCGTGGCCCTCCAGACGAGCCGGCCGCGCCCCGCTCTGTCGACACTGTTCGGCACGGAACTACGCGTGACAGACACCGAGTTGTTCGCCCGGCAGACGGACGACGTCTCGCGGCTGGGCGGCCGGGAAACCGGCTCCGGGCGTGGCGGGCTCCGGGGCCGCCGCAAGGGCCGCCCGCCGTCCGGCGTTCCGGCGCAGGGCGGCACCTGGCAGCCCCACGGCGGCGCGGCTCCGGTCGCGCCGGGGGCCGTGACGTCCGCGGTGGCCGGGGCGCTGCCGGTGGGCGCCCAGCCGCCCGGCCCCGCGGGGGGCCACCCGTCGGGTCCGGCGGGGGCCTCCGCGCTGGCGGCGCCGCCGACCCATGTCCGGGGCTCCGCGCAGGGCGGCGCCCCGCTCGCGTACGCTCCCCCGGCGCAGGCTCCGGTCCCGGCGCCCCGGTCGGCCGAGCAGCCCCCGGTCGCGATGTCCGGGCCGTACGTCGCGACCGGACCGTACGGCCCCTTCGGGGCGACCTCCGGGGGCGTCCTGCTCGCCCTGTTCGACACGCGGGCCACGGCGCTGGCGCTGCCGGTTCCCCGGGTCGACGCGACGGACCCGAACGCCGGTTTCCTCGCCGGTCTCATGGCTTCCGCCCCGGCCGAGCTGATCACAGCCCTGCGCACGGTGCCGGCCCCCTCGATGGAGACCCGGCTGCGGGAGCTGCGGGCCCGGCTGGAGATGCGGGAGCTGGACTCGGCCGCCCGTGCGCTGACCACCCTGGAGGGTGAACACCCGGACGACTGGCGGGTCGTC
This sequence comes from Streptomyces sp. NPDC017520, assembly GCF_044329855.1. Lineage (NCBI taxonomy): Bacteria > Bacillati > Actinomycetota > Actinomycetes > Kitasatosporales > Streptomycetaceae > Streptomyces > Streptomyces sp. NPDC017520. The sequence goes on from NZ_JBIRKB010000007.1 coordinate 375,012, forward strand.
TGGTATCGGGGCGTCACCTCGCTGGTCACCGGTGACCACGAGTCGGCGGCGCTCTCCTTCGACGCGGTCTACGACGCGTTCCCCGGGGAGATGGCGCCCAAGCTGGCGCTCGGGATCTGTGCGGAGGTGCTGGGCCAGCTGGACAACGCCGCCGAGTACTACCGCCTGGTGTGGGCGACCGACCCGGGGTTCGTCAGCGCCGCGTTCGGCCTGGCCCGGGTGCAGATCGCCGCCGGTGAGCGGGGAGGGGCGGTGAGCACCCTGGAGTCGGTGCCGGAGGCCTCGATCCACTACACGGCGGCCCGGGTCGCCGCCGTCCGGGCGCGGCTGCGCGAGCGCTCGCACCGGGAGCCGCTGCTGGCCGACCTGACGGCCGCCGGCGTCCAGGTGGCGGCGCTGGCCGCCTTCGGTCTGGACCCGGAGCGTCACGAGCAGTTGTCGACCGAGGTACTGGGCAAGGCGCTCGACTGGGTACTCTCCGGTAGTCCCGGTCTCCCGGGGCCGGGCGGACCGGCCGCCGGTTCGCCCGGGGCAGGCAAGCTGCTCGGCGCCGAACTGAACGAGCGGGGGCTGCGGTTCGGGCTGGAACGCTCGTACCGGATGCTCGCCCGGCTCGCGCGGCGGGGCGACGAGAGGATCGAACTGGTGGAACGGGCCAACCGTTTCCGCCCCCGGACGTGGGTGTGAAGATGTCACAGAGCCACCAGCAGCCCGCCCTGCCGAAGTGCCCGGGCTGCGAGGAACCGCCGGCTGCGGGCGATCTGTTCTGCGGGGTGTGCGGCTACGACCTCTCGGCCGTTCCCGCGCGCCCCGACGACCGGCCCACGATGGCCATCACCGTTCCTCCGGCCGCTCCGGCCGCTCCGGCCGCTCCGGCGGCTCCGGCCGCTCCGGCGGCTCCGGCCGCTCCGGCGGCTCCGGCCGCTCCGGCGGCTCCGGCGGCTCCGGCGGCTCCGGCGGCCGGTGCGGTGCGGTGGCCCGCCGCCGAGGAGACCGACAGTTCGGACGTGCCCGCGCCCGTGGTCCGTCCGGCGGACGTGCCCGGGACGGACTCGGGCGGCAGGCCCCTGACGGAGCCGGACACACCGGGCGTGGTGGACGGGCGGGGCGCGGCGTCGCCGTCCGAGCCGGTGCGGGCGGGCGGGCCGGCGGCCGCGGCCGTCCAGGTGCGCCACGACGACCGGGCGGACCCGGGCGGTGCGGAGGCCTCCGGTGACTTCGCGCTGGCCGCGCCCGATCCCCGGGCGGCGGAGCACGCCGCCGCGCCCGCCGCCGCTCCCGCCCCCGGGGCGAAGGTCTGTGTGGCCTGCCGCTCCGGCCGGGTGGACCCCGACGGCTACTGCGAGAACTGCGGGCACGCCCAGCCCCGTGCGCGCGACCACATGGAACAGGAGCTCGACGCGGTGGCCGCCGTCAGCGACCGGGGCCTGCGCCACCACCGCAACGAGGACTCCTTCGCGGTGTCCTCCACCGCGCTCCCGGACGGCTCGCCCGCCGTCGTCGCGATCGTCTGCGACGGGGTCTCCTCGGCGAGCCGTCCCGACGAGGCCTCGGCTGCCGCCGCGAGCGCCGCCAACGAGGCGCTGCTGCAGTCCCTGCCGCGCGGTACGCATCCGCAGACGGCGATGCACGAGGCGATCGTCGCCGCGTCCGAGGCGGTCAACGCCCTGGCGCAGGAACCGGCCGGGGCGAGGGAGCACGACACGCACCGCCACCAGAACGCCCCGGCCTGCACGCTGGTCGGCGCGATCATGGCGGGCGGTCTGCTGATCGTCGGCTGGGTCGGCGACAGCCGGGTCTACTGGGTGCCGGAGGACCGGACCCGGCCGACCGCCCGGCTCACCGAGGACGACTCCTGGGCCGCGCAGATGGTGGCGGCCGGCCTGATGAACGAGGCGGAGGCGTACGCGGACGAGCGCGCCCACGCCATCACGGGCTGGCTCGGCGCCGACGCGTACGAACTGGAGCCGCACACCGCCGCGTTCAAGCCGGACCGGCCCGGCCTGGTCGTCGTGTGCACGGACGGCCTGTGGAACTACGCGGAATCCGCCGAGGAGATGGCAGCCGCCGTCCCGGCCGACGCCCAGGAACAGCCGCTGCGCGCGGCCCGGACGCTCGTCGGTCACGCTCTCGACGGCGGGGGCCACGACAACGTAACAGTGGCGCTTCTGCCGTTCGCCGTACGGCCGCAGGGGGCAGGATCGGCCTGCGACACCGTTTGAGCCGGTTCCCTGCCCCTGCCCCGCCCCCGTGTCAGCCGACCGCGTCCCCTCTTCACCTGATCGCCTGATCGCCTGATCGCCTGATCGCCTGTGGAGCCTCAAGGAGCCGACCAGATGGCCAACTTCTCGAAGTCGAACGTGCCGCAGTTCTCCGTCGAGGTGTACCAGAACGCGTTCCTGCCCGAGGGCGGCCGTGAGGTCAACGCGATCGTCACCGTCACCTCGACCGGCGGCGGCACCACCGGCGGCATACCGCTGGCGGGTTCGGCGCCGGCGCCCGTGTACGGGACCGGGCGGGGCCCCGAGGCGGCCGTGGTGCTGATGGTCGACTGCTCGGGCTCGATGGACTACCCGCCGACGAAGATGCGCAACGCGCGCGACGCGACGGCGGCGGCCATCGACGCCCTGCGCGAGGGCACCCGGTTCGCGGTGGTCGCCGGGACGCATGTGGCCAAGGACGTCTATCCGGGCGACGGGCGGCTCGCGGTCGCCGACCAGCAGACGAAGGCCCGGGCCAAGGACGCCCTGCGGAAGCTGAGCGCGGGCGGGGGCACCGCGATCGGCACCTGGCTGCGGCTGGCCGACCGGCTGCTGGGCGCGGCCGAGGTGGACATCCGGCACGGCATCCTGCTGACCGACGGCCGCAACGAGCACGAGGCGCCCGAGGACCTGCGGGCGGCCCTGGACTCCTGCGCGGGCCGGTTCACCTGCGACGCCCGCGGAGTGGGCACCGACTGGGAGGTGAAAGAAGTCACCGGCATCGCCGCCGCTCTCCTCGGCACCGCCGACATCGTCGCCGACCCGGCGGGCTTGGCCGCGGACTTCACGCGGATGATGGAGAACGCCATGGGCAAGGAGGTCGCGGACGTGGCGCTGCGGCTCTGGACGCCGGTGGGGGCGGAGATCCGGTTCGTGAAGCAGGTCGCGCCCACGGTCGCGGATCTGACCGGGCGGCGGGCCGAGGCGGGCCCCCGGGCCGGGGACTACCCGACCGGTTCCTGGGGCGACGAGTCCCGCGACTACCACGTGTGCGTCCTGGTGCCGGAGGCCGGGATCGGCCAGGAGATGCTGGCCGCCCGGGTCTCGCTGATCCTGCCCGATCCCTCGGGCGCGGGCGCCCCGCAGACGCTGTCGCAGGGGCTCGTACGGGCCGTGTGGACGGACGACATGGTGGCCTCGACCTCGATCAATCCGCAGGTCGCGCACTACACGGGCCAGGCGGAACTGGCACAAGCCATCCAGCAGGGCCTGGACGCACGCAAGTCGGGCGACTTCGACGGCGCGACGGCGAAACTGGGCCGGGCGGTGCAGCTGGCGTCGGCGTCCGGGAACCAGGACACTGCGAAACTGCTTTCGAAGGTGGTCGACGTCGTCGATGCGGCGACAGGTACTGTGCGACTGAAGGCGAAGGTTGCGGAAGCGGACGAGATGACCCTCGAAACGCGCTCCACCAAGACCGTTCGCGTCAAGAAGTAGCACGGCACGGTCATCGGACGACCGCCGGGCCGTGAGCACAGAGCAACCATACGTACGCGTTGGGCGAGAACGCCCGCGAACGACAGCATGACGGCCTCCGGGGCCGGAAGAGGAGAGGGGGAAGCGCCGACATGCCGACCTGCCCGAACGGACACCAGTCGGGTTCCGAGGACTGGTGCGAGGTCTGCGGACACCGCATGGCCACCGGCGGTGCGCCCGCGGGCGCGGTGCCCCCGCCGCCTCCTCCGCCGCCCGCGCCCGGTTACGGCTACCCGCAGCAGGGTTCCGGCGGTGGCCAGCCCACCATGCAGGCGGAGCTGTGCCCGCAGTGCCGCACGCCGCGTGAGGCGATGGCGCCGTACTGCGAGGAGTGCCGCTGGAACTTCCTCACCAACACGGCGACCTCCTACACCCCGCTGGCCCCGCAGCCCGGCCCGCCCGGCGGACCTCCGCCCGGCCTCAACCTGCCGCCCGGCTTCCAGGCGCAGGGGCCCGGCGGCGGCCCTGGACCCGGTGGCCAGCCCGGTCCCGGCGGTCCCGGTGGCCAGGGCGGTCCCGGTGGCCGGCCCGGTCCCGGTGGCCAGGGCGGTCCGCCCGGTGCGCCCCAACCGCGCGACCCGTTCGACTACCAGGGCTCGCGCCCCTCACAGATGAACCGTCCCGCCGAGCCGCTCGCCCCCGAGCAGAACGGTCCGGGCGGGAACGGCAGTCCGCACGGGAACGGCGGTCCGGGCGGGACCGGCGGTCCGGGCGGGCCTCCGTCGCAGGCGTTCCAGCAGGGGCCCCCGCCGCCGCCCTCGTTCCAGCAGGGCCCTCCGCCGCAGCAGCAGTCAGGACCCTCGCCGTTCGAGCCCCAGCAGGCCTCGCCCTTCGCGCCGCCGCGACAGCCGCAGCAGTCGCCGGGGCCCAACGCCGGCGGGGATGACTGGCTGCTGCCGCCGCCCTCCCAGGCCCAGCAGCCCCAGGCGTTCCAGGGGCCCGGCCCCCACCAGGGGCAGCCCCACGGACAGGAGCCGGGGCAGGAGCAGGGCTACGACCAGCAGGGCCTTCCGGGTCAGCAGGGTCAGCAGGGTCAGCAGGGTCAGCAGGGTCATGGTCCGCAGCACGGCCAGGACCAGGGCTACGACCAGGGCTACGACCAGGGCTACGACCAGGGTCAGCAGCACGGCGGGGTGCCTGGTCAGGGCCGGCCCCAGCAGTCCGCCTCCTGGACCGCCGTGATCGCTCCCGACCGCGCGTACTTCCTCGCCATGATGCAGCGCAGCGGCCCCGAGGCGACCGGGCTGAACCTGCCCGCGTACTCCCCGGAGCAGCGCCTTCCGCTCACCGGGAGCCAGATCACCATCGGCCGTCGCCGGCACAGCACCGGCGAGTCCCCCGACGTCGATCTGTCGGTGCCCCCGGAGGACCCCGGCGTCTCGCACCAGCACGCGGTGCTGGTGCAGCAGCCCGACGGCAGCTGGGCGGTCGTGGACCAGAACTCCACCAACGGCACCACGCTGAACGGCGCCGAGGACCCGATCCAGCCCTACGTCCCCGTACCGCTCCAGGACGGCGACCAGGTGCACGTCGGGGCGTGGACCACGATCACGGTGCGCCGGGACTGAGGCGGCACGCGCCGCTCACCCGGCGCCGAGGGGCCAGGTGTACGGGCCCTGCGGGTCGTCGAGCCAGGCCCACTGCCGGCCCTGGCCGACCGTGACGCCGTATCTCTCCCGCCCCGGGCGCCCCTCGCGCTCCCAGAGGGAGAGTGCCTCGTGCGGATCGAGGGTGCCCGCGGTCAGGGTCAGGAGGAATCGGAACAGGTCGTCCCCGGCGATTCGGCGCGGCAGTCCGCCCAGGCGCGGCAGCGCGCCGGGTCCCGGGAGCGCACCGCGCAGCGGCACGAAGTACGCCGGGGTGTGCAGGAAGTGCCCCTCGGCGCACGGACCGTGCTCCGTCGCGCGGACCTGGAGCAGGACCAGGCCGGTGGCGAGCGGCGCGAGGATGCGCGCGCCCGGACGGCACTGCTCCGGCCAGGCCCCCGGCACGGACGGCAGGGTGCAGGTCGCGATGATCCGGTCGTACGGGGCGCGCCGCGGGCAGCCCCGGGCCCCGTCGCCGGTGACCACCGTCGGGTGGTACCCGGCTGCGGCGAGGTGGCGCCGGGCCGACTCCGTGATCTCCGGGTCCAGGTCGACGCTGGTCACGGCGGAGTCGCCGAGCCGGTGGGCGAGCAGCGCCGCGTTGTAGCCGGGGCCGGTGCCGATCTCCAGGACCGTGTGCCCGTCCCGTACGTCGAGGGCGTCGAGCATCAGGGCCATCAGGGATGGCTGGCTGGAGGACGAGACGAGTTCGCCGTCCTTGAGGCGGGTGGCCAGCGCCCCGTCCGCGTACACCCCGCGCAGCCAGCGGGAGCGCCGTTCGGGGTCGGTGTCCTCGCCCCAGAGGCGCTCGAAGCCCCGGATTCCGCGCACGTAGTAGAACGGCACGAACAGCTGGCGGGGCACCTCGGCGAAGGCCGTGCGCCAGGCCGGATCGGTGAGCTCGCCCCGCGCGGCGATCTCCCGCACGAGGGCTTCCCGCGCCGCGTCGGCCTCGGCGTCGGGCGGGGAGGAGCCTTGCCGGTGTGCACCCATGTCTCCACTGTCCTGCGCCGGGGCCGTGCGGGCGAGCGGTCGAACGGGCTTTGCCGTCCTTGGTCCTAGGCCCCCCGTCCTCGGCCGGCGCGTCTGCGACCATGGACGGGTGACTGAGATTCCGCGCGACACGCTTCAGGAGCAGACCTTCTACGAGCAGGTCGGCGGCGAGGCGACCTTCCGGCGCCTGGTCCATCGGTTCTACGAGGGCGTGGCGGGCGATGAGCTGCTGCGGCCGATGTATCCGGAGGAGGACCTGGGTCCGGCCGAGGAGCGGTTCGCGCTGTTCCTGATGCAGTACTGGGGCGGCCCGCGCACCTACAGCGACCACCGGGGTCACCCGCGGCTGCGGATGCGGCACGCGCCGTTCCGGGTGGACCGGGCGGCGCACGACGCCTGGCTCGCCCATATGCGGGTCGCGCTGGACGAGCTGGGGCTCGCGCCCGAGCACGAGCGGCAGCTGTGGGACTACCTGACCTACGCCGCCGCCTCGATGGTCAACACCGCCGACTGATCACCGCCGACTGATCACCGCCGACAACGGCAGCAACCGCAGCAACCGCAGCTGATCACCTGTGCACGATCCGTGACCGGGCAACTCCGGAATTTGACACTCCATCTCCGCATAACGATCACGATCGCATCAAGGTGTACCTGCAAGCGGTTACCAGAACCTGTCGCCTCTGAAAGCATCACCGGTACGTCGGGGGGCGTGCGCACGCGGTGTTTCGGGGGCTGGGGGATCAGGTGACGGGTTTCGTCCTTCTGCGGGTGAGGGCTCATCGCCTCCTGATCTCCGCGGCCGTCCTGGCCGTCCTGCTGACCACCTCCGTCCTGGCGGCGCTCACCGCGTTCTCGGGTTCGGTGGGCGACGCGGCCCTGCGCCACTCGCTCACCCACGGGTCGGCCGCCTCCGCCGCCCTCGTCGTCTCCGCGTCCGTGGACCACGAACAGCGTGCGGAGGCCGACGACGCCGTCCGCAAGGCCTCCCGCGACGCCTTCGACGGGCTGCCCGTGACCGTGGGGAAGCTGGAGAGTTCGGGGTCGTACGCGCTGCCGCGGAGCCTCCAGGACCCGGCTGCCCGGCGGGGCAAGGACCCGGATCTCACCCACTTCGCCGCCCTCGACCCGAGCCGGGTGCGGATCACCGGGGGAAAGACGCCCGCGGCCCCCGGCGGCGCGGGTCCCGTCCAGGTCGCGCTGCCCGTCGTCGCCGCCGAGGCGCTGAAGCTGGAGCCGGGCGCCCGGCTCACCCTCACCGACCGGCTGCACGACAAGAAGCAGCGGATCCTGGTCACCGGCCTCTACGAGGCCGCCGACCAGTCCGACCCGTACTGGCAGCTGGACCCGCTCGGCGGGCGCGGGGTGCGCAAGCTCGCCTTCACGACGTACGGCCCCCTGCTCACCGCTCCCTCGGTCCTCGCCTCCGGTGTGCTCGCCGAGGGCGAGACGTCCTGGCTGGCGTCCGCCGACTTCGCGGAGCTGACCACCGGCTCCATGGAGGGGCTGCGCGAGGCGTCGGCCGGCGCCCCGAAGGCCCTGACGGCCGCACCGGTGTTCGCTTCCGGGGTCAACGCGCGGACGTCGCTGCCCACCCTGCTCGACCAGCTCGACCGGGCGCTGCTGGTCTCCCGCTCCACGCTGATGATCGTCGCGGTGCAGCTGGTGCTGCTCGCCGCGTACGCCCTGCTGCTCGTGGCCCGGCTGCTGAACAGCGAGCGTGACGGGGAGCGCGAACTGCTGCGGGCCCGAGGCGGTTCGCGGGGCCGGATCACTTCGTTCGCCGCGATCGAGGCGCTGCTGCTCGCCGTGCCCGCCGCGGTGGTCGCCCCCTTGCTCGCGGGCCCGCTGACCGGGCTGCTGGCCGAGCGCAGCGCCCTGGCCCGTATCGGGCTGAAGGTCCAGGAGGCCTCGACCGGCACCGTGTGGCTGGTCTCCGCGGCCGTCGCACTGGCCTGCGCCCTGGCCGTGGTGGCTCCGTCCCTGACGGCCGGAGCGGGCGGGCGCAGGACCCGGGCCGCGTCGCTGCCCGGGCCGGTGCGGGCGGGCGCGGACCTCGGGCTGCTCCTGATCGCGGCGGTGGCGTACTGGCAGTTGGACCGGCAGTCCGGCAGCGGGGCGCTCACCGGCGACCAGGCGGGCAACCTCGGGATCGACCCCCTGCTGGTCACCGCCCCCGCGCTGGCACTGCTCGCCGGCACCGTCCTCACGCTGCGCCTGCTGCCGCCCGCGGCGAAACTCGCCGAGCGGCGCGCGGCCAGGGGCCGGGGGCTGCCCGCGGCCCTGGCGGGCTGGCAGTTCAGCCGGCGCCCGTTGCGCGGGGCGGGGCCGGTGCTGCTGCTGGTCCTGTCGGTCGCGATGGGCATGCTGGCGATCGGGCAGAGCGCCTCCTGGAACCGCTCGCAGTCCGACCAGGCGGATTTCGGCTCCGGCGCCTCGGTCCGGTTCGTGGGCGGGCACGGGAGCGGTCCGGCGACGGCAGGCTCGTACAGCGCCCTGGAAGGGGTGCGACAGGCGGCCCCCGCCTACCGGGCGGACGTGGAGGTCTCCGGCGGGCGCACCGCGGAGGTCCTCGCCCTGGACACCACGCACGCGGACGAGCGGATGCTGATGCGCTCCGACCTCGCCGACGGAAGCCCGCGGAAGCTGTTCGGGGCCATCGCCCCGGAGCGGGCCCCGCGCCCCGGCCTCGTACTCCCCGGGGACAGCACCCGGGTGAAGCTGGACCTGCGGATCACCACGGTGTCGAAACCCGCCGGGGCCGACCTGGACCCGGATCCGCCGGTGGTCACCGTGCTCCTGGAGGACCGCTACGGTCTCCCCTACCGCGCCCTGGCCGGCCCCGTGCCGGTGGACGGCCGGCCGGTCCCGGTGTCCTTCCCGGTGTCGGCGGCGGGCGGTCTGGCACTGATCGGCATCGAGGTGGACGCCGCGGCGCCGTCCGACTACGCGCGCGAGCACCGGGTCTCGGTGAGCGACGTGCGGGTGGTCGCCGGGTCGGGCGCCGAACGCCCGGTGCCGGCCCCGGAGTCGCTGCGCTGGGACGCGGCCATGACGCTCACCGAGTACGGCGAGGACCGGCCGGGCAAGCCGCCGGTGCGCAACGGCGCGTCGGGCCTGCCGGACTTCACGTACGACACCGGCGTGGACAACGAGGAGAACTGGGAGCCGACCAGCGGCACCCTGCGGGTCACCGCCGCCCGGCCGAAGGCCGCCGCGGTCAAGGCGGTCGCGACGGACGCCTATCTGAAGAGCACCAACGCGAAACTGGGCGACGAGATCGACGTCACCCTGGCCGGGAACACCATCCGGGTGACCCTGGCGGAGGCGGTGCGCCGGCTGCCGACCACCGAGGCCGACCGGGCGTCCGGCGCCCCGGACCCGGTGGCGCGCGGCGGCGCGCTGCTGCTGGACCTCAAGGCCGTCACCGAGGTCCTGGCCCACCGGCCGACCGCCACGATCGAGGCGACCGAATGGTGGCTGAGCGCCGCCCCGGGCGACGCCGCGAAGGTGGCGGCCGCCCTGCGCGCCCTGCCGGACACCGATCCGGCCCAGGTGCTGGTCCGGGCGGAGGCCGCCCAGCGGCTGGTGGACGATCCGCTGGGGGCGGGGCCGCAGTCGGCGCTGCCGGCCGTGGCGGTGGTCGCCGCCGCGCTGGCGGCGGTCGGCTTCGCGGTCAGCGCCTCCGGGTCCCGGCGCGAACGCTCCGCCGAGCTGGGCGTGTTGCGGGCGCTCGGCGCGCCGCGCCGCCAGCTGGCCCGCATGATCGCCGCCGAACAGGGCGTACTGATCGCGCTCGCCCTGCTCATCGGGCTCGGCATCGGCACGGTACTGACCCGGGCCGTCGTTCCGCTCATCGTGCTGACCGGGCAGGCCGACCGGCCCGTTCCCGCGGTGCTGGTCGAGCTGCCCGCCGGGCAGGTCGCCGCGCTGCTGGCCGGGGTCGCCGCGCTGCCGCTCGTGATCGTCGCGGCGATGGCGCTCCGCCGCGGGGACCCGGCGGTCACACTGCGCCACCAGGGGGACCACTGACATGCGTCACACCAACCGGGCGGCCACCGCCCCGTGGATCCGTACCCGGCTGCGTACCGCACCCGGTGCGGCGACGGCACTCGCGGTGCTGGTGCTGGTGACGGCGTTCCTCGCCGCGGCGTTCCCGCGGGCCGTGGACGCGTACGAGACGAAGGGGCTGCGCCACGACATCCGGACGGCGGACGCGAGCCGTAGCGTTCTGGAGGTCTCCCGCCCGCAGCCCGGTCTTGAACTGCCGCAGGCGCAGCGGGACGCCGAAGTACGGAGCCCCGAGCTGACGCGGGTCGGAGCCGGGCTCCTGAAGACGCTGCCCGCACCGCTGCGCGCCGACACGGCGTCGGTCGCGTACGGGGTGCGCACCACGAAGCCGGCGCTCGCGGACGAGCCCTGGCTGCCGAGGCCCGACGCGGTTCCGCCGCGGCTCTCCTACGTGGCGCAGTCGGGGCTGAAGGAGCACGCCACGCTGGCCTCGGGTGCCTGGCCGGTGACGCCGCGGGAGGTCACGTCGGACTCCCGTGAGGTACAGGGCGCGGTCACCGAGGAGACGGCGGCCGAGCTGAAGGTGAAGGTCGGCGCGACCGTCGAGCTGCTCACCGCGGCCCAGGAACCCATCACCGTGACGATCACCGGCATCGTGGCCCCGCGCGATCCGCACGGCAGCTACTGGTCCGCCGATCCGCTGCTGCGCACCCCGTCCCTGGTGCCGGACCCCGAGGCCCCCTTCCCGGTGTACTACTGGACCGGCACCGTCCTGCTGGCCGAGGACGCCGGCCCCGCGCTCCTGAGCACGGCCGCCGAGCCGGTCCTCTTCTGGCGGATCCCGCCCGACCCGGCCGGGCTGACCGGCCCGGACGGCGCCCGGCTGACGTCCGTCATCGCCTCGCTGGAGAGCGGCCCCGGGCTGCTGAAGGTGCGGGAGACCGCCGGGGACACCGCGGTGTTCGCCACCGGACTCGGCCACGTCGTGGAGGCCAACGCGCGGATGCGCGACGCCATCAGTCCCGTGATCGCGGTCGCCGCCCTCGGCATCGGCTCCGTGGCCGCCGTCGTGCTGCTGATGACGGGGGCCCTGATCGCCGCCCGCCGCCGTAGCGAACTGGCGCTGATGCGCTCGCGCGGCGGATCGCTGCGCGGCATCGGCGGCCGGCTGCTCGCGGAGACCGCGGTGACCGTGCTGCCCGCGAGCGCGCTGGGGCTGCTGCTCGCGGTGCTGGCCGTGGGCGATGGCCGGTGGTGGCCGGGAGCGCTGGCGGCCGCCGGCGTCGGTCTCCTCGTGTGCGTCGCCCTGCCGCTGCGGACGACGCTCCAGCACATCCGGCCCACGCTGCACGGGGCCCGCGAGGACACGGTGAGCGCCCGGCCCTCGCGTTGGCGGACCGTGGCCGAACTGACCCTGCTCGTGCTGGCGGTCGGCGCGGTGACGGCGCTGCGCCGTCGCGGTACGTCCGACAGCGGCACCGACCTGCTGGTCGGCGCCGCACCGGTGCTGGTCGCGCTGATCGCGGCGCTGGTGCTGGTACGCCTCTATCCGCTGCCCCTGCGGCTCGCCATGCGCCCGATGGCCCGGCTGCGCGGGGCGATCGGCTTCCTCTCGCTGGCCCGTGCCGGCCGTTCCTCGGCCGGCGGGGCGCTGCCGCTGCTGGCCCTGCTGCTGGCGCTGGCCACGGCGGCGTTCGGCGGGTCGGTGATCGCCGGGATCGGGGACGCGCGGGACGACGCGGCGCTGGCGTCCATCGGCGCGGACGCCAGGGTCAGCGGCGTGGGCGAGCGGACGACGCTGCCCGACGAGCTGGTCCGCACGGTGCGCGACCTGGACGGCGTACGGGGCGTGGCACCGCTGCGGATCGAGCACAGTGTGGCGCTGCCGGAGACCGCGGCCGGTGACGGCGGAGCCGACGGGGACGGTGCCGCTGCGGATACGGGTACGGGTACGGATACGGGTACGAGTACGGGCAGCGGCAGCGTCGAGGACGTGGGGGCGGCGGCCGTGGTGGGCGTCGATCCCGCCCGGTACGCCGAGTTGGCCCGCGCGACCGGGCTGCCGGCCTTCCCGGCCGCCCGGCTGAAGGCCACCGGCCCCTCGGCACCCCTGCCCGAGGGCACGGAGTCCGGCCCGGGCCGCGTCCTGCCGGCCCTCGCCTCCCCGTCGGTGGCGGCCCGCCTGGGCAAGGAGCCGCAGGCGCTCGACACGCTGTCCGGGAACTTCGAGGTGCGGGTCGTGGGGACCGTCCCGCGCGTCGCCTCGCTCGCCACCACGAACTTCCTGATCGTGAACTCCGCCGCCCTGGAGCAGCGGGCGCCCACCACGCTGCTCCTCACCGGCGCACCGGATCCCGGGAAACTGCACGCGGCGGTCGAGGGAAGCGGCAAGGAGTACGCCGCGCACCTGCGGTCCGAGGAGCGCGCGCGGTACGTGAACACCCCGATGCAGGCGGGGGCCGAGCGGATCTACCTCGCGGCCGTCGCGGCGGGCGCCGGATACGCGCTGCTGGCCGTCCTGCTGTCGCTGCTCCAGACCGCGCCGGAGCGCAAGACGCTGCTGGCACGGCTGCGCACGATGGGACTCACCACCGGGCAGGGCAGGCGGCTGCTGGCCTTCGAGGCGACGCCGCAGGCGCTGCTGGCGGCGGGCGGTGGACTGTTCACCGGCTGGGCGACCATCGCCCTGCTCTCCCCCGGCGTCGATCTGGTGCCGCTGGCGCTCGCGGGCGTCGCCGGATCGGATGCGAGCCCCGTCCCCCTGCGCACCGACCTCTGGTCGCTGGGGCTGCCGGCCGCCGGGGTCGTGGCGCTCGCCGCCGCGGTCGCGGGCGTTCAGGCGTGGTGGGCGAGCCGCCGCGGATCGATCACCGAACTCAGGGCAGGAGACTCCCGATGACCTCGTCCACCGAGACGGAAGGCACGGCCCGCGCGGCCGAAACGACGCTGGCGGAGTTGGAGCAGCGGGCCGCGGCCCGCCGGGACCGCCCTTCCTACGGGCACGACGCGCTGATCGCCTGCGACCGCGTGGTGCGGATCTTCACCACGGACGGGGTGGAGGTGCAGGCTCTCCAGGGCCTCGACCTGCTGGTCACCGAGGGCGAGTTGATGGCTCTCGTGGGGGCGTCGGGCAGCGGAAAGTCGACGCTGATGAACATCCTGGCGGGCCTGGACGTGCCGACGGCGGGGTCGGCGAAGGTCGCGGGCTGCGATCTGCTGTCGATGGGCCCGAAGGAACGGCTGCGCTACCGCCGGGACGTCGTCGGGTTCGTCTGGCAGCAGACCGCCCGCAATCTGCTCCCGTATCTCACCGCGATCCAGAACATCACTTTGCCCATGCAGTTGCGCGGTGGCGGCAGCAAGCGCGAACGGGCAACCCGCGCCGAGTCGTTGCTCACCATGCTCGACATCGCCGACTGCCGCGACCGGCGCCCCCAGCAGCTGTCCGGCGGGCAGCAGCAGCGGGTGGCCATCGCGGTGGCGCTGGCCAACTCCCCGTCCGTGCTGCTCGCGGACGAGCCGACCGGGGAGCTGGACTCGGCCACCGGGGAGCAGGTCTTCGCCGCGTTCCGGCGCGCCAACGAGGAGTTGGGGACCTCGATCGTGATCGTCACCCACGACCAGGCGGTCGCGAACGAGGTGCGGCGTACGGTCGCCATCCGCGACGGCCGTACCTCGTCCGAGGTGCTGCGCCGCACGGAGGTGGACGCGGCGACGGGCCAGGAGTCGCAGGTGGCCCGGGAGTACGCGATGCTCGACCGGGCGGGGCGGCTCCAGCTGCCCGCGGACTACACGCAGACGCTGGGCATGGAACACCGGGTGCTGCTGGAGCTGGAGCAGGACCACATCGGCGTCTGGCCGGACGCGCACGGGACGGCCCCGGAGGAGCCGGGCACGTAGGGCCGCACCAGGACGGTGCGTGGGGTGTCCGGACGGTGGCGGCACCGGGTACGCCCGTGACGTGGCGGCACCGGGTACGCCCGTGACGTCGATCAGCTGGCACCGGGGGGCAGGGGACCTCCGGACCAGCCGGCGCCGGCGGCGCGGCACCTCCGCGCCAGCGGGCGTTCCGGCGGCCCGGGGCCTTCGGATTCAGGCGGGGCCGACGGTGAAGGGCAGGGCGCCGAGCTCGCCGCTCGTCGCGCGGCGCAGGGCGACCGAGCCGTACGGGCTCCGCAGCCGGAGCCAGCTGCCCGAGGACAGCAGCGACACCGGGAACCGCGGGTCGGCCCGGAGGAAGCCGAGGGACTGGGCCGCGTGGACGGCCCGGAGCGGAAGGTCCGTGGTCCCCACCGGCCGGGACCAGATCTCCCGGCCGATACGGTCCCGCTCCGCACGGGTACGCCGCTCCTCGGGCAGGGCCTCGTCCCGGGTGCGGAACTCGGTGACGGCTCCCTCCAGCACGGCGCGCAGGGTGTCCGGCCCGGGCAGTCCCGGCTGCTCCCGCCAGGGCCCCCGGGGCGGCAGGACACCGGTCCAGGGCGGCCCGGTGACGGGGGCGGGCAGCGCACCGGCGCCCGGCTCCGGGGCGCCCGCGGGGTCGCCGGTGACGGGAACGTCGAGGGTTTCCAGCAGCTCCCCGGCCGACACCGTGACGTCGAGCGTCTCGGGGCGGGCCAGGCGGGCGGCGCGGATGGCGAGGACCTCGAAGGAGGGCGGGCGGCCGAACACGGCCAGTGCGTCGCCGCCGCCCGCCTGCAACCGGACCGCCGCGGCCCGGTCGTAGTGGAGCAGCCGGCCGAGGAAGGCGGCGAGATCCGCCGCCTCCCTCGCGTCGGCGAACCGCAGCGACTGCACAGGCACGGTCATGCCGCGGCGGGCTCCTCTGCCAGGTACTGCTGGAGGAAGAGCTTCTCCTCGGCGGAGATCCGCCGGGGCCGCTCCGCCGCCAGGTCGTACGGCACGACGACGGTCGAGGCGCGTACGTACACCTGGTCGGCGTCCTTGATCTCATAGGCGATCGTCAGGGACGCGGCGCCGATCTTCGTGACCCACGACTCGACGGTCACCGGCTCGTGCCGGTGGACCAGCGGCCGTACGTAGTCGATCTCGTGACGGGCCACGACGGACCCGCCCGCGAACGACGGCGAACCGTCCCCGGGCGCCAGCCGGAACATGAAGTCGATGCGCGCCTCCTCCAGGTAGCGGAGGAAGACCACGTTGTTGACGTGGCCGAAGGCATCCATGTCCGACCAGCGCAGGGGGCAGCTGTAGACGTGACGAGCCAAGACGATCAGCCTCGCGTGAGCTTCTTGTACGTGGCACGGTGCGGGCGGGCCGCGTCCGCGCCGAGCCGCTCGATCTTGTTCTTCTCGTACGACTCGAAGTTGCCCTCGAACCAGTACCACTTGGAGTCACCCTCGTAGGCGAGGATGTGCGTGGCGACGCGGTCCAGGAACCAGCGGTCGTGGGAGATGACCACAGCGGCGCCCGGGAACTCCAGGAGGGCGTTCTCCAGCGAGGAGAGCGTCTCGACGTCGAGGTCGTTGGTGGGCTCGTCGAGGAGCAGCAGGTTGCCGCCCTCCTTGAGCGTCAGCGCCAGGTTGAGGCGGTTGCGCTCACCACCGGACAGGACGCCGGCCGGCTTCTGCTGGTCCGGGCCCTTGAAGCCGAACGCGGAGACGTAGGCGCGCGAGGGCATCTCGACCTGGCCGACGTTGATGTAGTCCAGCTCGTCCGAGACGACGGCCCAGAGGGTCTTCTTCGGGTCGATGTTGGCGCGGGACTGGTCGACGTAGGAGATCTTGACCGTGTCGCCGACCTTGATGGCGCCGCTGTCCGGCGTCTCCAGGCCCTGGATCATCTTGAACAGCGTGGTCTTGCCCGCGCCGTTCGGACCGATGATGCCGACGATGCCGTTACGGGGCAGCGTGAACGACAGATCGTCGATGAGGACCTTGTCGCCGAAGGCCTTCGAGAGGTTCTCGACCTCGACGACGATGGAACCGAGCCGCGGGCCCGGCGGAATCTGGATCTCCTCGAAGTCCAGCTTCCGCATCTTGTCCGCCTCGGCCGCCATCTCCTCGTACCGGGCGAGTCGGGCCTTGGACTTGGTCTGGCGGCCCTTGGCGTTGGAGCGGACCCACTCCAGCTCCTCCTTGAGCCGCTTCTGGCGCTTCTCGTCCTTGCGGCCCTCGACCTTGAGCCGGGTGGCCTTGCGCTCCAGGTACGTGGAGTAGTTGCCCTCGTAGGGGATCGCGCGGCCGCGGTCGAGCTCCAGGATCCACTCGGCGACGTTGTTCAGGAAGTACCGGTCGTGGGTGACGGCGACGACGGCACCCGGGTACTTCGAGAGGTGCTGCTCCAGCCAGTTCACCGACTCGGCGTCGAGGTGGTTGGTGGGCTCGTCAAGGAGGAGCAGGTCCGGCGCCTCGATGAGCAGCTTGCAGAGCGCCACGCGGCGCTTCTCGCCACCGGAGAGGTTGGTGACGGGCCAGTCGCCGGGCGGGCAGCCCAGGGCGTCCATGGCCTGCTCCAGCTGCGCGTCCAGGTCCCACGCGTTGGCGTGGTCCAGGTCCTCCTGGAGCTTGCCCATCTCGTCCATGAGCGCGTCGGAGTAGTCGGTCGCCATCAGCTCGGCGACCTCGTTGAAGCGCTTGAGCTTGCCCATGATCTCGGCGGCGCCGTCCTGGACGTTCTCCAGGACGGTCTTCTCCTCGTCCAGCTTCGGCTCCTGCATGAGGATGCCGACGCTGAAACCGGGCGAGATGAAGGCGTCACCGTTGGACGGCTGCTCCAGGCCCGCCATGATCTTCAGCACCGTGGACTTACCGGCGCCGTTGGGCCCCACGACACCGATCTTCGCGCCGGGCAGGAAGTTCAGGTTGACGTCATCGAGAATCACCTTGTCGCCGTGCGCTTTGCGCGTCTTGCGCATGGTGTAGATGTACTCAGCCAAGAGAAACCGTCCGGCAGCAATAGAGGTGTGGGCAGATACACCCCATCTTGCCTGACAGCCCTCCCCGGACGGAAACCCGTCCAGGGATCGACATGGGAACGACGTCACTTCCGGCGTGACTTCCCGCGTGCGGACGCTCACTCACCGTCGGCGTGCGGTGCCTTCCGGCGGAGGAGGAAGACCGCGCCGCCGCCCACGACGAGCAGTCCGATGGCGACCGCGGCGAGCATCGGGGTGGCGCTGGAGCCGCCGGTCTCGGCGAGGTCGCCCGCCGGCCCGGAGGTGACGGAGCCGGTCGTGGCCGGGACGGACTGCTGGGCGCTCCGCGTGCCGATGTCGTTGCCCGCGTCGCCCGCGCCCTCGCGGTCCAGGACACTGCCGCTGGTGGCGCAGTCCAGCACCCCGGTGAAGGTCCTGGCGAACCCGCCGGGTCCGGTGATGGTGAAGTCGTACGCCTGGTCCTCGGCGACGGGGACCGTCACCGTGCGGGTGGCCCCGGCGGCGATGGTGTGCTCGATTCCGGCCAGCTCGAAGGTGAAGGGCTCGTCGCCCCGGTTGGCGGCCGTGATGTCGACGCCGCCCGCCGCGCAGTTCTTCCGCGCGGTCAGTGCGGGGGCGGCCCCCTTCTCGGCCCAGGTGGCGCCGGCCCGCGCGGAGACCGTGGACTCGCTGGAGCCGGCCAGGATCTGCGTCTGGGTGCGGCCGGTCCCGACGAGGGCCCGGCCGACCGGCACGGAGGTGGTGGCCTGGACGGTCAGGGAGGCGGTGCCGTCGGCGGTGTCCTTCGGCACGGCGAAGTAGAGCCGGTCTCCGTCCGCCGCGGCGGTGACGGGGGCGCCCTTCTCGTCCGTCACCGCGACGCCGCTGACCGCCGCGTCCACCGGCGGCGACACCGAGACCTGGTCCGCGGCGGTGCGGACGGTGACGGGGCCGAGCCGCTCACCGGCCCGGCCGGAGACGGCGGCCGGCTCCAGGGTCAGCGAGGCCTGGGGCTCCTTCGTCTTGCGCGCGTTGCGGTGCAGCCAGTCGGCGAGCTTCTCCGCCTGCTTGTCCGCCGCCGTGACATCGGCGTTGTCCGAGTAGCGCCAGATGGCGACCTGGGTCCCGGCGGCGGCGGTCCGCTCGGTCAGCGGGCCGGTGCCGGCCGCGTCGGCGAGCGCGGCCAGGTCGTCGACCTGGGGGTAGGAGTGCTGGAGGATCCAGCGGATCTTCCCCGCGTTCCGGTTGGTGCCCAGCGAGGTCTCGGCCCAGGGCGTCTCCAGATACCTCGCCTGGTCCTGGGTGGGGTTGTGGAGGTCGATGCAGTAGGTCTTGAGCTTGCCGCCGCCGTCCACGGTCATCTCGAACAGTCCGGCGGGCAGCTCCTGGGTCCGGTCGGGCGCACCGTCCTTCCCCGCGACGCGGAGCACGGCGCTGTCGAAGGTCTTCAGCCCGTCGAGCACCGCGGCCGCGCCGCCGTGGTGCCGGCCCGGGTCGTCGGCCGCCGCCGGTCCGGCGCCGACGAGTGCGGCAGCCGCGACGAGACCGGAGAGCAGCAGCGCGGCGACCGGGCGGCGGGTGCCGCGGCCGGGGGGCGCCCCTGTCGTGCCGGACGACGCAGCGGACGCTGAAGACGCAGAAAACACAGAATTCCCCTCCGGGCGAGGCCCTCGCGCATGGTGCGCGTGTGGGGAATGCCTCGCCAGCAGACCCAAGTGACCCGTGAGCACTGGGAATCCTAAAGAACGGGGCAAGGGCAGTCCCCCGTACTGCCCTTGCACAACCATTCCGAATCGGAATCGTTATCGCGCGACGGCCAGTCGCGCTTGTCGACGATCAGCCTTTTCAGGACACCGCGGCCATGGTGCCGACGTGTCCCCGCGGTTTCGGCGACTCGCGTACATCGCCGTCCGTGACACTTTCCGGACGCTCCGTCAGAACCGGTTCGACTCTGGCCGCCCGGCGGAAGGCGGCCGTTCCCCGGCTCAGATCGTGGCCGACGGCGACGGCTTCGACATCGACGAACGTCCTTCGCTGCCCGGCCTGTTCCTCCTCGCGGACCTTCAACCGGCCGTGCACGACCAGAGGTTCTCCGACCGAAACGGAACCGGCCAGATTCGCGGCGAGCGTCCGCCAGGACCAGACGGTGTAGAAGCTGGTGCGGCCGTCGGCCCAGAGCTGTTTCTCACGGTCCCAGCGCCGGGGAGTCACGGCGAAACGGAATCGCGCCATTCCACCGGTGGCCGTCTCACGGAACTCCACCGCCGTCGCGGCGTTGCCCACCAGTGTCACCAAGGTCTCGTTCATTTTCCCGCCCCCGCTTTCCCTGTCGTACCGGATCGCACCATCGCACCGCTCGTACCGCGTCGCACCGCTCGTGCCTCTCCGGGCGGCGGTGGGGTGCGGACTCCATGGTGGACGCCGGGCGGGAATCGCGTCGGAGCCTGTGGACTACCGGCCGGTTGTGGAGAACTCCGTCACCGTCACGTACCGCTCGCGCACTTCCCGGTAGCGCACCAGTTCGGCGGCGACCGGATCCAGGACCCTGGCCCGGCCGCAGCCGGCGGCCGCGTCGCGCAGCCGCCGCTCGGCGTCCTGCCCGTACCGCCTGGCCGGTCCCCGGATGGCCGCCGCACAGGACCACTCCACGAGCGGGCCGCCGACGACTCCGGCCAGCATGATGAGCGCGGGCGTGACGAGCCCCGGCTCCAGGACGCCGATGATCTGGCCGACCAGCCACAGGCCGCCGAAGATCTGGAGGAGCGTCATCGACACCTGGGCCAGCACCGCGGCGGGCCACCACTTCGGCCGGGGCGGCTTGGCCGGACGGCCGCCGAGCGGGGCTCCGGGAGAAGTTCCGGCAGAGATTTCGGCAGAGATCCCGGCAGAGGTTCCGGGAGAGGTTCCGGCGATGGTGCCCTGCCCCGCCTCCGTTCGACCGCCCCGCTTGGACGCGCCGGGGGCCCCGGCCTTGACCGCCAGTTCGTCCAGCGCCTCGGGCAGCCCCTTCGCCCCGTTGAACGCGGCCTCGCGCACCGCCTGCGCCCAGGGGCCCGGCAGCCCGTCGGCGGCGTCGTCCGCGACGATGCGCACCGCCTGCTCGACCCGCTGCCGGGCCGTCGGTTCCTCTTCGGGCGGGGTCAGCGCCTGGCCCATCCGGTCCAGGCTCCCGGGCAGGCCCCGGTTCTCGTACCAGCGCCAGAGCCGCAGCCACGGCGTCCCGCAGGCCCGACCGGCGTTCCTGCGCCACTCCCGCTCGGCGGCCTGTCCGGCGGCCGCCGCGCCGACGGCCTCGGCCAGCCGGTCGGTGAACTCGTCGCGGGCCCGCTCGCCGAGTCCGGGCCGGCCCTCGGCCACGTAGACCGGGCGCAGCCGCGCCGCCGCCGCGTCGACGTCGGCCCAGAGACGGCGAGTGGCGGCCGTGCGGTCCTGGACGAAGCGGCCGACCATCTCGCGGAGTTCGGGTACCCCGTCGCCGGTGAGCGCGGACAGGGACATGACGGTGGCGCCCGGTTCGCCGTGCTCGCCGAGCGCGATGCCGTCCTCGTCGAGGAGGCGGCGCAGGTCGTCGAGGACGAGGTCGGCCGCCTCGCCGGGCAGCCGGTCGGTCTGGTTGAGGACGACGAAGGTGACCTCGGCGTGCCCGGCGAGCGGGCGCAGATAGCGCTCGTGGAGGGCGGCGTCGGCGTACTTCTCCGGGTCGACGACCCAGATCACCGCGTCGACCAGGGCCAGCACCCGGTCCACCTGGTCGCGGTGTTCGGTGGCCGCGGAGTCGTGGTCGGGCAGATCGACCAGGACGAGTCCCTGGAGCGCCTCGTCGAGGGCGGCGGGCCCGGGGTGGGGCCTGCGCCGCAGCCGGCCGGGGACGGCGAGGCGGTCCAGCAGCCCGGCGGCCCCGTCGGTCCAGCTGCACGCGATGGGCTGGGAGGTGGTGGGCCGGCGCAGCCCGGTGTCGGAGATCGGGGCCCCGGCGAGCGCGTTGAACAGGGTCGACTTCCCGCTGCCGGTGGCCCCCGCGACGGCGATGACCGTGTGCCGCGAGGAGAGCCGCTGCCGGGCGGCGGCCTCGTCCAGCACGCGTCCCGCCTCGGCGAGGGTGTCCCGGTCGAGCCGGGCACGGGAGAGCCCGACGAGCTCGCGCAGGGCGTCCAGCCGGGGCGGCAGCGGCCCGCCGGAGGGGACGTACGCCTCGACCTGCGGCTCCACGTCGTCGTCGGCGGGCGTCCGTGGGGCGGCTTCCCCGGCCTCACGGGCCTTCGCCGCCGCGCGCCGGGCGATGAGCCCGTCGTCCCAGCGCCCGTCCCCGTCCCTGCCCGGCACCTCCCCGTCCGACTTCGCACCACCGCCACCATTGCTGCTGCCGTTGCCGTTGCTGCTGTTGTCGTGGTCCGTGACGGCGGTCATCGCTGCCACCTCTCCTTCTGCAGTACGGAAAGCGCGGCGATCAGTTCGGCCTGGGGTTCGGGAGCGACGTCGAGCGCGTCGAGCGGGGCGAGGCGGCGGTCGCGTTCGCCGCCGAGTACCTGGTCGAGGTAGGCCGTCAGCAGCTCACCGCCCTTGTCGCGGAGGCGCAGCGCGCCCTGGGCGCCGATGCGTTCGGCGAGCTGCTCCCCCGCCGCACGGGCGCGCCGCCCGCCGAGGAGGGCGGCCGCGAGCAGTGCGGCGACGGTCTCGGGGGCGGGCGCCACGTTGCGTTCGAGCTGGCGCACCTCCTCGTCGGCCAGTTCCTCCAGGACCCGCCGCCACCGGCGTACGGCGACGGAGATCCGGCCCTCGACGTCCTCGGCGGGCCCCCAGCCGCCCGCCTCGCGTCCGGCGCCCTCGAACCGGAACAGGCCACCGGCGGGCTCGCGGCGCCACTGGGTGCGGATCTGTTCGTCGGCGGCGGAGACCGAGCACTGGAGCAGGGCCACCAGGCTGTCGACGAGGGCTTCGAGGAGTTCCTCGGGCGAGCTGTAGAGCGGGTAGCCGCGCCACCGGGTCCGCGCGTCCCCGGAGAGCACGGCACCACGCTGGAGGCGACGCCGGATCCGGGCGGCCTCCTTGCCGTACGCGTCCTGGACCACCCCGGTCAGCCGTACGGAGGCGGCGTACTGGGCGGCGACGGCGGAGGCCAGCGAGGGCATCCGCACGTTGAGCGACTGGATGACGCCGGAAGCGGTGCGCGCCACCGCCTGCTGCCGGGCGGCGGGGTCCTGGGCCCGGTGGGCGAGCCAGGCGCGCAGCGGGGCGACGGCGGTGGTGGGGAGCAGTCCGCTGCCGCCGCCCGCGGACTCGGGCAGCTCCGGGATGGTGAACCGGGGCACGTCCCCGAGCCCGGCCCGGGTCAGCAGCGCCGCGTACTGTCGGGAGACCTCGGCGATCACCTGGTGGGGCACCCGGTCGAGGACGGTGACGAGGGCCGCGTCGTACTCCTTCGCGGTACGCAGCAGGTGCCAGGGCACGGCGTCGGCGTAGCGCGAGGCGGTGGTGACCATCACCCAGACGTCGGCGGCGCAGATGAGTTCGGCGGCGAGAACCCGGTTGCGTACGACGAGCGAGTCGATGTCGGGGGCGTCCAGGAGGGCGAGCCCGCGGGGCAGGCTCACGGCGGTCTCCACCCGCAGCACGGTCTCCCCGTCCTCGCCCCGGGCCGCGAGGTCGTCCAGCCCGTCCGGGTCGGGCGTCTGACCCGGCGGCAGCCAGATCCGGGTCAGCTGGGGCAGCACCCGCACCCCGGCGAACCAGTGGTGGTCGTCCGGGTGACAGACCAGCACCGGGGTCCGTGTGGTGGGCCGCAGCACCCCGGCCTCGCTCAACCGGCAGCCCACCAGCGAGTTGACCAGGGTGGACTTCCCGGCTCCGGTGGATCCGCCGATCACGGCGAGCAGCGGCGCCTCGGGGTCCTTGAGGCGGGGCAGGAGGTAGTCGTCGAGCTGGGCGAGGAGTTCGACCCTGGTCTGCCGGGCACGTTCGGCCCCCGGCAGGGGCAGTGGAAGACGCACGGCGGCGACACGGTCGCGCAGGGCGGAAAGTGCGTCGATGAGCTGAGGCCGTACGTCCATGGTCACCACATGCGAAGAATGCCCAATTTTGGAGCCTTTTTGAAGCGTATAGCCCCCTCTGCGCGGCGGTTCCACCCTCTGGCCAGAGTCAGGACAGAGGGGACGAGTGGGGCAGGGGCATAACGAGTGCACAACACCCGGCGCGAGGGGAGCGAAAACCGATGCAGGAATCGCACCTACCTGCGATTATCGGTTCGCTTCACCGAACCTCCACATCATGCCACGCAGGTGAAGCAACCGGGTCGAGGGGATCGGAGCCCTATCCTTGTCCCGGCACGGCCACGGAACCACCGATCAGGACTCCCGGCCCCCGTAGCTCAGTGGATAGAGCAGGCGCCTTCTAAGCGCTTGGCCGCAGGTTCGAGTCCTGCCGGGGGCGCACGTTTATGCAGGTCAGGCGGTTTTAAGCCCTCCGCAAGATCACTTGCGGAGGGCTTTTTCGTTGCCCGGGGTGAACTTTGCCCCGATTTCCACCCTCGCCGTTGGCTCCCCTTCCCACATACGTCCCCCAGTTCGGGAGACACCCCATGATCCGCCCCCAGCCGCGAGAGAGTAGTACCTGGTCAGAGCCATTCTGACAGTCCATCGGGAACGCACAGAGTGTGCGCCAAGGCGGCACCTGCTCTGTCCATCGCGAACCAGCGGCGCGATGCACCGTCCGTCTCCCGCTCGGCGAGGTCCCAGGCTCATGCTTCGAGGCAGCCCACTTGTTGCGGCAAAGCGGACTATCGGCAGGTACCGCCAGTGCGACGGTGGTTCTCACTGAACACTGCGCTTCTTCGAGTTGCCTACTGATCGGGTGATTGGTCGTGCAGCGCAACGAGAGAGTCCCCGGTTTGTTGATCGAGATGGAGGGCGGCCGACGCTGCAAGCTCCGTCCGTCCCAGCGCGCGTGGCACGGATGTACCTGCGCGAACACACCACATTCGCGAAGATCGCCGCCGCATTCGGGATCAGCGAGTCGACCGCCCAAGCCCACACCAGCGCGGTCGTCGACCTGCTCGCCGAACGAGCACCGGTCCTATTACGAAGCAGAACCCGCGCATCCGGCGAGATTCCCAGCGCCCGCCTTCCGTCGAAGTTTTGGGAGATGACGCAGAGTCGCCGCGGACTCGATCGGCATGCACGGTGATCATCCCAGCGCAATGGGTCAGTGCCGGCGGTCAGACATCTCCCGCCTCACGGACGCGCTATGACGAACTTCGCGGTATTCCATTCGGGTCGGCCACCTGCAACTCCCTGGGCGGCCACTACTGAAGGAACCCCGGAGGCCCTCCTCGGAGCCTTCGACAGCCCACCTCACAGCTAGCGAGTCCACCCCATCACCTACTTGACTTCGTGACACAATCATTGTGTCATCGAATCATGCTGTACGCGACTCCCACCTTGAGCAGAGACGATCTGCGCGCCCTCGATGAGATTGAAGCCATGCGTCGCGCCCTGCGCCACATGCTCCGTGCCACCCCGCGCTGGACCCACCAGCTGCGCCGTAACCTCACCGCCCGCGCAATCGCCGGATCGAACACCATTGAGGGCTACGCCGCGACGGTCGATGACGTGGAAGCCCTCATGTCCGGGGAGGAGCCACTGGAGACCGGGGAGAAGACGCGCGCCGAGCTGGGGGGCTACCAGCGCGGTATGACCTATATCCAGGCCCTCGCCGACGCCGGAGACGACTTCCGGTACGACGCCGGCCTGCTCAACGGCCTGCACTTCATGCTCCAGGGCCACCACCTCGACAAGCGCCCCGGCCGCTGGCGCGACGGGCCCGTCTACGTCACCAGCCCCGACGACCCCCTGGTCCCCGCCTACACCGCACCGGACCAGGCGGACGTTCCGGCTCTGATGGCGGAGTTCATCGACTGGCTCAACGAGGGCGATCTCGACGCACCCGTCCACGTCCGCGCCTCCATGGCGCACCTCAACCTCGTCAAGATCCATCCGTGGAAGGACGGCAACGGACGCATGTCCCGTGCCCTGTCCACTCTCGTGTTCTCCCGTGAGGCTCTGATGCCGCCCGAGTTCTCCTCCATCGAAGAGTGGCTCGGTCGGGGACAGAACACGTACGCCTACTACCAAATCCTGGAGGATGTGGGCGGCCCGCGCTGGAGTCCGGAGCGGGACACCCGGCCCTGGATCCGGTTCTGTCTGACCGCCCACCATCGCCAGGCCCAGCAGGCCCAGCGCCGCTTCGACGTCATGTCGCGAGCCTGGACCCGTCTGGTCGAAGGCGTCGAGGCCGCCGGTTTGGACGAGCGGGTGGTCTATGCCCTGCTGCCAGCCTTCTCGGACGCGAAGGTGCGCCGCACCGTCTACCAGCAGGACGCCGACCTCAGCGACCAGCAAGCTATCCGCGACATCCGGGAACTCGTGGCCCGCGGCTGGCTAGTCCCCCATGGCAAGGCCCGCGCCCGCTACTACGCCCCAGGCCCTCTCATGGCCCCGGTCCGGGACGAGGTCCGCCAGTCCATGGAGCCGTACACGGATCCCTACAGGCGGGAGCGGTGACCCTCACCGGCGATCACGCGATCAGGGTGGCCGAGGCGTCCGGCATCTCGTCGAATCGCTGCCGCAGATCTTGCTCTTGACCACAGATGCACTGCGCGTACGTGGCGAACAGCATGGCGACGCTGGTGCCGGCCCATTCGGCCACCTGGGCAGGTGGGATGTTCCCCAGGAAGGAGTCGATCGTCGGGGAGCAGGCTCGCCTCCTGGATACGCGCCCGCAAGAGGGTGGACAGGCTCGGAGGGCATGGCACTATGCGCGTCTCACCCTCTGCTCTGGCTTTCAGACGTCGCCGATCGTGCCGGGTTCTACTGTCGGTCTACGTGCACCCGATCTCGGGCTCGGC
Source organism: Streptomyces sp. NPDC017520 (assembly GCF_044329855.1). Taxonomy (NCBI): domain Bacteria; kingdom Bacillati; phylum Actinomycetota; class Actinomycetes; order Kitasatosporales; family Streptomycetaceae; genus Streptomyces; species Streptomyces sp. NPDC017520. The sequence goes on from NZ_JBIRKB010000007.1 coordinate 401,115, forward strand.
GGTGTGGACCACGATGTCGGCCCACTGCCCTTCCTACGAGGTAAGCAGGACAAGGTCCGAGACACGCAGCGCGACCGCTTCTTCCGGACGTAGCCCCGTGAAGTACAACGTGGCGAAGAACGCTTGCAGTCTTTGCCCGCTGCGCGGCCGACCGCGAATCCAGTCGAGCAGCTGCGCCGCCTGCCGCTCGTTCAGCAGACGGCGCCGGTCGATCTCACCGGCAGACCGCTGTGTGAGGTTCCGCGACTCGGGAACAGGGTCGGACGGCAGAATGCCGCGGACGATCGCATACCTCATCAGCAGATGCAGGACCCGTCGGTGCCGCTTCACGGACGAAGCGGCCGCCCGTCTCCCGTCCAGCAGCGTTCCCAATACCAGCAGCACGTCCTGGACGATGAGCGGATCGGTCCAGGCGTCCATGGTCCGCACCTCGATCAGGTCTCGCCCGTCCGCCCTCGTCAAGGAAACGGCCCCCGAATCGCTACGGGCTCTCCCTCCATGATCCCACCAGCAGTCGGCGAGCAAGATCGTCCCCCATGCGTCCCCCAAAACAGCTGACGACGCCTCACTGAACTATAAAATGCCAGGTCAGGGCGGTAGAGATAACGTTGGAACAAGTGCCTTCTAAGCGCTTGGCCGCAGGTTCGAGTCCTGCCAGGGGCACACGTTTACGCAGGTCAGAGCCTGCTTCTAGCCCTCCGTGAGATCGCTCGCGGAGGGCTTTCCGCTGCCCGCGATGCCGTTTGCTCTAACCATCGCGGGCAGCGGAAAGCCCGCCGCGGTCCGGTCCGGCGCTTCCGCGCGGTCGGAGAAGGGGTACGACCACGGGCTCACCGCCACCGCTCACCGCACCAGCAGCAGCCCGCAGCTGTAGGCGCGCCCGTGTCCCAGTCCCCTCGTCAGGGCCCCCACGAACGCCGTCGGGTCCGTCACCGTCAGCTTGCCCCTGATCTCCGCCCGGACGAGGCGGAGCCCCTTGTGCGGGGCGGGGCTGGAGATGAGGGGCAGCATGCGGACGGCCAGCTGTTCGGCCGGAGTGTCGACGCCCAGGCGCGTCAGGCCGTCGGGGGCGACGGGTGGTTCGCCGGCCGGCTGGAGTCGCCGGACGAACCAGGCCTTCACGTGGTCGGGGCGGGTGTGGGCCACCCGTTGGCCACGGGTCTTCTCCGGGGAGCCCGGTGCGGGCGGACGGCTGTACACGGGGTTGACGACCGTGCGGAAGTCCACCGTGTCGCCCACGGAGAAGGTCCGGTCGAGGGTAAGCGTCTCCGGCTCCCCGGCGAGCGCCGTTCTCGGGACGCGGCCCCAGTCCCCGGGCACCTGCGACTGCACGACGAGGGAGATCCGCGCCTCACGGAGATTCAGCGTCCAGGTCGACAGGATGCCCATCTGCGCGCGGGCGTCACGGCTGCCGTCGTCGACCCAGCCCGGGAAACCGCTCATGACGTTGCGGTGCATGTCCTGGGCGTCGATCAGCGCCTTGGCGGCATAGGGGTGCCGGGCATCCAGGGTGAGGAGGGTCTGGGTGGCGACGAACCGGGCGGTCGTGGCACGAGGCTGCTTCACAGGATGATGTCCCAATCCCTGGCGTGCGGATCGATGGTGACGCGGGCCCCGGTCTCCCAGCGCGCGGCATGCTTCGGCCCCATGGCCTGGAAGCTCACCGGCTGGTCCATGACCGGACTGCCGCCGGGCACCGGGTGCCTGCTCTCGATCCAGGCCCACGGCCGGTTCTCCCGGGCCGATCGAGGGGCGTCGGAGGGCGAAGGCAACAACGCCACGGACGCGAAGGCGTCGGCGAGCGTGCAGGCCATGATGGTGAGGGCCAACTGCCCCGACGGTGGACAGGACTTGCGCCCGAGCCACAGGAGTCGCTGCGGGTGCTCCAGAGCATGGGCGATCCGCTCCAGCACCTTCTTCTCGGGGTGTTGCAGGCCCACCAGGAAGGCGGCGTCGGAGAGATACCAGCGCTCGGTGACCATGGCTTTCCTGCGCACCTCGGCGGAGACCAGTGCCCCGGACAACGGATCCGCGGCGATCCTCTTCGGCGCTCCGTACCAGTCCGCCACCTCATGACGGCCGAAGGTGTCCCCGGTCACCGCGTCCACCGAAGCGGCGGCCGCCGCGGCACGCCGGTGGTCGGTGACCAGCTCGCGGGGGCGCAGCGGATACCGGCCGGCGCCGACGGTGTGGTAATCCCGCACCGGTTTGCCGGGGTGGTCGGCCCGTACGCCGAAGAGCAGAGGAGCCAGTTCGGCCAGCGGATCCTGCTCGGGTGCGTCCGGCGGGGGCTCGCGCGGCAGGCCGAGCGCGGCGGCGCACATCCCGATCACCCCTGACTTGGTGGGCCGGCTGTGCGTGTCGCGCTGCCAGAAGCGGCTGGCGACGCCCCAGGACTGGAGCGGAGCGGCAAGCCGGACGAGCAGCACGTGGTTCACGGCGCCAGCTCCCCGATCGCCGTGACGGATGCCACGCCTTCCCTGCCCGCCGTCTCGAACTCCTTGACCACGGCGTCGATCTGCGGGTCGTAGGTCAGCACTCGGGCAGCCGTCAGGTCGGGACGGCGTTCGCTGACGAAGGCGTGGTGGGTGAGGAGCCTGCGTACCGCGGCGGGCCCGGCCGGTCCTTCGCCTCCCGCGCCCGTCGGGCTCTCGTCGACGGGGCGCTGGAAGGCAGCGGCGTAGTTGTAGGGGCGCGTGCCCTCGAAGGCCAGGACGAGGGCGGGCAGCGAGCCGGTGGAGGCCGTGGAGTTCTTTTTCGCCTGGGGGAACGCCTCCACGAAGGCGTTGACGAACTCCTTCTCCGCGTCGAGTGCCGTCTCCGCCGCCTCGGCCTCGGTCATCCCGGCCGCGCGGAGATTGGTGGTCAGCTGGGCCCGGTCGAGCACGGCATGGCGGTAGAAGGTGCCGGAGATGAGCGACTGGTAGCCGGTCATCCCGGCCCCGGCGTCGTCCGCAGAGTCGAGGAAGTCCAGGGCGTTGCGCTTGCGGTGCAGCTTGGCGTCGTCCGCCGCCGCGTAGAAGTCGTCGACCTGCTCGGCTTCCTGGACGGTGAAGGCGTGGCTGCTCTGCACAGCCCCGTCCACGTTCGGCGAGTCCGCGATCTCCGCGAGGAAGCGGCCGTAGAGCGCGATGTCGATGGCGTCGCGCGGTGCGATGGCGAAGAGCACGGCCTCGCGGTGCCGCTTGGGGAGAGGCGGCACGGTGGCCTTTGCGGAGGCGCCCGTGCCCTCCTCCGCACCCGCTTCGGGAGCCCGGCCGGTCGCCCGGCCGCCCTTTCTGGTGGTCTTCTTCCTGCTCTCGTCCTGTGCCTGGAGGTACCCGTCCCGCCAGACCAGCAGGTCGTGGGCGTGCTCCTGGATGTGGGCGGCGATCCTCGACCCGGCGTCGGACGGGGCGAAGAGCAGCACCTTGGTCAGGTTGGCCACGGTCTTCTTGGCAGGGTCGCCGAACTTCAGGCCGACGGCCTCGATGACCGCGCGGGCGGTGGCGACGGCTTCGTCCCTGTCCCACCCGTGGTCCTTCTCCAGGGACCTCGCGGCGATGAGCGCCCATTCGCGCGTGCGGAGCCCGGTGCTGCGGCCCGCCAGGGCGCCGATACCGGCGTTGGCCCGGTCCCGGGCGTGCACACGCTCGGCCCGGCGGCGCGCCTGGCTGGTGATCATGTGACGCTCCACGCCGCCATAGACCAAGCTTTTCGGGGATCCGTTCTCGTCCCGTACGGGGAGCACGGCTACCAGCGTCTCCAGCACGTGCAGGGAGAGGAACTGGTTTCGGGGAGCCTCGGTCACGTACTCGCGTCCTTCCGCGTCGACTGATCGTTCGTTCCGTCGCCTGCCGCGGCCGCGCTTGGGCCGCCCTTCGTGCCGCGGCTCCGCGTGGGCGGCTCGTGGAAGTCCACGGTCCACAGGTAGGGGATACGCGCCCTGCGGTCGTGCCACCGGGCCAGGTCAACGGTGAGCTGCCCCCAGGAGGGCGGCGGCTGTTCGCAGGACCGCAGGCGGGTGATCGTGTGCTGAAGATGCCGCCACGGGAGGCGACGGCTCGCCACGACGCGGGACAGCAATCGCTGCGCGCCGGGGTTGTCGGGCCCACGCCCCGCCCCGTCACCGATCCTTCGGGCGGCCTCGCCGAGGCTTCCCTTCCCACGCAGGGGAACGGAAGCGCCCTGATGGTAGACGCCGAAGAGGAATGCGACTTTCTCGTAGACCTCGCGCTGCCCTTCGGGGGCGAACCACCCAGCACGGATATGGGAGTCGGTCGGCTTGGTGCGGCGAAGCTCGGCCAGATTCCCGTACTCGCGGTTGCGTACGAGGCTCATGAGCCAGGCGGTGAGCTGATCAGCAGCGCGCCCGTCCGCGACGGACTGGGAACGTTCCATCATCTCTGTCTCTCCTCCCGGAGTTCGGCGGGAGCTGTCCCATCAGCCATGTCAGCCTGGAAACGCTGTTCGGCGCGGGCACGGGCGAGCATGCCCCTCTCGTTCGGCTCCAGCGTGTCGAGCCGATTCCTGAGAAACTCCTCCGCATGGGCGCGGAGCTCCCCGGCGTAGTCACGCAGGGCAAGCGGCACATCCCCGCCCCGGGCCGTCTGATCGAGCAGACGCAGAAACGGCTCCCTCGCCGCCGGCCAGAACTCCCGCCGGGCATCGAACCGGGCCCTCTGGGCCTTGTGGTCGGATGGTTTCGGATTCGGGTAGGCCACCTTCCAGGCGGCGTACGCGGCGCGCTCCAGGGCCCGTGCCACGTACTCGGCGACCTCCGAGCCGTGCCGGGACGCCTCGCACAGCGCCTCTCCTTGGCTCGGGGCATACGGAAAGTGGCCCTCCGTCCAGGTGGCGGCGACCGTCTTGTCGGCGACGAGCCCGACAGCCCAGAGGACGCTCGGCGGGCCGCCCCCTTCGTACGGAAACTCGATACGCCTCAGCCGCCCGAACAGGCCCGTCGTCTCTCTGGTCGCAGCGGTGTAGAGCGCGTGGGCCTCACGCCAGAGAGCGCGGGTGGGCGATGGCCAGAGAGGCTTGCGGTGACCGTTCAGCATTCTCCCGGGGACGGCATCGTCGAGATCGCGCTCGGGGTCGAGAGCGAGAAGCTCACCGGCCCCGATCAACACCCTGTCGACGTGGACGGGTTCGCCCCGCGACGCCTGGGCCGGCTCCAGGAGCACGGAGCGGCCCAGGCTGCTGTGCAGGTCGGCGGGGCCGGACGTGGGGCGGGCCGGCGGCTTCGTCCTGAACGTCCGGCGCGGGTACTTGCCGGTGGTCCACGAATGGTTGAAGTCGCCCGCCTCTCCGTCCGCGGGGGGATAGAGGTTCAGGCGCAGCGTGTCCGCGAGGGTGCGGCCCTGGACCACGACCCGGATCCGGCCCTGGAGCCGGCCCGCGGCGAGGTTGGTCAGCTTCGGGCCCAGCGTCCTGCCCGAGATCCGGGCCCGGCCGGAGAGCCCGTAGTGGTGCTGGGTCAGCAGGGCTCTGAACGCAGCGGCGACCGGCAGCGGTTCGGAGTGTTCGAGGTGATGGTGATCGAACAATTGAACATAGTCGCCCACGCGTTCAAGGATGAGCTGGGCCGGCCCTGTCGCATCTTCATCGAACTGCTGGCGCAACTGGCTGTTCTGTCCCAGGGGCCGTTCCGGATGGAACAGGTCCCAATCGTCGGCGGATTCCCGGACGAGCCACTTCTCCACCTCGTCGAGGCGGTGCTCCTGGGCGACCCAGGCGGCCCACTCCTCATCGGACGACGGAAAGGTCCGGGAGGCGAAGCACAACGCGAGCAGGTATTCGAGGAGGGCCACCCCCTCGCCCGGAGTGGCGCAGTAGAGCCCGCTCAACTCCTGTGCCCGCCGCAGCACCTCGACCAAGGACAACTCGGCGGCTTCACCTTGAAGGGAGATCACCGGCACACAGGGCTGATACCGGGGATCCCAGGAAGGGCGGTTCCCGATCGGAGGCAGGGCCAAGGACAAGTCGCGCTACCGCTTTCACGTACGATCACACACGGCTACGATCACACAGGGCTACCCATCGGCCGCTAATAGTAAGCGTGTTGGGGTGCGGGAGATTCATGGATTCGCCTCCCTCACCTCGGCGGCCGTCGCTTCAGCAGAATCGTCAGGGTGGCCCGCGCATCGCGGCGGCGGTCGGGCTTGGGGGCCAGGACCGAGGTGAGGGCGACCACGGCGAGCACGGCGGTGTAGGTCGTGGCACCCGCGGCGGCCAAGGTCGCGGCATCGAAGAGCGCAGGGAGAACGGGCACGGGGATTCCTTCCGGTTCGCGCCCGGCTGTCCACCTGCCGGGCTGATGCCACCTTGACCGGCCGACCCGCCCTCCAGTAACGGGGGTACAGCACCGAACCCCCCTTTTTTCGCAGGTCAGAGACTTGAAGAAATCTCTTGAGGCTCGTTCTGGAGGTACCGCTGTGGAGAGCGGGACGCATGCTGACTGGGAGGCACGAAAGCGGTTCGGCCGCATGCTGGGCCGCTTGAGGGACCGTGCCGCTCCATCGGGGAACGTGAGCGTCTCGGCGTGTGCGAGGATCGCGGACGTCCACGAGAACTCCATTCGGCTGTGGTCCGCCGGCCGGGCCGCCCCTCGCCGGGCCAACACCGACGCCGTGGAGCGCCTCGTGGTCTTCCTCCGGCGAGAGGCCGGGGAGCCGGCCGAGTTCGATGCCCGGTGGCGCCAGGCCCTCGGGGCGGCACAGCGGGAGGCCCACGACGCTCGTGGTGCTTCCCCGGAGCGCGTCGAACGAAGGCGCTTCATGGGCTCCATCGGCGCTCCGCGGTTTCTGGAGACGCCCCTCGACGGCCGCGAGGCCGAGCTCAGACGCGTGGACCGATTCGTCGCGACGAAGGACGACGCGCCTCCCTGCCTCTGGCTGCAAGGGGATCCGCTGGCAGGGAAGTCGGCGCTGCTGGGCCGGGTGGCACAGCATCTCTGGGCGTCGCCGAAGACCGACGTCGTGGGCTACTTCGTCTCCGAGACCGACGGCTGGGACCGGGCCGGTCACTTCACGGGGGTGATGGTCCGGCAGCTGGCCCGCTTCCTGGGGAGAAGAAGGATCCCCGCCGGCCCGGAAGAGGTACCGCCCGGCAAGCTTCAATCCCTCTTCCGTGAAGCGGCCGAACTCTCGGCCAGGAACGGCCGACGGCTCGTGGTCGTCGTGGACGGGCTGGACCAGGACGCCGCCTGGCGGGGTGGGGTGCCGGACGGCGAGCGTCCCGGAACCAGCATCGCGTCCTTGCTCCCCTGCCCGAAGGCGCGCGCGGTCGAGGGGGCCGGGCAGAAGCGGCACGGCAAGCGTGCGATCCGGCTCATCGTGTCGAGCCGTCCCGCCGCGGAACCTCCCGGTGACGTATCGGCCGAACACCCGCTGCGGCGAGCCGAGTCCGTACAGCTGCGTCGCCCCTCCCCTCGCACAGGAGATGACGGGCCGAGCCTCCGGGACGGGCTGGATCGCCTTTGTGGTTCCGCTTCGGGACGGGCCGTCGTCGGGTTCCTCGCCATTGCCGGGGAGGGGCTGCGCGCCGAGGACCTCGCCGAGCTGACGGGCGGTGAACCAGCCGCGATCGCACGGCTGATGACGGCCTTCTGGGGCCGGTGCCTCGTGCCGGCCGATCTCGGCGAGGGCAGCTTTGTCCTCGCCGACGAGGAACTGCTGCACACGGCCTGGCAGAAGAGCGGGCCGGATCTGCGCTCCGCGTGCGTTCGCCGACTGCACGCCTGGGCCGACTCCTGGCACACGGGCGACCGGCCCGGGCCCCTGCCTCGCTACCTGCTCTCGTACTACCCCGCCCTCCTCTGCGAAGGGCCACGGCTCGAACGGTACGTTCTCGATCCGCGACGTCAGCGGCGGCTCGTGGAGGCGGGCCGGCTCGACGAAGCGCTGGCGCAGCTCGACCTCCTGCCGGGCGGGGAGGACCGCACACCGGAGGTGGCCGCGCGCGTGGCCCTCTCCCGGGCCGTGCTGTCCGGCCGCGCCCGGCCTCCCGTACCACCGGAGCTTCCGAGCCTGTTCGCGCTCGCCGGAGACGTGACGCGGGCCCGGCAGCTGGCCCTCTCGGCTTCGGCGGACGCGGCCAGAGCGGTACGCCTGGTCAAGGTGGTGTCCGCAATTGCCGGGACAATCTCCGGAACCGCCGCTCTGAAGGCCGCGGAGCTCGCGGAACTCACGGAACTCGCGGGCGAAGCAGTTCGATGGGCGGAGCGCGCCACTGACGCCGCACCGTCGATCGCCGAGCAGAGCGACGACATGGAGGAGCTGGCCGAGGCGGGCCACACCCTCATCGAGTGCGGCGCGGAAGAAGCGGGGCGCGCCGTGCTGCGTGCCGTCATCCCCTGCGCGTCCGTGGGCTGGGCATCCCGGATCAAGGCCGCGCAGGCGCTCGCCCCGGAGCAGGAGGGCTGGCTCACCGGGATCGCCCGGTACGCGTCGGTGCTCGCCGAGGGTGGGTTTGACGAGGAGGCCGAGGCCTTGGAGATCTGGGGGCAACTGATCGCGCGACATGCTCCGGGCACTGTCGCGTTGCGGGACACCGTGAAGAATCTCTGCGCCGAGCTGGATCCCGCGTCGGACCTGACCCACGCCGATCTGCTCGCCCTCGGCGCGAGCGCCCTGGCGCGGGACCGGCGGGCCCAGGCCCGCACGATGGTTCGCGCGGCCGTGAAGGCACTGACCTCGGCTTTCACCGATCCCGAGGCACTGTCCCCGGCCGACCGCGCCCATCTGGACCTCGAACTGTCCACCACGCTGGTGCGTGTCGTCCAGGCTCTGCACGACGTGGACTACAGCGCGGCAAAGCTCCTGGCCGCCGTTCCGGACGAGCTGCGCCGGGACGTTCTCGGCGACGACGTCCGGGAGCAGGCCCGCTCGGTGAAGGGGCGAAGCACGGACTCATCGTCGAACAGCCGGGCGGAGGCGACGAGCGGCACCAATTTCCTGGGCGTCAGGGAGGAGCTGATCAGTAACCCCGTCCGTGGACGCCACCTCCTCGCAGAAGCCTTCGCCCGGTGGGAGGGGCACGCGTCGGCCGTTACGGCTGCCGGCTGGCGGCTTCCTCTCGCCCAGGCCCTCGCCGTCGCCGGGCATGCGCGGGAAGCCGTGCGGCTCACGGGCGGTTCGCCGGAGACGGCCGGGCGGGCGGGGGGCCTGGCCGTCGTGGCCTTGGGTTGTGCGGCAGGCGGACGTCCGGCGGAAGCCCTGCGGTACGCGCGAGAGGCCGCCGGGTCGGCCGTGTCGCTGACCGACCCGGCCGTACGCGCTCTCGTCGCCCAGGCGTGCGCTCATGCCGGTGCGTCCGAGTCCGCGCTGAGCCGGGTCGACGGGGGTGGGCCTTCGTGGAAGGAGCGCGAGCAGGTCGAGCGAACGGAGGCCGCCGTGGCCGTGGGGCTCGCCCCGTACGACCCCGAGGCCGCCGCGCGGATCGTCGGGCGGCAGCTCGTGGGGGTGAACCGGGCGGGCCGCGTATCGGGTGGGGAGCGGCATCTGCCCCGGATCATGGGGCTGCTGCTCACCCTTCCCGACCCCCGGCGGCCCGGCGGCGACCTGTGCGCGGCGCTCCAGGGGTTGTGCGCCGGGCCGGCCGAGAGCATCCAGGGGTGGGACATGCGCGCGGTGTTGTTCCAGGCGCTGCTCGATGTCGGCGAGTGCTGCTCCGGGGTGGTGCCCCTCGGGGACAGGCTCGACCGCTGGGAGCGGTATGTGGGCTCCACCCCGTTACCCGAAGGCGTGCCGCCCCTCGCCGAGTGGGCCGTTCTGCATTCCGTCCGGGGCGATGTCCAGGGGGCGCGGGACACCGCCGGGCGGGCCGGGACGCCTCAGGGGCGGGCGGCTGCCCTGGTCGCTGTGGCGACCTACCTGTCCGGCGTCCCGGTGATCGTCCCGGCCGCGGACGGCTGGGCGTCGCAAAACACTTCCGTACTGCGCTTCCTGGCGCTCGCCGACGCCCTCGGCCCCGAGGGCACCCGCGACGAGTGCGAGGCCCGACGCATCCTGCGGGAGGTGCTGGCGGGCGAGCACTGGCGGTACGCCTTGCCGCTCCTGCCCCGGCTCGCGCCGGAGGCCCTTCCCCGGCTCGCGGAGTTGGGCCTCGTGCACACAGCGGGCGATGCCGGGGAGCGGCATCCTCCCCTCATGCGTCCCGCCGACGGAGCAGCACCAGCGCCCGGAGCGTGAGCGCCTCCGTGCAGGCGGCGACCAGAAGCAGGGAAGGCCAGGGACCCAGGCTGCCCACGGTGTCGGCGGTGGCGTACGAGGTCTGGGTGACCTTCTCCAGGGCGGCCGTCGGGGAGAGTCCGGCGACCCAGCGTTCGGCGTCGCCGGTGAGTTCCGTTGCCTGGATCATGCGGCCGACGCTACGAGCGGGGGGCCGATGGTGAATCCTCCGGCGGGGGTCGTTGCCTGCTCCCCCCGGGGGTACGGCAGGCCCTAGCGTTCTCCCGCCCTGACCAGGCCCGTCTCGTAGGCGAGGACCACGAGCTGGGCCCGGTCGCGGGCGCCGAGCTTCGTCATGGTCCGGCTGACATGGGTCTTCGCGGTCAGCGGGCTCATGATCAGCGCCTTGCCGATCTCCTCGTTGGACAGTCCGGCGGCGACGAGCGCCATCACCTCGCGCTCCCGGCCGGTGAGCACGGCGAGCCGTTCGGCGCCCGCCGCCTCGGGGGTCTTCAGCCGGGCGAACTCCTCGATCACCCGACGGGTCACGGCGGGGGCGAGCAGACTCCGGCCCGCCGCGACCGTGCGGATCGCGGCGCGCAGGTCGTCCGGCTCGATGTCCTTCAGCAGAAAGCCCGCCGCGCCGTGCCGGAGGGCTTCGAAGACGTACGCGTCGACCTGGTACGTGGTGAGCATGACGACACGGACCCGGTCGAGGGAGCGGTCCTCGGCGATCCGGCGGGTGGCCTCCAGGCCGTCGACGCCGGGCATCCGGACGTCCATCAGCACGACGTCCGGGCGGGTCGTCCGGACCGCCTCGACGGCCCGGGCCCCGTCGGAGGCCTCCGCGACCACGACCAGGTCGTCGGTGAGGTCGAGCAGGGCGCGGAACCCGGCCCGTACGACGGTCTGGTCGTCGGCGAGGACCACGCGGACGATCCCCGGCGGCCCCGCCGCGCTCTCCACCTGCTCGCTCACGGGGCCGCTCCCCGGGTTCCGTACGGCGCCACGTTCACGAGGCCCTGCCCTGTTCCGTACAGCGCCACGTTCACGGGGCCCTCCCCTGTTCCGTACAGCGCCACGTTCACGAGGCCGCTCCCTCCGTCGGCAGTTCGGCACGGACGCGGAAACCGCCGCCCGGCACCGGACCGTAACTGACGTCGCCGCCCACCGCGACCGCTCGCTCCCGCATGCCGATCAGGCCGAAGCCCCGGTCGGCGGGCGGGCCGGCGGGCGGGCCGGCCGGCGGCGGCACCGGGGGGCCGTCGTCCACGACCTCGACGGTCAGCCGGGTGGCGTCGCGGGTCACCGACACCGCGGCGTGCAGCGCCGCGGAGTGCTTCACCACGTTGGTCAGCGCCTCCTGCACGATCCGGTACGCCGTGGCCTCGACGACCGCGGGCAGGGCGGCGCCCCCCGTCTGCCGCCGCAGGCTGACCCGCATCCCGCCCGCCTCGACCCCCGCGACCAGTTCGTCCAGCTGGTCGAGGCGGGGCGCCGGCGCCGTGGACTCCGTCGCGCGCAGGACGGACAGCGTGGCGCGCAGTTCCCGTACGGCTTCCTTGCCGGAGGCGCGCACCTGGGTCATCGCCTGCCGCGACACCTCCGGCGCGGCGTCCAGTGCGTCGAGGGCGACCCCGGCCTGCACGGTCATCGCGCTCACCGTGTGCGCGAGGATGTCGTGGATCTCCCGGGCGACCCGTGCCCGCTCCTGGCGGACCCGGCGGGCGGCCTCCCGCTCGCGGTCCTCCTCGGCCCGCGCGGCGCGCGCCGCGTACTCCGCCAGCAGTTCCCGCCGGGTGCGCACCACCTCACCCAGAAGGAGCGGGACGAGCGGCCAGACCATCTCCAGGACGGGCAGCCCCTGCGGGTTGACCACGTCCCTGCCGACCTTCAGCGCCACCGCGCCCGAGACCGTCGCGGCGATCACCCCGGTCCACAGGGTGCGCCGGCGGTCGCCCAGCACCGCCACCGTGTAGAGCGCCACGATCACCGGGAGGTTCAGCAGTTCGCCGATGTGCCCGTGCAGCGCCCACCCGCCACAGGCCGCCCCGGTCACACAGACCACCGGAACGGGCCAACGGCGGCGGCAGGCGAGCGCCGCCAGCGAGACCACGAGGAAGGCCCAGGTCAGCGCGTCGGCCTGCCGGTAGCCGGGCTCGTTGACGGCCGCGTCGGCGGTGGTCAGCACCCCCACCACCGCCACCACCAGCAGATCCGCGACGATCGGCGGCAGAGCCCGCGCACGGGCGGCCAGGCGGTCGAAGGTCATCACCCCCTCACGGTAGGAGGCGGGAGGCCGGGCCGCATACGACGGCGGGAGTACACCGGGGCGGGGCCGGTGGCGAGCGTACCGGCACCGTGCACATCGGGCAGGAGTTCGGACACACCCGGAAGGGAGTTCGGGCACGGCGCAACCTTCCGTCCGGCGGGACGTTCGGCAGGGCCTGGGAACGGGCAAATCGATCAGGTGGGCCCGAAGGCGGAATCCCCGCCGCTGGGCGCTCCCGACCGTCCCCTCACCCGGCAGGTGTACGCGGCTCCGCGCCGTCGGCCGCCCGCCGGTCCCGCCGACCCCACACCGAAGCGCCCGCGTGAACTACGCACCCATCAGGGAAAGGAGCGCCGCGATGGCGACGCCGCTGTCTGCAGCCAGGCTGCTCAAAGCCCTCCGCGACGAAGGTCTCCACGTCGTCGAACACCGGAGCTGGCGTACCAACAACCGGAACCACAAGGGGCCCTGGGGCCCGACGCACGGCGTGATGATCCATCACACCGTCACCTCGGGCACCGCCTCCTCGGTCGAACTCTGCTACAACGGCCACTCCGCCCTGCCCGGCCCGCTCTGCCACGGGGTCATCGCCAAGGACGGGTCCGTCCACCTCGTGGGGAACGGCCGGGCCAACCACGCCGGGCTCGGCGACGACGACGTCCTGCGCGCCGTCGTCGCGGAGAAGGCACTGCCGCCGGACAACGAGGCCAACACCGACGGCAACCGGCATTTCTACGGCTTCGAATGCGTCAACCTCGGTGACGGCAAGGATCCCTGGCCGGCGGCCCAGCTGCTGGCGATCGAGCGGGCCGCCGCCGCCGTCTGCCGGGCGCACGGCTGGTCGCAGCGGTCGGTGATCGGGCACCTGGAGTGGCAGCCGGGCAAGGTCGATCCGCGCGGGTTCACCATGAACTCGATGCGCTCGCGGATCGCCAAGCGGCTGGGCGGTTCCCCGGACGGACCCTCCGATCCGCCGCCGAAGCCGACGTACGAGCCGTTCCCCGGCGCCGCGTTCTTCAAGGTCGGCCGCAACAGCGCGGTCGTCACGGCGATGGGCAAGCGTCTGGTGTCCGAGGGCTGCGGCCGGTACACGGTGGGTCCCGGCCCGGCCTGGTCCGAGGCCGACCGGAAGTCGTACGCCGCCTGGCAGCGCAAGCTGGGCTACACGGGCGGCGACGCGGACGGCATTCCCGGCAAGAGCAGTTGGGACCGGCTCAAGGTGCCCAACGTGTGACGGCGGCACGTCCGGCTCCTCCTCCTCGCCGCCGGAGGTGAAGAAGCTGAAGGCGGTGAAGGCGGTGAAGGCGGTGAAGGCGGTGAAGGAGCCGGACTATGCGGATGATCACGGCGGTTCACTAGGGTTCTCTCACTGCGCCGGTGGGCGCTCCGGCGATCCGCCGATGGATCGCCGACGAGATCCGAGGGACGGTGCGATGGCGGCCGAGGTGCGAACGGTGACGGCCGGGGAGCTGAACCGGTACGCCGACGGGATCCGCGAGGTGTACGCGCGGGCGTTCGCGGCCCCGCCCTGGAACGAGGATCCGGCGCAGGCCGACGGCTATGCGGAGCGGCTCGCACGGGACGCGCTCCGGCCCGGTTTCACGGCGGCGGTGGCGGTGGCCGGGGGGGGCGGTAGCGGGTTTCGCCACGGCCTGGATCACCCCGGAGGTCTTTCCTGCCGACCGCAGCTACGGACAGGTCGCCGAGGCGCTCGGGCCCGGGCGGACGCGGGCGTGGCTCTGCGGTGCGCTGGAGGTGAACGAGCTGGCCGTGGCGCCGGAGGCGCACGGTGCGGGGCTCGGCGCTGCGCTGCTGCATGCGGTGACGGGGTCCGCCCCGGACGGCCGTTGCTGGCTGCTGACCTCCGTGCGGGCCGAGGCGGCGCTGCGCCTGTACGAGCGGGCCGGCTGGCAGCGGGTCGACGCGCCCGTGCCCGGCGCGGCCGCTCTCGTGGTGCTGCTCGGCCCGCGCCACCCGCGGCGGGCGGAGGCGGGGGCCCACGTACGGAGGGGCGCCTCGCCCTTCAGCGCCTAGCCCTACAGCGCGACGGCCAGCAGGACGCACGCCACCAGCGCGAACGCGGTGCGCACCTGGTGGAGGGTGTTCCAGCGGGATTCGAAGGCCGCGCGGGCCGCACGGTCGTCGCCGCCCTCGGAGGCGGCGAGGGCGTTGTTGAGCGGGATGTTCCCGACCACGGTCACCAGATGACCGGCGACCACGCAGATCAGCGCCCCCAGGATGGCGGGCCCCGCCGCCTCGCCGTGCTCGCCGAGGCCGGTGAAGAACGCGGCGGCGGGCCGGGCGGGGCGGGCCGGGCCGGGCGGGCCAAGCCGAGCGGGCGGGCCGAGCCGAGCGGGCCGGGCGGGCCGAGCCGAGCGGGCCGGGCGGGCGGGGCGGGCGGGCCGGGCCGGGCGGGCCGGGCCGGGCCGGGCGGGGCCGGCCGGGCGGGCCGGGCGGGGCGGGCCAAGCCAGCCGAGTGGGCCAAGCCGGCCGCCCAGGACACACGTCCCGCTCGGCCCGGCCGTCCTCCTCGACCCGCCCGGCCCCTCGGCCTCCGGCCGCTCCGCCTCAGCCGATCTCGCCCTCGCCCTCGCCCGGTTCCGGCTCGTCCGTTCCGGAGCCCCGCTCGATCCGGTCCGCCTGGCCGATGGCCTTGGCCAGCTTCGTGACGGAGCTGTCCTCGGTCGTCTCCGCCAGCCCGGCGGCCCGCGAGGCCAGTTCACCGAGCCCGGGTGCGCCGGGCAGGTCGCCGCCCCGCAGGTGGTCGGCGAAGTAGGCCACCACCGCCGCCACTTGGAGCCGGTCGCCGCCGCTCCAGAGGGAGCCGTCGATCGCCCCGGTCGTCGCGGTCCGGGTCTCCTCCTGGGCCTCGCGGGTCTTGGGGTCGAGCCAGCGCACGGTGGCCTTGGCCACGGTGCCGGACGCGCCCTCGCGCAGCCGTACGGCGTACAGAGCGGTCACCGTGTGGCCGGGGCCCACCTCGCCGCCGTCGGCGCTGTCGTCGCGGAAGTCCTCGTCGGCGACCTTGCGGTTCTCGTAGCCGATCAGCCGGAACTGCTTCACGGTCTTCCGGTCGAACGCCACCTGGGCCTTCGCGTCGCGGGCCCTGATCTCCAGGTGGGCGGGAAGCTGGCCGACGAAGACCTTGCGAGCCTGCGCCTCGTCACTGACGTACGTGGTGTTTCCGTCGCCCTTGTTGGTGAGCCGCTCCATGAACGCGTCGCCGTAGTCACTGCCGACGCCGACGCCGAAGAGGGTGATGCCGTACTCCCGGCGGGTGGAGTCGATCTTCTCCAGGATGCCGTCGGCGTCGGTGTCGCCGGTGTTGGCCAGCGCGTCGGAGAGGAGCACCACCCGGTTGGTGGCCCCCTTGCGATGGCCCTTGACCGACTCCTCGTAGCCGAGGGTGATGCCCGCCTCGACGTTGGTGGACTGCGTCGGCCGCATCTCCTCCACCACGTCCTTGATCCGGTTCCGGTTGTCCTTCAGGCGGGTCATCGGCAGCCGGGTCTCGGCCTCGTCGCTGAAGGTGACCAGGGAGATGGAGTCGTCGTCGCGCAGTTCGTCGGTGAGGATGGTCAGCGACTTCCTGACCAGGTCCAGGCGGCCGGTCTCGGCCATGGACCCCGAGATGTCGACGACGAACGTGAGGGCCGCGGGCGGCCGTTCAGCGGTCGACGGGGCGGCCTCGGTGGCCAGGCCGACACGGAGCAGCGACCAGTCGGAGGCTCCGGTTCCACCGCCCCCGCCCCCGCCCTTCCCGGAGCCGATGCGCGCCCCGTCGACGTTCACCGAGAAGCCGGGGCCCTTCGGCCGTTCGTACCCCTGGCGGAAGCTGTTGACGAACTCCTCGGGGCGCACCTCCTCGGGAGAAGGCAGTCTGCCGTCGCCGAGGGTACGGCGCGCGTACCCGTAACTGGCGGTGTCCACGTCCAGGGCGAAGGTGGAAAGGTAGTCGGGTGCCGGGACATCCAGCCTGGCCACATCTCCGGACTCGCCCGCCGGTGCGGCCGAGCGGCCCTTCTCGGGCGCCGCCCCGTCCGGCGCGGGCTGTCCGCCGCCGGTCGATCCCTGCCCGTCGCGCGTGTCCGAACTCAGTTCGCGCTTGCTGCCCGAGGCGCTGTCACCGCTGCCGCACGCGGTGAGGACCATGGCGCCCGCCAGCAGGAGCGCCATGGCCCCCGCCCGGCCCCCGGCCCTCACTCCGGACCGAACTCCGGACCGGCCTGCGGACCGGACTCCGGACCGGCTTTCCGCCCGGTCCCCCGCCCGCTTCTCATGTCGCCGGCCTGTCTGCTGCATGTGCAACCCCCCACGTCGTCACGTCGTCACGATGTCCTCGACATCTGTGAATGTGACGTACGAGGTCGCCGACCGGAGTCGACGAAAGCGTTGCGGAACCATCTCGATGCGGCAACAGCGGCGGTCAACGGGTGGGAAACCGGCGGAACATCAGATTCAGGACACGATGTCCTTACGACTGAACCCGCGGAAGGCCAGCGCGAACAGGATCAGGGCATAGGTCACTGATACGGCCGTGCCCTTGATCATGCCGCCCCACTCCAACTGCGGCTGGAGGGCGTCGGCCCACGCGAACTGCCAGTGCGCGGGCAGGAAGTCGCGCCAGGAGCCGAGCGCGGTGACCGCGTCGAGCACATTGCCGACGATGGTGAGGCCCACCGCGCCGCCGACCGCGCCGAGCGGGGCGTCCGTCTTCGTGGACAGCCAGAACGCCAGGCCCGCGGTGACCAGTTGTGAGACGAAGATGAACGCCACGACGATCGCGAGGCGGGGCACCGTGTCCCCGGCGGACAGCGCTCCCCCGGTGGGCAGCTTCAGCGGCCCCCATCCGTAGGCCGCCGTGCCCGCCACCAGGGCGACGAGCGGCAGCAGCACCATCGCGGCCAGGCTGAAGCCGAGGGCGACGACGAGCTTGGACCAGAGCAGCCGGACGCGCGGTACGGGCGCGGCGAGCAGATAGCGCAGCGAGGACCAGCTCGCCTCGGAGGCGACGGTGTCCCCGCAGAACAGGGCCACCGGCACCACCAGCAGGAAGCCGGCCGAGACGAACAGCGAGGTGGCGGCGAAGTTCGCGGCGGACTCGGTCGCCACGTCCATCAGGTTGATCCGGCCGCCGCCCCCGCCGCCTCCTCCTCCGCCGTCCTCGCCGTCCGGCGTGCCGCCGATCGCGAAGGCGATGATCAGGATGAAGGGGAGCGCGGCGAGGATTCCGCCCATCAGCAGGGTGCGTCGTCTGCGCAACTGCCGCATGGCCTCGACGCGGAGGGGAAGGGTGCGCCGGGCGCGGTAGCCGGGGGCCTCCGGGTGTTCGGTCTCCACCCGGGCCTCGGGGGGCTGGACGGGGGCGCTCATGCTGCTCCTCCTGAGATGAGGGTGAGGAAGGCGTCCTCCAGGCGGCGGTGCGGTCCGACGCCGGTGACCGGGACGTCGAGCCGGACGAGGTCGGTGACGAGCCGGGAGGTGGTGGCCCCGTCGAGCCGGACGAGGAGTCCGCGCCCGTCGTCGGTGCGGACGGCGGAGCCGATGCCGGGCAGGGCGGCCACCTTCTCCGCCAGCGGCTCGGACACCTCGTCCGCCGTGGTCACCAGGATCATGTCGCCGGAACCGGTGATCTCGGCGACGGGTCCGGCCTGGACGAGCCGGCCCCGGTCCATGACGACCAGGTGCGTGCAGGACTGCTCGACCTCGGAGAGGAGGTGGCTGGAGACGATGACGGTCCGGCCGCCGGCCGCGTACCGGATCATCACGTCCCGCATCTCGCGGATCTGCGGCGGGTCGAGCCCGTTGGTCGGCTCGTCGAGGATGAGGAGGTCCGGCATGCCGAGCATGGCCTGGGCGATGGCGAGCCGCTGCCGCATGCCCTGGGAGTACGTCCGTACGGCACGGGCGAGCGCGTCGCCGAGGCCGGCGATCTCCAGGGCCTCCTCGATGTGCGCGTCCTCGGCGGGCCGGCCGGTGGCCTGCCAGTAGAGGTCGAGGTTGGCGCGCCCGGAGAGGTGGGGCAGGAACCCGGCCCCCTCCACGAACGCCCCGACCCGGGACAGCACCGGCGCGCCCGGCCGGATGGCCTGCCCGAAGACACGGATCTCGCCCTCGTCGGGGCGGATGAGCCCCATGAGCATGCGCAGGGTGGTCGTCTTGCCCGCGCCGTTGGGCCCCAGCAGCCCGAGGACCTGGCCCTTCTCGACGCGGAAGGACAGCTCGCGCACGGCGTACCGGTCGACCGCCTTCGCGTACTTCTTCGAGAGACCGGTGATCTGGAGCGGTACGTCGGTGAGCGCGGGGTCCGGCGCGGGCGTCGCGGTCCGGCGGCGGGCGGTGAGCAGCAGAGCCGCCGCGATGACGAGGGCGGCGGCCGGGAGGCCCCAGGTCCACCACGGGAGGGTGGCCGCCGCGGTCTTCACGGCGGGCGCGGTGGGGACGGTCAGCGGTCCGTCGGCGGTGACGGTGTACGTGGCGGGCTCGGCCGGGGACGCGTAGCCGAGGTCGGTCGCGGAGAACACCAGCCGCAGCCGGTGTCCGGCGTCGAACTCGTGGTCCACGGCGGGCAGCGCCAGCTCGACCGGCTTGCCCTGCTGGTCGGGGGTGATCCGGTAGGGGGCGACGAGCTGGTGGGGCAGCACCTGCTGCCTGCCGTCCGGCGACACGTCGTACACCTTGCCGAAGAGCACCGCGTCCCGGCCGCCGTCGGCCTTCACGTTCACCTTCACGGTGGGTGTGCCGGTGACGCGTACGGAGGTGTCCAGCGGTGCGGACTCGAAGCGGGCGGACTGTCCGGGGAAGTCGAGCGAGAACCCGACGCCGAGGGAGGAGAGCTGGGCGAGTCCGCCGCCGACGCCGGGCACGGCGGAGATGGCGGGCGGCGAGGACCCCGCGGGGTTGCGGAAGGTCTTCGTCCCGCCGCCCAGCGCGATGTCCCGGCCGCCGCCGCGCAGCCCCGGGTAGGTGTCGCCGCTCGCGCCGCGCAGGAGGGCGGCGCCGTCGGTGGAGTCGACGCCTCCGGTGCGGGTGACACGGAAGGCGGGCCCGGTGTCGGCGCCGGTGTCCTCCTTGAGATAGCGGTCGAACCAGGAGCCGACGCGCCCTTCGACGCGTCCGGTCTCGCTGTCGCCGCCGTCGTGGCCGCCCGAGATCCAGTCGACGGAGACGGGTGCGCCGTTGGCGCTGATGGCCTTCTGCATGGCGTCGGCCTGGCCGAGTGGGAAGAGGGAGTCGGACTGCCCCTGGAGGAGGAGCGAGGGGACCTTGATGCGGTCGGCGACGGCGGACGGCGACCGCTCGGTGAGGAGGTCGATCGCCTCGGCGTCGGGCTTGCCGCTGACGGCGACCCGCTCGTACATCTCGCAGAGCCGCTTCTCGAACTTCTCGCAGCCGCCGCCGGTGGTGATGAAGATCCCGGCCCAGAGCTTCTTGAAGACCCCGTCGGGGAAGAGGGCGTCGGCGAGGTTCCAGTAGGTGATCACGGGCGCGATGGCGTCGACCCGCTCGTCGTACCCTGCGGCGAGCAGGGAGACGGCCCCGCCGTAGGAGGCGCCGGTGAGGCCGACCCGGGGGTCGCCCTTCTCGTCGAGCTCCACCTCGGGCCGCTCCGCGAGCCAGTCGATGAGCCGCGAGACGTCCCTGACCTCGTGGTCCGGGTCGTTGAGGGAGATCTCCCCGCCGGACTTGCCGAAGCCGCGCGCCGACCAGGTCAGGACGGCGTACCCGTCGGCGGCCAGTTTCTCCGCCTGGGCCCGTACGTCGTTCTTGCTGCCGCCGAAGCCGTGTCCGATGAGCACGGCGGGCCGCTTGCCGGAGCCTCCGGCGTGGAAGTACGAGGTGTCGATCGGCACCCCGTCCATGCGCAGCGTCCGGTCCTCGCGCTGCACGGCGGGCGTGCCGTCGTCGGCGACGGCGGTCCAGGTGCCGCCGCCCACGAGCACGGCGAGCGCGGCGCCGACCGCGGCCCACCGGCCAGGTGTACGGGGCAGCAGGCGCCGCCATCGAGCAGTAGGGGTCTCCATCCCTCGACCCTAAGCGGAGGATGCAAGCCGGTTGCGTGCCGCCGGGGGGAGGCGGGCGGCCTCCCTGAGAGGTACGGTGCGCCCCCGCCGTACTCCGGACGCGGTACAGAATGCCTTCAGAACCCTTGCCCCGGGAGGCCATTGTGGACATTCGCCGCGCTACGACCGTCAGGGAACTCCTGGCCGCCGGCCACCTCTACGACGCGCCGCCCCGTGAGGAACGGGCCGCCCGCTTCCTCGCGGCGGACGGTCATGTGCTGCTGATCGCGTACGTGGACGGCGTCCCGGCCGGCTTCGTCACGGGCATCGAGATGCTGCACCCGGACAAGGGCACGGAGATGTGCCTGTACGAACTCGCCGTCGACGACCCGTTCCGCCGCCAGGGCATCGGCAAGGCTTTGACGCTCGCGCTCGTGGACATCGCCCGGGAGCGGGGGTGCTACGACCTGTGGGTCGGCGTGGAGGACGGCAACGAGGCGGCGCTCGCGACGTACCGGTCGGCGGGGGCGGGGGACGACGGCGGGTTCACGATGCTGACGTGGGAGTTCGGGGACGGTGCCGCGCAGGAGTAGGGCGTCTCGTACGGGGTGCGGCCCTGCGGCCGGGGCGCTGCGGCCCTGCGGCCGGGGCGCTGCGGGGCGTCAACCCTGACGTTCGTCGGGGGCCGCTCCTGCCGTTCGGCCCCCGCGCCGGGCCGCGGTGCCTTCGTACGTTCCCAGCATGGCTAAGCACACACATCAACACCACTGGCCCGTGCGGCTGTTCGGATCGGCCGCACTGCTCGCGTCGGCGGCCGCCGTGATCGGGATGCTGTCGCCCGGGGGCCTGGGCCGGCCCGGGCCGACCGAGGTCACGGAGGGGGCTTCCGTATCGCTCTACCGGTCGCTGACGGGAGCGGTCGGGGACGGTCCGGGGTGGCTGGGGCACCTGTTGGAGCTGTCATCCGAGGCCACGCTGATCCTTCTCGGCCTGCTGCTGCTCCGGGTCTGCTGGACGGCGGTACGCAGGAGGGACACGGGCGCGGTGGCGGGGGCCGTGCTCATCGGCGCCGGGACGGTCGTGGCGTACGCCGTCAGCGAGGCGCTGAAGCTGATCGTCGACGAGGAGCGTCCGTGCCGGGCGCTGGACGGCGCCCGGGCGGTCGCCGCGTGCCCCGAGCCGGGCGACTGGTCGTTCCCGAGCAACCACGCCACCCTGGCCGCCGCGCTCGCGGTCGGGCTGGCGGTGCGGCGGCCCCGACTCGCTGCCGTGACGCTGCCGTTGGCCGTGGCGGCGGCGCTGCTGCGGGTCCTGGTGGGAGTCCATTACCCGCACGACGTGATCGCCGGCGTCCTGCTCGGCGGGGCGGTCGTCGCCTCGGTGCTCCTCGTGCTGGGCCGCCCCTCCGGTCGGCTCGCCTCAGCGCTGCTCGGGCGGTGGCGGTGGTGGGGGCAGGATCCCGGCCTCGTGGGCGACGACGGCGGCCGCGGCCCGGTTGTCGACGCCGAGGCGGGCCAGGACGGAGCTGACGTGCGCCTTGACCGTGCCCTCGACCAGGTGCAGCCGCCGGGCGATCTGCCCGTTGGACAGACCGCCACCGAGGTACGACAGCACTTCGCGTTCCCTGGGCGTCAGCCCGGCGACCCGCTCCCGGGCCGCGTCCCGCCGGCCGGCCAGGGCCCCGGCCCCGGTGGACGCGAGGTGCGCCACCACGCGAGCGGCGACCTTCGGTGACAGATAGGCGGCGCCTTCGGCCACGGCCCGCACCCCGGCGACGAGTTCCTCGGGCTCGCCGGACTTGATCAGGAATCCGGCGGCCCCACAGCCCAGCGCCCGCAGGATGTAGTCGTCCTCGCCGAACGTGGTCAGCATGACGACGCCGGTGGCGGGCAGGGTGCGGCGGATCTCGGCCGCGGCGTCGATCCCGTTGGTCCCCGGCATCCGAACGTCGAGGACGGCCACGTGCGGGCGGTACGCCCGGGCCAGCTCCACCGCCTCGTGCCCGTCGGCCGCCTCGGCGACGACCTCGATGCCCGGGTCGGTGGCGAGGACGGCGCGGACGCCGGCCCGGATCATGGGCTCGTCGTCGGCGACGAGGACTCGGATCGTCCCGGCCGGGGCAGTGCCCGGCGCCTGGGCCGGGTCCGCCGCCCGGGTCGTGTGCGCCGCCCGGGCCGGGCGCGCGGAGGCCGTGTCCGCCGCCCCGGTCGCGTCCGCCCCGGTCGCGTCCGGGCGGCTCATCGGGTGCTCACGGCGTCAGCGCGTCGCGGGAGACCAGCCTGCCGTCCCGGAAGCAGAGCCGGTACGCGTCTCCGGACCGGTCGTCGAAGCGGTCGGCCGTCATCGCGTAGAACTCGCACGTCACTCCTCGTTCCTCCGGTTCCTCCGGCCCGGCGCCCGCCGGCCGCTCCGCCGACTGCCGGTCCGGCAGCACCTTCCGTATGTCGGCCCGATCCTGCCCCACCCGCAGCCGGGCGTAGTCGCGCGGGTCGAGGACAGACCGGGACGCGGCCACCGTCTCCCACATCCCGACCCCCGCGAGCAGCACCGCGCCCGCTGCCAGCGGCACCGCGAGCGCGGTGACCAGGGTGCGGCGGACCCGCCGCCGCGCCCGCCGGTATCCGGCCGGCCCAGGGCTCACCCCGCCGCCGGCGGGCCGGGGCGCGGGCTGGGCGGGGGCGCGGTGGGGCAGCCGGGCGTCGACGGTGAAGCCGCCGTCCCGGGGGCCGTGGTCGAGGGTGCCGCCCACGAGCCGGACGCGCTCGTCCAGCCCGATGAGGCCTCGCCCCCCGGGCCCGGCGATCCCCCCGCTCCCGTGCCCGGCCAGTCCACGCTCCCCGAAACCGGCACGTCCACGCTCCCCGAGCCCGGCGAGCCGTCGGCCCTCCTGCCCGGCCAGTCCACGCTCCCCGTGACCGGCCGGCCCTCGCCCCCGGTGCCCGGCCAGCAGTTCGCCCGGGGGCCCGGGCGGTGTCGCCGGGTCTCCGTCGCGGACCACCACCCGGGTCTCGGTCGTCGTGTGCGAGAGCTCGACGCTCACGGACCGGCCCGGCGCGTGCTTGGCCGCGTTGGTGAGGCCTTCCTGCACGACCCGGTGCGCGGCGCGTTCGACGGCGGGCGGGAGGCCCGCCGGGGCTTCTCCGGCCACCGTCAGTTCGACGTCGAGCCCGGAGGCGGCCGCGTCGCCGACGAGCCGGGCGATGTCGGAGTCCCGCGGCCCCTCCGGCGGGCCCTCACGCTCCTCGCGGAGGACGCCGATCACCTCGCCGAGCCGCTCCACCGCCGCGCCGGCCCTGCCCCGGATGTCCTGGGCGGCCCGCCGGTGCCGCTCGTCCAGGCCGGGCGCCAGCTTGAGGGCCCCGGCGGACAGGGCGATCAGGCTGAGGTCGTGGCCCAGCACGTCGTGCATGTCCCGGGCGATCCGGGCCCGCTCCAGCAGCCTCGCCTGCTCGGCGACCAGCTGCTTCTCCCGCTCCAGCTGTTCGGCCCTCTCCCAGCCGGCCCGGACCAGCTCCCGGTACTGACGTGAGAACCGTCCCACGAACCACGGCACCAGCACCGCGAGGACGACCACCGCGACGAACTGCGTCCCGAGAGTGAGCAGGGGCGGCGACACCACCACCGCGACCGCCCCGGCCACGAGCGTCCCGGCCAGCACCAGGACGACGGTTCTGCCGCGCCCGGGGCCCCGCCCCGCGACGAACGCGGCGATCGCGGTCGGCAGGCCCCACCACCAGCCGACCAGGCTCAGCGCGCCGAAGGCCGCCGCGGCGGGCACCAGCAGGCCCCCCGGGTCCGCCCACCTGGGGCCGGGCCCACGAGCGGTCCTGTTCCTGGGGTTCCTGGGGTTCCTGGGGAAGAAGCTGTTCACGAGGGAAGGCTACGAAGCCCCCGGGCCTTCCGGGACTGCCTAAAGTCACATCTTCGGCGTCGGGAAAGCGCCCCGGTCCGGCCGGGGCGCGGCGAGGTCGAGCGGTGTCTCCACGGGCAGCAGGGCAGCGGCCCGCTCGCGCTCCCCGGCCCGGACCGCCGCGTGCACCTCGCGCGCGAGCGGGGTCACATCGCGGACGGACACGGTCCACTCGTCCGCGTACCGCCGGGCGGCCTCACCGCTCAGCCCGAGTTGGAGGGAGCGGTACGGAAGCGGGTTCAGGTCGAGGTCGCGTTCGGGGTCCCACTGGACCCGGGCGGGGGCGGTGCGCAGGCTGCGCTTCCAGGAGGCGGCGTCGGGGTGCACATCGCGTACGTAGTGGGAGAGTTCGGCGTGTGCGAGGGCCCACTCCAGGCCGTTCCGGTCGATCTCGACGGCGAGGACGACCTCCTGCCCCTCCTTCGTGCCCCAGCCGCAGCGGTACATCATCCACAGGAAGCTGGGCTTGATCCAGGTCATCCGGTCCCGCTTCCAGGCCTCGGGGAACCGCCCGTCGCGTGCGGCCGGCAGCCCGATGGCGGGGCGGTACGCCTGGTAGACGGTGACGGTGGTGGCTGTCTGCCGGGCGCGGATCTCGTAACGGGGCGGGAGGAGCGGCGCGTTCATGAGTCACAGGATGCGGGAGGCGCCCACGCCGGGGCATCCCGTTTTCCCTCGTCCCAGCCCGGCCCGGGGAGCCCGGTCCCCGGGAAGCCGGCCTGCCGCCCCCGCCGATCGGCGGGGGCCCGGGCCTCCGCCCGGCGGATACCCCGGGCTCCGTTCCGCTGCGAGGCTGCTCGGCGTTGACGTTCACCAGGGGCCTGCCCTCTGGCCTGCAGCAAGGACCCACATGTCTCGCACCACCGATCGTTCCCTCCTCCGTCAGCGCGGCGCGGCCCGGATACTCGTGGCAGCCTGCACCGCCGGCGCCGTACTGCTCACCGCGTCGGGCGCCCGGGCCGACAGCGTGTCCACCGAGCGCGTCGTGCGGGCCGCCGAAACGGTGGAGCGTGTCACGGGGACCTCCGACCTCGTCCCCGGGACCGCCCTCGCGGGTGGCGCCACCCGCTCCGAGGTGCCCACCGACGCGCACCCCGCGCGGATCACCGCCCCCGCCACCGCCGACGGGGCGGTGGAGTCCGCCTACGGTGAGGACACCGTCCGGTTCGGCCTGCCCGGCGGCGCTCACTCCGCCGCCGTGCGCAGCACCGGCGGGACGATCGTGTACGCCGACGCCGAGGAGGGGTTCGACCTCGCGGTGCAGCCGAACCGGGACGGGGTGCGGGCCCTGGTCACGCTGCGGGACGCACAGGCGCCGACCGAGTACAGGTTCCCGCTCGACCTGCCCGCCGACGCGGTGACCGAGCACCTGGAGGACGGCAGCATCCTGGTCAGCCAGGGGGACACCTATCTCGGCGCGTTCGACGTGCCCTGGGCGAAGGACGCGAACGGCGAGGACGTGCCCACCGAGTACCGCGTCGAGGGCGGCGCGCTCGTCCAGACCGTGCGTCCGGGGCCGAACACCGCGTACCCCGTGGTCGCCGACCCCGCGTGGTTCATCCCGCTCGCCATCGTCGCCGGGCGGCTCCTGCTCTCCACCGGCGTCAAGAGCATCTCCAAGCACGCCGCCCAGCGGATGGCCCAGCGGGGCATCAGCCAGGAAATGGTCGCGCGTACCGTGAAGAACGGCAAGAAGACGAAGGGCAAGTCGGCCGGTACCTGGAAGTACGTCAGCGGAAAGATCTGGGTCGTGGTCAACAAGGCCGGCAACGTCGTGTCCGTCGGCCGCAACTGACCCCCACTCCCATGGAGCGGAACGGAAGGGAACCCATGTACGTCGAGTACGACCGCGAGAACGATCTCGCGTACGTCTCCCTCGTCGAGCACATCGCGGACGGAGCCGCCGTCCGGCAGGTCACCGTCGAGACCCCCGGCGGGGGCGCGGACCTGAACCTCGACTTCGACGAGGCGGGGCGGCTGCTCGGCATCGAGGTCGTCGGAGCCCAGGCCGGGTTGCCGGAGGAGCTTCTCCGTCCGGCCCCGCGCACCGACCGGTAGGAACGGCAGCGCGGAGACCGGTCGGACCTGGTCCGACCGGTCGGACCAGGAAAGACCGTGAGGCCGGGAGAGACCGTGAGGCCGGGAAAATCCGTGAGGCCGGAAGGGACGGTCAGGCCGGGAACTCGGCTCGGACGAGGAAGCCGCCGCCGGGCAGCCGCGTCGCGGTGAACGAGCCGCCCAGCAGGTGTGCCCGTTCC
Source organism: Streptomyces sp. NPDC017520 (assembly GCF_044329855.1). Lineage (NCBI taxonomy): Bacteria > Bacillati > Actinomycetota > Actinomycetes > Kitasatosporales > Streptomycetaceae > Streptomyces > Streptomyces sp. NPDC017520. The sequence goes on from NZ_JBIRKB010000007.1 coordinate 427,709, forward strand.
CGCAGGCCCACGAGGCCGTTGCCCCCGGCGGGCAGCCCCGGCGGGGCGGCTGTCGCGTCGGCGGCGGTGTTGCGCACCTCCACGCGCAGTCGCCCGGCGACGAGCCCCACCCGCACCTCGCCCCTGGCGCCGGGGGCGTGTTTGCGTACGTTGGTGAGCGCTTCCTGCACCGTCCGGTACGCGGCACGTTCCACGGCTTCGGGAAGCGGGCCCGCCAGGTCCCCCAGGTGCAGCTCGACGGACAGGGCGCTCTCCTCCACCAGCGTGCCCAGGTCGGCGATGCGGGGCTGCGGGGCGAGGTCCCGGGTGTTCCCGCTGTCCGCGCGCAACACCCCGACCAGGTGCTGGAGCTCGGTGAGCGTTTCCACCGACAGGCCGCGGATCACTCCCGCCGCTTCCCGTACCGCGGGAGCCTCGGGCTCCGCGACCTCGATCACCCCCGCCTGCAAGCTGATGAGGCTGACCTTGTGGGCGACGACGTCATGCATCTCCCGGGCCAGTCTGGCCCGTTCCGTGGCCAGGGTGTGACGCGCCAGCAGCCGGTGCTCGCGCTCCCGGCTCTCCGTGATCTCGCGCAGCCTCTCCCGCCGCTGCCGGGCCGACCGGCCCAGCACGAAGGCCCCGACGCCGAGCGCGCAGGAGTCGAGCGTGCCCAGCACGGTGTCGTGGTCGAGTCGGAGCAGAGTGATGTCCCCGATCGGGACGGGGAGAAACTGCGCCAGCGCGACCAGCACCGCGCCGACGGCCCCGGGGATCGCGCTGCGGCGGTGGGTCGCCAGGAAGTACAGGGCGATCAGCGGGGCGAACGCGAGATGGCCGAGGTAGAACCCGGGGAGGCCCGCCGCGAGCGCCAGTTCGGGCTGCCGCCGCCGCAGGACGAGCGCCCCGGCGGCGGCAAGAGCGCCCCACAGCACCGGGCCCGCCTGGGCGGCGTTGACGACCAGCCCGTCCAGGGCGGCCACGCCCACCGGAAGACCGGCCGACCCGAGCCGCCGCAGGTTCCGCGCTCCGGAGGCCCGGGGCGGTCGCCGCAGTGGCGGCTGCTGCTGTTGCTGCGGCTCCGGCAATTGCCGCTGCTCCGGCGGTTGCTGCTGCTCCGGCGGTCGGTGCCGCGGTGGCGGCTCCGGCGGTTGGTGCCGCGGGGCGCTCTGCGGTATCACTGCCGGTACGTCGGCGCTCGCGCTCATCGCTCTCGTACGGGCGGGTCGGCCAACCCGGCACGGTCGGCGACGACGGCGGCCTGGACCCGGTTGACGCCGCCCAGCTTCGCGAGCACCGAGCTGACGTGGTCCTTCACCGTGCCGTGGGCCAGATACAGCCGCCCGGCGATGTCGCGGTTGGAGAGGCCCCGGCGCACCAGGGCGAGCACATGTCGTTCCCGTTCGGTCAGGCCCGCCACCCGGCGCGCCGCGTCACGCGTGGTGGCGGAGGCACGGTAGCCGTCGACGACCGGGGCCATGGCCCCGGCGGCGAGGACCCGGCTGCCGCCCGCCAGCACCCTTACGGCGTGCTTCAGTTGCTCGGGGGACGAGTTCTTCATCAGGAAGCCGGCGGCTCCGGCCGTCAGGGCGGCTTCCACGTACTCCCCCGCGTCGAACGTCGTCAGCATCGCGATCGCGGGGGCCGGCGACAGGGCCGCGATCTGCCCCAGTACGGCCAGCCCGTCCACGTCGGGCATCCGGATGTCCAGCAGCAGCACGTCCGGCCGGTGGCGCGCGACCGTCGCCGCCGCTTCCGCCCCGCCGCAGTCAGCCACCACCCCGATGTCCCCCGCCGAGCCGAGGATCGCCCGCAAACCCGAACGAACCAGCAGCTCGTCATCCACGACGACGACCCGAATCACCTGTGCTTCCCCCTTGCCCCGCACTCCACGAGCCCACAAAGGGTATGACAGACACAAATCCGCCCGCCCGTAGCACCATCGCTACGAGCGGGCGGAAGGCGGACCGGGGTGGTCAGTGGTTGCGCGGGAAGCCGAGGTCGACGCCGGCGGGGGCGTCGGCCGGGTCGGGCCAGCGGGTGGTGACGACCTTGCCGCGCGTGTAGAAGTGCACGCCGTCGTTGCCGTAGATGTGGTGGTCGCCGAAGAGCGAGTCCTTCCAGCCGCCGAAGGAGTGGTAGCCCACGGGGACCGGGATCGGGACGTTCACGCCGACCATGCCGGCCTCGACCTCCAGCTGGAAGCGGCGGGCCGCGCCGCCGTCGCGGGTGAAGATCGCGGTGCCGTTGCCGAACGGCGAGGCGTTCATGAGGGCGACGCCGTCCTCGTACGTGTCGACACGGAGCACGCACAGCACCGGGCCGAAGATCTCGTCCCGGTACGCGTCGGAGTCGGTGGAGACCCTGTCCAGGAGGGAGAGGCCGATCCAGTGGCCGTCCTCGAAGCCCTCGACCGTGTGGCCGGTGCCGTCCAGGACGACCTCCGCGCCCTGGGCGGCGGCGCCCGTGACGTAGGAGGCGACCTTGTCGCGGTGGGCGGCCGTGATCAGGGGGCCCATCTCGGAGGCGGGGTCGTTGCCGGGGCCGATCGTGATCTTCTCGGCGCGCTCACGGATCTTCGCGACCAGTTCGTCACCGATCGCGCCGACCGCGACGACGGCGGAGATCGCCATGCAGCGCTCGCCCGCGGAGCCGTACGCCGCCGAGACCGCCGCGTCGGCGGCCGCGTCCAGGTCGGCGTCCGGGAGGACGAGCATGTGGTTCTTCGCGCCGCCGAGCGCCTGGACGCGCTTGCCGTTGGCGGAGGCGGTGGCGTGGATGTGGCGGGCGATGGGGGTGGAGCCGACGAAGGAGACGGCGGCCACGTCCGGGTGGTTCAGCAGGCCGTCGACGGCGGTCTTGTCGCCGTGCAGGACGTTGAGGACGCCGTCCGGGAGGCCGGCCTCCGAGGCCAGCTCGGCCAGCAGGTTGGCGGCCGAGGGGTCCTTCTCGCTGGGCTTCAGCACGAACGTGTTGCCGCAGGCGATGGCCAGCGGGAACATCCACATCGGCACCATGGCCGGGAAGTTGAACGGCGTGATGCCCGCGACGACGCCCAGCGACTGGCGGATCGAGGAGACGTCGACCCGGTTGGACACCTGGGTGGACAGCTCGCCCTTGAGCTGGGTGGTGATCCCGCACGCCAGCTCGACGATCTCCAGACCGCGGGCGACCTCGCCCAGCGCGTCCGAGTGCACCTTGCCGTGCTCGGCGGTGATCAGCGCGGCGATGTCGTCGCGGTGGGCGTCGAGCAGGGCGCGGTAGCGGAAGAGGACGGTGGTGCGCTGGGCGAGCGAGGAGGTGCCCCACGTCGCGTACGCGGCCTTCGCCGCCGCCACGGCCGCGTCGACCTCCTCCACGGAGGCGAGCGCGACCTGTGTGGTGACGGCGCCGGTGGCGGGGTCCGTGACGGGACCGTACTGGCCCGACGTGCCCTCCACTGTCTTGCCGCCGATCCAGTGGTTGACGGTCTTCGTCATGACGTACTCCTTCAGGCTTCTGGCCGCTCGGGCAGGTGCACGTGGCTTCGAGCGGGTTCGAGCGGGCTCAGGGCGGGCTTCACAGATGGCGGCGTCGGGCGGCGACCTGCCGGTCGTACTCCTCCCGGGCCTCGACCGCCGCCGGGCGGCTCGCGGTCTCGGCTACCGGAACATCCCACCACGCCTGTGCCGGAGGGGGGCCCGACACTGTGTCGGGCGTTTCGGTCTCCACGTAGACACAAGTGGGGCCCTCCGCGTCACGGGCCCCGGCGAGTGCTTCGCGCAGGTCGTCGACGGTGGTGGCGCGCAGGACGCGCATGCCGAGGGAGGCCGCGTTGGCGGCCAGGTCGACGGGGAGCGGCGGGCCGGTGAAGCCGCCGCCGGCGTCCCGGTGGCGGTAGGCCGTGCCGAAGCCTTCGGCGCCGACCGACTCGGAGAGCCCGCCGATGGAGGCGTATCCGTGGTTCTGAAGGATCAGCAGCTTCAGCGGCAGGTTCTCCTGGACGGCGGTGACGATCTCGGTGGGGTTCATCAGGTACGTGCCGTCGCCGACGAGCGCCCAGACGGGGCGGCGCTGGGTACGGACTCCGTCGGCGAGCAGGACGCCGATCGCTGCGGGGATCTCGTAGCCCATGCAGGAGTAGCCGTACTCGACGTGGTACTGGTCGCGGGAGCGGGTGCGCCAGAGCTTGTGCAGGTCGCCGGGGAGGGAGCCCGCGGCGTTGATGATGATGTCGTCCTCGGTGACCAGGGCGTCCAGGAGGCCGAGGACCTGGGTCTGGGTGGGGCGTGCGGTGGGGTCGGGGGTGGCGAAGGATGCCTCGACCCGTTCCTCCCACGCTTCCTTCGCGCCGGTGTACTCCGTCTCGTACGCCGGGTCGACCCGGTAGCCGCGTCCGGCGAGCGCCGCCGTGAGCGCCTCGATGCCCGCGCGGGCGTCGGCGACCAGCGGGAGGGCGGCCAGTTTGTGGGCGTCGAAGCCGGTGATGTTGAGGTGGAGGAAGCGGACGGCCGGGTCGGCGAAGAGCGTGCCGGAGGCGGTGGTGAAGTCGGAGAACCGGGTGCCGATGCCGATCACCAGGTCGGCGGTGCGGGCCAGTTCGTCGGCGGGGGCGGTGCCGGTGTGGCCGATGCCGCCGACGTCGGCCGGGTGGTCGTGGCGGAGCGCGCCCTTGCCCGCCTGGGTGGAGGCGACCGGGATGCGCGTGGCGGCGGTGAACGCGGCGAGCGTCTCCTCGGCCGCGCTGTGCCGGACCCCGCCGCCGGCGACGATCAGGGGGCGGCGGGCGGAGCGTACCGCCCGTACCGCGGCTTCCAGTTCGTGCGCGTCGGGGGCGGGTCTGCGGACGTGCCAGTCGCGTTCGGCGAAGAACTCCTGCGGCCAGTCGTACGCCTCCGCCTGCACGTCCTGCGGCAGCGCGAGCGTGACGGCCCCGGTCTCGGCGGGGTCGGCGAGGACGCGCATCGCCTGCAACGCGGCCGGGATCAGCGCCTCGGGCCGGGTGATCCGGTCGAAGTAGCGCGAGACGGGGCGCAGACAGTCGTTGACCGAGACATCGCCCGCGTAGGGCACTTCCAGCTGCTGGAGTACGGGGTCGGCGGGGCGGGTCGCGAAGGTGTCGCCGGGCAGGAGGAGGACGGGCAGGCGGTTGATCGTCGCGAGGGCGGCCCCGGTGACGAGGTTGGTGGCCCCCGGGCCGATGGACGTGGTCACCGCGTGCGCGGAGAGCCGCCCCGACTGACGGGCGTATCCGACGGCCGCGTGCACCATGGCCTGTTCGTTGCGGCCCTGGAGGTAGGGCATGCGGTGCGCGGACCCGTTCCCGCCGCCGTTTCCGTCGCCGTTCCCGCCGCTGCCGTTCCCGTCGCCGCTTCCGCCGCTGCCCGCCTCGACGAGTGCCTGGCCGATGCCCGCGACGTTCCCGTGCCCGAAGATGCCCCAGGTGGCGCTGATGAGCCGCTGTCGACGGCCGTCGCGCTCGGTGTACTGCCGGGCCAGGAAGGCGACCAGGGCCTGCGCGGTGGTCAGCCGGCGGGTCGCACCGTGGGGGCTCGCGGAACTCGTCGGGTTCGCAGGTCTCGTCGGGCTCGCGGGACTCGTCGGGTTCGCGGGACTCGTCGGGCTCAAGGCGTTACCTCCGGGCCGGGCGACGGATGCGCCGTGTACAGCGGGAGTCTGGCGTCGATCGGCTCGCCCGGCCAGGTGTCGCGGATCCATCGGTGGTCGGGGTGGTCGCGGATCAGCCAGGCCCGCTCCTCCCCCGGCCCGGCCATCACGTTCAGGTAGTACAGCGTCCGGCCGGGCGGGGCGATGGACGGGCCGTGCCAGCCGTCGGGGATGAGGACGGCGTCGCCGCCGCGCACTTCGGCGAGGACGTCCGTACCGCCGTCGCGCGACGGGGATACCCGGTGGTAGCCGATCCCGCCGTCCGCGACCTCGAAGTAGTAGATCTCCTCCAGTTCGCACTCCTCGCCCGGCACGTGCTCGTCGTGCTTGTGGGGCGGGTACGAGGACCAGTTGCCGCCGGGGGTGAGCACCTCGACGGCGATCAGCCGGTCGCAGTCGAAGGTGCCGGCGGCGGCGAAGTTGTTCACCTGGCGCGAGCAGGTCCCGGAGCCGCGCAGCTCGACGGGTACCTCCGGCGCGGGGCCGTAGCGAGCGGGGAGTCGTCGCTCGCACTTCGCTCCTGCCAGGGCGAAGCGGCCACCTGCGCCGGAGGCGATCTGTGCGTGGGAGTCGCGCGGTACGTAGGCGAAGTCGGAGACCCCGCTGAACACGCTCTCCCGGCCCAGCAGTTCAAAGGTCTCGCCTGCCGTACGCACCGTACATGCACCGGCCAACGGCAGGACGATCCATTCACTTCCGCCGGTGTCGAGCGTGTGAACTTCTCCCGGTTCCAGCTCCAGCACCCGCAGGGCGGAGCGGTCCCAGCCGGCCCGCTCGGGGTCGATGTCGACGGCGTACGCCCCGCGCGCGACGCTGCCGGCCGGCAGGTGGTACCGGTGGTCCCGCTCAGGGGGACGATGCTTCGTCATGGCTCTTCCCTACCCGTGCCGAGCAGCGATACGGCGGTGTCGACGGCACACGTCACGTCCCCGTCGACCGGGTAGAGCAACGAGCGGCCCACGACCAGCCCCCGCACGGTGGGCAGCCGCAGCGCGTCGCGCCATTTCTCGTACGCCGCGTCCTGGTCGTCGCCGACCTCGCCGCCGAGCAGGACAGCGGGCAGGGTGGAGGCTTCCATCGCCCGGGCCATGGCGTCGGGGTCGTCGGTGACGGGGACCTTCAGCCAGGTGTACGCGGACGTCCCGGCGAGGCCCGACGCGATGGCGATGGAGGTCGCCACGGCGGCGGCGCCGAGATCGTTGCGGAGGCGGCCGTCGACGCGGCGGCAGAGGAACGGCTCGACGAAGACGGGCAGCCGGTGCGCCGCCATCGCGTCGATGGTCCGGGCGGCGGTGTGCAGGGTGTCCAGCGAACCCGGGTCGTCGTGGTCGATGCGCAGCAGCAGCTTCCCCGCGTCGAACCCGTGGCGGACCAGGTCGTCGGGGCGGTGGCCGGTGAACCGGTCGTCGAGCTCGAACGCGGCCCCGGCCAGCCCGCCGCGGTTCATCGAGCCCATCACGACCTTGTCCTCCAGGGCTCCCAGCAGGAGGAGGTCGTCCAGGACGTCGGCGGAGGCCAGCACTCCGTCGACACCGGGGCGGGAGAGGGCGAGGCAGAGCCGTTCCAGCAGCTCGAAGCGGTTGGCCATGGCCAGGGACCGGTCCCCCACCGCGAGCGCGCCGCGCGCGGGATGGTCCGCCGCGACGATCATCAGCCGGTCGCCGGGGTGCCGGATCAGCCGCCGCCGCTTCCGTCGCGCGGCGGCCTCGGCGACGGCTTCGGGACGCTCGGCGCGCAGCCGCACGAGCTCGGTGAGGGAGGGCGCGAGAGGCGTCATGAGCCCGCTCCGGCCGGGGCATCTCCGGCCGGCGCATCGGGGTCCGGGGCATCTCCGGCCGGGGCATCTCCGGCCCGCGCATCGGGGTCGGGGGCTGGGGCATCCGAGGCCGCCGGGATGCTGGGGGCCGCCGGGGCACCTGGAGCGCTGGGAGCCGCCGCAGCGCCGGGGGCCGCCGGGGGGCCCGGGTCGGCCGTCACGGCTCCGGCCGCGAGGGCCCCCTCGACCTCGCCGGGAAACGGCATGGCGGACGAGCAGGCGAGCCGGGAGGCGACGATGGCGCCGGCCGCGTTCGCGTACCGCACGAGGCGGTCCAGCGGCCACCCGGCGAGCAGCCCGTGACAGAGCGCGCCCCCGAACGCGTCCCCCGCGCCGAGTCCGTTGACCACGTCCACCGGCAGGGGCGGGCAGTCGGCGGTGGTGCCGTCGCGGTGGACGGCGAGCACGCCCTTCGGGCCCTGTTTGACGACGGCGAGCTCCACCCCGGCCGCGAGCAGGGCCCGGGCCGCGGCGTACGGTTCGCGTTCGCCGGTCGCGATCGCGCACTCGTCGATGTTGCCCACGGCGACCGTGGCATGGGCCAGCGCTTCGCGGTACCGCGCGGGAGCCTCGGCGCTGTCGTCGCCGCCCTCCCAGAACATGGGCCGCCAGTCGAGGTCGAAGACGGTCGCCGTACGCGGCCCACCGGCCGGGCGGGCGTCGGCCGGGCGGGCGTCGGCCGGGCGGGCGTCGCGCGCCGCGAGGGCGGCCAGGGTGGCGGAGCGGCTGGGCTCGGCGCTGAGTCCGGTGCCCGTCATCCAGAAGATCCGGGCCTCGCGCACCGCGTCCAGGTCGAGATCCGGCGCGTGGATCTCCAGATCGGGGGCCTTGGGGTGCCGGTAGAAGTAGAGCGGGAAGTCGTCCGGCGGGAAGATCTCGCAGAAGGTGACCGGGGTCGGATACTCCGCCACGGCCGTCGCCCAGCGGGCGTCCACCCCGAACCGTTCCAGTTCCTGGTGGAGATAGGCGCCGAAGGCGTCCTGCCCGGTCCGGGTGATCACGGCCGTCCGCCGCCCCAGCCGGGCCGCCGCCACCGCCACGTTCGTCGGGGAGCCGCCGAGGAACTTGCCGAACGTCTCGACCCGGGCGAGCGGCACCCCGATCTCCAGGGGGTAGAGGTCCACCCCGATCCGCCCCATCGTGATCACGTCGTACGGCTCAGGCATGCCCATCCCTTCGACCACCGGTGGCCGGCTGGTCCCAGGTCTAGTCCCCTCCCCGGAACCCTGTCAACATTTTGTCCGGACATTCGGACGAAGCCTTGACACTCTTCGGCATGGCCCCCAAGGCTGGGCGGTATGACCGCCTCCGTCCACTCCTCGGCCCGCATCCGTATCGGCTCGGCCCCCGACTCCTGGGGCGTGTGGTTCCCCGACGACCCGCGTCAGGTGCCGTGGCAGCGCTTCCTCGACGAGGTGGCCGAGGCCGGGTACGCGTGGATCGAACTCGGCCCGTACGGCTATCTGCCCACCGACCCGGCGCGGCTGGCCGACGAGACCCGCGAGCGGGGACTCACCGTCTCCGCCGGGACCGTCTTCACCGGACTGCACCACGGCCCGGACGTCTGGGACCGGACGTGGGCGCATGTCGCGGACATCGCCGGACTGACCCGGGCCATGGGCGCCGAGCATCTGGTCGTCATCCCGTCCTTCTGGCGCGACGACAAGACGGGCGAGGTACTGGAGGACCGGGTGCTCACACCCGCGCAGTGGCGTGAGCTGACGACGCAGACGGAGCGGCTGGGCCGGGAGGTCCGGGAGCGGTTCGGGCTGCGCATCGTCGTCCACCCGCACGCGGACACCCACATCGACACCGAGGAGAACGTCAACCGCTTCCTGGACGCCACCGATCCGGATCTCGTCTCGCTCTGCCTGGACACCGGGCACTACGCCTACTGCGGCGGGGACAGCGTCAAGCTCATCGAGACGTACGGGGAACGCATCGGCTACCTCCACCTCAAGCAGGTCGATCCGGAGATCCTGGCGACGGTGGTCGCGGACGAGGTGCCGTTCGGCCCGGCGGTGGCCAGGGGGGTGATGTGCGAGCCGCCTGGTGGGGTGCCCGCCCTGGAACCGGTCCTGGAAGCGGCCCGGGCCCTGGACGTCGATCTGTTCGCGATCGTGGAGCAGGACATGTATCCGTGCCCGCCGGGCAAGCCGTTCCCCATCGCCCGCCGCACCCGGGAGTTCCTCCGCTCCTGCGGAAGGCCCGGCGCCCCGGCCTGAGCCCGCCGGATGCGTCGAGCTCCACCCCTCGGCCGCCCGCACCGCCCCGGCGCACCCCGGGGTGCGCCGGGTGCGCCGGGTCAGACTCCCGTGCTTCCGTCGACGCGTTCGCGGATCAGGTCGGCGTGGCCGCAGTGCCGCGCGTACTCGCCGATCATGTGGGTGTAGATCCACCGCAGGGTGACCTGCGCGCCCATGAACGGGCTGGTGTCGTCGAGCGCCCGGGCCGCGCAGTTCTGCCGGGCCCGTGCCACCTCGGTCTCCCACTGGGCGAGCGCCCGCTCGTGGGTGGAGTCCTCGGCCAGCTCCCAGCCGCCGTCACGGCCCTCGGTTCCGGCTTCGCCGCCGGCCGGCGGGGCGTGGAGCGGCGGGGCGTCCTCCTGCGCGAGCACGCGGCGGAACCAGTTGCGCTCGACCTCCGCCAGGTGCTGGAGCAGTCCGAGCAAGGTGATCGGCGACGGCGCCGCGGACGCCTCGCGCAGCCCCTTCTCGGGCAGGTCCGCGCACTTCTGGGCGAGGGTGGCGCGGTAGAAGTCGAGCCAGCTCTCCAGGGAGGCGCGTTCATCGGCGACGAGAGGGGGCATCGGGCGTTCGGAAGTGCTCATGGTCCCCATCGTGGCAGCCGGGTCCGACAACGACCCCGACCCGCACCACTGGTCCCGGTTCATCCGTTCTGCCACAGCAGTCACCGTTTCGGAACACATATCTCGGTTACGCGTGGTTTCTGTCACAGTCGGTCGACAGCCCCACGCCACCTGCCGCCCGAGGTCGTTCAACCGAGCACCGGCTGAGTGATCGTCAGCCGGTGCTGCGGAGCGCAGCAGAGCAGAGAAGCGCTGAGAGGTGTCACTGATGACCGACAGAACGCTCTGGTCCTACAAGGACATTGCCGCGCACATCCAGGTCCAGCCGGACACTGTCCGCTCCTATCGCAAGCACGGGCTCCTGCCCCCGCCCGACCAGGTGAAGAACGGGAAGCCCTACTGGTACGGAGACACCGTCCGCGCGTGGGTCGCCTCCCGCCCCCGCAACCGGGGCCGCTGACACCCCTGCCCGCACAGCGACCCCGCCCGCACAGTGCCCCCGCCCTCCCCCGCCCGGGCCCGTCAGCCCCGGGCGGGTGCCCGGAAGAGGGCCGTCCAGAGGAACGGCTTCCCGAAGAGCGGGGACTGGGGAGCCTCGTCGTTCATCCGGCGCAGCTCGATCTCCGTCAGGCCGGAGAAGACGTGGCGCAGCGCCTCGGGTGAGTAGGCGAGGCCGCCCTGGAGGCCGCCCGTCCGGTAGAGCTCGGCGTCCGGCAGCTCCGAGCCCATCCCGCCCTCACCGGCGGCGAAGCAGGTGAGCGTGAAGTGGCCGCCGGGCGCGAGGCAGCGCTCCAGGAGGGCGAGATAGCTGATGCGCCGGTGGGGCGGCAGGTGGTGGAAGCAGCCGGAGTCGTGGATCAGGTCGTAGGGCCCGGCCAGGGCGGCCCCCGCCGCCGTCAGTGCGAACGCGTCACCCTGGTGGAACCGGACGCCGTGGGCTCCCGCGCTCTCCGCCCGCTCCCGCGCCCAGGCGATCGCTTCCGGGGAGAGGTCGACCGCGTCGACGTCGAAGCCGAGCGAGGCCAGGTGCAGCGCGTTGCGGCCGGGCCCGCAGCCGAGGTCGAGCGCACGGCCCGGGGTGATCAGCCCCTGGCGGAGATACCCGTCCAGGCTCTCGTCGGGCTTGTCCACGAAGAACGGCACCGTCCTCGAACGGTCCGCGTAGAAGTCGTCCCACCAGGACGCCCCGCCGGCCGTCCACCGGTCCGCCGCCGGGGCGAACAGCCCGTCCATCAGCGCCAGCACATCATCCGTCGTCGTCACGTTCCGGTCCATCCGGGCCCCCTTTTCCGATGGGGTAATTCTAGGCAGTCGGAGCATGAAACCCCAGGTCAGCGACCCTTTGCCGATGCTGCGGGCAGGCCCCTGGCGCCTTCTGGGACGGGCGGGGAGGCCGGCCCACCGGCCTCCACCTGTTCGGTGCCCCGCAGGCCCTCCGGGGCCCGCTCCGGGGGTGTTCCAGGCTCCCCCGAGGGCTGTTTCCGAACGGATTCCCCGTCCCTTCGCCGAGGCCGAACCTGCGGTGGAGGGAGCGCAGGGGCGCGGGGGCCCACCCGGTGGAGCGGCCCATCAGCTTCATCGACCTGGGGACCAGCAGGCCCCCAGGTCGCGGTCATACCCCCTAGGGGTATAGTGTGGATACGGCGGATCGCCAGGGAGTCCTCCACGGCCCCCGCGCCCCGCCACGCCGCCGTAACGTGTTCGCGAAGAGGAGAACGTCATGACCGCCGAGACAGAGACCACCCAGTCCACCGGTTCCTGCTGCACGCCCACCGGCTCCTGCCACGACGGCGCGACCGAGGTGCAGATCGAGCAGACCGACGAGGTCACCACCGCGTACCAGGTGAAGGGCATGACCTGCGGCCACTGCGAGGGCGCCGTCTCGGAGGAGATCTCCGGGATCGCGGGCGTGACCTCGGTCGCGGCCGTCGCCGCCACCGGCCTGGTCACCGTCACGTCCAAGGCCCCGCTGGCCGAGGACGCCGTCCGCGCCGCCGTCGACGAGGCCGGGTACGAGCTTCTCGGCCCGGCCGCCTGAAAGGCCGGCCGGAGCAGCCGCCACCCCGTTCGCCCTCGGGCCGCACCTCACCAGTCGACACCGGCGGGGGGTGCGGCCCGATCCGCGTCTCCCGGGAGTCCGGCCGTACACCTCACACCGGTTCGTGGAGATCTCAAGGTGACGGCTGCCGCGATCCGCCTCTCCGGGCGTACGCTGGCCACCATCGGGGGCAGCCCCTTCCGGACCTCCGGGTACCGCGTCGCGGCCTTGCCCCTGGCTGTAATCGGCCTGCTCAACCCTATGATCGCGGGAGCCGCCATGGCGTTTTCGTCCGTGTTCGTCGTCACGAACGGCCTACGGTGCGTGCCTTCACGTAACTTCCACAAAGAGATTTAGATCACACCGGTTTCAGGGTAACCATCCGGTGGGTTCGCGAGTCTTAAAGTGCGAGCCAAGGATGTCTTGGGGGACGTCCGACGGAGTGTCTTGGGGGACGCTCCTGTGGCAAGCGTTGGCCGGGGCACGTGCACCGGGGAGCTTTGAGCGGCCCTCCCGTGCGTACGTACCCCGGCGGACCGCAGCACAACAGAACAACGGGAGCTTCGGCTCCCTACAGACGCCCGGCCGGATCCCGTGGGGGGAATCCGCTCCGGGATATGGGAAACGCCCCGACCGTCGACCCGTGGGGGGATCGGCGGCGGGGCGTTTCTCGCTTTCCGGCTCGCTCAAGGCCCGTCCGCGCCCCGCATGAGCCCCTGAGCCCCTGAGCCCTGAGTCCGCTCGACCGCCGTACGCGGCCCCGCGCAAGCCCCGTAGAACGCCGAATCGCCCCGGACACCGCGCTCTGTGCGAAGCGCGGTACGCGGGGCGAAGGCAGTCGGCCGAAGAGGCCGGGCACTCCAGGGGGTTACGAGCTCCGGGTCAGCGGCCCTCGACCGGGACGAAGTCGCGCAGGACCTCGCCGGTGTAGATCTGACGCGGGCGGCCGATGCGGGAACCCGGCTCCTTGATCATCTCGTGCCACTGAGCGATCCAGCCGGGAAGCCGGCCGAGCGCGAAGAGCACGGTGAACATCTCGGTCGGGAAGCCCATGGCCCGGTAGATCAGACCGGTGTAGAAGTCCACGTTGGGGTAGAGGTTGCGCGAGACGAAGTAGTCGTCGGAGAGCGCGTGCTCCTCCAGCTTGAGCGCGATGTCGAGCAGCTCGTCGGACTTGCCGAGCGCGGACAGCACGTCGTGCGCAGCGGCCTTGATGATCTTGGCGCGCGGGTCGAAGGACTTGTACACCCGGTGGCCGAAGCCCATCAGGCGGACGCCGTCCTCCTTGTTCTTCACCTTGCGGATGAAGGAGTCGACGTCGCCGCCGTTGGCCTGGATGCCTTCCAGCATCTCCAGGACCGACTGGTTGGCGCCACCGTGCAGGGGGCCCCACAGGGCGGAGATGCCGGCGGAGATCGAGGCGAACATGTTCGCCTGCGAGGAGCCGACCAGACGCACGGTGGAGGTCGAACAGTTCTGCTCGTGGTCCGCGTGCAGGATGAGCAGCTTGTCCAGGGCCGAGACGACGACCGGGTCCAGCTCGTACTCCTGGGCGGGGACCGAGAAGGTCATGCGCAGGAAGTTCTCGACGTACCCGAGGTCGTTGCGCGGGTAGACGAAGGGGTGCCCGATCGACTTCTTGTAGGCGTACGCCGCGATCGTCGGAAGCTTCGCCAGGAGGCGAATCGTCGAGAGGTGACGCTGCTGCTCGTCGAACGGATTGTGGCTGTCCTGGTAGAACGTGGACAGCGCGCTGACGACCGAGGACAGCATGGCCATCGGATGGGCGTCGCGCGGGAAGCCGTCGAAGAACCGCTTGACGTCCTCGTGCAGCAGCGTGTGCTGGGTGACCTCGTTCTTGAAGGCCGAGAGCTCATCGACCTTCGGCAGGTCGCCGTTGATCAGCGTGTACGCGACCTCGAGGAACGACGAGCGCTCGGCGAGCTGCTCGATCGGGTATCCGCGGTAGCGCAGAATGCCCTGCTCACCGTCGAGGTACGTGATGGCGGATTTATAGGCGGCGGTGTTGCCGTATCCGCTGTCCAGCGTCACCAGGCCGGTATTGGCCCGGAGCTTCCCGATGTCGAAGCCCTCGTCGCCGACGGTGCTGTTGATCACCGGGTAGGTGTACTCGTCATCGCCGTACCGCAGTACTACAGCGTTGTTGGTGTGCTCGCTCACGTCATCCCTCACCGACGTAGTGCCTCTTCTTCGAGGTGCCCTGACTGTCTTCCACCCTCCCCCATTCGGCTCAGGAGAGTGCACTCGGGGTCGTCCATTGGACTCATTGGCGGCACTGAGTGCCGCCAACTTACTCATCCTGCCCCCTTGACTGCGGTTCCGGAAGACCTCCGTGATGTTTCCCACCGATTTGATCGATCATTTTTGCCACGGCTCACGCGAAGTCTTCGCCGGAGCCGCCCCGGAGCCGGAAATCCAGTGCTGTACAGCGTCTGCCTGCGGAAACCGTGCGGACGGCCTGGCCGATCGCCTTACGGGAGCCGACCAGGACCACCAGCTTCTTGGCCCTCGTCACGGCGGTGTAGAGCAGGTTGCGCTGGAGCATCATCCAGGCACTGGTGGTGACGGGGATGACGACGGCCGGATACTCGCTGCCCTGGGAGCGGTGGATGGTCATGGCGTACGCGTGGGCCAGCTCGTCCAGCTCGTCGAAGTCGTACCCGATCTCCTCGTCCTCGTCGGTGTGGACGGTGAGCTTCTGTTCGTCCAGGTCAAGGCCGGTGACGACGCCGACCGTGCCGTTGAAGACGCCGTTCTCGCCCTTGTCGTAGTTGTTTCGGATCTGGGTGACCTTGTCGCCGACCCGGAAGACCCGGCCGCCGAACCGCTTCTCGGGGAGGTCGGGGCGGCCCGGGGTGATGGCCTGCTGGAGCAGCCCGTTGAGATTCCCCGCACCCGCCGGGCCCCGGTGCATCGGGGCGAGCACCTGCACGTCACGGCGGGGATCGAGGCCGAATTTGGCCGGAACGCGACGGGCCGCCACATCGACGGCGAGCTTGCCCGCGTCCTCCGTCTCGTCCTCGACGAAGAGGAAGAAGTCGCTCAGCCCCTCCGTGAGCGGCGGCTGCCCGGCGTTGATCCGGTGGGCGTTGGTCACGACGCCGGACTGCTGGGCCTGGCGGAAGATCCGGGTGAGCCGGACGGCGGGGACCGGGCCGCCCTCCGCGAGCAGATCGCCCAGCACCTCCCCCGCGCCGACCGAGGGCAACTGGTCGACATCGCCCACGAGGAGGAGGTGGGCACCGGGTGCCACCGCCTTCACGAGCTTGTTGGCGAGCAGCAGATCAAGCATCGACGCCTCGTCCACGACGACCAGATCCGCGTCCAGCGGGCGATCCCGGTCGTAGGCCGCGTCCCCGCCCGGCTTCAGCTCCAGGAGCCGGTGCACGGTGGACGCCTCGGCCCCGGTCAGCTCCGCGAGGCGTTTGGCGGCACGCCCGGTGGGGGCGGCGAGCACGACCTTGGCCTTCTTGGCCCGGGCCAGCTCGACGATGGACCGTACGGTGAACGACTTCCCGCAGCCGGGGCCGCCGGTCAGGACGGCCACCTTCCGGCTGAGCGCGAGCCGTACGGCCTGTTCCTGCTCGGGGGCGAGGGTGGCCCCCGTACGGGTGGCGAGCCAGGCCAGGGCCTTGCCCCAGTCCACGTCCCTGAAGGCCGGCATGCGGTCCTCGCCGGTGTTGAGCAGGCGGCGGACCTGCCCGGCGAGGGACAGCTCGGCCCGGTGGAAGGGGACGAGGTAGACAGCGGTGATCGGTTCGCCGCCCTCGGGGGACGGCACCTTCTCCCGTACGACGCCCTCCGGATCGGCGGCCAGCTCGGCCAGGCACTCGATGACCAGCCCGGTGTCGACCTGGAGCAGCTTGACGCCGTCCGCGATGAGCCGCTCCTCGGGGAGGTAGCAGTGCCCCTGGTCGGAGGACTGGGACAGGGCGTACTGGAGGCCGGCCTTGACCCGCTCGGGGCTGTCGTGCGGAATGCCGACGGCCTGGGCGATCCGGTCGGCGGTGAGGAAGCCGATGCCCCAGACGTCGGCGGCCAGCCGGTAGGGCTGGTTCTTCACGACGGAGATCGAGGCGTCCTCGTACTTCTTGTAGATGCGGACGGCGATGGAGGTGGAGACCTCGACGCTCTGGAGGAAGACCATGACCTCCTTGATCGCCTTCTGCTCCTCCCAGGCGGTCGCGATCATCTTCGTGCGTTTGGGGCCGAGGCCGGGGACCTCGACCAGGCGCTTCGGCTCCTGCTCGATGATGTCGAGGGTGTCGACGCCGAAATGGGTGGTGATTCGGTCGGCCATCACCGGGCCGATCCCCTTGATCAGCCCGGAGCCGAGATAGCGGCGGATGCCCTGGATGGTGGCGGGCAGCACGGTGGTGTAGTTCTCCACGGTGAACTGCTTGCCGTACTGCGCGTGCGAGCCCCAACGGCCCTCCATCCGCAGCGATTCGCCGACCTGCGCGCCGAGCAGCGCGCCGACGACGGTGAGGAGGTCCCCGGCTCCGCGTCCGGTGTCGACGCGGGCGACCGTGTACCCGTTCTCCTCGTTGGCGTAGGTGATCCGCTCCAGGACGCCAGTGACCTCACAGACGCCTTCGCGGTTGCCCCGCTTGGCGTCAACTCCCCTACCGGGCACCGCCCCACCTGCTCATCCGGTCTCCGCTGTCTCTGGGAGGCTACCGCCCGCCGCCGACAGAGCGGACTCGACCGTGTTCCGCGAGGTGGATGTCCGGTGTGTGGCGGCAGCCGGCCTGTCCTCGTGAGATAACGACTTGGAATCGCGCCTCCCTGGCACGTCTCGACGCCTGCATGCTCAGGCCATGGGAAGACGCGACGGGGTGCGCAGGGGAACAGCCCGGGGGTATCTGCTCGACGGCTGCCTGGCCGTGCTCGTGCTGCTTCTTGTGTGTCTCATCGGGCTGTGGGTCTGGCTGGCCACGGCGGATGACCGCGCCGAGGCGAAGGCCCGCGCCGATATGCGGAGTGCTGCTGAGACTCGGCAGGAGAGGCTCGCCGGGGCGGCAGCCGACGGTGTGCTGGACGACAGCGAGATCGCTCAAGTCTTCCCACGGGGAAAGCCGGCCCAAGGCCTGGTCGGCGTCGAGCGGCAGGGCTCTGACCTCACGGTGACGGCAGAGCTGTTGGGCGTCGGACCGGGGGCCTTCCTCGCCGGCGAGACACTTGTGACGGGGTGCTTCGCCTTCGAGGTCGCGCTGGACGGCAAGTCAGGGCCCGCGGTCACCGTCAGGGAATTGGCCGTGGAAACCGAACCGCAGTCGGCGTGTACGGCGGCAGGGGTGCCGACTCCCCGCGTCCGTCCAGGAGAGCACCCAACCTCGTCCTGACCCAGGTCGCGTTTGGTTGGTGAGGTGAGATCCGCTCCAGGACACCCTGGAGGACGGCCATGTTGGACATGACCCGACGCTACCGGGTGGCACTGACAGGGCGGTTCGCGGCCCGGGGGCGGGCTACGCGGGCGGGGATGGGCTACGCGGCCCGGGGGCGGGCTACGCGGCGCGGTCGTAGCGGACGGGCTCTTCGGGGGAGCAGGGGCCGGCGTCCCCGTCCTCAGCACAGACGGTCAGGGGGAGACGGGGGTACGGGGGCCGGGTCCGCCGTCCCGGTACTCGTTGGCCAGCAGGGTGTCCATGGTCGAGCGCAGCCCGCCGAGGAACTGCTCGAACCGCTGGATCTCCTGCGGGGAGTAGGCGGCCATCGCCTCGGCCATCCGCTCGGAGTACGGGCCGAAGAACGCGATGGCCCTCGGCCGGATGTCGGGGCTGCTGCGCAGGGTCACCACCCGGCGGTCGGTGCTCTCGCGGGTGCGGACGATGTGTCCCGCCTGTTCGAGCCGCTTGAGGAGGATGGCGGTCGCGCCGGAGGAGAGCGAGACGCGCTCGCTGAGCCGGGCCGGCGACAGGGGTGCGCCCTGGTCCTCCGCGTAGAGGATCTCGACCAGGGCGGCGGCATCGGTGGAGTGCAGCCCGAGCCAGGCCGCGAAACGGCGGGTGAACTCGGTGTAGTTGGCCCCGAAGGCGCGCAGGCCGTCCATCACACGGTCGACCCGCGGCGTCTCGTGGTCGACCGCGCCGTCCCCGCCCACCGGGACGTCCCCGTCCACCGGGCCGTTCCCGTCCACCGTGACGTTCCCGTCGGCTCCGTGCCCGTTCGGCATTGGCGCTGCCCCGCTCTCTTCCGGTCCCGGTTCCGTCGCGGGCCCTCCGGCCGCGTCCCCCACCGCCCGCTTTGACAACCTACCCCGCCACATTTACCTTTGCCACAAAGGTATCTTTCTTTGCGGCAAAGCAATTCGGGGAGTAGAAGCACTGTGCCCGAACCAGCGGAAATCCCTCCCACACCACGTCAGTGGCTCGGCCTCGTCGCCGTGGCGCTCGGCGTGGCCCTGATCGTCGTCGATCTGACGATCGTCAACGTGATCCTCGCGCCGATCATCGAGGACCTCTCCATCGGCTCGTCGGAGGCCCAGTGGATCCAGGAGTCGTACGCGATCACGTTCGCGGCGCTCCTGCTGGTCACCGGACGCCTCAGCGACCTGTACGGCGCACGCCGGATCTTCCTGCTGGGCCTCGCCGTCTTCGGCGTGACGAGCCTGCTGGCCGCGCTGGCCCCCGGCGGCGGCCTGCTGATCCTCGCCCGGTCCGTCCAGGGTGTCGGCGGAGCGATGATGCTGCCCACCTCGCTGGCCCTGCTGAACGCCACGTTCACGGGCCGGGCGCGCGGTCAGGCGTTCGCCGTGTGGGGCTCGACCATCGGAGCGGCGGCGGCCGTGGGCCCACTGCTGGGCGGATGGCTCGCCGACTTCTCCTGGCGGTGGGCCTTCGGTATCAACATTCCGCTGGTCGCCCTCATCGTGGTGGGGGTCCTCCGGTACCTGGACGCGTCGCCCCACGCCCGGGGCCGTATCGACGGCGTCGGCGCGGCGCTGTCGGCGGTGGGGCTGGGGCTTCTCGCGTTCGTGCTGATCGAGGGACGTACTCATGGCTGGCTGATGACGACCGAACCGCTGGAGATCGGAGACTTCTCCTGGTCCGGCGGGCTCTCGCCGGTGTTCGTCGCCCTGCTCCTGTCCGTCCTGGCGCTGGGCGTGTTCTGGCGCAGGCAGGCCGTGCTGAGCCGGGCGGGCGACGAGCCGCTGATGGACGTGTGGCTGCTCTCCATCCGCTCGTTCCGCAACGGCAACTTCGTCACGCTGATGGTCGGCCTCGGGGAGTTCGGCATCATCGCGGTGCTGCCGCTCTGGTTGCAGTTCGCCCTCGGCTACAGCGCGTTCGAGGCGGGCCTCGCCCTCGTCGCCCTGGCCGCGGGCAGCTTCGCCGCCTCCGGGGCGAGCTTCCCGATGGCCGCGACGGTGCCCGCGCTCGCCCAGGTCCGGATCGGCCTGGGCCTGGAGGCCGCCGGGCTGGCGCTGCTGGCCCTGACCGCGTCCACGGACAGCTCCTGGTGGCTCATCGCCCTCGCCCTGTTCGTGTACGGGATCGGCGTCGGCTTCGCCACGGCGCAGGTCACCAACATCGTCCTCGTGGACGTACCGGAACGCAGCGGAGGCCAGGCGTCGGGCATCCAGAGCGCGGCCCGCGAGCTCGGGTCCGCCCTCGGCATCGCCCTCCTGACCACGCTGTTCTTCAGCACCCTGGCCTCCGGAATGACCGAACGGCTCACCCGGGACGGAGTCCCGGCGGACGAAGCGGAACGCCTCGGGAGCGTGGTGACGGAGAGCGCGGGATCGGTGATCGAGACCCTCGCCGCGGAGCCGCGCACGGCATCGGCGGCTCAGGCGGCCCGCGAGGCGATGGCGGTCGGCGTGCAGGTCTCCGGGTACGTCTGCGCGGGGCTGCTGCTCCTGGCGCTGGCGGCGACGCTGTTCATGTCGCCGAAGGCCCGTACCGAAGAGGGGCCGAAGGCGCGTACGAAAGCGGGGCCGAAGGCGCGGCCCGGAGCCGACAGGGAGGCCCTCAGCGGGCGAACTTCGCCACGGCCGCCGGAGTGACCGGCGTGAAGAAGTTCACGAGGTTGCCGTCGGGGTCCCGGAAGAGCAGCGACCGGTTGCCCCACGGCATGGTGGTGGGCTCCTTGACGAACTCGGAGACGTGTCCGGTCAGGTTCTCGTACACGCGGTCCACGTCCTCGACCAGGAACTCGATGATCACGCTGTGGTTGTCGGCCGGGCGTGCGGAGTCCGGTGCGAACAGCGAAACCGTACGGGTGCTGCCGATGGCGAGCGTGGCGCCGGGGGTCCTGATCTCGGCGAAGTCCTCGGTGGACCAGGACGCCGGGAGGCCGGTGGCCTTCTCGTAGAACGCGACGAGACGTGCGACGTCGCTGGTGATGACGCGGATGGAGGCGAAGTCCATGGTGAGCTCCCTGTGTCGGCGGGTGGGGCCTCGGAACCGGTGGCCCGGCTCCCGGACTTCGTACGTTAGAACTTATAGCGGACAGAATCCGCCCGGTATCCGGCCTAGACTTCGAGCATGCCCCGGACCTCGACGACGTACCGGCCCACCGGCCGGGTGCTCACCCTGCTGGAACTGCTCCAGTCGGGCGGCACCCGGACGACGACCGAACTGGCCGAGCGGCTCGGCGTCGACGGGCGCACGGTGCGGCGCTACGTGAACCAGCTGATCGATCTCGACCTCCCGGTCGAGCCGGTGCGCGGCCGGTACGGCGGCTATCGACTCGCTCCCGGACACCGCCTGCCTCCGCTGATGTTCGACGACGACGAAGCGCTCGCCGTGCTGCTCGGGCTGATCGCCGGGGGCCGGGCGGGGCTGACCACGGGGGCGGCCACCGCGAGCGAGACGGCCGCGGCCAAGATCCGGCGGGTGCTGCCCGCGCGGCTGGCCCGCCGCCTCGACACGGTGCTGGAGTCCCTCGCCCTCACCGCCCCGTCCGGCTCGTTCGACGCCCCGGACGCCGAAGTGCTGCTCACCCTCGCCGACGCGGTGCGCCACCGCAGGCCGGTCGCGATCAGGTACACCGACCGTGAGGGCCGGCGCAGCGACCGCACGCTGCATCCGTACGGGATCGTGGTCCATTCCGGCCGGTGGTACGTCACCGGCGGCGACCCGGCGAGCGGGGAGGACCGGAACCTGCGGCTCGACCGCATCGCGGACGCGAGGGCCCTGCCGGGGTCCTTCGAGGAACCCGCCGGACCGGACCCGGCGGAACGGCTCCTGTCCGGCTTCGCCACTGCGGACTACCGGTACGAGGTGACCGTGCGGGTCCACGGGACGGTCGAGCAGATCCGGGCCCGGCTGCCCGCGAGCGTCGCGAGGGTGGAGGAGGCCGAGGCCGAGCAGGTGGAGGGCATGGATCCCGTGACCGAGCGCTGGCTGCGCGTCGAGATCCGAGCGGAGCGGCTCGACTGGCTGCCGCCGGTCCTCGCCTCCCTCGACCTGCCGTTCGTCATCGAACGTCCCGCCGAACTGCGCGACCTGGTCGTCGCGTTCGCGGACCGCCTGGCGAGCAGCGCGCGGCGGACCTGACAGGGGATCGCGGCCCGCCCTCTCCCCTTCCCCGACCGCCGGCGCTACCGGACGGCCACCGTCGCTTCTCCCTCTCTTCCCCTCTCCCTCGATGGCCGACTCCGAAACTCTCGGGCGACCGGTCGCCTATGGCTGATCTGGCCCATCCGCCCGAGGGAGTGTCGCTTCCAACCGGGAGCCCCTGCTCTCCGCGACCCGTTTGACCTGTACCAGGGACTCACTCAACCGGGCGGCGAGAAAGTGGAGTTGCGGAGCGGTCGCGTCCGTCTCGGCCAGCAGGTCGGCGGCGTGTCCGAGTAGTTCGTCCGCCATGTCGAGCTGGATCTCCTCCACGTCGTCGGCCGCCCGCGACACGTAACCAGTGCCGTCCCCCACGACGTAACAGGGTTTCCCTCCCGTGCCGCTCCAGGGCAGCAGCCGCACCACGGAGGCGTCCTCCCCGGCGGCCCTCATGCGGCGGCCCCGCTTTCACAGCCGGAACCGACCGCCAGGTCCACCCCGCGCACCGCGATCCAGAGCCTTCCGCCGCGCCTGCGCTGCCGCCGCCGCTCGGCCGCCAGCTCCTCGGCCACCTGGCGTTCGTGCGCCACGAAGTACGGGCGTACCAGCGGGCTGTCCTCGCCCCGGGGAGGGCGCTCACCGGTGCGGTATGCGGTCGGACCGCCGACGTAGTCGCAGGAGTAGGGGTGGACGTCCGCACAGGTGTCCAGCGGATGCCGTTGGCGTGGTGCGGTGGTCAGGAAGCTCAGCACCGGCTTCAGGAGCCGGGCGAGGACGTGCTTCATGGGGCCTGCCTTCTCAGGGTGCGTCGACGTGCGGGGCATCGCTTCGTTCCGTAGCGAATCCATCACAGAGTGGGGTCGCGGGTCGCTACGCTGCTAGAGGTCGTCTTCAAAGGTCAGATCCAAAGCAGGATTGAGGCGATGGTGACGGCCGCCTGGTAGGACTCGCGGGTTTTGTCATAGCGGGTGGC
>NZ_JBIRKB010000008.1:0-274029 GCF_044329855.1 Streptomyces sp. NPDC017520
GGGTACCGGGGTGGTCAGCAGCGTGATGACCGTGGTGGCCGTCCGAGCGGGGGCTTCGAGCGCCGTGACGACCGGCCGCGTGGCCCGCGCCGTGAGGACGACCGGCCCTCCGGCGGCGGCTTCCGCCGCGACGACAACCGCGGCGGAGGTTCCGGCGGCGGTTTCCGCCGTGACGACAACCGGGGCGGAGGTTCCGGCGGCGGTTTCCGTCGGGATGACAACCGGGGCGGTGGCTCCGGTGGTGGGTTCCGTCGGGATGACAATCGGGGCGGGGGCTCCGGCGGCGGCTTCCGCCGTGACGACAACCGGGGCGGGGACCGTGATCGTGGGCCTCGTCGCGATGACGACCGTGGTGGGTACCGGGGTGGTCAGCAGCGTGATGACCGTGGTGGCCGTCCGAGCGGGGGCTTCGAGCGTCGTGACGACCGGCCGCGTGGCCCGCGTCGTGACGACGACCGGCCCTCCGGCGGTGGGTTCCGCCGCGACGACAACCGCGGCGGAGGCTCCGGCGGCGGCTTCCGCCGTGACGACAACCGGGGCGGGGACAGGGACCGGGGCGGATACCGCGGCGGTCAGCGCGACGACCGTGACCGTGGTGGCTTCCGGGGCCGCGATGACCGGGGCGGCGACCGCGATCGTGAGCCGATCAAGCGGCTGCCGATTCCGGACGACGTCACGGGCGACGAGATCGACAAGGACGTACGCCAGGAGCTCATGAGCCTGCCGAAGACCCTTGCCGAGGATGTCGCGCGCAACCTGGTCATGGTGGCCCGGCTGATCGACGAGGACCCCGAGGAGGCGTACGCGTACGCCCGTATCGCCCTCCGGCTCGCGTCCCGCGTCGCCGCTGTGCGTGAGGCGGCCGGGTTCGCGGCGTATGCGACGCAGAAGTACGCCGAGGCGCTCGCCGAGTTCCGGGCGACCCGGCGGATGACCGGGTCCGTGGACCTGTGGCCCGTCATGGCGGACTGCGAGCGTGGGCTCGGGCGTCCCGAGCGGGCGATGGCCATGGCCGGCGAACCCGAGGTGCAGAAGCTGGACAAGGCCGGACAGGTCGAGATGCGACTGGTGGCTGCTGGGGCCCGCCGTGACATGGGCCAGATCGACGCCGCCATCGTGACGCTCCAGAGCCCCGAACTCGCGTCCAACTCGGTGCAGCCGTGGACGCCGCGACTTCGCTACGCGTACGCGGACGCCCTGCTGGAGGCGGGGCGCGAGGACGAGGCGCGGGAGTGGTTCGGGAAGGCGCTGGAGGCCGACAAGGACGGTTCCACCGATGCGTCGGACCGGCTCGCAGCGCTGGACGGCGTGGAGTTCGTCGACGCCCTCGGTGACGACGAGACGGCCGAGGAGGACACGGTCGACGAGGTCGCGTCCGGAGACCTCGACCACGAGGACGACGTGCGTGACGACGCCGACCTCGATGACGAGCGGGACGAGGATCAGGACGGTTCCGGGGACGGTTCGGTCAAGGCTTAGCAGCTGCTGAAGAGGGGCGGCACTCCGACCGGAGTGCCGCCCCTCTTCACGTTCCGTATCGGTCTGACGATCCCGGGCAGCTTCGCGGATCAGTCGAGGGCGAGGCTTCGCATGACCAGACCCGTGGCCGGCTTCGGGCCGAACGACGTCGACTTGCGGGGCATGGTGACGCCCTGCCGGGCCAGGTCCCGGACGACCTCTTCGCGTACGGGATGCATCAGGACCGCCGTGCCGTCGAGGCGTTCCGCCTGCTCGACGGCTGCCGCGGTGTCGTGGATGTAGCCGATGTGCTCCGGTGCGTCGGGGATCCTCCACACGTCGTCGAGCAGCGTGGAGTGCAGGACCGTCGCGTCCAGGGCGCGCCAGGCGTCGGGGCGGTCCGTCCGGATGGTGCGGGCCAGCAGGGCCGGGTCGGGGCGGTCCACCAGGTGGAATCCGCCGTCGCCGGTGAGGAGGAACGCGTTGCCGCCGGCCGCGGCTCGGGCCAGCGCGTCGAGGGCGCGGGGGAGCGGCCCCTCGACCTGCCGGACGCGGAAGAGGCCGTTCAGCGCTTCCAGGGCCCGGGAGACCGGCAGCCCGCGCAGCAGCCGGTGGATGGCGCGGACCTGGAGGGGGTGGCGGGCCGTGTCGACGAGGAGGACGAGGCCGCGGTCCCACGGCCCGGGCGCGGTCTGTTCCCGCTGGAGCCGGAGGTAGGTGGCCCAGCGGTGGTGGCCGTCCGCGATGAGCGCCTGGTGCCGGGCGAGGTCCGACGCGATCGCGCTCCGTTCGGCCGGGTCCGTCACGGCCCAGAGACGGTGCCGGAAGCCGTCCTCCGTCGTGGTGGCGAGCAGCGGTTCCCGCAGGACCGTGCGCTCGATCACCGCTGCCGCCCCGGCGGGTGCGCCCGGCTCGCCGCGGTAGGTCAGCAGCAGCGGCTCCAGATGGGCCCCTGTCGTACGCATCAGCTCCGCGCGGTCCGCGACGACGTCGTCCATGACGTCCTCGTGGGGCAGCACGATGCCCTCGGAGGCGGGGGAGAGGGCCAGGGCGCCGATCAGGCCCCGCTGGAGGATCTCGTCGTTCCGCTGCTCGTAGACGTACAGCACCGGGTCCGGGTCCGGGGCGATGACGCCCTCGGTCAGCCAGCGGTCCAGGGTGGCGGCCGCCTGCCGGTGCCGGTCCCCGGCGGTGTCGGCCTGGGGGAGGATGAGGCGCACGATGTTGTGCGGATCCGCGGACTCCAGGTGGTGCAGCCCGTCGGGCCTGACGACCACGTCGTACGGGGGCGACGTCACGGCGGCGAGGCTGCCGACCCGCTCGGGGACGTAACGCAGTCCGCGGAACGGGGAAAGCCGCAGTCCCTGGTCGACGGGGCCTGAAGTGTTCATCAGGGCATCGTATGTGTGCAGAGGGCATGCGCGATGATCGGGGCAGAACGCATGGAAGAGGAGCGAGTCATATGAGCCACCAGCAGGACAGGTCCCGGCCGGCGGGGAGCGGTACGGCGCTGAGCGAGGCGTACGACACGGCTCTCCTCGACCTCGACGGGGTCGTGTACGCGGGCGGCGAGGCCATCGGCCACGCCGTGGAATCGCTGGCTCGGGCGCGGGCCGGGGGCATGCACCTCGCGTACGTCACCAACAACGCGCTGCGCACGCCGGACGCGGTGGCGGAGCACCTGACGGAGCTCGGGGTGCCCGCCGAACCCTCCGACGTGATCACCTCCGCCCAGGCCGTCGCCCGGCTGGTCGCCGACCAGCTTCCGCCCGGGGCACGGGTGCTGGCGATCGGCGGCGAAGGGCTGCGGGTCGCGCTGCGTGAGCGCGGACTGGTGCCGGTGGAGTCGGCGGACGACGACCCGGCGGCGGTGGTCCAGGGCTACGGCGGACCGGACATGGCGTGGGGGCGGTTCGCCGAGGCGAGCTACGCGATCCGGCGCGGGCTGCCGTGGTTCGCGTCCAACACCGACCTGACCATCCCGGGCGCCCGGGGCATCGCGCCCGGCAACGGGGCCGCGGTCGAGGTCGTTCGGATCGCCACCGGGGCCGAGCCGCAGGTCGCCGGGAAGCCGTTGCCGCCGATGCACCGCGAGACCGTGCTGCGGACCGGGGCGAAGCGGCCGATCGTCGTCGGGGACCGGCTGGACACGGACATCGAGGGCGCGTCCAACGGGGGCGTGGACTCGCTGCTGGTGCTGACCGGGGTGACCGACGCGGCGCAGCTGCTGGCCGCCCCGCCGCAGCACCGCCCGACCTATGTGGACCGGGACCTGCGGGGGCTGCTGACCGGGCAGCCCGAGGTGACGCCCGCCGGTGACGCGTACCGGTGCGGGGGCTGGACGGCCGCCGTGCGCGGGGGTGAGCTGGCCCTGGAGGGCGAGGGCGAGGCGCTCGACGGGCTGCGGGCGCTCTGCGCGGCGGCCTGGGCCTTCGCCGGTCCGGGTGTGTGCGGGCTGGGGACGGGGAAGGCCCTCTCCGGGCTCGGGCTCTGAACCGGATCCCCGGCGGCCTGGCGGACCGGCCCTGGGCTACCCGCTCGCACCGGGCCCGGCGTTGCCCGACGCCCTTGGGACGCGAAGGTGTTGAGGGTGTCGAGGGCCTGGGGCTGCGGGCCGCGACCAGTGGCGCGAAGAGGAAGATAGGTTAACCTAACTTGGCGCTGCTCGGTGGTCTGCCCGTGCCCCGTGCCGTGCCGCTCCACCTCACCGACTCCGGGAGTACGACCATGCAGCGCCTCACCGCGGAATCGGTGACCCTCGGCTACGACCAGCGGGTCATCACCGAGAACCTCTCGGTGGAGATTCCCGACAACTCCTTCACCGTGATCGTCGGTCCCAACGCCTGCGGCAAGTCGACCCTGCTGCGGGCCCTGGCCCGGATGCTGAAGCCGAGCCGGGGGCAGGTGCTGCTGGACGGGCAGACCATCCACCAGCTGCCGGCGAAGAAGGTCGCCCGGACGCTGGGGCTGCTGCCGCAGTCCTCCATAGCCCCCGACGGGATCACCGTCGCCGACCTCGTCGCCCGCGGCCGCTACCCCCACCAGGGGCTGCTGCGGCAGTGGTCGCCGGAGGACGAGCGGGTCGTCGGCGAGGCCATGGAGTCCACCGGAGTCGCCGAGCTGGCCGATCGCTATGTCGACGAACTGTCCGGCGGTCAGCGCCAGCGGGTCTGGATCGCCATGGCGCTGGCCCAGCAGACGCCGCTGCTGCTGCTCGACGAGCCGACGACGTACCTCGACATCCAGCACCAGATCGACGTCCTCGACCTGTGCGCGGAGCTGCACGAGACGCAGGGGCGCACGCTGGTCGCGGTGCTGCACGACCTGAACCACGCCGCGCGGTACGCCACGCATCTCATCGCGATGCGGGACGGGGACATCGTCGCGGAGGGACCGCCCTCGGAGGTGGTCGACGCGGCGCTGGTGGAGCGGGTGTTCGGGATGCGGTGCCAGGTGATCGACGATCCGGAGACGGGGACGCCGCTGGTGGTGCCCGCCGCCCGTAAGGCTCGGAAGGTCGCCGCGTAAGAGGTGGGCCGGGGGCACGGCGGCGGGTGCGGGGCGCGCCCCGGCGGGCGCTTTGTCCTCAATCGCCGGACGGGCTTGATGGTGCCGTCGCTCGTCCTTGACGGTGCGGGCCGGGACGGGCTCGAAACGCCTACAGCAGCGATCTCAGTTTCAGCAGGTCGCGGAAGCCCGCCTCCAGGCGTACGCGGCCCGAGCCCCACGCCTTCGCGAAGTTCAGGTCGCCGTCCACCAGTGCCACCAGGTCGTCGCCCGTCATCGCGAGCCTGATCTCGGCCTTCTCCCGGGGCGGGCCCTCGACCGTGTCCCGCACCTGGATCCGGCCGTCGGCCAGCCTGCCGGTGAACGTGACGTCGAGGTCCTTGATGTGACAGCTCAGCGAGCGGTCGAGGGCGGCCGCGCCGCGCACGTCGCCCTCGGCGGCTGCGAGGTTGTCGGAAAGTCTTGTCAGTGCGCTGCGGCACTCAGCCATGGTCGCCATCGTGCTCGACGGTACACCGGCCCGCCGATGTAGCGTTTCGGCATGAGCGACTGGACGCCGGAGGCGGGGACACCGCCCGTGAGCACGCCCGACGAGTCGGACCCGGCGGTGGACGGGCCGGTGGCGGGCACGCCCGACACCGGGGGGCCGGGCCTCGGCGTGCCCTCTTTCGAGCCCTTCGAGCCCGTCGAGCCCGTGCCCCTGGGGGTCGTGCGCACCCCCACCGGCCATGGAGCGGTGGACGCCCGGCTGGAGCGCCTGGCCGATGCGGACCACCTCCCGGCGGACGGGCACATCGAGGTGTACGAGGATGTACACCGTGGGCTGCGGGCCGAGCTGACCTCGCTGGACGCCCGTCCGGCCGCCGCATCCGGTCCCGTACCCACACCTTCGCAGCACACGCATCACGACAACAGGAGCTGAACCGAACGTGGCAGGAGTGGCACGTCGCCGCCTCGACGCCGAGCTGGTACGCCGCAAGCTCGCCCGCTCGCGCGAGCACGCGAGCCAGCTGATCGCCGCGGGGCGCGTCACCGTCGGCCGCACCACCGCGACCAAACCCGCCACCCAGGTCGAGACGGCCGCCGCGATCGTCGTGACCAAGGACGACGGCGATCCGGAGTACGTCTCGCGCGGCGGCCACAAGCTGGCCGGGGCGCTCGCCGCCTTCGTGCCGCTCGGACTGACCGTCCAGGGGCGGCGGGCGCTGGACGCGGGGGCGTCGACCGGCGGGTTCACCGACGTGCTGCTGCGGGCCGGGGCCCGGCAGGTCGTCGCCGTCGACGTCGGCTACGGGCAGCTCGCGTGGTCGTTGCAGTCCGATGAACGGGTCGTCGTCAAGGACCGCACCAACGTGCGGGAGTTGACGTTGGAGGCCATCGACGGGGAGGCGGTCGACCTGGTGGTGGGGGATCTGTCGTTCATCCCGCTGGGCCTCGTGCTGCCCGCCCTCGCCCGGTGCGCCGGGCCCGAGGCCGATCTGGTCCTCATGGTCAAGCCGCAGTTCGAGGTGGGCAAGGAGCGGCTCGGCAGCGGCGGAGTGGTGCGGAGCCCGGAGCTGCGCGCCGAAGCCGTGCGCGAAGTGGCGCGCCGGGCCTGGGGGCTCGGTCTCGGTGTACGGGGGGTGACGGCCAGTCCGCTGCCCGGCCCGTCGGGGAACGTCGAGTACTTTCTGTGGCTGCGGGCCGGCGCACCTGAGCTGGACCCCGCGGATGTCGACCGTGCAGTGGCGGAGGGGCCTCGTTGACGACGAATGTGACCACGAATACGGCACGAACTGTCTTCCTTTTGGCGCACACCGGCCGGCCGGCCGCGATCCGCAGCGCGGAGCTCGTCGTGCAGGGGCTGTTGCGCAACGGGCTGGGCGTGCGGGTCTCGGCGACCGAGGCGGCCGATCTGCCGCTGCCGGACACCGTGGAGACGGTCACCGACACCAGCCCGTCGGCCGTGGACGGCTGCGAGCTGCTGATCGTCCTCGGCGGTGACGGCACCCTGCTGCGTGGCGCGGAGTTCTCCCGCGCCTCCGGGGTGCCGATGCTCGGTGTCAACCTGGGGCGCGTCGGCTTCCTCGCCGAGGCCGAGCGCGACGACCTCGATCAGGTGGTCTCCCGGGTCGTCACCCGCGACTACGAGGTCGAGGAGCGGATGACGATCGACGTCGTCGTGCACAGCAACGGCGACGTCGTGCACACCGACTGGGCGCTCAACGAGGCGGCCGTGCAGAAGGTGTCGCCCGAGCGGATGCTCGAAGTGGTCCTGGAGATCGACGGCCGTCCGGTCACCGGGTTCGGCTGCGACGGGATCGTCTGCGCGACCCCGACCGGTTCGACCGCGTACGCCTTCTCGGCGGGCGGGCCCGTCGTCTGGCCCGAGGTCGAGGCGCTGCTGATGGTTCCGATCAGCGCCCACGCGCTGTTCGCCAAGCCGCTGGTGACCTCGCCCACGTCGGTGCTCGCGGTCGAGGTCCAGCCGCACACCCCGCACGGGGTGCTCTGGTGCGACGGGCGGCGGACCGTGGAGCTGCCCGCCGGGGCGCGGGTCGAGGTGCGGCGCGGTGCGGTGCCCGTACGGCTGGCGCGGCTGCACCAGGCCTCGTTCACCGACCGGCTGGTGGCGAAGTTCGCGCTGCCCGTCTCGGGCTGGCGGGGCGCGCCCCACTGACGGTCCGAGGACGCCCCACGGCCCCCGCGACCCCCGGGAGAGTGAATCCGGGAGCGGGGGCCGTCGCGCGCCCGGCCCGGGACCTCGTAAGGTCATGTCCGTGTTGGAGGAGATGCGGATACGGTCGCTCGGAGTCATCGACGACGCGGTGGTGGAGCTGTCACCCGGTTTCACCGCGGTCACGGGTGAGACCGGCGCGGGCAAGACCATGGTCGTCACGAGCCTCGGGCTGCTGCTCGGCGGGCGAGCGGACCCCGCTCTCGTACGGGTCGGGGCCAAGGCCGCGGTCGTCGAGGGCAGGATCACGGTGTCCGAGGGCGACGCGGCGGCGCTGCGGGCCGAGGAGGCCGGGGCCGAACTCGACGACGGCGCGCTGCTCATCAGCCGTACGGTCTCGGCGGAAGGACGCTCACGGGCCCATCTCGGCGGCAGATCCGTGCCGGTGGGGGTCCTGACCGAGCTGGCCGACGAGCTCGTCGCCGTGCACGGTCAGACCGACCAGCAGGGGCTGCTCAAGCCCGCGCGGCAGCGGGGGGCGCTCGACCGGTACGCCGGGGACGGTGTGGCGGTCCCGCTCGCCGCGTACACGGCGGCCTACCGGCGGCTGCGGACGGTCGCCGCGACCTTGGAGGAGCTGACCACCCGGGCCCGGGAGCGGGCCCAGGAGGCGGATCTCCTGCGTTTCGGCCTGAACGAGGTCGCCGCCGTCGAGCCGTTGCCGGGCGAGGACGTCGAGCTGGCCGCCGAGGCGGAGCGGCTCGGGCACGCCGAGGCCCTCGCCTCCGCCGCCTCCCTCGCCCACACCGCGCTGGCGGGGAACCCGGAGGATCCGGAGAGCGTCGACGCCACGACCGTGGTCGCCGCCGCCGGGCAGGCCCTGGAAGCTGTGCGGGCCCATGATCCGGCACTGGCCGCGCTGGCCGACCGGATCGGGGAGATCTCCATCCTGATCGCCGATGTCTCCGGCGAGCTGGCCGGGTACGCCGACCAGCTGGAGGCCGACCCGCTGCGGCTGGCCGCCGTGGAGGAGCGCCGGGCCGCGCTGACCACGCTGACCCGGAAGTACGGCACGGACATCACGGCCGTGCTCGCCTGGGCCCAGGAGGGCGCCGGCCGGCTCACCGAGCTGGAGGGCGACGACGAGCGCATCGGTGAACTGACCGCGGAGCGCGACGGGCTGCGGGCCGAACTCTCCGTGCTAGGACAGGCGTTGACCGATGCGCGCACGGAGGCGGCCGACCGGTTCGCCGAGGCGGTGACGGGC
The DNA here is from genome assembly GCF_044329855.1 of Streptomyces sp. NPDC017520. Classification (NCBI taxonomy): domain Bacteria; kingdom Bacillati; phylum Actinomycetota; class Actinomycetes; order Kitasatosporales; family Streptomycetaceae; genus Streptomyces; species Streptomyces sp. NPDC017520. The sequence goes on from NZ_JBIRKB010000008.1 coordinate 8,889, forward strand.
GAGCTGGCCTCGCTCGCCATGCCGCACGCCCGGGTCTCCTTCGCCATCCGGCAGACGGAGGCGGCGGACGAGGCGTCCGGCATCGACATCGGCGGGCGCAGCGTCGCCTACGGCCCCTCCGGCGCGGACGAGGTCGAGCTGCTGCTCGCCCCGCACCCCGGGGCCCAGCCCCGGCCGATCGCCAAGGGCGCCTCGGGCGGTGAGCTGTCCCGGGTGATGCTCGCGGTCGAGGTCGTCTTCGCGGGCTCCGACCCCGTACCGACCTATCTCTTCGACGAGGTCGACGCGGGCGTCGGCGGCAAGGCGGCGGTCGAGGTCGGCCGGCGGCTCGCCAAGCTCGCCCGGTCCGCCCAGGTGGTGGTCGTGACCCATCTGCCGCAGGTGGCGGCCTTCGCCGACCGGCAGCTGCTGGTCGAGAAGACCGTGGACGGCTCGGTGACCCGCAGTGGCGTCACGGTCCTGGAGGGCGAGGACCGGGTCCGGGAGCTGTCCCGGATGCTGGCGGGCCAGGAGGACTCCGAGACCGCCCGCGCCCACGCCGAGGAGCTGCTGGCCACGGCCCGCGCCGAATAGCCGCTCGTGGCGGCCGTACGGGTACGGGCGGGGGATTCCGCCCGCCCGCACGCCGCCCGTACGCCGCCCGTACGCCGCCCGTACGCCGCCCGTACGCCGCCCGTACGTGCTTCCGGCGGGCGGGTGGCGACAACCTCGCGCCTCGATATTCACCCGTGAGGGTGGTGCGGTGTGGTCGGTTGTCGCCCGGAGCGCGGCAGCAACGTTACGGCGGTCCAGAACGCGCGTACGGGCTGGCATCCTTGGCGCTGTACTTTCCGCCGACTCCGGAGCCCCGGGGAGCCAATCAACGTGTCACAACTGCGTACGGTCCAAGTCCTGGGCGGCGGCAGTGCGGGCAGCAGCGCGCACGTCGGTTCGCTGGCCGCCGGGCTGGTGGCGCGTGGGGTGCGGGTGACCGTCTGCGCCCCGTCCGCGGTGGACCGTGCCCACGACTTCACGGCGACCGGGGCCCGGTTCCTTCCGGTGCCCCGGCGCAGCGACCCGGCCGCCGTCGCCGCCCTGCGGGCCGCCTGCGCGGGTGCGGACGTCGTCCACGCCCATGGACTCCACACGGCCGCCCGCACCGCCCTCGCGCTGAGCGGCCGAGCCGTGCCCCTGGTGATGACCTGGCACACGCGGCGGTACGCGGAAGGCGCCCGCCGCCAGATCCTGCACCTGCTGGAGAGGCGCGCCGCACGGGCGGCGGCCGTGGTCCTCGCCCCCACGTCCGACTTGGTGGACCGGGCCCGCGAGCGGGGCGCCCGCGATGCCCGGTTCGCCCCCGTGGCCATCCCGCGCCCGCGCCCGGCCGGCGTCGCCGACGGGGGCAAGGCGCGGGCCGAACTGGGGGCGCTGGACCGGCCGTTGCTGGTGGCCGTCGGCAGTCTCGTACCGCACCAGGGCTTCGACGTCCTGCTGGACGCGGCCCGCGTCTGGCGGTCTCTGGAGCCCGTGCCGCTGCTCGCCATCGCGGGGGAGGTGCGCGACCGGGGCGCTCTCCAACGCCGGATCAGGGGCGAGGAGCTGCCCGTCACGCTCATCGGAAGCCGGGACGGCGTGGGGGAGTTGCTCGCCGCCGCCGACCTGGCCCTGCTGCCGAGCCGGTGGGAGGGCCGCTCCCCGCTGGCGCAGGAGGCGCTGCGCGCGGGGGTGCCGCTCGTCGCCACCGCGGTCGGCGGCGTACCCGAACTGGTCGGTGCGGCAGCCGCGTTGGTGCCCTACGGCGACGCCGAGGCCCTCGCCCGTACGGTCGTGAGGCTGCTCGGGGATCCGGCCGAGCGCGCCCGGCTCGCCGAGGCCGGGCGGGTGCAGGCGGCGGGCTGGCCCACCGAGGACGACACGATCGCCCATGTGCTCAGCGTCTACGACGAGTTGGCGCAGCCGCTGGCGACGGGGCGGGTGCGCTGACGAGGCGGGCCCCCAGGGCCTGCTCTCAGGTCGTGTGGCGACGGGCCCGCAGCGCCAGGCTCAGCGCCAGCACCGTCTGCGGGTCGTCCAGATCCGTGCCCAGCAGTTCGCCGATCCGGGCCAGGCGGTTGTAGAGCGTCTGGCGGTTGAGGTGCAGCTCGCGGGCGGTCTCCGCCTTGCGGCCCGCGTGCGCCAGATACGCCTGGAGCGTCGGGAGCAGCGGCGGGCGCGAGGTGCGGTCGTGCTCGCGCAGCGGACCGATCGCCCGGTTCACGAACGCCGCCAGGTCCGGATGGTCCCGCAGCCGCCACAGCAGCAGGTCGATGTCGAGGCGCCGGGCGTCGTACCAGGGCCGGTCGTCCAGGCCCTGCGCGGCCGTCGCCGTCTCCGACGCGTGCCGCAGCCCCGCGCCCGCCGCGGCCCAGCCGCCCGCGACGCCGGCCACGACCACCGGCGGCCGCGATCCGGCGCGGTCGAGGCCCGCCCGCTCCACCCCGGCCCGCAGCGCCGCCGCCACCCGGTCCGCGACCGCGGTGCGCTCGCCCTCCGAACGCAGCCCGACCAGCAGCGGAACCCGCCCCTCCACGGGCCGTACGCCGAGCAGCACCGGTACCCCGACCGAGGCCAGCTCCTCCAGGACCGCACGGGCCAGCACCGCCCAGTTGCCCGACGGGGACAGCTCGGGGGCCAGCCGCATCACCACCGGGAGCAGCGGGGTGTCGCCGGGCCGGAAGCCGAGCACCCGGGCCTGGGCCGGGGCGTCCTCCGGGGCGATCCGGCCCTCCGCGAGGTCGGTGAGGAAGTCGCCCCGGCCCCGGGCCGCCAGCTCCTCCTCCTGCCGGGCCTGCATCAGCACGACGGCGAGGAGGCCCGCCGCGCGCTCCGCCGCCATCCGGTGCACGGTCGCCAGCGGCCCGGCCACCGCGAGCAGCACCAGCCGGGCCCGCACCGCGCCCGTCTCCGGCCCGCCGCCGTCCACGTCCACCAGCACCGCACCGGCCGGCGGGCTCTCCCGGGCCGCCCGGTCGCCGCGCATGCCCTCCCAGATCTGAAGCGGGTCCGCGCCCACCGGGGCGGTCCCGGTGGACGCCGCGTACAGGAGCCGGCCGTCGGGCGTCTCCAGGAAGACCGGGTTGGCGGTGAAGTCGGCGAGGATCCCGAGGACCTGCGGCACTCCGCCGCCGTCGAGCAGCGCCCGGGTGGCGCGCCGGTGCACCTCCTCCGCCTGCTGGAGCAGCGCGTAGTGCCCGTTGACGATCTCGGTGTGCACCTCCTCGGTCACCACGACGAACGGCACCTCGCGGTGCAGCTGGACCAGCGGGAGCCCGGCCGCGCGGGCGGCGTCCACGATGGAGGCGGGCAGCCGGCCGAAGCGCGGGCCGAGCTCCACCACCAGGGCCGCGATGGACCGGTCGGCGAGACGACGGACGAAGGCGCGCTGTTCGGCGGGGCGGGTGCCCAGGCCCAGACCGGTCGTCAGGAGCAGCTCGCCGCCCTTGAGGAGGGAGGCGATGTTCGGGACCTCGCCCGCGTGCACCCAGCGCACCGTACGGTTCAGCCGGTCGGCGCCGGACACCACCTCCGGGAGCCCGGCGCGCAGCCCCGGCAGCTCCAGCGCCCGCTGCACGGTGATTCCGCTGTGGCTCTCCACGTACCGGCCCGCTTCCCTCGTGCCCCGCCCGTCGATCGGGCGGTCGTCCTGTTCAGGACGCTACCGCCCGGGGCGCGGGGCGCGCACCGCAGGGGAGGAGCGCGGACGCGCCGCCGCACCGGGCCCGCCGGTCAGGGCTTCGTCAGCAGCCCCGCGAGCGCGCCCCGGCTCAGCCGCAGCGTCTCGATCCGGTCGTCCATCTCCGCCAGCTCCCCGCCGAGGATCTCGCGCAGCTCCGCGCACCAGTCGAACCCGGGCCCCTCGCCCCGGGCACACGGCAGCACCTGGGCGATCACCTCGGTGGCCAGGCCCGCCCGCGGCAGCGCGCGGATCTGCGCGACGGTCACCCCCGGCTCCTCGCCGTAGGCGCGGTAGCCGTTCGCGCCCCGCCCGGCCGACAACAGCCCCTGCGCCTCGTAGGGCCGCAGCGACCACGCGCTGACGCCCGTCCGCCGGGACAACTCCCCGATCAGCATGTGCCTATGCCCCGTGCCCCGTCCCCTCTTGACCTGGTCACCGGTGTCAGGCCCTAACGTCCGGACCATGAACCAGGATTGCCGTACATCGTGCAGCTGGCGGAGCTGTTCGGGCGCGCTGTGCCGGACGACCGGGTGCGCTCCCGTCTGCGTGCGGCGCTCCGAGACGGTCCGGCCGGTCTCTCGCTGACGGCCACGGTGTAGTCCCCGGTGGGCGAGTTCACCGCCGCCGACGCCGATCCCGCGCTCCTCGTACGCACCGGCCCGGCGTCGTCCGGCCCCGGCGGGCCGTTCGCCCTGGCGGCGGTCCGGCACGACCGGTTCCAGCCGCACATCAAGCACGTCGGCGAGCCGGCCAAGACGCAGCTGCTCCGCACGGCCGTCGCCGACGGCTCCGACGACGCCGCCTTCCTGGACGGGGAGGGCCGGTTCAGCGAGGCGACGATCTGGAACCTGGCCTTCTGGGACGGCGAGTCGGTGCTGTGGCCCCGGGCCGGCCTGCTGACCGGGACGGCCATGGGCATCGTCCGCCGGCGACTGGACCGGCTCGGGGTCCGGCAGCGGACCGTCGCGATCACCCCCGACAACCTGCCCGCCCTCGGGCGTGTCCGGCGTCATGAACTCCTGGACGCCGGGTGTGGCCGTCCACCGGATCGGCGCGGCCGAGCTGCCGGCCGCCCCGCCGTTCCTGGAACGCCTACGAGGCCGAACCGCTCACCGCCCCCTGAGAACGCGCGACGGCCGCCCCGGAGTGCCCGGGGCGGCCGTTCTCACCGTCGGCGGCTCAGCCGACGTACGCGCCGCTCGCCGTCAGCCGCAGAGCCGTGTCGATCAGCGGGACGTGGCTGAACGCCTGCGGGAAGTTCCCCACCTGGCGCTGGAGGTTGGAGTCCCACTCCTCGGCCAGCAGGCCCAGGTCGTTGCGGAGCGACAGCAGCTTCTCGAACAGCTGGCGTGCCTCGTCGACCCGGCCGATCATCGCGAGGTCGTCGGCCATCCAGAACGAGCAGGCCAGGAACGCGCCCTCGTCGCCCGCCAGACCGTCGACGCCCGCGTGCTCGCCCTCCGTCGGGTAGCGCAGGATGAAGCCGTCCTCCGTGGACAGCTCCCGCTGGATCGCCTCGATCGTGCCGATGACCCGCTTGTCGTCCGGCGGCAGGAAGCCCATCTGCGGGATGAGCAGCAGGGAGGCGTCCAGCTCCTTCGACCCGTAGGACTGGGTGAAGGTGTTGCGCTCCTTGTCGTAGCCGCGGTCGCAGACGTCCCGGTGGATGTCGTCGCGGAGCTGGTACCACCGCTCCAGCGGACCCTCGACGTCCCCGGACTCGACCAGCTTGATCGTCCGGTCGACCGCGACCCACGCCATCACCTTCGAGTGCACGAAGTGCCGGCGCGGCCCGCGCACCTCCCAGATGCCCTCGTCGGGCTCCTCCCAGTGCTTCTCCAGATACTCGATCAGCTTGAGCTGGAGGCCCATGGCGTAGTCGTTGCGGGTCAGCCCCGTCATGTGCGCCAGGTGCAGCGCCTCGGTGACCTCGCCGTACACGTCGAGCTGGAGCTGGTTGGCCGCGCCGTTGCCGACCCGGACCGGGCCGGAGTTCTCGTAACCGGGCAGCCAGTCCAGCTCCGCCTCGCCGAGCTCGCGCTCGCCGGCGATGCCGTACATGATCTGGAGGTTCTCCGGGTCGCCCGCCACCGCCCGAAGCAGCCACTCGCGCCAGGCGCGGGCCTCCTCCCGGTATCCGGTGCGCAGCAGCGAGGAGAGGGTGATCGCGGCGTCCCGCAGCCAGGTGTAGCGGTAGTCCCAGTTCCGTACGCCCCCGATTTCCTCGGGCAGCGAGGTGGTCGGCGCCGCGACGATGCCGCCGGTCGGCGCGTACGTGAGGGCCTTCAGCGTGATCAGGGAGCGGACGACCGCCTCCCGATAGGGCCCGTGGTACGTGCACTGATCGACCCATTCGCGCCAGAACAGCTCGGTCGCCTCCAGGGACCCCTCGGGTTCGGGGAGGGCGGGCGGCTCGTGGTGCGAGGGCTGCCAGCTGATCGTGAACGCCACCCGTTCGCCGGGGCCGACGGTGAAGTCGGAGTAGGTGGTCAGGTTCTTGCCGTACGTCTCGGCCTCGGTGTCCAGCCAGACGGAGTCCGGACCGGCGACGGCGACCGTGCGGTTGTCGACCTTGTGCACCCAGGGCGTCACCCGGCCGTAGCTGAAACGCATCCGCAGCTCCGAGCGCATCGGCACCCGGCCGCTGACGCCCTCCACGATCCGGATGAGCTGCGGCGCGCCGTCACGCGGGGGCATGAAATCGGTCACCCGTACGGTGCCGCGCGGCGTGTCCCACTCCGATTCCAGGACGAGGGAATCACCGCGATAGCGCCGCCGGTCGGCGAAGGCCGGCTCCGTTCCTTCCGCTCTCGCGGGGCTCATGCGCCAGAAGCCGTGTTCCTCGGTGCCCAGAAGCCCCGCGAACACGGCGTGCGAGTCGAAGCGGGGCAGGCACAGCCAGTCCGCTGTGCCGTCCCGGCAGACCAGGGCTGCGGTCTGCATGTCTCCGATGAGTGCGTAATCCTCGATGCGCCCGGCCACGTGCGTCTCCAGTCGAACGGCCATGTCGCCCTGCAAGAGGGCGCTTACTGCGGGTCAAGGGGGGTCGTAGGGTCTTTCACCCGGGAAGATCCGACGAGTCCTGTACCGGTGGGCGGCGTGGGTGGCGCCGCCGCCCGGCCGTCTCGGCAGCGAGTGTTTGAGCAGGATACGACGCGCCGCGAAGATCCGCGCGACGGTCTCCGCAACATATCCGAGCTGATCGAGTGGGACGTGAAGTGGCTGGGGTGAAGGTGTGACGCCCCTGTGGGGGGTGTGGCCGGAAGCAGCCTCCCGCCGTCGCTGTTACCCTGGTAGCCCGTGGACCGGTGGTCGTTCGCGACAGCGCACGAGGCCCCCGAACCGCAGCGACGGCGCCCCCGGAATCTCCGGTTCGGCCGCCGGTACGCACCTCAGAATCGCGACCACGGGAGCCCCCTTTGGCTATGCAGCCCACATCCACGACGACCAAGCACATCTTCGTCACCGGGGGTGTCGCCTCCTCCCTCGGCAAGGGTCTGACTGCCTCCAGCCTGGGTGCCCTGCTCAAGGCGCGGGGCCTGCGGGTCACCATGCAGAAGCTCGACCCCTACCTCAACGTCGACCCGGGCACGATGAACCCCTTCCAGCACGGTGAGGTGTTCGTCACCAACGACGGCGCCGAGACCGACCTGGACATCGGCCACTACGAGCGTTTCCTCGACGTCGACCTCGACGGCTCCGCCAACGTGACGACCGGCCAGATCTACTCGCAGGTCATCGCCAAGGAGCGGCGCGGCGAGTATCTGGGCGACACCGTCCAGGTCATCCCGCACATCACCAACGAGATCAAGCACCGCATCCGCCGTATGGCCACCGACGACGTGGACGTCGTCATCACGGAGGTCGGCGGCACGGTCGGCGACATCGAGTCGCTGCCGTTCCTGGAGACCGTCCGCCAGGTCCGCCACGAGGTCGGCCGGGACAACGTCTTCGTCGTCCACATCTCGCTGCTGCCGTACATCGGCCCCTCCGGCGAGCTGAAGACCAAGCCCACCCAGCACTCGGTGGCCGCCCTGCGCAACATCGGCATCCAGCCGGACGCCATCGTGCTGCGCGCCGACCGCGAGGTCCCCACCGCCATCAAGCGCAAGATCTCGCTGATGTGCGATGTCGACGAGACCGCCGTGGTGGCCTGCCCGGACGCCCGGTCGATCTACGACATCCCCAAGGTGCTGCACACCGAGGGTCTGGACGCCTACGTCGTGCGCAAGCTCGACCTGCCGTTCCGGGACGTCGACTGGACCACCTGGGACGATCTGCTGGACCGGGTCCACAACCCCGACCACGAGGTCACCGTCGCGCTCGTCGGCAAGTACATCGACCTGCCCGACGCCTATCTCTCGGTCACCGAGGCGATCCGCGCCGGCGGCTTCGCCAACAAGGCCCGGGTCAAGGTCAAGTGGGTCACCTCCGACGACTGCCGGACCGCGGCGGGCGCCGCCGAGCACCTCGGGGACGTCGACGCGATCTGCATCCCGGGCGGCTTCGGCGAGCGCGGTGTCGACGGCAAGGTCGGCGCCATCCGCTACGCCCGCGAGAACAAGGTCCCGCTGCTCGGCCTCTGCCTCGGCCTCCAGTGCATCGTGATCGAGGCGGCCCGCTCGCTCGCCGAGATCCCCGACGCCAACTCCACCGAGTTCGACGCCGCCACCTCCCACCCCGTCATCTCGACGATGGAGGAGCAGCTCGCCTACGTCGAGGGCGCGGGCGACCTGGGCGGCACCATGCGGCTGGGCCTCTACCCGGCCAAGCTCGCCGAGGGCTCCCTCGTCCGCGAGGCCTACGACGGCCAGCCGTACGTGGAGGAGCGCCACCGCCACCGCTACGAGGTCAACAACAGCTACCGGGCCGAGCTGGAGAAGAAGGCCGGACTGGTCTTCTCCGGCACCTCCCCGGACAACAAGCTCGTCGAGTACGTCGAGTACCCGCGTGAGACGCACCCCTACCTGGTCGCCACCCAGGCGCACCCGGAGCTGCGCTCCCGCCCGACCCGCCCGCACCCGCTCTTCGCGGGTCTGGTGAAGGCCGCCGTCGCGCGTCAGGTGGCCGCCGCGAAGGGCGCGGACGCGTAACACCGAGGCATTACGGTTGACCGGGGTACGGATCCTGTGCGGATCCGTACCCCGGTTTCCGTTGGTTCGTGGGAGGACGTGGACGTACATGGGTATCCAGGACAAGCCCGAGGAGTGGCAGGTCACCGCGACCGCGACCCCCTTCACCGGCGCCAAGACCAGCGTCCGCACCGACCAGGTGGTGATGCCCGACGGGTCCGTCCACGGCCGTGACTACCAGGTCCACCCCGGCTCCGTGGCCGTCCTCGCGCTGGACGACGACGACCGGGTCATCGTGCTGCGTCAGTACCGCCATCCGGTGCGCCACCGGCTCTGGGAGATCCCGGCCGGACTGCTCGACGTCCCCGGCGAGAACCCCCTGCACGCCGCTCAGCGCGAGCTGTACGAGGAGGCGCACGTCAAGGCCGAGGACTGGCGGGTGCTGACCGACGTCTACACCACGCCCGGCGGCTGCGACGAGGCCGTGCGCGTCTTCCTCGCCCGCGATCTCTCCGAGGCGGAGGGCGAGCGGTACGCGGTCGCCGAGGAGGAGGCCGACATGGAGTACGCCCGGGTCCCGCTGCCCGAGCTGGTCCGCTCGGTGATCGCGGGGGACGTGCACAACAACTGCCTGGTCGTCGGGGTGCTCGCGCTCTCCGCCGTACGTGCGGGCGACGGCGTCGACTCCCTGCGCCCCGCCGACGCGCCGTGGCCGGCCCGGCCCTTCGAGGCCTGACGGGCAGTCTCGACCCCTGCCCCACCCCCCGATCGGTCATTAAGAATGAAGAAATGAAGAAATGCTGATCCGATCGGGGGATGTTCTCCGTGCTCCGCCCCACTCCGCAGTGATCGTCGTCACCGCTGAACTACGCTCGAAACGCACCCGACCGGAGTTCCGGCGGGCACCGCGTGCAGCGAAGTGGAGCGTGGCTCGTGACCGATCAGGCGGTGGACACCAGCGGCCCGGCAAAGGCCCCGGGGGCCGAGGAGCCGTCCGGCACCGCCCCGCCCCGATTCTTCGGCCGCGAACGTGAGTTGAAGGCTCTGCGGGCGGACATCGAGCGGGCCGGCCTCGACACCCTGGCCGGCCGCAAGACCCCCCGCGCCCGGGTCCTGCTCATCGCGGGCCGGCCCGGCTCCGGCCGCAGCGCACTCGCCGAGGAGCTGGCCGGGGCGCTCACCGGGACCGACGCCGCCCGGGCCGCCGCGACCGCCACGGGCGCACTGCCCTGGGCCGTTCCCGGCACGGGCTCCGGCGACTACCCGGACGGGGTGCTCCGGGTCGGCCTCACGGACCCCGGCGGCGGACGCGTCCCCACCGAACGCACCGCGGGCGAGATCCTCGGCCTCCTCGGGGTGGCTGTCCCGCCCGGCGCCGACCAGGACGAACTCTCCGAGATGGTCCGCGAGGCCCTCGCCGTACGCCGCCTCGTCCTGGTGCTCGACGACGCGGCCGACGCCGAACAGGTCGACCCGCTGCTCCCGGAGAACCCGGACTGCCTGGTCCTCGCCACCGCGACCGGGCCGCTGACCGGCATCCCCGACGTACGGCCCTGCACCCTCGGCGGACTGGAGGCGGGCGCGGCGGTGCGGCTGCTCGCCCGGGTCATCGGACAGGTCCGCATCACCGTCGACCCCCGCACGGCGGAGACCCTGGCGGAGGAGTGCGGGGGGCAGCCCGCGGCGCTCGCCCTGATGGGCGGCCTGCTCGCCGCGCACCCCATGGCCTCGGTCGCCGACGTCGCCAAGCAGTTGCACGAGCTGCCCGACCCCGGCGAGAGCCTGCCCACCGGAGCCCGCCCGCTGGCCCGCGCGTTCCGGCTCGTCCACGACTCCCTGCCCCAGGCCGCCGCCCGGATACTGCGGTTGCTGGCCCTCGCCCCCGCCGGGCTCGTCGACGCCCACACGGCCTCCGCGCTGGCCGGCTGCTCGGTCTCCGCCGCCCGCTCCACCCTCGACGACTTCGTGAAGCTCGGGCTGCTGCGGACGGACGGCGCGGCCCACCCCCAGTACGCGGTGCCCGGCTGCCTCGCCCCGCTGCTGCTGGCCCTCCTGGAGGACCGGGACCGGCCGGCCGAGATCCAGCTCGCCCGTGCCCGGATGCTGGAGCGGACCGTGCGCCGGCTCCAGTCCTGCCGGGCGGTCACCGAGCCGGAGGGCTCCGCGGCCCGCCGCAAGCTCGCCGGCCTGCCCCGCTCGCTGCGCTTCCCGAGCGCGGACGAGGCGGGCGCGTGGCTGCGGGTCCGCCAGCCCGCCCTGCTCGCGTCGGCCCGGCTCGCCGTGGCGGACGGCGAGCTCGACACCCTGGCGCGGCGGCTGGTCGCGGCCCTGGTGCGGGCGCTGGCCGCGCACCGGGGGACGGAGGCGGCCGCTTGCGAGCTGTACGGGCTGCACGGCCTCGTCCTGGACGTGGCGCTCCGCCGCGAGCTGCCCCGCGAGCAGGCGGCCGCCCTGCTGAACCTCGCGGACCTGGACGCCCGCACCGGCCGCACCCGGGACGCGCTGACCCGCTACCGGGCCGCGCTGGACGCCGGAAAGGCCGCGAAGGACCTGTACGCCACCGGCCGCGCGATGGAATCCGTAGGCGGCGCGTACGAGGAGCTGGGGGACTACCACCGGGCCGCCGACTGGTACGGCCGGGCGCTCGCCCAGCGGCTGACCCAGGGCGAGCGCGCCGACGAGGCCCGGCTGTACGGGCGGCTCGGGGCGGTCCACACGTACGCCGGGCGCTACGGCGAGGCGCTGCGGAACTGGCGGGCCGCCGCCTCGGGCCACCGCAGGCTCGGCGATCCGGCGGCCCGGGCGCGGGCGCTCAGCGAGGCGGCCCGGGTCCAGGAGTACGCGGGCCGGCCGCACGACTCGCTCCAGACCTGCCGGGAGGCCGTCGACCTGGCCAGGCGCGCCGGTGACGTACGGCTTCAGGCGGCGCTCCAGCTGCGGCTCGCCGACACGCTGGACCGGCTCGGGGACCCCGCGGCGGCCGGGTTGCACCGGAACGCGGCCGATAGATTGCTGGGCGAGGAGGCCTCTGCCTACGAAATCCGTAGCGCTTCGACAGAAAGTTAATGCTTTGTAAGGCTAGACAGCGCGAAGTCCTTCATTAGACTGGCTCTGCCGCGTTCCTCCGTGGCGTCTCCATTTATGCTGTATATGTCCGGGTGTGCACCGTTCTGCCCGGATGACCCTCCGAGCCAAGGACCGTGATCGACGTGAAGGTCGGCATCCCCCGCGAAGTCAAGAACAACGAGTTCCGGGTGGCGATCACCCCCGCCGGAGTGCATGAGCTCGTCCGCCACGGCCACCAGGTCGTCATCGAGCACGACGCCGGCGTCGGCTCGTCCATCCCGGACGAGGAGTACGTCGCCGCCGGCGCGCGGATCCTTGCCACCGCCGATGAGGTCTGGGCCGCCGCCGACCTGCTGCTGAAGGTCAAGGAGCCGGTCGCCGAGGAGTACCACCGCCTCCGCAAGGACCAGACCCTCTTCACGTACCTGCACCTCGCCGCCTCCCGCGAGTGCACCGACGCGCTGCTGGCCTCCGGCACCACCGCCATCGCCTACGAGACGGTCGAGACCGCGAACCGCGCCCTCCCGCTGCTCGCCCCGATGTCCGAGGTCGCGGGCCGCCTCGCCCCGCAGGTCGGCGCGTACCACCTGATGCGCTCCGTCGGTGGCCGTGGTGTGCTGCCCGGCGGCGTCCCCGGCACCGCGGCGGGCAGGGCCGTCGTCATCGGCGGCGGTGTCTCCGGCTGGAACGCCACGCAGATCGCCGTGGGTCTCGGCTTCCACGTCACGCTGCTCGACCGCGACATCAACAAGCTGCGCGAGGCCGACAAGATCTTCGGCACCAAGGTGCAGACCGTCGTCTCCAACGCCTTCGAGCTGGAGAAGGCCGTCGTCGAGGCCGATCTCGTCATCGGCGCCGTGCTGATCCCCGGAGCCAAGGCCCCGAAGCTGGTCACCAACGAGCTCGTCGCCAAGATGAAGCCCGGAAGTGTACTTGTCGACATCGCGATCGACCAGGGTGGCTGCTTCGAGGACTCGCGTCCGACGACCCACGCCGAGCCGACCTTCCAGGTCCACGACTCGGTCTTCTACTGCGTCGCCAACATGCCCGGCGCGGTGCCCCACACCTCCACCTACGCGCTCACCAACGCGACGATGCCCTACATCGTGGAGCTCGCGAACCGCGGCTGGGCCGACGCCCTGCGCCGCGACGCCGCACTCGCCAAGGGCCTCAACACCCATGAGGGCCAGGTGGTTTACCGCGAGGTGGCCGAAGCGCACGGTCTCCCGCACGTCGAGCTGAGCACGCTCCTCGGCTGACGGGTCAACTCCCCCGTCAACATCACGCGTCCGGCCGGACCTTGCCGAGCAAGGTCCGGCCGGACGCGTATCGGGCCCTGTGGGGCCCTTGCACAACTCGCGCCGAACGTAACCCTTTACCCGTTTCGTGCCGCGGTGAAATGTGCGGCTTGGTCGCTGTGCACCCTTGACAGCGAGGTGTTCGATTGCCGACACATCGGGCCGGGTCCGGCGGATTGTGTTGCTGCGGACCGGTGACACGCCATAGAGTCGCCAATCGTCGGCATGGTGCCACGCTGACCTATCGATAAGTTTCCTGGTCACGTCCAAGGAGGTAAGACGACTTGTGAATGAGTCGACAATTACTCCCGGGGGTGGTCAACCAGGGATGCCTGCACGGGGTCTGAGCCCGATCGGGCTCGAAGCTGTCGGCTCCGTCGCTGTCCGCACCTTCGCCACCCAACAGCACATGACGACAGCCCCCCAGATGATGGACGGCCTACACGTGAACGCCACGGCCGGCAACGAGAGCAGCCGGGACACCGACCGCTTCGCCGACTTCGCCGAGGTGCCCGAGGGGCACTTCTACGACCCCGACGCCGAGTACGAGCCCGATCCGGAGTACGCGGCCACCCTCGCGCCCGACGCCGCGCGTCAGCGCCGCGAGCGCATCGGTCCGACCGGGCGGCCCCTGCCGTACTTCCCGATCCCGGGCCCCCTGACCGACCACGGCCCCGCGAAGATCATCGCGATGTGCAACCAGAAGGGCGGCGTCGGCAAGACCACGTCGACCATCAACCTGGGCGCCGCGCTCGCGGAGTACGGACGCCGGGTCCTGCTCGTCGACTTCGACCCGCAGGGCGCCCTCTCCGTGGGCCTCGGGGTCAACCCGATGGAGCTGGACCTCACCGTCTACAACCTGCTCATGGAGCGGGGCATGACGGCCGACGACGTCCTGCTCAAGACCGCGGTCCCCAACATGGACCTGCTGCCCAGCAACATCGACCTCTCCGCGGCCGAGGTGCAGCTCGTCAGCGAGGTGGCCCGCGAGTCCACGCTCCAGCGCGCCCTGAAGCCGCTGATGGCCGACTACGACTACATCGTGATCGACTGTCAGCCCTCGCTCGGCCTGCTCACCGTGAACGCCCTGACGGCCGCTCACAAGGTCATAGTGCCGCTCGAGTGCGAGTTCTTCGCCCTGCGCGGGGTGGCGCTGCTCACCGAGACCATCGAGAAGGTGCAGGAGCGGCTCAACCCGGAGCTGGAGCTCGACGGCATCCTCGCCACCATGTACGACTCCCGTACGGTGCACAGCCGCGAGGTCCTGGCGCGCGTCGTCGAGGCCTTCGACGAGCACGTCTACCACACGGTCATCGGCCGCACGGTCCGCTTCCCGGAGACCACGGTCGCCGGTGAGCCCATCACCACCTATGCCTCGAACTCGGTCGGCGCGGCCGCCTATCGCCAGCTCGCCAGGGAGGTGCTCGCCCGGTGTCACGCCGAGTGAGTCTGCCGGGGGCCGACGAACTGTTCCGTACCACCGGAGGCGGGATGGGCCTCCAGCCGTCCTCGCCGGCGGAGCGGCGGCGCAAGGCGAACGGCGAGCCGCGGGTGCCCGCGCCCGCCGGGGAGAGCGACCCGTCCGGCCAGGCCCCGCCCGCCGACCGTGAGGAGCACGCCGCGGCCGACGCCGACGGCGGCGACTCGCGCAGCCGCGCCGGCGATCGCGCCCCGTCGGCCAAGGCCGCCTCCGGCGAGCGCCCCGCGCCCTCCGCCGCCCCGGCCGAGCAGCCCCCGGCGGTCCAGCAGCAGCGCAGGCGAGGCGGCGGACGCGGCGCCAACCGCCGCCCCAGCGGCCGGGAACGCCACGACGAGAAGATCACGGTCTACGTCTCCGCCGAGGAGCTGATGGACCTCGAACACGCCCGGCTCGTCCTGCGCGGCGAACACGGCCTCGCCGTCGACCGCGGCCGCATCGTCCGCGAGGCGGTGGCGGTGGTCCTGGCCGACCTGGAGTCCCGGGGCGACGCGAGCATCCTCGTACGGCGGCTGCGCGGCCGCTGAGCGGCACGGCGCGGGTAGCCTGCCCCAGGGCCTGTCGTCACGTTCCCGCCCGCCGGACGCCGCCTGGCAGGCGGGAACGTGACGACAGGCCCTGGACCCGCCGGCCGGCGGGACCCGCCCGCGCCGCCGCCCCACCCCTGGACCACCATGCCCACGCCCGACGACCCCGCCACCCCGCGCCGCCGTGCCCTGGGGCGGGGGCCGGGTGCGGTGGCGCCGCCCGTGGAGGCGGAGGGGGCCGTGCGAGAGCTTGGGCCCGTACGAGAGCCTGAGCCCGTACCGGAGCCGGAAGCCGTGCAGGGGTCGGAGCCGGAAGCCGTACCGGAGCCGGAGGCGGACGACAAGCGCTTCACCGTCCGGCTGGTGAACTTCGAGGGCCCCTTCGATCTCCTCCTGCAGCTGATCTCCAGGCACAAGCTGGATGTGACCGAGGTCGCCCTGTCGAAGGTCACCGACGAGTTCATGGCGTACATCCGCGCCATGGGCCCCGACTGGGACCTCGACCAGACCACCGAGTTCCTCGTCGTCGCCGCCACGCTGCTCGACCTCAAGGCCGCCCGGCTGCTGCCCGCGGCCGAGGTCGAGGACGAGGCCGACCTCGCGCTCCTGGAGGCGCGGGACCTGCTCTTCGCGCGGCTGCTCCAGTACCGCGCGTACAAGCGGATCGCCGAGATCTTCCAGGACCGCCTTCAGTCGGAGGCCCGCCGCCGCCCCCGTACGGTCGGCCTGGAGGACCAGCACGCCGCGCTGCTGCCCGAGGTGGTCATCAGCATCGGGCCCGAGGGCTTCGCCCGGCTCGCGGTGAAGGCGATGCGGCCGAAGCCCAGGCCCCAGGTGTACGTGGACCACATCCACGCCCCGCTGGTCAGCGTCCGGGAACAGGCGGGCCTCGTGGTGGAGCGGCTGCGCGAGGCCGGGGCGGCGGTGAGCTTCGCGGTGCTGACCGGGGACGCGCCGGACACCCTGACCGTGGTCGCCCGGTTCCTGGCCCTGCTGGAGCTGTACCGCGAGAAGGCCGTCACCCTCGACCAGGACGAGGCGCTGGGCGACCTGCTGGTGACCTGGTGCGGCGGGGCGGAAGCGGAGCCGGTGGTGACGGACGAGTTCGACCGGGAGCTCGACGGGCGCGCCGACGAGGAGGACGTACGGGAATGAGCGAGCAGCCGATTCAGGAGACCGACGGGGGCGCGGTCGCCGCGCTCGATCTGAAGCCCGCCCTCGAGGCGGTCCTCATGGTCGTCGACGAGCCCGCCACCGTCGACCACCTGGCCAAGGTGCTCCAGCGGCCCCGCAGGGCCGTGGCGGACGCGTTGCGGGAGCTGGCCGACGAGTACACCGTGCAGCGCAGGGGCTTCGACCTGCGGCTCGTCGCGGGCGGCTGGCGGTTCTACACGCGCCCCGAGTACGCGGCGGCCGTGGAGGGCTTCGTCCTGGACGGCCAGCACGCCCGGCTCACCCAGGCCGCGCTGGAGACCCTGGCGGTGGTCGCGTACCGGCAGCCGGTGAGCCGCTCGCGGGTCTCGGCGGTGCGCGGGGTGAACTGCGACGGCGTCATGCGGACCCTCCTCCAGAGGGGCCTGGTGGCGGAGGCGGGCGCGGAACCCGAAACAGGTGCGATCCTGTACAGGACGACGAACTACTTTCTGGAGCGAATGGGCCTGCGCGGCCTGGACGAGCTCCCGGAGCTCGCGCCCTTCCTCCCGGAGGCGGACGCGATCGAGGCTGAGACGCTAGAGGGTGTGCCGTCGTTCGATCCGGACGCACCGGACACCCCGGATACTCACGCAGACGACAAGACGGAATTTTGATGCGAAGCAGTGGCAGGAACAGCGGAAGCGGCAACGGCGGGAGCGGCGGCCGGAGCAGCGGCGGCGGCAACCGGAACCCCCGGAGCGGCGGCGGCGCGGGCAGCGGCGGCCGCAGCGGCGGCGGGTCCTTCCGCCAGGGCCAGGGACAGGGCGGCGGCCAGGGCGGTCGTCCCGGCGGCCAGGGCGGCGGCCGCGGCGGAAGCCAGGGCGGGCGGCCCGGAGCCCCCGGTGGCCGTCCCTCCGGTCAGGGAGGCCGTCCCGGCCAGGGAGGCCGTCCCACCGGCCAGGGCGGGCGTCAGGGCGCTCAGGACGGGCGTTCGAGCTACCAGGGCGGCCGCGACGAGGAGCAGCGTCCCCGCCGTCCCCGCCCGGAGGAGCGCCGCTACGACGTCGGCAACGACGCCCCCGGCGCCCGGTCCGAGCAGGACGGCCCCCGCAAGGGCCGCGGCTCGGCCGCCCGGGGCGGGGCCAAGGGCGGCCCGAAGCCCGCACAGGGCGGCAGTGGTCGCACCGGCGGTTTCCGCCGCGCCGCCCCCTCGCGCCCGCGTGAGCTGGACGCCAAGATCGAGCAGCGCAACCGCGACCGGTATGCGAACAAGCCCGAGATCAACCTCCCCAAGACCCACCCGGGCGCCGAGGAGGAGGGCGAGCGGTTGCAGAAGGTCCTCGCCCGGGCCGGCATGGGCTCGCGCCGCGCGTGCGAGGAGCTGATCGAGCAGTCCCGCGTCGAGGTCAACGGCGAGATCGTCGTCGAGCAGGGCAAGCGCGTCGATGTCCACAAGGACGAGATCAAGGTCGACGGCCTGACGGTCGCCGCCCAGTCCTACCTGTTCTTCGCGCTGAACAAGCCCGCCGGGGTCGTCTCCTCGATGGAGGACCCGGACGGCCGCCAGTGCCTCGGCGACTACGTGACCAACCGCGAGACGCGGCTGTTCCACGTCGGCCGGCTGGACACCGAGACGGAGGGCATCATCATGCTCACCAACCACGGTGAGCTGGCCCACCGCCTCACGCACCCCAAGTACGGCGTGAAGAAGACCTACCTGGCCGCCATCCAGGGCCCCCTGCCGCGCGACCTCGGCAAGCGGCTCAAGGACGGCATCCAGCTGGAGGACGGCTACGCCCGCGCCGACCACTTCCGCGTCGTCGAGAACACCGGCAAGAACTACCTGGTCGAGGTGACCCTCCACGAGGGCCGCAAGCACATCGTGCGCCGGATGCTGGCCGAGGCCGGCTTCCCGGTCGAGCGCCTCGTGCGGACGTCCTTCGGGCCGATCCCGCTGGGCGACCAGAAGTCCGGCTGGCTGCGCCGCCTCACCAACACCGAGGTCGGCATGCTGATGCGCGAGGTCGGCCTCTAGCCGTACCCGCTCCCACGCGACGGCCCGCGGCCGGTTCTGTTCGGAAAGTTCGAACAGAACCGGCCGCGGGCCTTTTGCCGTCCCCGCCACCTCCTTTATAGTCAGAGTGACTATAAAGGAGGTGGCGGCGGCGTGAAGCGCTACGAACACGGCCTGGTCCTCGGCCGGCGCCCCTGGATGACCGACCGCTTCCGCGCCGAACTCACCCGCACGGGAAGACGGTTCATCGAAATCACCGGCGTGCCCGAGGCGCGGCTCACCGCCGCCGTCACCGCCGTCGACGAACTCCTCGCCACCGGCTGGGACTTCGCCGCACCCCTCCCGGAGAGGCGATGAGCACCCCCGCCCCCGAGGGCTATGACCCGCACGCCTACGCCCCGTTCGCGGTCACCGTCGACCTCGCGGTCTTCACCGTCCGCGAGGCCCGGCTGCACGTGCTGCTCGTCGAACGCGGCCAGGAGCCCTTCCGGGGCAGGTGGGCGCTGCCCGGCGGCTTCCTGCTGCCCCGCGAGTCCGCCGAGGACGCCGCCCGCCGCGAACTCGCCGAGGAGACCGGCCTCGGACCCGGCGCCGTCGGCGCCCTCCACCTCGAACAGCTGCGCACCTACACCGCCCCGGACCGCGACCCGAGGATGCGGGTCGTCTCCGTCGCGTACGCCGCGCTCCTGCCGGACCTGCCCGAACCGCGCGGCGGCGGCGACGCGGCGAGCGCCCGGTGGTGGGACGCGGACTCCACCGGGCCACTGGCCTTCGACCACGACCGGATCCTCGCCGACGCCCACGACCGGATCGGCGCCAAGCTCGAATACAGCTGCCTGGCCACCGCGTTCTGCCTCGCCGAATTCACCCTCGGCGAGCTCCAACAGGTCTACGAGACCGTCTGGGGCGTCGAGCTCGACCGCCCCAACTTCCGGCGCAAGGTCCTGAACGCACCCGGCTTCGTCCAGGCCGTCGAGGGCCCGCCGCGCCGCACCGGCGGCCGGGGCAAACCGGCCGCCCTCTACCGGGCGGGCGACGCCACCGCCCTGCACCCGCCGCTCCTGCGCCCGCCACGACCGGACGCCCCGGCGGACCCGTCGTGACCCGCAGCCCCGTCGTCATGCGCAGACCCGCGCGATCCGCAGCCTCGCGCGTACGCGTAACCGCAGACCCGTCGCACTCCGCACCGGAAGGACGAGACAGATGACCATCGCCACCCCGCCCCTCACCAAGCAGGCCGCCACCGGCGTGCTGACCGGGCTCGCGCTCGGCGACGCCCTGGGCTTCCCCACGGAGTTCAACGACGTGCCCGCCATCCTCGCCAAGTTCGGCCCCTGGCGGCAGCTGCCCCTCCTGACGCCCGCCGTCGTCTCCGACGACACCCAGATGACGATCGCGCTGGGCCGGGCCATCCGCACCGCCATGGACAGCGGACTGCTCACGCCCGAACGGCTGGTGGACCCGGTCCGCGCGGAGTTCGTCGCCTGGTACCACTCACCGGACAACAACAGGGCCCCGGGCAACACCTGCCTCACCGCCTGCCGCCTGCTCGAACACACCCGGGTCTGGCAGGAGGCCAGCCAGACCCACTCCAAGGGCTGCGGCGCCAACATGCGGGTCGCCCCCGTCGGCCTGGTCCCCGGCCTCAGCGAGGAACAGCGCGCCGGGGCCGCCCAGCTCCAGGCCGCCCTCACCCACGGTCACCCCACCGCGCTCACCGCCTCCGACCTGCTGGCCCGCGCGGTGTTCCTGCTCGCCCAGGGCGCCGAACCCCTCGGCCTGATCGGACAGCTGCGCAGCTACGCCTACGAGAACCGGGGCCGCTACCACACCCGCTGGCTCGGCGACCTCTGGCGCCACGCGGGCGACGCCACCCCGCAGGCGTACATCCAGCGCGGCTGGGACGAGTGCCTGACCGCGCTGGGACACGTCCGGGACGCGCTGCGCGACCCGTCACCGGAGACCGACCCGTGCGAGCGGACCGGGGACGGCTGGATCGCCGAGGAGGCCCTCGCCACCGCGCTGCACTGCTTCCTGCTGTTCCCCGAGGAGCCCGTCACCGCCCTGCGCCGGGCCGCCTGCACGCGGGGCGACTCCGACTCGATCGCCTGCCTGACCGGAGCCCTCGCCGGGGCGCACCTGGGCGCGGCGGCCTGGCCCAAGGAATGGTCCGAGCGCATCGAGTACCGCAGCGACCTGCTCTCCCTCGCCGCGCTCTGGGACGCCTGAGCCGTACCGGCCGGCGGATGCGCGCCATCGCTTCGCCGACGGGACCGTCCCGAATGAGCGGAGGGCGATCGGGTACGAGAGGGCGGACCCGTTCCCGTACGGAAGGTTTGGTGGTATCCGTGTCCTCCTCACTCGTCGAGACCGTCGACATCAAGGCGCCCGTGGCCGTCGCCTGGTCCCTGTGGAGCGATGTCACGCAGTGGCCGAAGTTCCTGAGCCATGTCCAGCGCGTCGATCCGATCGACGAGCGGCGCTTCGCCTGGCAGCTCTCACTGCCCGGTGCGGAGAAGCGCTTCGTCGCGGAACTCACCGAGGTGGTCACCGAGGACCGCATCGCCTGGAGGACGACCGAGGGAGTCCACCACGCGGGGGTGGTCACCTTCCACCGGCTCGACTACACGTCGAGCCGTGTCGCCCTGCAGATCGAGTACGACCCCCAGGGATTCATCGAACACCTCGGGGCGCTGACCAACCTCGACTCCGCCCTCACCAACTACGACCTGGGCGAGTTCCAGAAGCTGGCCGAGCTCACGGCCGCGTCGGGCGGTCCCCGTACGGTGTGAGCGCGGACCGGTCCGGAGCGCGACCGGCCGAGGCCCGCCTGGTCCGGACGAGGAAGTCCTCCACGGCCGCCCGGTCGGGTTCCGGCGGCAGCGGGGAGCGGGGCGCCGCCTCGTCGTTCTCCTCGCCGAGGCGGTTCATCCGGCGCTCCACCTCCGGCCAGGACACCTCGCCCCGCTTCACCGCCAGCAGCTCCTCACGGGCCTCGCCGACGTCGATGCGCAGCTCGCCCGTACGCAGCAGGTCCCGGGAGCTCGCCAGCAGCCGCAGCAGATGCATCGCGTGCTTCCAGCGCGGCGCGCCATGGACCCGTACGTCGGCCTCCAGCTTCCTCCGCTGGCCGAGCGCGTACCGGACGAACGTGCCGTGCGCGAGCCGCGACAGGAACGCCCCGCGCAGCGCCAGCAGCTCGCGGCCGGTGTCGTCCACGGACTCCACCAGCGGGGAGTGCAGGCACTCCAGCACATTCGGGTTGGCTCGCAGTGCCAGCTCGCAGAAGCGTTCCAGCTCCCAGGAGAACTGCTCGGGCGCGGGGCCCTCCACATGCGTCGGCGGCTTGTCGAAGCGCCAGAACAGCGGGGTGGGCGCGAGGAACACCCCGCGCCGGTCCGTATCGCTGTCCTCCGTGGCCAGTCCGAACGCGCGCGAACCCATCACGCAGGCGTAGACCGTGTGGTCGCGTACGAGTGCCTCGTCGGCGGCGGTGATCATGCCCGTGAGCGTACGGGCGGGGTGGCCGC
The DNA here is from genome assembly GCF_044329855.1 of Streptomyces sp. NPDC017520. Lineage (NCBI taxonomy): Bacteria > Bacillati > Actinomycetota > Actinomycetes > Kitasatosporales > Streptomycetaceae > Streptomyces > Streptomyces sp. NPDC017520. Next base: position 30,701 of record NZ_JBIRKB010000008.1, read on the forward strand.
CGTGCCTCGGGGATTACGGCCCGCTCTCAGCCCAGCCGGATCGCGCCCCCCGATACGGTGATCCGCTCGGCGGGCAGCGGCCGGGTCGCCGGGCCGGCCTCGACCGCCGCGTCCGTGATGCTGTACTTGCTGCCGTGGCAGGGGCAGTTGATCGTGCCGTCGCTCACCGTCGAGACGAGGCAGCTCGCATGGGTGCAGACGGCGGAGAACGCCCGGAACTCGCCCTCCTCCGGCTGGGTCACCACCACCTTCCGTTCCTTGAAGACGGTGCCGCCGCCGACCGGGATGTCCGCGGTCCGGGCCAGCTCCGCCCCACCCGTGGCGTTCCCCGACGCGGTCGGCGTGGGGCTCGCGTCCTCGCCGCCGCCCCCGTCGGAGGATCCGCAGCCGGTGGCCAGGGCCGCGGCGCCCGCCGCACCCGCGGCCAGCACCGTCCTTCGCCGTGCGTTCATGAGCTCTCCTTCGGTGGCGGTGCGTGGGGCCATCGTGGCGGCGGCGGGCCCCCGGGCGAAGCAACCGCGCGGGCCGTGCCCCCGACCGGGTGGCGGCTGGGGCTCCTACGGGCCGCGGCCCGCCCGTCTCACGGACGGAACGCCGCCGACCGGGTCCGTCGCGCCGATCTAGGCTGAGGTGAGCAGCCGTGCCGCGCCCCAGGGCGACGGGCCCGGAGGCGGAAGCAGAGCGAACAGCGAAGACCAGGAGGAGCACGACGTGGCGGTACGAGCGGTCCGGGGCGCCGTCCAGCTGGACCAGGACGAGGCCGGGCACATGGGCCGGCGGGTCGGCGAGCTGCTGACGGCCGTCCTGGACCGGAACGAACTCGTCGCCGACGACCTGATCAGCATCTGGTTCACCGCCACCCCCGACCTGCACAGCGACTTCCCCGCCGCCGCCGCGCGCGGCCTCGGGATCGTCGACGTACCCCTGATCTGTGCCCAGGAACTGGACGTCGAGGGGGCCATGCCCCGGGTCGTCCGTATCCTCGTGCATGTCGAGACCTATCTCTCGCGCGCCGAGATCAGCCACGTCTACCTCGGCGCCACCGCCGCTCTGCGCAAGGACATCGCCCAGTGAGAACCGCCCTCGTCATCGGAACCGGGCTCGTCGGCACCTCCGCCGCCCTCGCACTGGCCGGTCGCGGCGTCCATGTGCACCTCGTCGACCACGACCCCGCCTCCGCCCGCACGGCAGCCGCGCTCGGCGCCGGTACCGACGAGGCGCCCCAAGGCCGCGTCGACCTGGCGATCGTCGCCGTGCCGCCCGCGCACACCGCCGCCGTCCTCGCCACCGCCATGCGCGACGGGGTGGCCCGCGGCTACCTGGACGTCGCCAGCGTCAAGGGCGGCCCGCGCCGCGAGCTGGAGGCGCTCGGCCTCGACCTCACCCCGTACATCGGTACGCACCCGATGGCCGGCAAGGAGCGCTCGGGGCCGCTCGCCGCGACCGCCGACCTCTTCGAGGGCCGCCCCTGGGTCCTCACCCCGACCCGGGACACCGACACCGAGGTGCTCAACCTCGCCCTGGAGCTCGTCGCCCTCTGCCGGGCCGTCCCCGTCGTCATGGACGCCGACGCCCACGACCGGGCCGTGGCCCTCGTCTCGCACACCCCGCAGCTGATCTCCTCGATGGTCGCCGCCCGGCTGGAGGAGGCCGACGAGACAGCCGTACGGCTGTGCGGACAGGGCATCCGCGACGTCACCCGGATCGCCGCGTCCGACCCCCGCATGTGGGTGGAGATCCTCTCCGCCAACCCCGGCCCGGTCGCCGACGTCCTCGCCGGGGTCGCCGCCGACCTGGCGGAGACCGTGACCGCGCTGCGCGGCCTGCACTCCGCCGACGAGGAGAAGCGGCGCGCGGGCACCGACGCCATCGAGGACATCCTGCGCCGCGGCAACGCGGGCCGCGTCCGGGTCCCCGGCAAGCACGGCGCGGCCCCCACCGTCTACGAGACCGTGGCCGTCCTCATCGGCGACAAGCCGGGCGAGCTGGCCGCGATCTTCGCCGACGCCGGCCGGGCCGGGGTCAACATCGAGGACGTCCGCATCGAGCACGCCACCGGCCAGCAGGCGGGCCTCGTCCAGATCATGGTCGAGCCCAGCGCCGCCCCGGTACTCGGCGCGGCCCTCCAGGAACGCGGCTGGTCGATCCGCGGCTGAGCCCGGTCCCGTACGACGGGGAGGCGCGCCACCCCCGCCCGGACGGTCCGCCTCCCCCGTACGGGGTACAAGGGCGCGCCCGGTACTCGGTAACCTGGTACGAGGCCGTCTCCGAGGCCCGCCCGTCCCCGCACCGTGTACCAGGAAGGTGTCCACCACCGTGGAAACCGCACGCTCCTCCGTGATCGTCGCCATCGACGGGCCCTCGGGCACCGGCAAGTCGAGCACGTCCAAGGCCGTCGCCGCCAAGCTCGGCCTGAGCTACCTGGACACGGGCGCGCAGTACCGGGCCATCACCTGGTGGATGCTGAGCAACGGCATCGACGTCGCCGACCCGGCCGAGATCGCGACCGCCGCCGCCAAGCCGGTGATCGTCTCCGGCACCGACCCCGCCGCCCCGACGATCACCGTCGACGGCGAGGACGCCTCCGGCCCGATCCGCACCCAGGAGGTCACCTCCAAGGTCAGCGCCGTCAGCGCCGTCCCCGAGGTGCGGGCGCTCATCACCGAGCTCCAGCGCTCCATCGCCGCGGCAGCGACCGGCGGCATCGTCGTCGAGGGCCGGGACATCGGCACCACCGTGCTGCCCGACGCCGACCTCAAGATCTTCCTCACCGCCTCCCCGGAGGCCCGCGCCGCCCGCCGTAGCGGCGAGGTCAAGGGCTCCGACCTGACCGCCACCCGCGACGCCCTCATCAAGCGGGACGCCGCCGACTCCGGCCGCAAGACCTCGCCACTCGCCAAGGCGGACGACGCCGTCGAGGTGGACACCACCGAGCTGACCCTCCAGCAGGTCATCGAGTGCGTCGTCACCCTCGTCGAGGGGAAGCGGGTCGCCGCGTGAGCGATGCCACAGGCGCGCCCACGCTGCGCGGAGCGGCCGTCGGGCGAACCATCGGCATCGGCCTGATGTACGGGCTGTGGAAGCCCAGAGTCCTGGGCGCGTGGCGCGTGCCCGCCGCCGGACCCGTCATACTCGCGGTGAACCACTCCCACAACATCGACGGACCGATGCTGATGGGCACCGCGCCTCGGCCGGTGCACTTCCTGATCAAGAAGGAGGCGTTCGTCGGCCCCCTCGACCCGTTCCTGCACGGAATCGGGCAGATCGAGGTGGACCGCCGATCCGTCGACCGCACCGCCATCACCCACGCGCTCGGCGTGCTGGAGGACGGCGGCGTCCTCGGGATCTTCCCCGAGGGCACCCGCGGCGAAGGAGACTTCGCCTCGCTGCGGGCCGGACTCGCGTACTTCGCGGTACGCGGCGGGGCTCCGATCGTCCCCGTGGCCGTTCTGGGAAGCACCGAGCGCCGCGGACGGTTGATACGGGGGCTGCCCCCGCTGCGCAGCCGGGTCGACGTCGTCTTCGGTGACGCGTTCGACGCGAGCGCCGGCGACGGGCGGCGGACGCGCAGGGCGCTGGACGATGCGACCCTGCGGATCCAGGCGAAGCTGACCGCCCACCTGAAAAGTGCCAAGCGCCTCACCGGGCGATAGGCGAGACTCGAGTAGTGGACCGCGGTGATCGCGGTCCATCGATGATGATGCAAAGAGGAACGGACTTCATGAACGACCAGATTCACTCCGACGGCTCGGGCCACGAGCACGGAGCACTTGGCGATGCCGAGTTCGCGGAGTTCATGGAGCTCGCCGCGCAGGAAGGCTTCGATCCCGAGGAGGTCGAGGGCGCCCTCGACGAGGCCGGTCACGGCCCGCTCCCCGTGCTCGCCGTCGTCGGACGCCCCAATGTCGGCAAGTCGACCCTGGTGAACCGGATCATCGGCCGCCGCGAGGCCGTCGTGCAGGACAAGCCCGGCGTCACCCGCGACCGCGTCAGCTACGAGGCCGAATGGGCCGGACGCCGCTTCAAGGTCGTCGACACCGGCGGCTGGGAACAGGACGTGCTGGGACTCGACGCCTCCGTCGCCGCCCAGGCCGAGTACGCCATCGAGACGGCCGACGCGGTCGTCTTCGTCGTCGACTCGACCGTCGGCGCCACCGACACCGACGAGGCCGTCGTCAAGCTGCTGCGCCGGGCCGGCAAGCCCGTCGTCCTCTGCGCCAACAAGGTCGACGGACAGAGCGGCGAGGCGGACGCCACCGCCCTGTGGTCGCTGGGCCTCGGCGAGCCCTACCCGGTCTCCTCGCTGCACGGCCGCGGCACCGGCGACATGCTGGACGCGGTCCTGGCGGCCCTGCCCGACGCCCCGGCCCAGAAGTTCGGCACGGCGCTCGGCGGCCCCCGCCGTATCGCCCTGATCGGCCGCCCGAACGTCGGCAAGTCCTCCCTGCTGAACAAGGTCGCGGGCGAGGACCGGGTCGTCGTCAACGAGCAGGCGGGCACCACCCGTGACCCGGTCGACGAACTGATCAAGCTCGGCGGCATCACCTGGAAGTTCATCGACACGGCCGGCATCCGCCGCCGCGTCCATCTCCAGGAAGGCGCGGACTACTACGCCTCGCTGCGTACGGCCGCCGCCGTCGAGAAGGCCGAGGTCGCCGTCGTCCTGATCGACTCCAGCGAGTCCATCAGCGTCCAGGACCAGCGGATCATCACCATGGCCGTGGACGCCGGGCGCGCCCTGGTCGTCGCCTTCAACAAGTGGGACACCCTCGACGAGGAGCGCCGCTACTACCTGGAGCGCGAGATCGAGACGGAGCTCGCGCAGATCGCCTGGGCCCCGCGCGTCAACGTCTCGGCCCTCACCGGCCGCCACATGGAGAAGCTGGTCCCGGCGATCGAGACCGCGATCGAGGGCTGGGAGACCCGCGTCCCCACCGGCCGGCTCAACGCCTTCCTCGGCGAGATCGTCGCCTCCCACCCGCACCCGATCCGCGGCGGCAAGCAGCCGCGCATCCTCTTCGGCACCCAGGCGGGCACCAAGCCCCCGCGCTTCGTGCTCTTCGCCTCCGGCTTCCTGGAGCACGGCTACCGCCGCTTCGTCGAGCGCCGCCTGCGCGAGGAGTTCGGCTTCGAGGGAACCCCGATCCACATCTCCGTCCGGGTCCGCGAGAAGCGCGGCCGCAACAAGTAGCACCGGCGAGCGCGACAAGCAGCACCAGCACACGACGGAGCCCCGGGCCGCTCTCGCGAGAGCGGCCCGGGGCTCCGTCGTGGGTCTGCGGGGCCTTCGTCGTGGGCCTTCGTCGTGGCACCCCAGAAGCCCCGATCCGTCCCGATCCGTGGGGTCTCAGGAGTCCCGCGACCCCGGCGGGAGCGCTGCGGGCCGGGGGCGCCCCGCATGCCGTCCCACCCGCTGCCAGGAGCCGAGGCTCCCGGTGTGCGGGCTCTGCCCGGCCCCACTTCCGCCCGGACCGTTGTGCCCGCCGTTGCCGCCGTGCCCGGAGGGGGCGGGGTGGCCGCTCAGCGCGGTCCTGGAGGCGAAGAGGCCGGCGCCGAAGGCCGGGAAACCGAGATTCTCCTCGCCGCTCCGGTCGCCCGGCAACGCCCGGAACGAGCGCCGGTACTCGGAGTACAGCGCGTCGTAGATCGGGGTGGGGGATACGCCCCCCGACGGATCCTGCGAAGGCCGCATGGCAGGGATCTGACTCTGATGCTGGCGGGAGGAGTCGTATGAGTGCACATAGGTGCCAACGACCTCACCGCCCGTCGGATGCGGCTCCGCCGGAGAAAACGCTGTTCGGTGGGGGTGCCCGAGCCGGCCGGACACGATCAGGTCCCGGCCAGCGGCATCGACGCGGCGACCAGCAGCCCGTTGACCGCGGCCTTCTCCAGGGCGTCCCGGAGCAGGTCCTCGCGCGGCTGCTGACCGATGGTGCCGGCCGGGGCGGCGAAGACGAGGACCGTCTGCGACTTGTTGGCCGCGGCCCGCCAGCCCTCGGTCACCTGGAGCGGCTGGTGGGCCTGCCACCAGGCGACCGGTTTGCCGCCGCCGGCGCTCGGCTGCAGCACGGCGTGCAGCTGGCCCACCGCCAGCAGCACGGACCAGCCCGCGAGGACCTCCGGCAGCCGGTTCAGGTCCGGGGCGGGGCGGAAACCCTGCTCCAGCAGCAGCTGGAGGAACTCGTCGCCCCCGCTGCCGTCGGTGCCGGGCCGGGCGACCGGGCCGGTCGGTTCGACGACCAGGGCCGGGCGGAGATCGTCCTCGATGAGGACGAGTCCGCTGGTGATGCCGAGGACGGCCTGTTCGGGCATGCGCCCCTCCGTATCCTTCTGCTCGCTTCCGGTGATGCTGCGCACCGCCCCCTGGAGCTGGTCCTCGGCGACCTTGACGACCTGCGAGGGGATGCACGTCGCGTGGGCGAACGCGAGGACCGCGGTCTCGTCGCCGATGAACAGCACCGTGCTGGTGCGTTCCTGGTCGGAGTCGCCGGGGGTGCGGCAGGAGGTGCAGTCGTAACTGCCCGGGGCGTTGTCGCCGACGAGCAGCCGGTCGGCTTCGTCGTCGCCGATCTCGGCGCGTACGTCCTGGCTGACGTCGAGCATGCGCGGCACGGGGACTCCTCGAACTCGGTGCGTGGGCCGGGTGGTTCCGGTCTCCATGAAGAGACAACGCGGGATCCGTGGCCGGGGTCACGCACCCGGGCGCACGGAAGTGCGGCACAGGTCGACACATCGGTACATCGAGCAGTCGACGTACGGCTCGCGCGTTCCGCCGGGGAAGTTTTTACCGGGGTGCGGGCAACCTCTCGGCATTCTCCTACGTCAAGCTCGGAGGAAAGTCCTGGTGAACGGGTGGCGGTAGCCGTCCGGGTTACCGCACCGATGGCCCGCACACGCGGTCCCGTTACCTCCGGGGTCTGCGCTATCCGGATTGCATGCCTCCGGAACCCGCAGGTCAGCGGCGGTGCGACGGTGGGACGGGCATACCGTGGGGGATGACGCGGATGCTCCGGGATTTCCCGGTGTATTTCGGGCGGAAAATCGCCGGGAAGCGCAGACTTGACAAGGCCGGGCCGACAGGGGAAACAGCGAAACCATGCATATTTCTTTTCTTCTGCACAATGCCTACGGAATCGGAGGGACCATTCGGACGACGTTCACGCTCGCCCGTACGCTCGCCGAGCAGCACGACGTCGAGATCGTGTCCGTCTTCCGGCACCGTGACGCCCCCGTCCTCGGCGCACCCGAGGGCGTGACGCTGCGCCACCTCGTGGACCTGCGGAAGAAGAGCGCGACGTACGACGGCGGCGACGCCGAACACGCCCGGCCCGCAGCGGTGTTCCCACGCGGGGACAGCAGGCACAAGCAGTACAGCAGGCTCACCGACTCCCGCATCGCCGCCCATCTCCGGGCGACCGAGGCGGACGTCGTCGTCGGCACCCGCCCCGGGCTCAACGTGCACCTCAGCCGGGCGACCCGCCGCGGACCGGTGCGCGTCGGGCAGGAGCATCTGACACTCGACAGCCACAACTACCGGCTGCGCCGCGAGATCGCCCACCGGTACACCCTGCTCGACGCGCTCACCACCGTCACCCGTGCCGACGCGGACGACTACCGAAGGCGGCTGAAGCTGCCGGGCGTGCGGATCGAGGCCATCCCCAACGCCGTGCCCGAGGCCGCCTGTCCGCCCGCGAGCGGGGACCTGAAGTGGGTCGTCGCGGCGGGCCGGCTGCACCGGGTCAAGCGCTACGACCTCCTGGTGCGGGCCTTCGCCCAGGTGTCCGCGGCCCGCCCGGACTGGCGGCTGCGCATCTACGGCGGCGGGGACGCGACCGGTGACGAACAGGCGTCGCTGCGCGCCCTCGTCGACGAACTCGGCCTGCACAACCACGTGTTCCTGATGGGCTCGGCCAACCCGATGGAGGCCGAGTGGCCCAAGGGGTCGATCGCCGCCGTCACTTCGGACCGAGAGTCGTTCGGCATGACGATCGTCGAGGCGATGCGCGGCGGTCTGCCGGTCGTCGCCACCGACTGCCCGCACGGGCCGGCCGAGATCGTCGAGGACGGCGTCGACGGGCGGCTGGTCCCGGTCGGCGACCCGGACGCGATCGCCGCCGCCCTGCTCCAGCTGATCGAGGACGACGAACTGCGCCACCGGATGGGCGGGGCCGCGCTCACCGCCTCGGCCCGCTTCGACCCGGCGCGGATCGCCGAGCGCCACGAGAGCCTGTTCGCCGAACTGGTCGCCCGCGGCGCCCGGGGGCACGGGCGAGGCGCCCTGCGCACCGCGCTGCACCGCACCCGGGGAAGCGTCCTCGACGGGGCCTACGCCCTGCGCTACAAAGCCGCCGACGTGCTCCGCAAGGGAAGGGCCGCATGACCCCCGCCATAGCCACCGTACGGGCCGACTGCACCGCCGATCCGGCCGGAACGCTCACCTTCGACCTGACCGTCCCGGCCTCCGCCTCCGCCCCCGCTCCCGCTCCCTCGCCCGAGTCCGTGCTGCTCCTGCGGCGCCGGGGCGCGGCCGGCGGCAGGCCCGGCGGCACGGTGCGGATCCCGCTCAGCGGATCAGGCCCGGGGCGGCTGCGGGCGGTGCTCCCGGCCTCCACCGAGCTGTCCGAGGGACGCTGGGACGCCTATGTCGAGGAGCCGGGAGCCGAGACCGCCCGGGCCGTGGAGCCGGGGCTGCGGGACCTGCGGGCCCTCGTCGACCGCGGCCCGGACACCGGAACCGCGCGCGTCAGCGCCCGGGTTCCCTACCCGACCGCCGACGGCCGGCTCGCCCTGCGCTGCTGGGTCCGCGCCCCGCACGCCGAGGCCGGAGCCGTCGTCGTCGGCCAGGACGGCATGACGGTCGAGGGCGTGCTGTACGGCGTCGCCGTGGGGGAGGAGGCCGCCGTGGAGGCCCGGCCGCCCGGGGGCCGGGGCCGGGCGCACCGCTTCCCGCTCACCCCCGCCGACGGGCGGTCAGGCGCCTTCGCCTTCACCCTGCCCTACGGCCCGCCGGCCGACGGGCCGGTGGACGGGGCGCAGCTCTGGCAGCTGTGGCTGGTCCCGGCGGCGGGCGCGCCCGGGGTCAGGATCTCCCGCATCCTCGACGACGTCTGGTCCCGCGCCAAGTCCTTCGTCTACCCGACCCGGGCGCCGGCCCCCGGGGTGCTCGCCACCCCCTGCTACACCGCCGACAACGACCTCTGCCTCCGGCTGGAGCCCGGCCCGGCGGACCGCTGAGGGAAGGGCTCGCGGACGGAGGGATCGCGCGCGTGCCCACCGCGGACCGAAAGGGATCGCAAGCCGAAGGGGGCGTGGGCCGAAGGGGGCGTGGGCCGAAGGGGGCGGGGGCCGAAGGGGGTGGGGGCCGAGGGGATCGTGGGCCGAACGGATCGTGGGCGGGCCGTCCCGGGCCGGAGGGGTTGCGGACCGATACTGTCCGCAACCCCTGGCAGACTCACCCGCATGTTGGAGACCTCGGCACGACTGCTGCGTCTGCTCTCACTGCTCCAGGCCCACCGGGACTGGTCCGGCGCCGACCTGGCCGACCGGCTCGGCGTCACCCCGCGCACCGTGCGCCGGGACGTCGACAAGCTGCGCGACCTGGGCTATCCGGTGAACGCCAGCAGGGGCACTGGCGGCGGCTACCAGCTCGGGGCCGGCGCCGAGCTGCCGCCGCTGCTGCTGGACGACGAGGAGGCCGTCGCGGTCGCCGTCGGCCTGCGCACGGCCGCCGGGCACGGCATCGAGGGCATCGGCGAGACCTCCGTACGCGCGCTGGCCAAGCTGGAACAGGTGCTGCCGCACCGGTTGCGCCGCCGGGTGAGCGCGCTCGGCGCGTTCACCGTGCCGATGCTCCGAGGGGCGGACGACTCCGCCGTGGACCCCGCTGTGCTCACCGAGCTGGCGGCCGCCTGCCGGGACGCGGAGCGGCTCCGGTTCGCCTACCGGACCCACGGCGGGGAGGTCTCGCGCCGGACCGTGGAGCCACACCGACTCGTCTGCACCGAGCACCGCTGGTATCTGGTGGCCTGGGACCCGGACCGGGCGGACTGGCGCACCTTCCGGGTGGACCGGATCACCCCGACCCCGCCGCACGGCCCCCGTTTCGTCCCCCGCCCTCCGCCGGCGGACGATCTCGCGGCCTACGTCTCCCGGGGCGTCGCGGTCTCGGCGTACGCGGCCCGGGCCGTGATCCTGCTGAAGGCGCCGCTGGCCCGGGCCGCCCGGCGGGTGTCGCCGTCCGCCGGGGTGCTGGAGGCCGTGGACGCGGACACCTGCCGTCTGATCGCGGGTGCGCCGGACCTCACCGTGCTGGTGATCCACGTGCTGATGATGGGGATCGATTTCGAGGTGATCGAGCCGCCCGAGCTGATCGAGGTCATGCGGGAGGCGAGGGACCGGCTCACGCGCGCGCTCGACTGATCGGAGACTCCGGGTGTGGCAGGGACCCGCCGTTACGCGCCCGGCGGGCGAGTGGGAGAAGCGTGGGAGAAGCGTGCGGTCAAGGAAAGGCCGGTTTACGGGGGCGGGAATTCCCGGTGACCCGGCCATTCGGGCGGAGCTCCCCTCCGTTGGGAAAAGAAGCAGGTCATCCCATGATTCCGGAAGGCTTCCGGCACCCCTCATGCCCTTGCGCGGGGTTTCCCGATAATGCGCGCGGACGCTTCCGGTCGGGCCGTTCGAGTGAATAGGACCGCGCATACACGTGTGGGGATCCTGTGACACAAGCGTGACCGCCACGGCATGTGGAGATGCAGGGGAACGCCCTCCCGGCCCGGCCTTCCGCCAGGGTCCGGGGCCGCCTACGGTGAAGGCATGGCATCTCTACCGACCCCTCCAGCCCAGCCGGACGACGCCGCCGAGTCGTACGTCGGTCTCGCCGCCGACGCCGCCGAGCGACAGGCCAGGAGCCGCGGCTGGGACACGGTCCGGGCCGTCCCCCCAGGCGCGTTCCTCACCATGGAGTTCCGTCACGGCCGCATCAACTTCCAGGTCGAGGACGACACGGTGACGCGCTGCTGGCTGGGCTGACCCGCCGGCCGCACCGGCCCCCGACGGCCACAGGCCCCGACCGCGGTCGGGGCCTGTGGTGTGTGCGGGCGAGGCGGTGCGCACCCCGCCCGGCGTTCGCGGGGGAGCGGGGGCGCGGGGAGGCGGGGTCAGCCGCCGGTCATCGGACGCGCCGGGCTGCCGGTGCCGCGTGCGCCCCGTTCCGTGTGCGGCGGCGGACGGCGGACGCCCGCCGGGGCGACCGGCACGGAGCCCGGACGCACGTGCCCGGCGTGGGCCCGCGCCCTGGCGCCCGGGGCCGGATGTCCCGCGGGGAGCACCGGCTCGGCAGCGGCGGCCATGGTCTCGGCGGCGAGGCCGTCGGCGGCCACCGACTGCGGGAGCGTCACCGGCCGCGGTTCCGGCCTGGGCCCGGTCCCGGCCACGGATGCCGGGCGGGCGCCGTCGCGATGCTCGCGCCACTGCTCGCGCATCGCGAAGATCCAGGCCTCGGTCCGGGCGATCAGCGGCTCGAACCAGGGCAGCGCCAGCAGGATGAGCAGCCCGGCCGCCCAGCCCAGCACGACGTCGCTGAGCCAGTGCGTACCGATGTACACGGTGGTGAGGCCGACGCCCAGCGAGACCGTCGCGGACACGGCCGACAGATAGCGCCTGGCGCGTGGTGTGGTGGCCAGATACGCGAGGATTCCCCAGGTCACGACGGCGTTGGCAGTGTGCCCGGAGGGAAATATATCGCCGCCGGCGAACATCTCGGCCGAGCCGATCTGCGTCGCGTAGTGCGGCCCGAGCCGCCCGAGCCCCAGCTTGACCGCGCCCACCGTCACGTTGAGCAGCAGCAGGGACGTGCCGAGGACCAGCAGCGGCCGGAGCGTGTGCTGACGCCAGGAGCGCCAGCCCAGCCAGCAGGCGACCATCACCGCTGTGGGGCCGCGCTGGCCGAGCACGACGTAGTAGTCCAGGAAGGCGTGCAGTTCGGGCCACTGCTGGTAGGGCCGGAACAGCATGACCTTCCAGTCCAGGGCCACCAGCCAGGACGTGATCAGCACCGCCCAGACGATGGCGAGATAGAACGCCAACGTCCCGCCGAAGAGGGCGATGCGGTGACGGCTCATCCGCGGTGCCACTATCTTCGGCGGTTCCGGCTCCCGGTCCAGCCGGGCAAAGATGTCGGTACGCACCCAATCGACGTTACAGCGAGTGAGTGTGCGAGCAGGCCAATCCGGGCTCTTTGTGATGACGATGTGATGTGGACTTTGTCTCGGAACGGCGTCTTTTCCGGACGCGGAGAAGAAGCTCCGTGATCTTGTGGCCAATTGCCCGCCGGTTCCGTTCGTAAGCGTGTTTGATCTCTCGGAAAAAGAGACGCACCGGAATCCGCGGCAATTGGTCCCGCCATTCGGGCGAGGCGCGCGCTGTCGCGCCGCACCCCTCGACGCCCGCCGGAACCCCCGTCACGGCGGGCCTCACGGCTCCTCGGACGGGAGCCCCCCGGCCGGTTCCGGAAGGGCGTACGCCAGACTGTGCGGCGGAACGCGGTATGACGTGGACCACAGGTGACCTCGCTGGACTCGCGTACGCTGACGGCTCGCTCGCCCGTCGATGCCGGGCCCCACGTCACCGTCGGTCCGCCGAGCGCGAGGGACTCATCGGTCCGCCGAGCGCGAGGGACTCATCGGGAGGTACGTAGATGTCCGGGACGACCACGGCCGGGGGCCGGCTGCGCGAGGCCGCCGACGACGCCAACCGCTGGGTCGTCCTCGTGGTCCTCTGCCTCAGTCTTCTGGTCGTCGCTCTCGACGCGACCGTGCTCCACGTCGCCGTTCCGGCGCTCACCGAGGACCTGCGGCCCAGCGGCACGGCCCTCCTGTGGATCGTCGACGCCTACCCCCTCGTCTGCGCCTCGCTGCTCATCCTCTTCGGCACGCTGGGTGACCGGATCGGCAGACGTCGCGTGCTGCTCATCGGCTACGCGCTGTTCGGCGTCGCCTCCGCGCTCGCCGCGACGGCCGACACCCCGGCCGTCCTGATGGCGGCCCGCGCCCTCCTCGGCGTCGGCGGCGCGATGATCATGCCCGCCACGCTGTCGATCCTGCGCCAGGTCTTCCCCGACCGCCGGGAGCGGGCCTTCGCCATCGGCGTGTGGACCGCGGTCGCCGCGGTCGGCGCCGCCACCGGACCGGTCGTCGGCGGCTTCCTGGTCGAGCACTTCTGGTGGGGCTCGGTCTTCCTGATCAACATCCCGCTGATGGCCGTGATCCTGCCGCTGGGCCGCTGGCTGCTGCCCGAGTCGCGCGGCGGCGACGACGGCCCATGGGACGTGCTGGGTGCCCTGACCGCCGCGGCGGGGGTGCTCGGCGTCGTCCTCGGCGTGAAGCGACTGGGCAGCGGCGCGGGGCTCCTGGATCCGGTCTCGCTGGGCCCGCTCGCCCTCGGGCTCGCGCTCCTGATCCTCTTCGTACGCCGTCAGAAGCGCCGCAGGCATCCGCTGATCGACGTCTCCATGTTCGCCCGCCCGGCCTTCTCCACCGCCGTGGGCTGCATCGTGCTCGCCATGCTGGCGCTGGTCGGCCTCCAGCTGATCGCCGTCCAGTACCTCCAGCTGGTGCTCGGGCTCAGCCCGCTGGAGACCGGGCTGCGGCTGCTGCCGCTGACCTTCGCGGCGATGGCCGCGGGCGCCACCGGCTCGCACACCCTGCGCCGCGTCGGGCCGCGCCGGATGGTCGGCTGGGGCTTCGTCCTCACCGCGACCTCGGTGCTGCTGCTCACCTCGATGGGCCAGCACGACCGGCCCGCCCTGCTGACCTGCGCGTTCGTCCTGCTCGGCTTCGGCCTCCAGACCACGCTCTTCGGGGCGTACGAGTCGATGCTCAGCGACGCCCCGCCGGAGCGGGCAGGTGGCGCGGCGGCCATAGGGGAGACCTCCTACCAACTGGGCGCGGGCCTGGGCATCGCCCTGCTCGGCAGTGTCATGAACGCCGCCTACGCCCCCGGCCTCGCCGGTCTGCACGAGAAGGGCGTGCCCGCCCGCGCCGGGGCGGAGGCCTCCCATTCGCTGGGCGAGGCCTATCAGGTGGCCGCGCAGTTGGGCGGCCCGATGGGCGACCTGCTGCGCTCCACGGCCCGGCACGCCTTCATCGGCGGACTCCACGTCACGCTGTTCGTCAGTGCGGGGCTGCTGCTGCTCGGGGCGCTGGCCGCCCTGCGGCTGCCGAAGGTCATGGAGTGTCCGCCGAAGGAGGCGTGCCGCCGGGGCGAGGCGGACGACGCCGTATCCACGACCGCTTCCGCGGCCTCCTCCGCGTCCCCGGCTTCCGCGCCCCGGGCTTCCGCGTCCCCGGCTTCCGCGTACGAGGCTTCCGCGTCCCCGGCTTCCCCGTACGGGGCTTCCACGTACGGGGCGGACGAACACCGGGTCCCCGGCGCCGCCCGGCCGGCCGGGCCGGACCGCCCGGCCCCGCGCCCGATGGTGCCCGCGCGGCGCGAGCCGGCCGAGGCGACCGGCTCTGGACGAGCGGCACACTGAGCCGTAACGTCAGCACGACGCCCTGACTACCACTGCTAGTTTTCGGAGGGCGGGCGTCTCCCGGTCCCTCCGAGCACCGTGCGAGCCGCCGGAGGCACCCTCATGTCCAGCACCGAGTCACCGAAGCCGTCGAAGCTCCCGCCGTTCGACGCGTCGGACCCCCTCGGCATCGACGACCTGCTCGGCCCCGACGACCTCGCGATCCGCGACACCGTCCGCACCTGGGCCACCGACCGCGTCCTGCCGCACATCGCCGAGTGGTACGAGAAGGGCGAGCTGCCCGGAATCAGGGAGCTGGCCCGGGAGCTCGGCGCGCTGGGCGCGCTCGGTATGTCGCTGGACGGGTACGGCTGCGCCGGGGCGAGCGCCGTCCAGTACGGGCTCGCCTGTCTGGAGCTGGAGGCCGCCGACTCCGGGATCCGCTCACTCGTCTCCGTACAGGGCTCGCTCGCCATGTACGCGATCCACCGCTTCGGCTCCGAGGAGCAGAAGCAGCGGTGGCTGCCCGGCATGGCGTCCGGCGAGATCATCGGCTGCTTCGGGCTGACGGAGCCCGACCACGGCTCCGACCCGGCCGGGATGCGGACCTACGCCAAGCGCGACGGCGAGGACTGGATCCTCATCGGCCGCAAGATGTGGATCACCAACGGATCGGTCGCCGGGGTCGCCGTCGTCTGGGCCCGGACCGACGAGGGCGAGGACGGGCGCGGCATCCGGGGCTTCGTCGTGCCGACCGACGCCCCCGGCTTCTCGGCCCCGGAGATCCACCACAAGTGGTCGCTGCGCGCCTCGGTCACCAGCGAGCTGGTCATGGACGAGGTGCGGCTGCCCGCCGACGCGGTGCTGCCGGACGCGAGCGGACTGCGCGGTCCGCTCAGCTGTCTGAGCCACGCCCGCTACGGCATCGTCTGGGGCGCCATGGGCGCGGCGCGGGCCAGCTTCGAGTCGGCCCTCGACTACGCGAGAAGCCGGGAACAGTTCGGCCGGCCGATCGGCGGCTTCCAGCTCACCCAGGCCAAGCTGGCGGACATGGCCCTGGAGCTGCACAAGGGCATCCTGCTCGCCCACCACCTGGGCCGCCGCATGGACGCCGGCAGGCTCCGGCCGGAGCAGGTCAGTTTCGGCAAGCTCAACAACGTGCGGGAGGCGATCGAGATCTGCCGCACCTCGCGCACGATCCTCGGGGCCAACGGGATCTCGCTGGAGTATCCGGTGATGCGGCACGCCACGAACCTGGAGTCGGTGCTCACCTACGAGGGAACCGTGGAGATGCACCAGCTGGTACTGGGCAAGGCGCTCACCGGTCTCGACGCCTTCCGGTGAGCGGGACGCGCCGGTACACGCGCGCCGGCCGGATGCGTTGACCGGATCTTTCCGGCGAGCGCCCTGCTCAGCTCTGGTTGAAGAAGCCGTCGGCCTTGCGGCCGGCGGCTTCGCCCGCCACCACCTGGGTGTCGGCGGGGGACAGCAGGAAGACGCGGGTGGCCACCCGGTCGATCGAGCCGCGCAGGCCGAAGATCAGCCCGGCGGCGAAGTCCACCACGCGCTTGGCGTCGGCGGGGTCCATGGCCGTGAGGTTGACGATCACCGGGACGCCGTCCCGGAAGAGCTCGCCGATGGCGCGTGCGTCCCGGAAGCTGTCCGGGGTCACCGTCGCGATCCGGCGGTCCTGCTCCTCGGCCGTCTCCGCGGCCACCTGCACCCGCGGGTCGGTGACCCAGGCCTGGTTGCCCGTACCGGTCTCCGCACCCTCGGCGTACTCGTCGTCGTAGTACCGCTCGTCGTTGTCCTCTACGAGGCCCAGCCAGGCACTCGCCTTGCGCACCGATCCCATGGACGCCTCCTCTCACCGCGGTTCCTTGGTGTTCCGCATCTCTTTCGTATCCCTATGGTCGTCCATGATGCGGATACCGCGCCAAGTGGATAGTCGGCCCGCAGGCGGTTCGTGACGTTACTGGTGCAGAAGATGTGGCGATTCGTCAGGGTTCCTCCTGCGTAAGGGGGCTTGTAGAAGGAAAATATGATGCTCCGGCCGTACGGGTGATCCGGGGGACGTACGGGTGAACGGGTCACTCGATACGATGCACGACGCTCCGGTGCGCGAGCGTCGCGCACCGGCTGAACGGCTCACGGGGGATCGTCGTGTTCGGAATCGTCAGGCCCTGTACGCATCGGCTCTCCGAAGGTCTCAGGGTCGAGTGGACGGCCCATCTCTGCGGTCTCTGCCTGGCTCTGAGGGCGGATCACGGACAGTTCGCCCGTGTCGTCACGAACTATGACGGCCTGATCGTCTCCGTCCTGACGGAGGCTCAGGCGGGCCGGGTGCCCGACGGCCGGCGGACCGCCGGTCCCTGCCCGCTGCGGGCCATGCGCACCGCGCCGGTCGCGACGGGGGAAGGTGCGCGGCTCGCCGCGGCCGTCTCCCTCGTCCTCGCCTCGGCCAAGGTCCGCGACCACGTCGCCGACCGGGACGGGCTGTTGGCCCGCCGCCCGGTCGCCGCCGCCGCGCGCCGGGTGGCCGCCGGGTGGGACCGGGCGGGCGCGCGGACGGGGGCGGCCCTCGGCTTCGACACCGCCCTCCTGGTCGACGCGGTCGACCGGCAGACCGGGATCGAGACGCTCGCCGGGCCGGGCACCCCGCTGCTGACGGTCACCGAACCGACCGAGACCGCCACCGCGGCCGCCTTCGCCCACACCGCCGTCCTCGCCGGGAGGCCGCAGAACGCCGCGCCGCTCGCGGAGGCCGGCCGGCTCTTCGGGCGGCTCGCCCATCTCCTGGACGCCGTGGAGGACCAGGAGGCCGACGCCGCGTCGGGAGCCTGGAACCCCCTCACCGCCACCGGCACCCCGCTGTCCGAGGCGCGCCGGCTCTGCGACGACGCCCTGCACGGCGTGCGGCTCGCGCTGCGCGAGGCGGAGTTCACCGACGGCAGGCTCGTCCACGTCCTCCTCGCCCATGAGCTGCGGCGCTCGGTCGACCGGGCGTTCGGCACCTCGTCCTGCTCGCATCAGGGGCAGCAGGGGCTTCAGCTGCCCGAGGGCGCCTTCGGGCCGCCGCCGGGAAATCCCTACGGCGCGCCGCCCGGTCAGCCGTACGGTCCGACGCCGGGACATCCGTACGGTCCGCCGCCCGGCGGCCCCGGCTCGCCGCCTCCGCCGCGCCCGCCCCGCGACCGGCGCGGGCTGATCGCCGGATGCCTGGTGTGGGCCGGCCTCGCCTGCACCTGCCAGATGTGCTGCGGGAGCTTCGAGGACCCCTGGAGCCGGGAGCGGCGGCAGTCGCCGTGCCAGAGCTGCGGCGACTGCTGCGAGGCTTGCAGCTGCTGCGGCGACTGCGGCGAGGGCTGCTGCTGCTGTGGCGACTCCTGCGGCTGCGACTGCTGAACCGGCGTCAGGTCACCTCGGCTCGCGCCGCGGTCGCACCTCGGCCTCCCGGGGCCGGTATGGAAAGGTTGACCGCATGAGCACGGACGCACAGCAGCAGGAGCAGGGCGGCGGGCCGGACGCCGCACAGGACTGGCAGCGGTGGCACGAAGGGCGCGTCGTCGCCGTCGCCGCCCCGTACGGCCCACTCTCCCTGACCGGGACCCACTGGCTCTCCGACTACCCGGAAGGGCGAATTCCGGCCGTCCCGGGGCAGTGGCGCGAGGACGGCGACGGGGTGGTCCTCACGGCCGCCGCCGAGGAGGGCGTCGTCGTCGACGGCAAGCCGCTGACCGGCGAGGTCAGGCTGGGGGCGGACCGTGGGCCGATCGACGACTCCCGGGTGGCGCGGGGGGAGCGGCGGCTGGTGGTGCTGCGCCGGGAAGGGCTCTGGGCGGTACGGGACTTCGACCCGGGGTCACCGGCCCGGCACGCCTTCTCGACCATCGAGGCCACCCCGTACGACCCCCGCTGGGCGCTGTCGGGAACGTTCCGTCCCTACGGCGACGACCGGACCGTGCGGGTGGTCAACGCGGACGGGGTCGAGCGCGGCCTCGGGCTCGGCGGCGAGATCGCCTTCACGGTGGACGGTGACGAGCACACGCTCCAGGTCGCGGTCGAACCCGACGGGTCGCTGTGGGCCGTCTTCGCCGACGCGACCAGCGGGAACGGCAGCTACCGCTTCCGCTTCCTGCGACCCGCGGCGCCCGCCGCCGACGGCAGCGTGAGCGTCGACTTCAACCGCGCGCTGCTGCCGCCGTGCGCCTTCGCCGATCACTTCATCTGCCCGTTCCCGCCCCCGGGCAACACGCTCTCCGTCGCGGTCCCGGCGGGGGAGCGGAACCGGATCGACGCCTGATCCGCGAGAGGTCCCTCCGGCCCCGGGAGCCCCACGGCTCCCGGGGCCGGAGGCGTGTGTGACCCGCGTGGCCGAAAGGCATTCTTGCGCCCCCTGTCCGGCCCCCTCGATACTCCGGTCAGCGATTGTCAGGGGCACGGCAACTCCGGAATCCGGACAGGCCCCCGACTGCGCCTCACGGGCCCGCCACCCCACAGGAGGGCCCCCGATTCCCCTCGGAGGAACCCGAAGTGAGGATCAAGCGCACCAGTAACCGCTCGACCGCGGCGAGACGCGTCCGTACCACGGCCGTACTCGCGGGGCTCGCCGCCGTCGCGGCGATGGCCATTCCCACCGCGAACGCCGAAACCCCCCGGACGTTCAGTGCCAACCAGCTGACCGCGGCGAGCGACGCCGTGCTCGGCGCCGACATCGCGGGCACCGCCTGGAACATCGACCCGCAGTCCAAGCGCCTCGTCGTCACCGTCGACAGCACGGTCTCGAAGGCGGAGATCAACCAGATCAAGAAGTCGGCGGGCGCCAACGCCGACGCGCTGCGCATCGAGCGCACGCCGGGCAAGTTCACCAAGCTGATCTCCGGCGGTGACGCGATCTACTCCAGCACCGGACGCTGCTCGCTCGGCTTCAACGTCCGCAGCGGCAGCACTTACTACTTCCTGACCGCCGGCCACTGCACGGACGGCGCGACCACCTGGTGGGCGAACTCGGCCCGCACCACCGTGCTCGGCACGACCGCCGGGTCGAGCTTCCCGAACAACGACTACGGCATCGTGCGCTACACCAACAGCAGCATCACCAAGAGCGGCACGGTCGGCAACCAGGACATCACCAGCGCCGCCAACGCCACCAACGGCATGTCCGTCACCCGCCGCGGCTCCACCACCGGCACCCACAGCGGTTCGGTCACCGGACTCAACGCCACCGTCAACTACGGGGGCGGCGACGTCGTCTACGGCATGATCCGCACCAACGTGTGCGCCGAGCCCGGCGACTCCGGCGGCCCGCTCTACTCCGGCACCCGGGCGATCGGTCTCACCTCCGGCGGCAGCGGCAACTGCTCCTCCGGCGGAACGACCTTCTTCCAGCCGGTCACCGAGGCGCTGAGCGCGTACGGCGTCAGCGTGTACTGACCGGTCCCACGCCGGCCGGGTACGGAGCAGTCCGTACAAACGTGCCCCCGTCCGGAATTCCGGACGGGGGCTCCCGCTCGCCGGGGAGCTCTTGAGAGGATGGCGCCAGGACGGGTCGCCGCTACGGGGCGACGGGGGCGGGGGCGGGGCGACGGGGGCGGGCGCGCCCACGGCCGCGCTCCGCTGGCATCAGGGGGTAGCAGGTCCGTGAATCGCATCGGAGTGACCGGTCACCGCTCCATCCCCGCCGAGGCCGAGGCCCATGTGCTCGCGGGTCTGCGGGCCGCACTGTGCGGCCTCGACGGTGCAACGCAGGCGCTCTCCAGCCTGGCGGTCGGCGCCGACCAGCTCTTCGCCGACCTCGCCCTCGCCTGTGGGGCCGAACTGACCGCCGTGATCCCCAGCGGCGACTACGAGGCCTGTTTCGAGAACGCCGTCGACCTCGCCCGCTATCGGATGCTCAAGGCGCGCGCGGTGCGGGAGGTCCGGCTCGACTTCCCGCACTCCACCGACGAGGCGTACTACGCGGCGGGCGCCTACATCGCCGACCACTGCGACCGGCTGCTCGCCGTCTGGGACGGCCTCCCGGCCCGGGGCCTCGGCGGCACGGGCGACATCGTGACGTACGCCCGCACCCTGGGCCGCCCGGTCACCGTGATCTGGCGAGACGGAGTACTGCGCGGCTGACCGGAGGGTGCCCAGGACCGGTGGGTGCCCAGGACCGGTGGGTGCCCACCGGCTCACACGCGATGTCTGACCAGCCAGTCGGTGTGCTCGGGCGACACGATCCGCTCGGTCTCGAACACCGCCGCCGGCCAGTGCCGCTCGGTGAGGGTGGTCTCCATGGCGGCCTGCATCGACTCCAGGTCCTTCTCCACCAGCGAGTGCGCCGAGATCAGCGGATGGTGCCGACGCATCTCGTTCCAGGCGAGACAGGCCGCCGCCGCCGCGGAGAACGCCCCCGTCAGGCCGAACGAGCGCCCCACCCCGAACGCCTGGAACACGCTCAGCGCCAGCGCCGGGAGCGTCAGCGCGACAATGGCGCCCGACCACAGGATCGCCCCACGCCGGGAGGCCTGCTGGCGCCTGCGGTACCAGCGCCGCTGTTCGATGAGCCGGTCCCGTACATACGTTTCCTTGCGCACCGTGTAGGCCTTGTTCCGTAACGCGCGCATGGATTCCGTGATGAGGCCGCCGGAATCCGGCAGTTCCTCGCGCGGGTCGGCCCAGCCCACCTTGCGCAACTCCTGGAGGCCGTCCTCCAGGCGATTGGCGAACAGTGCCTCCGGGTGCTCCGACGCGCTGTCGAACGGTGCGCCGTGGACGGCGTAGCGCCAGCAGTTGGACTTGATGAACTCGGCCGCCGAACGGTTCAGTTGCCAGTGCGATTTTGCCTTGCGGTGGGAGGCGAGGAAGGTCGCGAAGAGCACGCCCAGATAGGCCAGCACCGCGGCGCCGTACAGGGCACGGGCCGCCGGCCCGTCCTCGGTGTGCCAGGGCAGCGCCGCGGGCACCGTGCCCGCCACGAGCAGCGCGAGCTGCGCCCGGGTCGTGTTCACGGCCTCACGCTGGCGGGCCACGGCGACCGCGTCCGTGTGGTGGAACAGCGCCGGCAGGTCGTCGTTCCTGAAGACCATGGATCTCAGCGGCTCGGGCAACGCCGTCATGGACGCCTCCGTCTGCAGTTGTCGTATGACCCGGCCGGTCGTGGGGCCTGCCCGCCCGGGCCCCGAGAGTAGGGGGGAGGACCGGACGCGGCAAGAGCGTCCCGGCTCCTCGGACGGTCACCACGACAGGGTTCGGCCACTTCCGCGCGGGTGACCTTCCTCACATCGCGGCGCTGTGGCAAGGTTGTTCAACTGGGTTGAAGCAGACGTGAGTTGCTGCCCCCTGTGGTGGGCGCGACCACCTCCGTGCGGGGAGGGGCCATCGAGGGTGACCGGGATGGTGGGCGGGTGCCGGCGGTGGTGCGCCGAGCGGACCGACGCATCGCGCGTCCGGGCCCGGGTCACGGGCGCCGCGGGGCGACGGCCACGAACCCGCCCCGGACCGCGTGCGCGGCGCCCGGGCGGAACACGTCCTCCCTGGCGAGAGGCTGGTGAACGGGTGAACCGCCGTCCCGCCGGAGCCTCCCGGCGCCCGCCGTCCGGGACCCGCGCGATGCGCGCGCCCGTCACCTGTGCGAGCGGTCCCGCCGGTGGCGGGAAGCCTCTCACCTGCGCGTGCCGGCGGCGGCGGGGACGGCCCCCGGGGCCGCCGGTTCCGCCGCTCGTCCCCCGCTCACCCGAGCGGCCGAGCGGAAGGCGCGTTTCGAGTTTCGATTCCAGGTGTGAAGGCCGCTCCGCCGGCATGTGGAAGAGCCTCCGCGGTAGTAAAGTGCGCGTGCCGGGACGTGTGATGACACGCAATCCGGCAGCGTTTCAATGTCCGGAAACAGACCCCTTCAGGATCCCCCTAGGACGGCCGTGAAGACCTACGGAACCACCCCCGCCTCCGCCTCCGCGAAGACCCGCGCGACCCTCTCGGCGACCGACGTCCGCAGTGCCGAGGCCGCCAGGAAGATCAACCGCGTATGCGGTGCGACAACGGCCAGGTCCACCCGGATCTCCACGTTCAATTCGGCTCTCTGAGCCGACGTCAGAAGCGGCTAGAATGACGGGATGACAGGACCCCTGGTCCCCTTCCGTGAATTCGTGCTGAAAGTGCACAGCAGGTGCGATCTGGCCTGTGATCATTGTTATGTCTACGAACACGCCGACCAGAGCTGGCTGACACGCCCCAAGGTCATCTCTGACGAGGCGATTTCCTGGACCGCCCGGCGTCTGGCCGAGCATGCGACGACTCATGCGCTTCCCTCCGTAACAGTGATCCTGCACGGCGGGGAACCGCTCCTGGCGGGGCCCGCGCGACTGCGACGGGTCTGCGAGGAGCTCGGCTCGGCTCTGAACGGCATCGCTGAGCTGGACCTCAGGATCCACACCAACGGCGTCCAGCTCAGCCCCCGTTACCTCGACCTCTTCGACGAGTTCCACGTACGGGTCGGGATCTCGCTCGACGGCGACCGCGCGGCCAACGACCGCCACCGCCGCTTCGCCGATGGGCGCAGCAGCCACCCGATGGTGCTGCGAGCCGTCGAACTGCTCCGCGAGGAGCGCTACCGCCACCTGGACCTCGGCCTGCTGTGCACGGTCGACATCCACAACGACCCGGTGGCCGTCCAGGACGCCCTCGCCGCACTCCAGCCCCCGCTCGTCGACTTCCTGCTGCCGCACGCCACCTGGGACGACCCGCCCCCGCGCCCGGACGGCTCGCCCACCGCGTACGCCGACTGGCTCCTGACGGTCTTCGACCGCTGGACGGAGCAGGGCCGCCCCATGCCCGTCCGCATGTTCGCCTCGGTGCTCTCCAGCCTGAACGGCGGCCCCAGCCTCACCGAGTCCCTCGGCCTGGCCCCCACCGACCTCGTCGTCATCGAGACCGACGGGCAGCTGGAACAGGTCGACTCGCTCAAGAGCGCCTACGAGGGCGCCGCCGCCACCGGGTTCGACGTCTTCCGCAACACCTTCGACGAGGTCGCGGCCCACCCCGGCGTCCGGGCGCGGCAACTCGGTCTGGCCGGGGTCAGCGAGACCTGCCGCCGCTGCCCCGTCGTGCGCTCGTGCGGCGGCGGGCTCTACACCCACCGGTACCGCTCCGGCAGCGGCCCCGAAGGCGGCGGCAGCGGCTTCGACAACCCGTCGGTCTACTGCGCCGACCTGGCCGCCCTGATCCGGGGCATCGAGGAGCGTACGGCCGCCGCCACCGAGTCGCCCGCCGTCCGGGCGCCCGACGAACTGCTCGCCGCCCACCAGGACCTGACCCGGACCCTGCTCGCGGCTCTCCACGACACCCTCGACGGGCGGGGCGGGGCCCTCTGGGACGACGCCTGGCGCCTCGCGGCGACGCTGGAGGCGGACCCCCCGGGCGCCGAGGCGCTCGACACGGTGCTCGCCCACCCCTACACCCGCACCTGGCTCGTCGGCGCCCTGGGAGACGTCGAGGCGGGCCGCAGCCTGACGGGGCCCGCCGCCGAACGGCTCGGCGCCACCGTGGCCGCCGCCGCCGTCCGCGCCGGACACGACCTGTCCGTGCCGGTGGCCTACCGGGACGGAGGCCTGTATCTGCCCACCCTCGGCACCGTGCTCCTCGGCGGCCCGGGCGAGCGGGGAACGGCCGTGGTGCGCGCCACGGCCGACGGATTTTTCGTCCGCCGGCATGAGGACGCGCCCGGCACGGAGCTGCGCATCGCCCCCGGTGAGCCCGAGGGCCCGCACTGGCTGCCCGTACACGTCCTGCGCCGGGCGCCCGCCCCCGTACTCCTGCTGGACGACCTCGACCCCCTCCGCGACTGCTTCGACGCCCCCGCGACCGACCGCCTCGAAGCGGAGGAGGCCGACGCCTGGGCGCACCGGGTCGGCGAAGCCTGGTCGCTGCTGGCCGACGCGGTACCCGCTCAGGCGGCCGAGGCCGCCCTCACGCTGACCACGCTGACCCCGCTGGTCACCGGTGCCGCCGAGCCGGGGCGCCACGGGCCCGGCGCGCTCGGCGTCGGGCCGTCGGTGGAGGCGAACGAGCTGGCACTCGGCCTGCTGAGCGGATTCCGCCGGGCGAAACTGCGGGCGCTCGGTGAAGTGACGGATCTTTACGCCCTTGACGGTACCTGGGAACATCGGACGCCTTGGGGGAACGAACACGTGACGTTCTCCCGACTGCTGGCCGAGACATTCGAACGGGCGGGGCTCGGGCTTTACGACCCGCGCTTCCTCACGGGTGTTCCGGAAGCTCTCGACAAGATCGAAAACGCGGCGGAGGTGACGGTCGACGGAAAACAGCTGATCTCCGCTGTCCGCAAGGAGATCAGCGGAACACGGAGTGCGACCGAGAAGAATCGCGGCAGGAGCTTCCCGCCGTCCGGTCATACGGCGAACGTCCTGGGATCTGACCAGAAAGTGACGTTCGAATGACCGAACGGCAGGGGGGTGGAAAGCGGTCCGCTCCGGAATGATGAGTTCGCTTCCACTCCCTTCCTCCTTCCGGGATGCGAGTGCTCACACAGGACGGGGGTCGTGTGCACGCATCGACGCAACAGCGAGCGGTGGGCCATCGGCCGTATTTCTTTCTGAGTTACGCCCACACGCCGGGGTACGGCGGCGGCACGGACCCCGATATGTGGGTCGAACGGCTTTTCCAGGACCTCTGCGGCCACGTGATGGCCATGACCGACTTACCCGCGGGCGCGCCCGCGGGCTTCATGGACCGGGAGATACGTTCCGGAGAGGGCTGGTCGGAACGGCTCGGCGACGTTCTCGCCACCTGCCGGGTCTTCGTCCCGCTGTTCTCGCCGCGCTACTTCGCCAGCGAGATGTGCGGCAAGGAGTGGTACGCCTTCGAACAGCGCGCCATCCACCACCGCGCCCGCTCCAACCAGCCCGCCGAGGCCATCGTCCCGGCACTCTGGGTACCGGTGCCGCCGAATCAACTTCCAGGCTCCGCTGAGCGGTTGCAGTTCAACCACCGCGATTTCGGGGAACGGTACGTCAGCGACGGCCTGTACGGCCTGATCAAGCTCAGACTCTTCGCCGAGGAGTACGAACGGGCCGTCTACGAACTGGCCAAACGCATCGTGAGCGTCGCCGACTCGGTCCGCATCGACACCGGCCGGCCCGTCGACTACCGCCTCGCCCCCAGCGCCTTCGGCTCGCCCAGCAGCGGAGTCGGCGCCCCCCGGCCGATGCAGATCACCATCGCGGCACCGACGCGCCACGATCTGCCCGAGGGCCGCAACAGCGACCACTACGGCGACCACCCCCAGGACTGGAACCCCTACTACCCGGCCGCCGCACGCCCGCTGGCCTATGTGGCGGAGGAGCTGGTCCGGTCCCTCAACTACCAGGCCCACATCACCTCGTTCGACGAGGACCGGCACGACGGCAAGACCCCGCCCAGCACCCCCGAGATCCTGCTCGTCGACCGCTGGGCCCTCCGGGACGAGGACCACCGCCGCAGGCTCGCCGCCTTCGACGCCGAGAACCGGCCCTGGGTCACCATGGTCGTGCCGTGGAGCCGCGACGACCACCAGAGCAGAGCGGCGGAGAGCGAGCTCACCGCGACGCTCGAAGCGACCATGCCGATCAAGATGGGCCAGGGCCGGGCCCTGTGCCGGGCCGCCGCGAAAGGAGTGCCCACCATGGAGGCGTTCGGTCAACTCCTGCCCCAGGTGGTCGAGGTGGCCGCCCAGCAGTACCTCAAGCACGCCAAGGCCTACCCTCCCGGATCCGGCGGCGGCTCCGGCGAGCGGACCCGGCTCACCGGCCCCATGGGCAGTACGAGCTACATCCCCGACCCGCACGACCCTGCGACGGAAGCGGAGGACCTATGAGTGCCGGTCGTGACGGGCGCATCGTCACCTTCTACTCGTACAAGGGCGGTACCGGGCGCACCATGGCGCTCGCCAACACCGCCTGGATCCTCGCGGCCAACGGCAAGCGGGTACTGGCCGTCGACTGGGACCTGGAGGCCCCCGGGCTGCACCGGTTCTTCCACCCCTTCCTCGACCCGGCCACCCTCGGCGCCACCACCGGCGTGATCGACCTGATCACCGAGTACGCCTGGGCCGCGACCAGCCCCGCCCAGCGCCCCGATGACTGGCACCGCGACTACGCCCGCATCCAGCCGCACGCCGTGTCGCTGACCCCGGAGTCGCTCGGCTGGGAGTTCCCGCGCGGCGGGACGCTCGACTTCGTCTCCGCCGGACGGCAGAACCGCGAATACTCCGCGACCGTCTCCACCTTCGACTGGGACAACTTCTACGACCGGTTCGGCGGCGGCCACTTCTTCGACGCGCTGCGCGACGACATGAAGGCCAACTACGACTACGTCCTCATCGACAGCCGGACCGGCCTCAGCGACATCGCCGACATCTGCACCGTCCACCTCCCGGACGTGCTCGTCGACTGCTTCACCCTCAGCGACCAGTCCATCGACGGCGCGGCCTCCGTCGCCCGCCAGATCGCCGAGCGCAACACCGGCCGTCCCATCGCCCTCTACCCCGTCCCGATGCGCATCGACGAGGGCGAGAAGGAGAAGGCGGACGCCGGGCGGGCGCTGGCCCGGCTCAAGTTCGACCGGCTGCCGCGCGACCTGTCCGGCGACGAACTCACCGCCTACTGGGGCGCGGTCGAGATCCCCTACCGGCCCTACTACGCCTACGAGGAGACGCTCGCCACCTTCGGTGACGAGGCCGGGCTCTCCAACTCGCTGCTCTCCGCCTTCGAACGGCTCGTCGCGGTCATCACCGACCGGGAGATCACCTCGATGCCCCCGATCGGCGAGGAGGTCCGCCTGCGGATCCGCGACGCCTTCACCCGGCGCAGGCCCGCTCTGCCCGCCGATCTCTTCCTCAGCTATGTGGCGGAGAACCGGATGTGGGCCGACTGGCTCGAATCGATCCTCACCCGGGCCGGCTTCCGGGTGGTTCCGCGCGACGTCTCCGCCGAACGTCCTCCGGAGGAGGTCGGCGAGGCTCCCGCGGAGAACACCGTCCGCACCGTCGTGCTGCTCTCCAGCGCCTACCTGAAGTCCCAGCGCGCGGTCGAGCTGTGGGAGCGGACCGCCTCGGAGGCCGTCGGCAGCGGCCGCCGCCGACTGGTCCCCCTGCGGGTCGGGGACGTACGCCTGAGCGCTCCCTACATCGACCGCAACCCCGTCGACCTCTTCCGGCTGGACGAGGTGCACGCCACCACCGCCGTGATGCGGGCCCTGGACCGTCCGGTGCAGGTGGCCGACGGGGTCTCGCCCGGGCCCCGCTTCCCCGGCACCGTGCCGAGGATCTGGAACGCGCCGCCCCGCAACCCCGGATTCACCGGCCGCTCGCTCGTCCTGGAGCGGATGCGCGACCAGCTCGGCGGCGGCCTGGCCGTCGTCCTGCCGCAGCCGCAGACCCTGTACGGACTCGGCGGCGTCGGCAAGACCCAGGTGGCCCTGGAGTACGTGCACCGCTTCATGGCCGACTACGACCTGGTGTGGTGGATATCGTCCGAGCAGACCGACGACGTGGTCGCCTCGCTCGCCGAGCTCGCCGTCCGGCTCGGCGCCCAGGGCGGCGACGACATGGCCGCCGCCTCCCAGGAGGCCGTCGACCTGCTCCGGCGCGGCGTGCCCTCGGACCGCTGGCTGCTGGTCTTCGACAACGCGGACGACCCCGAGCAGCTGCGCCGCTACTTCCCGCAGGGCGGCTCGGGCCACATCCTGGTGACCTCCCGCAACCAGAGCTGGTCCCAGCACGGGGACGCGCTGCCCGTGGACGTCTTCCTGCGCGAGGAGTCGATCGAGCACCTCCAGCGCCGGGCGCCGGGGCTCAGCGACGAGGACGCCGACCAGGTGGCGACCGCCGTGGGCGACCTGCCGCTCGCGGTGGAGCAGGCGGCCGCCTGGATCGCGGAGACCGCCACTCCCATCGACGCCTATCTCGAACAGCTCGCCCGGCAGGCCCCCCAGGTCCTCGGGCTCAACCAGCCGGCCGGCTACCCGGAACCGGTCGCCGCGACCTGGAACATCTCCATCGCCCGGCTCAAGGAGCGCTCGCCCGCCGCCGTGCGGCTCCTCCAGCTCTGCGCCTTCTTCGCCCCGGAACCGATCTCCGCGAACCTCCTCTACAGCAAGGAGATGATCGACGCGCTGAAGCCGTACGACTCCTCGCTCCAGGAGAAGCTGGTGCTGGGCCGGGTCATCCGGGAGATCGGCCGGTTCGCCCTCGCCAAGGTCGACCAGGTCTCCAACTCCATCCAGGTCCACCGCCTCGTCCAGGCCGTGATCAAGGCACAGCTCAGCGAGGAGGAGCAGCGCGAGGCCCGGCACGTCGTCCACCGCATCCTGGCCGGCGCCCGGCCCGACGACGACGAGCCGATCGACAACCCGGAGACCTGGCCGCGCTTCGCGACGATCTGGCCGCACCTCGGCCCCTCCGACGCCCGCAACTGCAAGGAGCCGGAGACCCGCAGGCTCCTGATCGACCGGGTCCGCTACCTCTGGAAGCGCGGCGACGTCAGGACCGCGGGCGCGCTCGGCGACGAGCTGCGGGAGATCTGGGAGGGGAAGCTGGGAGAGCGCGACC
The DNA here is from genome assembly GCF_044329855.1 of Streptomyces sp. NPDC017520. Lineage (NCBI taxonomy): Bacteria > Bacillati > Actinomycetota > Actinomycetes > Kitasatosporales > Streptomycetaceae > Streptomyces > Streptomyces sp. NPDC017520. The sequence continues at coordinate 59,794 of NZ_JBIRKB010000008.1, forward strand.
TGCAGTACCTCTACCTCTGCTTCCACCTCTCCAACATCCTGCGCACCCGGGGCCGTTACGTGGAGGCGAAGGAGCTGGACGAGTTCACCCTGGAGCGGCAGCGGGCGGTGCTGGGACCCGAGCACCCGCACACGTACATGACCACCAGCAGCCTGGCCATCGACCTCGGTCTGCTGGGGGACTACGCCCGGGCGATCGAGATGGCGACCGAGGCCCACGAGGGGTTCGGGCAGATCTTCCACGACTCCCACCCCCGGACCCTGGCCGCCGCCAACAACCTGGCCCTGAACCTGCGCAGCGTCGGCCAGTACGCCCGCGCCCGGGAGATCGACCAGGACGTCTACGACCTCCGCTCCCAGGTGCTCGGACCGGAGCACCCCTACAGCCTGTCCTCCGCCATGAACCTCGCCCGTGACCTGCGGGAGGTCGGACGGTACGAGGACTCGGTGGGGCTGCTCAGCACCACGTACAACAGCTTCAAGGAGACGATGGGCCGCAGCTTCCCCACCACGCTGAGCGCCGCGAAGAGCCTCGCGGTGTCGTTGCGCAGGGCGGGCCGGCTGGAGGACGCCCGCCGTCTCACGGTGGCGACCCGCGCCCGCTACCGGGCGAAGTACACCATCGCCAACCCCGATTCGCTGGCCTGCGACCTCAACCTCGCCGCGGACCTGTTCGCGGCGGGCGAGAGCGCCGAGGCGAGGGACACGGCGCAGGAGGTCGTCGACCAGTTCATGAAGGTGCCGGGGGAGAGGCACCCGTACACCCTGGCGGCGCAGAACAACCTCGGCGTCTATCTGACGGGGGCCGGGGAGACGGAGGCGGCGGAGCGGGTGCTGAAGCTGGTCGTCGCCACCATGCGGGAGACGTTCGGCCGCGACCACCCGAACACCCTGTTCTGTGTGATGAACCTGGCCAGCGCGACGGCGGACCGGGGAGAGCTGGACCTCGTGCTGAAGACCGAGCAGCGGCTGGCCGGGCAGCTGCGCGCGGCGCTCGGGGCGCACCATCCGGAGACCCTGGCCATGTCCTCGAACATGGCGGTCACGCTCGCTGCCGTGGGGCGGGAGGACGAGGCGGTGCAGTTGCGGGCGGAGATCGTCCCCGAGCTGTCGCGCCAGCTCGGCGACGACCATCCGCTGGTCCGGATGGCCCGGACCGACGAGCGGTTCCGGCGGGAACTGGAACCGATGTCGGTGTGACCGCCCGGCCGGGAGGGCTCACCCTCCCGGCCGGACCCCCCGCACGGTCCCGTCCGGGGGCTCCCGCTCGTCCAGCAGCCAGTCGAGGATGCGGGGGAGCATGGGGAACGCGTCGAAGTGGGCCGCCTTCGGTTCGAGTACGGCGGTGGCGCCCGGTATCTGCCCGGCCAGCCAGCGGGAGTGGCCGACCGGGGAGAAGACGTCCTTCACCCCGTGCCAGAGGAGCACCTTGCCGGTGATCCGGCCGGGATCGAACCCCCAGGGGCTGCAGAACGCGATGGCGTCGTCGATCCAGCCGTACGCCGAGGTGCGCAGCCCCTCGCTGTAGTTGCGCAACAGCATGGAGCGGATCCCCGCGTCGTTGACCACCACCCGGTCGGAGTCGGTCAGCTCCCGGCGCAGGTCGTCCAGGAGCCGGACCGGGTCCCGGCGGATCTGCGCCGAGCGCGTGATGAAGGACTCCGCCAGGCTCTCCGGGTCGTCGGCCGCGGTGGAGTACGCGAGCACATTGGACGCGGTCATCCCGTCGAACCAGTCGAGACCGGCCGCGTCCGGGGGCGCGAGACTGACCAGCGCCGCGGTCCGGGTGATCCGTTCCGGCATCAGCGCCGCGCAGGCCAGGGCGTGCGGGGCCCCGCCGGAGCGGCCCACCACGGCGAATCGCTTCAGGCCCAGGGAGTCGGCGATGGCCCGGACGTCCTCGACGACGTCCGCGATCCGACGGCCCCCGTGCCGGTCGCTGCCGCCGTATCCCGGGCGGTCGTAGGTGATCAACTGCGTATGGCGCTGGTACAGCACCATGGAGCGGGGAGCGGGCCCGAGCCTGCTGCCCGGAGTGCCGTGGAGGAGGAAGACCGGTCTCCCCCGTGGATCGCCCATCCGTTCCACCATCAGATGCCGCCCGTCCGCCGCGAGCACCCGATTGCGCACCCGTTCCTCCTCCGCTCGGTCACCCGGCCGGCCCGGGCACGGTGTGCCCGGCGTGTGCTGCCTTTTCGATGATGACCCATCAGGGGCGTTACCGGGACTGTCGCGCGACAGGAACTGTGAAGCTACGGGGAGGCTCCCGGCGGACGATCTCCGTCGGCATCCGGACGGGCCGGCGCACCATCCGGATCCGCAACGGCGAATACCGGACAGCACTGGTCCTCACCCAGGGGCCGCCGGCGGTTGCACCGGGTGTTCGCGATCGGAACCGACGTGGCAGGACTCGAGGCAGGTGAACAGGACCCGGGGCAGGTGAACAACCCGCGCGCGAAGCGTCGCTGTCGTGTGCACGTCTGGAAGCCGACCTTGTGTGCGTTTCGCCGCGTCGGAATAGTGGGCGCCCCATCCTCCGTGTACGGGCACCCCACTTGCTCCGTGCACGGCCCCACAGGAGGTCGAAGTTGAAGCATCGACGTATATCCAGGAAGCGCGCGACGCTGGCCGGCTCGGCCGTCGTCGCCCTGGTCGCGGCGGGATTCACGTTCCAGACCGCGAACGCCAGTGACGATGTGCCGGTATTCGCGGCCAAGACCCTCGGCGCGGACGCGGCCGGAAAGCTGGCCACCGCCCTGGACCGTGACCTGGGCGCGGACGCGGCAGGCTCGTACTACGACACCACAGCGAAGACCCTCGTCGTGAACGTCGTCGACGAGGCCGCCGCCGAGCAGGTCCGCCAGGCGGGCGGCAAGGCCAGAATCGTGGAGAACTCCCTCGCCGAGCTGAAGTCGGCCCGGGCGACCCTCACCGACAGGGCGACGATCCCGGGCACCTCCTGGGCGGTCGACCCGGTGAGCAACAAGGTGCTCGTCACCGCCGACAGCACGGTCGACGGCGCGGCCTGGAAGAAGCTCTCGGCCGTGGTCGAGGGGCTCGGCGGCACGGCCGAACTCAACAGGACGGTGGGTGAGTTCACGCCGCTGATCGCGGGCGGCGACGCGATCTGGGGCTCCGGCTCCCGCTGCTCGCTCGGCTTCAACGTGGTCAAGGGCGGGGAGCCGTACTTCCTGACCGCCGGCCACTGCACCGAGTCGGTCACCAGCTGGTCGGACACCCAGGGCGGCCCGGAGATCGGGGCGAACGAGGGCTCCAGCTTCCCGGAGAACGACTACGGCCTGGTCAAGTACACCTCGGACACCGCGCACCCGAGCGAGGTGAACCTCTACGACGGCTCGACCCAGGCGATCACGCGGGCGGGCGACGCGACGGTCGGCCAGGCGGTCACCCGCAGCGGCTCCACCACCCAGGTGCACGACGGTGAGGTCACCGCGCTGGACGCCACGGTCAACTACGGCAACGGCGACATCGTCAACGGCCTCATCCGGACGACGGTCTGCGCCGAGCCCGGCGACAGCGGCGGCGCCCTCTTCGCGGGCGACACCGCGCTCGGTCTGACCTCGGGCGGCAGCGGCGACTGCTCCTCGGGCGGCACGACCTTCTTCCAGCCGGTACCGGAGGCGCTGGCCGCCTACGGCGCCGAGATCGGCTGACGCTCCACCGCGTCACGGCGACACGGTGAGGCCCCCGGTACGCCGGGGGCCTCTCCCCTTGTGCGGTGTGTCGTGCGAGGTGGCGCGGGTGCCGTGGGCGGCCGGGCGGTCAGGCGGCCTTGATCAGATTGTCGGAGTCCGCCTTGGCCGGGGAGACGCCGAAGATGCTCACGGCCTGGTAGTAGGTCCAGGCGGTGCCGTTGCACGAGGTCTTCGTCGCGCCCGAGTAGCGGGCGCACACGCGCTTGAGGTCCTCGTAGAAGGCGGAGTCGATGCGGGCCTTGTTGGCGGAGAACGTACCGGCGGCCTTGTAGTTCCGGTAGCCGAAGTCATGGCGGGCGCAGGAGGTCTGGAAGGGGAAGCCGAACGGGTTGTCGGGGGAGCTGCTGCAGTAGTCCGTCGACCAGTTGAAGCCATACGCGGACCAGGCGCCCTGGTTGTTGCGGGCGGCGTTCCAGGCGTTGTGGCTGGAGGCGCTCGTCTGGGTCCAGGAGCTGAGCACCTGGGGTTTGTCGGCGGGGGCTGCCGCGGCGGAGGCGGCGGTGATCAGGCTGAGCGGGAGCGACAGGGCGACCGCGGCGAGCGGAACCGTGAATCGACGACGCATGAGCGACCTCCGTGGGGTGAAAGGAGTGGTCCTGGCCGTGCTCCTCGTCGGGTGGTACGAGGCCGCTCCAGCATGCCGTCATGCACCTGTCATGACTAGGCGTCGCGCTGACCGGACATCAAGAGTTGGTGTGCACGTCAGATGGGGCCGCCCGGAAGGGCGGCCCCATGAACGTTTCACCGAGCGGAAGCGGGAGCGGCGTCAGGCAGCCGTCGATCCGCCCGCCGCGCGTGCTGTCTCCGTACCGTCGTCGTCCCGCCCCGCCCGGTGCCGCATCGACAGCAGCAGGGTCAGCGCCGTGCCGACGACCGCCCAGGTCGAGAGCACCAGCAGGGGCCCGGTGACCGCGTTGCCCCGGAAGTAGGCGATCGAGCGGGCCGTCCAGGTCCCGGCCCCCGGAGGGAGGGCCGGGCCGATCGCCCGCCAGAAGTCCGGGAGCATCGGGAGCGGGAAGGCTCCGCCCGCGCTCGGGTTGCCGGCGATGACGATGAGCAGGACGGCCAGACCGATGCCGACGATGCCCGTGAGGGCCTCCAGGGCGAGCGTGATCATGCCGACCGAGAAGACGACCAGGGCGCCGAGGCCGGCCAGGCCCCAGAAGCTGCCCGGCAGCGCTCCGAGGATCGGGCCGATGATGACCGCGCCGCCGATGCCGCCCGCGATCGCGTACAGCGCCATGACCACGGTCCGGATCGTGGCCCGCTGCCGGTTGGCGGGTTTCGTGCCCGCGCTGATCGCCAGGATCGAGGCGCAGAGGTAGCCGCCCACGCACCAGCCGACCACCAGGTAGAAGGACGAGAGTCCGTCGAAGTCGTCGGCGGAGGCCGGTGCCACGTCCACGGTCCGCACGGCCCGCTGCTGGGAGCCCTCGACCTGGGCGATGATCTTCTCCAGGGCGCCCGAGAGCACGGTCCCGCCCCCGGAGGCGACCAGCAGGGTGTCGGTGCGGCCTCCCGGCGAGACGATCAGGGCGCCGTCGATGTCGCGGTTCATGATCTGCTCGCGGGCCTCGGCGGCGCTGCTCACCGCACGGGGGTCGAGCGGTCCGCCGGGGAGCCCGTCCAACTGGTCCACGAGCTGCTGGGACAGTTGCTGCGGGGCCACCACCCCGAAGGCGACATCGGTCGGCTTCGGCTTGTGCAGAGCACCGACGTAGGACGCGATGAACAGCAGTTGCAGTCCGAGCACACCGATCACGAGCAGGGCGGCCCGTGGGGTGACGGCGTTCTTCACCTCGTCGACGAAAGTCATGCCCCCACGGTCCGGGCGTGGCCGCGTCCGCGCAGGCGGGGCGGGGCCGAACGGCGTAGCGCCGGGGGCGGCCCTCAGGGCTTTCCTTTCGTAAGGGCATGCTCTGCAGTAAGTTCTAGGCGTGGACGTGAGCTCTGAGGTCAAGGATGGGAAAGCCGTCGCGATGAGCGACGCATTCACGGCGGACTGCCCGGCCCGCACGGTGCTGAATCACGTCAGCAGCCGATGGGGCGTGCTGATTCTGGCCGCGTTGCAGGAGGGGCCGATGCGCTTCTACGTGCTGCGGGACAGGATCGGCGGCATCAGCGAGAAGATGCTGTCGCAGAATCTGCGGGTGTTCGTGCGGGACGGACTGATCGCCCGTGAGGTCGAACCCACGGTGCCGCCCCAGGTGACCTACTCGCTCACCCCTCTGGGGCGGGAGCTGGCGCTGACGCTGGGTGGCCTGGTCGAGTGGATCACGCATCGGATCGGAGATGTCCTCGCCGCGCGCGAGCGCCACGACGAGGTGAAGTGAACCCGCTGTCCGTCGGCGCCTCGCTCCCCGTGGAGCGGGGCGCCTTCTCCTGTTGAGCGGCATCTCGAATGTTTCCCCGGGTGGGTCGGCGGTCCGGCCTGCGCGCTATCGGCTCGGTCCGGGGCTGACCGCCAGGTAAGCCCGTACCAATCGAAAGCTCAAAACCTAGGGTAAGTCCGGCGGGCCGAGCGGCCCGGAAGGGAGAATTCGGTGGATACGGAAACCGCGCCGCGCGCCGGGGTACGCGAGTGGATCGGGCTGGCGGCCCTGGCGCTGCCCGCGATGCTCGTGATCATGGATATGAGCGTGCTCCATCTGGCGCTGCCGACCCTGAGCCGGGATCTGGAGCCTTCAGGGGCGCAACTGCTCTGGATCACCGATGTCTACGGGTTCGTCATCGCCGGCGCGATGATCACCATGGGTACGCTCGGCGACCGCATCGGCCGTCGCCGGATGCTGCTGCTCGGGGCCGTGGCCTTCGGCTGCGCCTCGGTGCTCGCCGCCTACGCGCCCACCGCGGAGACACTGATCGCGGCCCGCGCCCTCCTCGGCCTCGCCGGCGCGGTACTGGGCCCGTCGACGCTGTCGCTGATCAGCGCCATGTTCCACGACGCCAAACAGCGCGGCTTCGCCATCACGGTGTGGATGACGAGCTTCATGCTGGGCGGCGCGGTCGGCCCGCTGGTCGGCGGTGTGCTGCTGGAGGCGTTCTGGTGGGGTTCGGTCTTCCTCGTAGCCGTGCCGGTCATGGTGTTCCTGCTGGTGGCGGGCCCGCTGGTGCTTCCGGAGGTCCGTAACCCGGACGCCGGCCGACTGGACCTGACCAGCGCCGCGATGTCGCTGGCCGCCATTCTGCTGGTCGTCTTCGGCGTGAAGGAGTTCGCCAAGGAGGGCGTCACCTGGCTGCCGCTGCTGTCCCTGGTAATCGGTCTCGTGGTCGGCGCCCTCTTCGTCGTGCGGCAGCGCCGGCTCACCGACCCGCTGCTCGACATGAAGCTCTTCACGAACCGGGGCTTCAGCGTCTCCCTCGGAACGCTGACCTTGACCGTGGTGTTCATGCTGGGCAGCCAGTTCCTCATCGCCCAGTACATCCAGATGGTGGTGGGCATGGAGCCGCTGGAGTCGGCGGTGTGGAGCCTGCCGATGGTCATCAGCGGAACCCTCGCGATGTTCATCGCCCAGGGCGTGGCGGCCCAGGTGGGCAAAGCGTACGTTTTCGGAGCCGGTCTGGCGATCGCCGCCATCGGCTTCGCCGTGCTCTCCCAGGTGGACAGTGGTTCCGGGATCGGAACCGTCGTCACGGCGGCGTCGTTGCTGTTCGCCGGCCTGATGCCGGTCTCGTCCCTCGGGATCGGGATGATCGTCGACGCCGCGCCGCCCGAGCAGGCGGGCTCGGCCGCCGCGGTGGGCGAGACGACCCAGGAACTGGGCGGTGCCCTCGGCATCGCGGTCCTCGGCAGCGTGCTGAACGTTGCGTACCACAGCGGGATGACCGGTTCGGTGCCGGACGGTGTCCCCGCCTCCGCCCGGGAGACGGTCACCGACAACCTGCCCGCGGCCCTGGAGGCCGCCGGCCGGCTGCCCGCGGAGGCGGGGGCCCAACTCGTCTCCGTGGCAAGGGACTCCTTCGCCCAGGGGCTTGCCTGGATCGCGATGGGAGCGGTCCCGGTCATGCTCGCACTGGCCGTCACGGCAACGGTGCTGCTCCGGAACGTGGGGCGCGCCGGCGAAAGCGCGGATCAGGAAGGAGCGGCGGGCGAAACGGGAGAGGCCGGCAAGTCGACGTCCGCGGCGGGGTCGGCGGCTTCCTGACCTGACTGCCCGGCACCGGTCGGCCGCGCGTCACCCGTCGAGGCGGGGCGGGTGGCCGGCCGCGTCGGTGGCCGGGGGCGAGTACCCCGCCCCGCCAGTTTTTACCGACGCGTAACTTCCCTCGCCACCTTACTCGTGCGTAATTTGGCATGAGCACGTAAAGCTTGTGGTCCGGGCCACAGGGCGCACCGCCATCGCACCTCCCTTGAGCCGCAAGGAGACCACTCGATGCTGCCCTGGATCCGTGCTGCGCGCGTTCCCCGCACGCGCAGTCTGTTCGCCACCCTGCTCCTGGCCCTCGCCCTTCTCGTCGCCCCCACGGCGACCGCGGCGACCCCGGTCGCCGCCGAGGCCACTTCGCGTGGCTGGAACGACTACTCCTGCAAGCCCTCCGCCGCCCACCCCCGCCCCGTCGTCCTGGTCCACGGAACCTTCGGGAACTCGATCGACAACTGGCTGGTCCTCGCCCCCTACCTGGTCAACCGGGGCTACTGCGTCTTCTCCCTCGACTACGGCCAGCTTCCCGGCGTGCCGTTCTTCCACGGCCTCGGCCCCATCGACAAGTCCGCCGAACAGCTCGACGTGTTCGTCGACAAGGTCCTCGCCGCCACCGGAGCCCCGAAGGCCGACCTCGTCGGCCACTCGCAGGGCGGCATGATGCCGAACTACTACCTGAAGTTCCTTGGCGGCGCCGACAAGGTCAACGCCCTCGTCGGCATCGCCCCGGACAACCACGGCACCACGCTGCTCGGCCTCACCAAGCTGCTGCCGTTCTTCCCCGGCGTCGAGAGGTTCATCGGCGACAACACCCCCGGGCTCGCCGACCAGGTCGCGGGATCGCCCTTCATCACCAAGCTCACGGCGGGCGGCGACACCGTCCCCGGCGTCCGCTACACCGTCATCGCGACCAAGTACGACGAGGTCGTGACCCCGTACCGGACGCAGTACCTGGACGGGCCGAACGTACGCAACGTGCTGCTCCAGGACCTGTGCCCGCTCGACCTGTCCGAGCACGTGGCGATCGGGACCATCGACCGCATCGCCTTCCACGAAGTGGCCAACGCCCTCGACCCGGCGCGCGCCACCCCGACCACCTGCGCCTCGGTCATCGGCTGACCCGCCGCGCGACGACGGGCCGGGGCCCGGCGTCCGACGGTGCGGACGGCGGACCCCGGCCCGTCACGACCTGCCGCGCCCGACGTCCCGGAGGGACGCGGCAGGGGTATGAGAGGGGTGGTGCGGCGGTCAGCGGCTGTGGCGTCCCGCCGAGGCGGCGGCCCGCCGGCGCTGCGAGGCGAACAGCACGGCCGCACCGGCGGCGAGGACTCCCGCGCCCCCGATCGCCAGATACGTGCTGCTCGTGGAACCGCCCGTCTCGGCCAGCACCTCGTCGGAGCCCGCCGCGTTGACCTCCGGGGCATTGCCCTCAGCCTTCTCGGCCGGGGCGGCCGGGGCGGCCGGGGCGGCCGCGGTGGCCTTCGCCCCGGTGTTCGCGTCGTCGTCCCCGTGGCCGTTGTGCTCGACCGACGACTTCTCGGAACCCGCGGCGATGGCGTCCTCGGACGGCGCGGAGGGGGCCGCCGCCGGGGCCTCGGCGCCGGAATCACCACCGGACCCCTGCCCCTGCCCCTCCTCCTTCTCCGCTCCACCGCCGGCCGAAGCGCCGCCGAACGTCACGTCGGAGCAGGCGTAGAACGCCTCGGGGGAGTCGGAGCGCTGCCAGACCGTGTAGACCAGCTGCCGCCCCGAGCGCTCGGGGACCGTCCCGTCGAAGACGTACGAACCGTTCTCCAGCGCCGGGTCGGTGGCCTCGGCGAAGGGCTTCGCCTCCAGATCCGACCAGGCCAGCGGCTTCGTGGGGTCGTAACCGGGCTTGGTGAGGTACAGCTCGAACGATCCCCGGTGCGGGGCCGTCGCGCGGAACCGGAAGGTGTGCTCGCCCGCGGACATCGCGGAGGCCGGCCAGTCGGCGCGCGGGAGGTCCAGCCCCTTGAACTTGTCGTTGGCCGCGCTGCACAGCTTGCCGTCGGGGATCAACTCACGGTGCTTGCCCGCCGCGTTGGCGATGTTCACCCCGTTCCAGTCGTACAGCGCCTGCGTCCCGCCGGCCGAGACCGCCGCCCGGCACGCCGCCGACGACGGGCTCTCGGGCCCCTCGGCGAAGCACGCGGACACCCGGCTCACCGGGTCGGTGAGCGAACCGTGCGCGACGGCCGGGGCGGAGGCCAGCCCGGTCAGTGCGAGCGGTGCGAAACCGAGGGCGAGAATACCGGCGGCCTTGCGACGAGCGGTCATGGACGAATCTCCTTCGAGACAGCACAGCTGTGAGGGTGGCGCTCAGCAAGCTAGCCGCTCCGAAGGCCCAAAAAGCCTGGTGGGACGGGGTGGTGGCGATCCTTATGGTCACGTTAAGGAGGGGCTAAGAGGGCGCTCAGGAAGTGCACCGCCGAGAGGGGCAGATGCACTGGCCGGGGGCTGCACGGCCGTCGCCGGTCCGGGATCTGAGCCGAACTCGTCGCCGAGGCCGCCCGGCAAGCCCGCGACGCCGGATGCGAATGGCTTCACGTCGACTTCGAGGACGACCCGCGGTCGTTCTACGTCGACGCCTGTGGGTTCAGACCGACAGCGGCGGGTCACATCGCGCTCCGGGACAGCCCTTGGCCGCACGACGCCCCGGCCACGGGCAGGCGTGAGGCCCCTGGTAGCCGAGGGGACGAAATCTGGCCAGATTTTCCACCGAAGGGCCTTAATAGCCGTAATGTCGGTTTTAGTGGTCTGGTGCTGGCGGAGCTACCCGGTGAGGATGCCCGCCGTACCGGCGAACGGGGGCGGAGTGGGATTCGGGCGTGGAGCGCGTCTCAAGGAACGGGCCGATGGGGACTTGGCCGGAGGGCCGGCAATCCCTCGTCAGGCCGCTCCGGTGGCAGGGGGAGAGCACCGCTGTGACGAGGTGAATGCCACTGCATCGGACGTGACCAAGCTGCTGTGTCAGGCCGTTTACGCACGCCCCGACAGGGTCGCGGCCATCAAGGCGTGGTGGCGCAAGGTGAGAGGCAGAAGCGGCAGGACCGACAGGCCGCGCCGCAGTGCTCGTCGGCGTATCTACTTGGAGGGGAGTGATGATTGCCCGCCTCTGGGCGAGCCGATGGCTCGGTGGGTGCTGGACCATGTCTTGAACGGCCCGCCGCTGCCCGTCCCTTCGTACGGATTCGACCTCGCACCGGTCATCGCGCACAGCACGCGTGCGCGAAGGCGCCAATGGTTCCGCCGACTTGGCGTTCTGCTCGTCGTCGCTGGCCTGACATACGTGTCGCCGCCGGTCATGGCCGTGTGGAGCGGCGTCGCCCTGCTGGCCCTGGTGGTGCGATGGGCGGGGCTCAGGGCGTTGCGAAAGATGCGTCGAGCATCGCGACTAATGACGTCTCGTTGGTCGCCGCACGTCATTCTGTGCGTGCCCCTGGCGCTCGCGATGGTTCCCTTCGTGCCGCAGGGCGATCATGTACTTGGACTGCGAGCCGGCCTGCTTCTGCTGCCGCCCGCACTGTTGGCGGGGGTGGCGCTCGTGTTCGTCGCTGACCGGCTTGCCGCGCTCGCGGCCTTGGCCGTGCTCAGCAGCCAGGGTGCCGGACCGGATCGGCTGCCGCGGGTTGCCTGGAAAGCCGGGTGGCGCATGGCACGGATCGGCCGCGAGCAGAAGCGGCGGGAGTTGCCGTACGAGAATCCGGAGCGCTTCGTAGGAGCCGGGCGGGACGTCTGGGGTGCGGCGGATATCGGCATTCCGCTCAAGTTCAGGGACCAGGTGAAGCCGGGCAACGGGTCGTTGAGCGATACGGAGTTGCTGCGTCAGACCGGTGCGGCTCTGCTGAGGCTGGGACGAGACGTGCGGGAGATCACCGACCCGTTGCCCGGCTTCACCGTGGCGGAGGTGCAAGGGCTGCCTGCGGCCCTATGGCTGCAGCGAACGCGGGCGGCGACGTTGGAGCCACCGGATCTCGGCGGCCGGGGGCGCAGGTCGCCTTCAAGCATGCCGGACCGGCTCTACCTGCGTGCACAGACCGTGAGCTGGAGTGGTCAAGTCGTCGTCAGTGTCTTCGTGCACGCCGCACTGGAAGCGGGGGAGCTGCGGCTGACCGTTCGCCCCCACGTGATGACTCCGCTGTTCAACGAGCTGCGTGCCGCCACTGCTCCCCTCGCCAGACGAGGCGTTCGACGACTCGGTTGGGTGGCGGCCCAGGCCTTTCTCGACGCTGCCGCGGGCCCGCTCGCCCTCTGGCGCTCGGTCGCCCGCCTCGCCCTCGGGGAAAGGGCAGACGCCGGCCGGGCGGAGGAGAAGGATCCGGTCAGTCTGCGCGACCGGTACTCCACTGAGGAAGTGGGAGACATGCACCAGAGCGACGATGCCAAACGCCATGTTGTGCTGATGCAGACCTGCATTTTCCGAACGGTCTCGGAGTATCTCGAAGAGCGGGGGATCGACACGAGCGCGTATGACCGCCAAGTAGCCGCGGTCATCACGAACATTCAGGTCTACGGAGACAACAACGCCCCCATCCAGAACGTCGCGGGTAGCGGCATCAATGGTGTGGGTCAGAACAATGGAAAGCAGGGAGACGCGCAGTGATCGTTGGACGAGGCCGCCGCGAACAAGAACGGGAACAAGGGCACGGCTCCGGTATCAGTGTCGGAGGCGACAACATCGCCCCGCTCCAGAACGTCGTGGGAGAGAACATCTCCCACGTGTATCAGTCCGCACCCGGGCAGGGGGGCGTCGACGCCGGGACCGTGCGGGATCTGCTGGCCTCCTTCCGGTCGGACTTGGACCGCGGTGCCGAAAGCCTGGACGACTTGGTGGTCCTGCGCGCCATGGCGGACAGGATTGATGGCGTCCTGGCCATGCCGGATCCTCAGGCACGGGCCGGCGCGCTCCAAGGACTGGCTCAGGCTCTTCCCTCCTTGGTCGCGGGAACCGTCGTGCAGCAAGGCGGGCAGGCGCTCGCGCATGCTCTTGCGGGGTGGGCGGGCTGAGAACGCCGCAGCCGAGCGGGCGACGGAGACGGGGGCCCGCGTGAGGTGTCGCTGAGGCCGACGACGCCTGCATGGCTGCCCGAGGCCCGACCGGTCGTGGGCCGAGCCGCCCGCGCCTTCATCCAGCTCGTACGTCAGGACAGCCGTGCAGTGACGCTCCAGGCTCCCGTCGACCTGACGGAGGTTCCCGGTGATCGTTTCCGGCGTGCCCACGCGATCGTGCGCGGTACTTCGCAGGAGCGGTGCGCGGACGCCGCCCCGTGCCGCCTCACCCCGTCCACCGGTACCGCCGCTCCGGCCGCCCCGTGCCTCCGTAGCGCAGGGTCACCTCGGCCCGGCCCGTTCCGGCGAAGTACTCCAGGTAGCGGCGCGCGCTCACCCGGGACAGGGCTCCCGCCTCGGCGCACTCCGACGCGGACAGGCCCTCGGGGTGGTCGCGCAGGGTGCGTTCCACCAGGTCGGCCGTGGGGGCGGCCAGGCCCTTCGGCAGCTCGCGCGAGCCGGGCGGGCGGGTGCCGAAGATCTGGTCGACGTCCTCCTGGCGGGCCTCTCCCAGCCTGTCCAGGCGGGTGCGCAGCGAGGCGACGTGGCGCATCTGCTCCTGGAGCGCGGACCGGCTGAACGGCTTGATCAGATAGTGCAGGGCCCCCGCCCGCAGCGCCGCCCGGATCACCCCCGCGTCCCGGGCCGCCGTGATGAACAGGGCGTCCGCGCTGGGGCGCGAGGTGTCCCGCTCCTCCGCCGCACGCAAGGCGCGCAGCACCCCGATCCCATCCATATCGGGCAGATAGATGTCCAGCAGCACCAGATCGGGGCGCAGCCGCTCGGCCGCCCGCAAGGCGTCGGCACCGTTGTGCGCCACCCCGACGACCGCGAAGCCGTCCATAGCGGACACATAGCGGCTGTGCAGCTTCGCGACCATGAAGTCGTCGTCCACCACCAGCACAGTTGTCACGCCGCCACGCTAGGCGGCGACCGCAATGACCACAACGTCCGTTGATACCGGAAGAGAGACAGCTTCTTAACGCGCAGGCAACATGTGGGCCACTTCACAGCTGAAAGGCGGAACCTGTGCGACTGCGCACTCTCCTCGCCCTCTTCGGGGCCGCGTTGCTGGTGGTGGTCGGGCCACCCCTGCTGTCCACCGGTGACGGTTCCGACACCGGCACCCAGATTCCCGGGCTCCGCTTCATGGTCCCCAACACTCCCGGCGGCGGCTACGACATCACCGCGCGCACCCTGGCCAAGAACGCCGAGGACGCCGGACTCACCCACAACGTCGAGGTGTTCAACCTGCCGGGCGCCGGCGGAACGGTCGGCCTGACCCGGCTCGTCGGCGAGCACGGCAACGGCAAGCTCGCGCTCTCCATGGGACTCGGCGTCGTCGGAGCCGTCCACACCAACAAGTCCCCGAGCACGCTGGCCGACACCACCCCGATCGCCCGGCTCACCGAGGAGCCGGACATCGTCGTCGTCTCCAAGGACTCCCCGTACCGGACCATCGCCGACCTGCTCGCCGCCTGGAAGAAGGACCCGGCCGGCGTCCCGGTCGGCGGCGGTTCCTCGCCCGGCGGCCCGGACCACCTCGCCCCGATGCTCATGGCGCAGGCGGCCGGCATCGCCCCGAGGACGGTCAACTACATCCCCTTCGACGGCGGCGGCGAACTGCTCGCCTCCATCCTCGGCAACAAGGTCGGCTTCGGGGTCTCCGGCCTCGGCGAGTACCGCGACCAGATCGAGGCGGGCGAGCTGCGCCTGCTCGCGGTGACCGGTCCGAAGCGGGTACCGGGCCTCGATGCCCCCACCCTGCGCGAAGCCGGCCTCGACACCGAGTTCACCAACTGGCGCGGCGTCGTCGCCCCGCCCGGCCTCTCGCCGGCCGAACGCGACAAGCTCACGGGCCTGATCCGCGAACTCCACAGCACGAAGCAGTGGAAGGAGTCGATGAAGAAGAACGGCTGGGACGACGCCCTTCTCATCGGCGAACCCTTCGGCGACTTCCTCGACGAGCAGAACCAGCGCGTCGCCACCGTTCTCAAGGAGTTGGGGCTGTGACCACCGGACCCACCGGACCTACCGGCTCTACCGGATCCACCGGACCCACGGGACCCACCGGCTCCACCGGCTCCACCGGCTCCACCGGCTCCACCGGACCCACGGGACCCACCGGCTCCACCGGCTCCGCCGGACCCACCAGCTCCACCGGACCCACCGGATCCACCCGAACCCCTGACCCCGCGGCGCAGGAGAGCGCCGAAGCCGCACAGGAGGGGAACGCCACCCTCGGCTGGCTGCGCGAGCACTCCGAACTCGGCGTCTGCGTTCTGCTGTTCGCGCTCGGCGTGCTCGTCCTCACCGACGCCTTCACCATGAGCGTCGACATCGCCCAGCGCGGTCCCGTCGGCCCCCGGACGGTCCCCTTCGTCATCGGCGGCCTGTTCCTCCTCATCTCCGTCCTGCTCGCCGGCGACGTCCTGCGCGGCGGACGCGGCGAGGCGGAGGGAGGCGAGGACGTCGACCTCGACGAACCGGCCGACTGGCGCACCGTCCTCCTGCTCACCGGGGTCTTCCTCGGCGCCGCCGTCCTGATCGCTCCCCTGGGCTTCCCGATCGCCGGGGCGCTGCTCTTCTGGGGCTCCGCCTACGCGCTCGGCAGCCGGCACCACGGCCGGGACCCGCTCATCGCGGCCGGCATCTCCCTGGCCACCTACTTCGTCTTCGACAACCTGCTCGGTGTCCCCCTTCCGGGCGGCCCGCTGATGGGGGTGCTCTGACCGATGGATTCCCTCAACTCCCTCATCGACGGCTTCGGTACCGCGCTCACCCCGATGAACCTGCTGTGGGCCGCGATCGGCGTCCTGCTCGGCACCGCGATCGGCGTGCTCCCCGGCATCGGCCCGGCGATGGCCGTGGCGCTGCTGCTCCCGGTGACGTACGGACTCGACCCGACCGGAGCGTTCATCATGTTCGCCGGGATCTACTACGGCGCGATGTTCGGCGGCTCCACCACCTCGATCCTCCTCAACACCCCCGGGGAGAGCGCCGCCGTGGTCGCCGCGATCGAGGGCAACCCGATGGCGAAGGGCGGACGCGGCGCCCAGGCGCTCGCCGCCGCCGCGATCGGTCACTTCGCCGGCGGCATGATCGGCACGGTCCTGCTGGTCGTCCTCGCCCCGACCGTCGCCTCCCTCGCCGTCGGTATCGGCGCCCCCGACTACTTCGCCATCATGGTGCTGGCCTTCATCGCCGTCACCTCCGTCCTCGGCGCCTCCCGCATCCGCGGCATCGCCTCGCTCCTCATCGGCCTCACCATCGGACTGGTCGGCCTCGACCAGATGACCGGCCAGCAGCGCCTGACCTTCGGCTCGCTCCAACTGGCCGACGGCGTCGACGTGGTCATCGTCGCGGTCGGGCTCTTCGCGATCGGCGAAGCGCTCTGGGTCGCCGCCCACCTGCGCCGCTCCACCGGAAATCCGATCCCCGTCGGCAGACCGTGGCTCGGCCGCGCCGACCTGAGGCGCACCTGGAAGCCCTGGCTGCGCGGCCCCGTCATCGGCTTCCCCTTCGGAGCGATCCCGGCGGGCGGCGCGGAGATCCCCACCTTCCTCAGTTACGTCACCGAGAAGCGGCTCTCGAAGCACCGTGACCAGTTCGGCAAGGGGGCCATCGAAGGCGTCGCGGGACCGGAGGCCGCCGCCTCCGCCTCCGCCGCCGGAACCCTCGTCTCGATGCTCACGCTCGGTCTGCCCACCACCGCCGTCGCCGCCGTCATGCTGGCCGCCTTCCAGCAGTACGGGATCCAGCCCGGCCCCCTGCTGTTCGAACGCGAACCGGAGCTGGTCTGGGGCCTCATCGCCTCGCTCTTCGTCGGCATGGTGCTGCTGCTCGCCCTCAACCTGCCGCTCGCCCCGGTCTGGGCGAAGCTCCTGCGGATCCCGCGCCCCTACCTGTACGCGGGCATCCTCTTCTTCGCCGCCGTCGGCGCGTACGCGGTCGGTGGCGAGTCCCTCGACCTGGTGATCCTCCTGATCATCGGGCTGATCGGGTTCGGGATGCGGCGCTACGGACTGCCGGTGCTGCCCGCCGTCATCGGGGTGATCCTCGGCCCGGCCGCCGAACAGCAGCTGCGCCGCGCGCTCCAGATCAGCGACGGGAGCGTGTCCGGCCTGGTCAACACCCCGTTCTCCGTCACGGTCTACGCGATCGTGGTGCTGATCGTGGCGTGGCCGCTGATCAGCCGGCTGATCGTCCGGCTGCGCGGTGGTCGGAAAACGGCAGAGGGGTCCCGCACGGTCAGTGGCGGCTGAGACCATCGGCTCCATGACCACGATCGACTGGGACGCGGCTGCCGGATCCTTCGACGAGGAGCCCGACCACGGGCTCCTCGACCCCGCGGTGCGCGACGCCTGGGCCGGGCGGCTGGAGAGCTGGCTGCCCGGCACCCGCGCCGACGTGCTGGACCTGGGGTGCGGCACCGGCAGCCTCTCCCTGCTCGCCGCGGGCCAGGGCCACCGCGTCACCGCCGTCGACCGCTCGCCCCGCATGGCCGACCGGGCCCGTGCCAAGCTCGCCGGGACCGGTGCGGAGGTCCTCGTCGGGGACGCCGCCCGGCCCCCGGTCGGGGAGCGGGTGTTCGACGTCGTCGTGGCCCGGCACGTCGTCTGGCTGCTGCCCGACCCCGCGGCGGCCCTGGAGCACTGGTTCGGCCTGCTGAAGCTGGGCGGGCGGCTCGTTCTCGTCGAAGGAGTGTGGGGTGGCGCCGGCCTGTCCGCCACCGCGCTCACCGCCCTGCTCTCCGTCCACACCGAGCGCATCCACCACGAGGACCTGGCCCCCGACTCCCGGCTCTGGGGCAAGGAGGTCGAGGACGAGCGCTATGCGCTGGTCGCCCGCGCGATGCCGCCGCACCGGCACACCGAGGTCGTCGACGTCCATCTGATCCTGCGTCGAGGCCCGGACGTCCTGCTGGCCCGCCGCTCCAACACCGGGTATGCGGACGGACTGCTCCACATGCCCTCCGGCCACGCGGAGGACGGCGAGGACGTCCGCGAGGCGATGATCCGGGAGGCCGCCGAGGAGATCGGCCTCGATCTGGAGCCCGAGGAGCTGAAGGTGGCCCTCGTGATGCAGCACCGGGGCCCGGGGGGCGGGGCGCGCATGGGCTGGTTCTTCGTCGCGGAGCACGACCCGGCCCGCCCGCCGTGGAACGCGGAGCCGGAGAAGTGCTCCGAGCTGGACTGGTTCCCGCTGGCCGCCCTGCCGGACGACATGGTCGCGTACTGCCGTGCGGGTCTGGACGGTTACCGGGCGGGCGAGCACTTCATGATCCACTGGCACCGGGACGGGGAGCCGATCGCGTACGTTCCGGGCGGCGCCGGCCGCGCGGTCCCGCTGCCCGCCGCCGGGGACGTCACCGGGCGGGTGCACCACATCGAGCTGTGGGTGGCGGACCTGGCGGAGGCGGAGCGCGGCTGGGGCTGGCTGCTGGGCCGGCTCGGCCATGTGCCGTACCAGCGCTGGGCCCACGGCCGCAGCTGGCGGCGCGGTGACGCGTACGTCGTGGTGGAGCAGTCGCCCGACCTGGCGGCCGGCGGCCACGACCGCCGGCGCCCCGGCCTCAACCACCTGGCGTTCCACGTCGCGGACCGGGCCGCCCTCGACGCCCTGGTCGCCGAGGCCCCGGCGTACGGCTGGCGGCTGCTGTTCCCCGACCGCCATCCGTACGCGGGCGGCGAGGGGCATCACGCCGCCTATCTGGAGGACCCGGCGGGGTACGAGGTGGAGCTGGTCGCCGACTCCCGGCCCCGCCCCTGAGCGGCCGGGGTTTCCGTAGGAGAGCCGCGCCCGGCGGTCCGTACGCCCCCGCCCGGCGGTCCGTACGCCCCCGTCCGGCGGTCCGTACGCCCCCGTCCGGCGGTCCGTACGCCCCCGTCCGGCGGTCCGTACGCCCCCGTCCGGCGGTCCGTACGCCCCCGCTTGGCGACCCGTACGCCCCAGGCCCGGCGGTCCGTACGAAAGCCGCGCCCGGCGGTCCGTACGCTCTCGCCCGCCATCGCCGCCGGGGCCGTTCAGCCGAGCAGGGCGGTCAGCCCCTCCGTCCGGGCCAGGCGTTCCAGGTCGTCCAGGGCTCGGACCGCCGCCCCGGCCGCCGCCGGATCGCGCCCGGCCAGACCGCTCTCCTCGAACTCGTCCTCGTCCAGCCGCAGGACCGAAGCGCCGTCGGCCGAGACCCACAGGTCCAGGTCCAGGTCCTCGACCGTCAGCACCCCGTCCGCCAGCACGGCGGGCCGGGTGATGTCGCAGTACCAGCCCTTGAGCCGGCCGTCGCCGGTGCGGACCTCCTTCACCGCGAACCACCGGTCCCGCCAGTAGTGCTCGGTGAGGACGTCGCCCGGCTCGAACCGGACGAAGCCGAAGTCCCGCACCCCCGGGGCGGCCCAGGGCGCCCGGACGGTGACGCGGACGCCGTCGTCCCGGACCAGCTCCGCCGGATACCTGATCTTGGTGCGGCCCGCCTTGGACAGGGCGACGACGAGGCCCTTCGTACGGCCCGCGCGGGCCTCAGAGGGTGCGGACATGGCGGACCTCCGTCGCGCAGACCTGGTAGCCGAACCACTGGTTGACGGCCAGCATCGGGCCGTTGCCGGTGTCGTTGGAGGTGTACGCGTCCGTGTATCCGGCCGCCCGGGCCCGGTGCAGCGAGTCGTTCTTCGCGAGCTTCGCCAGGCCCCGCCCCCGGAAGTCCCGCAGGGTGCCGGTCATGGCGCTCAGATACGTCCGCGCGCCGTCGGTGGTGGCCGCGCTGAACGCCGCCACCTTCCCGTCCACCAGCACCACCGAGGTGAGCCCCTGGTCGAAGGCCGGGTGCTGCCAGACGCTCGTCAGCCAGTCCTCGTAGTCGTCCAGCTCGGCAGCGATGTCGCCCGGCTCGTCGGCCGTCACCTCGGCGTCCGCCTCGAACAGCGGCCGGGGATCGTCGGCGAAGTCGGAGCCGGGCCGCAGCTCGGCCCCAGCCGGCGGCTCCTGGCGCGGCGGCAGGGCCCCGCCCGCGAGGTCGAGGTGCTGGAAGTGCGCGGAGCGGCTGGGCCGGTAGCCCCGCTTACGGGCGAACTCCAGGCTCTCCGGGCTGTCCAGGACCCACGCGTACAGGACCGTGGCCCCGACCTCGGCCAGGTGCTCCTCCGCCGTGCGCAGCAGCAGCGAGCCCGCGCCGCGGTTCGTCCGGCCGGGAAGCGTCTGCGGCGTGAAATACCCCTGCCCCGGCTCCGGACTGTCATGGGCGATGCCCGCCTGCGCCGTGGCGATGATCTCGCCGTCCTCCTCGGCGACCAGCAGCCGGTAGTGCCGGTCCGGATGGGCGTGGGCCAGGTCGTGGACGATCTGTTCGGGGGTGGCCACCATCCAGGGCACCGAGGCCCGGCGGGCGTCGGTCCACGCCTCCGCGTCGGACGGCCGGAAATCGCGCACGATCACAGTCATGCGGTGGACCGTATGCGCAGCCGCGCCCCGAACGCCTCCCCTTTTCCGCCGGTGGGGGAGAATCGGCCCGTGACTGACAAGATCGTCCTCGACCCGGACTCCGGCATCGCGCCGTACGAGCAACTGCGCACCCAGCTCTCCGAACTGGCCCGTTCCGGCGCGCTGCCCGTCGGCCACCGGCTCCCGACCGTACGCGGCTTCGCCAAGGACCTGGGCCTCGCCGCCAACACCGTCGCCAAGGCCTACCGGGCCCTGGAGGCGGACGGAGTGATCGAGACCCGGGGCCGCAACGGAACCTTCGTCGCCGCCGCCGGGGGAGCGGCCGAACAGCGGGCGGCGACCGCCGCGCGGCTCTACGCCGAGACCGCCGAGCGGCTCGGCCTCACCCGGCAGCAGGCCCTGGCGCTGGCCGAGGACGCGGTGCGCGCGGCGTACGGGGACTGAAGCGGCACGCGGGCACCCGTGGCGGCCGGCCGGCTGTCACAGATACAGCCCCGCGTCCGACCCGGCGTCCTGCTTCGGCACCGAGGCGGGGCCGATGCCCCGGCGCAGCGCGGGGAGACGTACCAGAAGCCCATGGTCACGTTGTCGGGCTGGGGCTCCGGCTCGTCCTGCGCCCCCTCGGTGGCCTGGCCGAGGACCTTCACCGCCAGTTCGTCGCTGGTCGCGGTGACGGTGACGTCCGCGCCCCGGTTCCACCGGGACGCCAGCAGCGTCCAGCCCTCCCCCTCCGCGAGCGTCGCGCTGCGGTCGTCGTCGCGGGCGGCCCGCAGCACGGTGGCGTCCGGCGGCAGCAGCGTCGCCCCGGCCCTGACCCGGTCGAGGGAGGAACTGTGCGCGTACGGCTGCTCGCCCGTCACGAAGCGGCCGAGGAAGAGCGCGTCGACGACGTCGGACGGTGAATCGCTGTCGTCGACGGTGAGCCGGATCGGCAGAGCGGATTCGGGGGAGTCAGGCATGGCGCCCATGATCCGGTACCGGTTGCCCCCGTGCACCCGGGTTTCGCAGGCCCGCGTACCGGGCCGGCGGCCCGCCCAGGAACCGACAGGGCTTCAGCGGGGCGTCAAGGAGCGCCCGTTGAACGGCCGGGGGCGGACGGAAGCACACCACCCTTATTTTTGGCATGAACACTTCCGGTGTGGTGCGGGTGCTGCTACTACGGAGTAGGCAGATACCCCCTGCTCAAGGAGGTCCCATGAAAATGTCCAGACTTGTGGCGTTCTCGTCCTCGCTCCTCCTCGGCGCCGCCCTCGCCCTCACCGGCGCGGGGGTCGCGAACGCCGACTCGTCCGCCGCGGCCGTCGACTACGTCGCCCTCGGCGACTCGTACTCCTCCGGAGTCGGGGCCGGCAGCTACGACGGCTCCAGTTGCAAGCGCAGCAGCCGCGCCTACCCCGCTCTCTGGGCGGCTGCCAACTCCCCCTCCACGTTCGACTTCGCCGCCTGTTCCGGCGCCCGGACCGGAGACGTGACGGGCAGTCAGCTCGGCCGCGTGAACACCTCGACCGACCTCGTCTCGATCTCCATCGGCGGCAACGACGCGGGCTTCGCCGACGTCATGACGACCTGTGTCCTTCAGTCCGAGGCCACCTGCCTCAACCGCGTCGCCACCGCCCGCGCCTACGTCGACTCCACCCTGCCCGGCAGACTCGACTCCGTGTACACGGCCATCCGCTCCAAGGCCCCCTCGGCGCAGGTCGTCGTCCTCGGCTACCCCCGCTTCTACCAGCTCGGCGGCGGCTGTCTCGCCGGTCTGAGCGAGAAGGAGCGCTCCGCGATCAACGGGGCGTCCGACCACCTCAACACGGCCACCGCCAAGCGGGCGGCGGACCACGGCTTCACCTTCGGCGACGTCAGGCCGGCCTTCACCGGGCACGAGATCTGCTCGGGCAACGCCTGGCTGCACAGCGTGAACTGGCTCAATATCGGCGAGTCCTACCACCCCACCGCCGCCGGACAGTCGGGCGGCTATCTTCCCGTCCTCAACTCCGCTCTCTGACCCGGAGGCCCGGCGCTCTCGACCCGGGCGCTCCTCCCCCGTCGTCCCCCACGCGACTGCGCGCGGGGGGACGGCACGGCGGGCGCTCCGAACCGCGCGAACCGCTCGAACTGTCCGAAGTCGCCCTGGAATCGCGCAGATTCGGTAACGAGGCGTCAACCTCCGTATGTGTGTGCGTAATCCTGTGGCCGGGATACACGGGTGTCACCGCGGGACGATAGGGTTAACCTGCCCGGACCGGGTGCCCTCGTACGGGTGGGGAGTGACATGGAACAGATAACGGTGCGAAGCAGGCCGCGTGTGCCTGCCATCACATGCGGGAGCGGTGCGACCAGTACGCGCCTCGACCGCCATCTCGCGGTGCTCGGCGGCCCCGTCGTCCCGCAGCGCGAGTCGGCGGAAGCGACGCTGCTCATGCGTGAACTGACCTCGCGTGATGCCGCGCACACCCGCAGGAGCAGGAGCGCACGCGTGTCGCTCTTCGCGCCGCTGCGGCGACTGCGGCGCTCGCTCTTCGGCAGCCGCCGCTGACCCACGGCATCGCCCGTCGGGACCGGCCCGCCGCTCGGGACGGTTCAGACGATCACTCCGTCCCGGCGCAGCACCGATGTCTGCTCGTCCGTCATCCCCAGGGCTCGCAGCAGCACATCGGTGTGCTCACCCAGCGCCGGTACGGCACCCATCCGCGCCTCCTCGCTCCCCGGCAGCGTGATCGGCGGCAGCAGAGCCCGCAACGGCCCCACCGGCGTCCCCACCTCCCGCCACCGGTCCCGTGCCGCGAGCTGCGGATGCGCCGCCACATCGGCCACCGTGTTCAGCCGGGCACAGGCGACGCCCGCCGCCTCCAGGCCGGCCAGCGCCTCCCGCCCCGTCAGGCCCGCCAGCGCCCGGCCCACCGCCTCGTCGGTCCGCTCCCGGTTCGCGGTACGCGCCGCGTTCGTCGCGAAGTCCGGGTCGTCGGCCAACTCTGGCCGCCCAAGCACCTGTTCCGCCAGCCGCCGCCACTCCCGGTCGTTCTGCACGGAGAGCAGCACCTGCTCCCCGTCGGCCGTCGCGTAGGCGTCGTACGGGGCGATCACCGAGTGCGCGAGACCGGTGCGCGCCGGGGGAGCGGAGCCGTGCGTCCCCTGGTGCAGCGGGTGGCCCATCCACTCGGCCAGCGCGTCCAGCATGGAGACCTCCACCGGTCCGCCCCGCCCGGTGTTCGCCCGCCGCAGCAGCGCCGCGAGCACCCCGGAGAACGCGTACATCGCCGCCGCGATGTCCGCCGCCGGAATGCCCGCCTTCACCGGCTGCTCGGCCGTTCCCGTCACCGCGACCAGGCCGGCCTCGCACTGCACGAGCATGTCGTAGGCCCGCTTGTGCGCGTACGGTCCCACCGCGCCGTAACCGGAGATGTCGACCGCCACCAGGCGCGGGTGCGCCGCGCAGAGCGAGGCGGCGTCGAGCCCCAGCCGGGCCGCCGCCCCCTGGGCCAGGTTCTGGACGAACACATCGGCGCCGGCGACGAGTTCATGGACCACCGCGAGGCCACGCGGCTCCTTCAGGTCGACGGCGAGGGACTCCTTGCCGCGGTTGCACCAGACGAAGTGCGAGGCGAGACCGCGCGCCGCCGTGTCGTAGCCGCGCGCGAAGTCGCCGCCGTCCGGACGCTCCACCTTGATGACCCTGGCTCCGAGGTCGGCGAGCTGCCGGGTGGCGAAGGGGGCGGCGACCGCTTGCTCGACGGCCACCACGGTGATGCCGTCGAGGGGGAGTGGCAAGGTGTTCATGCACCCGTGCTTACCCTCCGAGCGCCGCTCGCGCCACCTCTGGCCGTCCTGCGGACTCCCCGGCCGGTCGCTACAGCAGCGCGAACTGCCCCTCCGGGCCCTCCTCCTGGTGCCCGAGCACCGATGCGGGACGCCGTGCCGAGGGCGGCACCGGCAGCACCCCGGCCGCCCGCAGGTCGGCGGGCCCGATCAGCGGTCCCGCGTCCAGCGCCGCCGACAGCTCCTTCCGCCGCCCGGCCGTGCCGTCCAGCAGAGCAAGCACGGTGATGAGTTCGAGCAGCTCCGAGGTCCACTCCCGGGGCCAGCCGCGCGCACCGACCGCGTCCAGTCCGTCCGGGGCGGCCCCGTCCGGCCCCCGGCCCGTCGCCGCCGCGACCCGGCGCCCGAACCAGAGCTCCAGCACCCGCACCCCGCCCACCGTGAACTCCCAGGCCGCCGCGGGCACCGGCGAGATCCGGCCATCGCCGACGACCAGCGCCTCCCCCTCGGCCTCATGGACCAGCTCGGTGGGGCGGGCCGGGAGGGCTGCCCGCACATAGGGCCTGCGCCCGCCCGGCAGCCGGGGCCGCTCCCCGCCCCGGGCCCCGCGCGACTGGAGCCGCATCAGCTCCCGGCCGAGCGCCACCCCCGACGACCACACCTCCGTGTCGGCCGGCAACGGGACCCTGGGTCCGGTGGCGGAGGGCCGGGCGGCGGCCAGGACCCAGGCCAGTACCGCTTCCGGGGTGAACGCGTCCGGCTCCGCCGCGCCGCCGAGCCGCCCGCGCAGCAGGTCCGTGAGGCCGGGGACCAGGTTGGGTTCCGTGCCGCCGGGCCTGCGGTAGAGCGGCCTGATCCGGCCGGGCCGCCCGGCGGGGGAGTGCCCGTCGGGCAGCAGCGCGGTCACGGACAGGGCGGGCCCGGGATCCTCGGGGGCGCAGCTGTGCTCGACCGCGAAGAGCTGCTGCCCGTCGGCGACCCGCCACAGCTCCGGACGGGCCGCGTCGATCAGCCGGTGGTCGGGGAGCAGCCACTGTTCGTCGTAGGGGCCGTGGAGGATCCGCACGGGGTCGGGGCAGGGGCCGGGGTCCCGGGCGAAGCGGCCCGTTCCGGCGGACCGGCCGGGCAGGGCGGCGACCGAGGTGTGCGGCGTACGGGAACGGGTGGGCGCGAACAGCCGCTCCTGTTCGGCGGGGCCGGCGGCGGCCAGCCGTTCCCAGCGGGCCCGGAGCGCCACGGGGTCGGGGCCGGTCACCCAGGCGCGGCCGGTCCGCAGCGGCCGTACGGACCACGGCATCAGCTCGTCGAGCGACAGCAGTCCGTCCGGTGACAGCGGTCCGTCCAGCGAAGGCGGACCGTCCGGTGACAGCGGTCCGTCCGGTGACGGGGGGCCGTCCGGCGGTCGGGGTGTCACCGGAGGTGAGGACCGGGCGTTCCCGTCGCCGCCGGCCGCCGCTGTCCCGTGCGCTGTCACCTGCCCGTCCTCCCCTGTCCGCCGTGACCCTTGCGCATCGTAACGGCGGGCGGCGCGCCCGTGGGCGGGGTCAGTGGGCCTCCACCGTCACGGAGAAGGAGAACCGGTCGCCCCGGTAGCGGATCCGGGCCACGTCCACCACGCGCCCCTCCTCGTCGTACGTCACGCCGGTGTAGTGCAGGATCGGGCTGAGCAACGGGACCTGGAGCAGCTCGGCGGTGACGGGGTCGGCGAGCCGCGCCTCGACCGTGTCGGTGATCCGGGAGATCCGCACCCCGACGACGTCGCGCAGGACCTTGGTCATCGGCCAGCGTTCGAGGTCGGCCACGTCGATCCGGGCGGCGATGTCGGGACGGACCGCGTTCTCCGCCCAGTTGGTGGGCTCGTCGCTCTGCCCGTCGCGGCGCAGCCGCCGGTAGCAGGTGACCTCGGCGCAGTCCGGGAAGAACTCGGCGAGATCACCGGGCACCGCCGTCGGGCCGTGGCCGAGAACGGTCGTCGCCTCCCCGGACTGCTGGGCCACGATCGCGTCGACCGAGCCAAGCAGCCGGACCGGGGAGACCCGCCGGGCGCGCGGCTCGATGAACGTGCCGCGCCGCCGGTGCCGGCTGATCAGCCCCTCCGCCTCCAGCTCCTTGAGCGCCTGGCGCATCGTGAGCACGCTGACCCCGTAGTGCGCGGCGAGCTGCTCCTCGGTGGGCAGCCGGGCGGAGGCGTCCTGGGGGCGGCCCAGTATGGAGGCCCGCAGGGACTGGGACACCTGGTACCAGAGAGGCAGCTTCCGGTTCAGGACGAGGGAGTCGGGGGCGAAGGCGGGCGAGGGCGGCGCGGGGGCCGCCTCGGCGTCCCCGCCGGCCCCGGCGGTGGGGGTCCCGACGGTCCTGGCGGTGGGGGTCCCGTCGGTCCCGGCCCGGGCCGGGACCGTGGTGTCGCCGTCGGTCCCGGTCAGGGCCGGGACCGTGGTGTCGCCGTCGGCCCCGGTCCGGGTGTCCGCCCCGGCTCTCTCCTGGCTCTCTGTCATGTCGTCCCCGTCCCGTCCCCTCCGGCCTTCCGCCGTCTACGGCCGGAAGTTGCGGCTCAGACCCTGCCACACGTCGTCGTAACCGCGCTGGAGATGTCCGGCGGAGGCCGCCTGCGCCGTGGCCGTGACCGGCCAGCGGGTCTCGAACATGAAGGCCAGGCCGTCGTCGATCTTCTGCGGCTTCAGCTCCGCCGCGCTCGCCCGGTCGAAGGTCTCCCGGTCCGGTCCGTGCGCCGACATCATGTTGTGCAGGGAGCCGCCGCCCGGGACGAAGCCGTCCGCCTTGGCGTCGTAGGCACCGTCGATCAGACCCATGTACTCGCTCATCACATTGCGGTGGAAGTACGGCGGGCGGAAGGTGTCCTCGCCGACCAGCCAGCGCGGGGCGAAGACCACGAAGTCCACCCCGGCCAGCCCGGGGGTGTCGGACGGCGAGGTCAGCACCGTGAAGATCGACGGGTCGGGGTGGTCGTAGCTGATCGTGCCGATCACGTTGAACCGGCGCAGGTCGTAGACGTAGGGGGTGTGGTTCCCGTGCCAGGCCACCACGTCGAGCGGCGAGTGGTCGTACGTCGCCGACCAGAGGTTCCCGCAGAACTTGTTGACCACCTCCACGGGACCCTCGTGGTCCTCGTACGCGGCGACGGGCGCGAGGAAGTCCCGGGCGTTCGCCAGGCCGTTGGCGCCGATCGGGCCGAGGTCGGGCAGCGCGAACGGGCGGCCGTAGTTCTCGCAGACGTATCCGCGCGCGGTCTCCTCCAGCAGCTCCACCCGGAAGCGGATCCCGCGCGGGATCAGCGCGACATGTCCCGGTTCGGCGCGCAGCAGGCCCAGTTCGGTCTGGAGCAGCAGGCCGCCGCGCTCGGGGACGATCAGCAACTCGCCGTCGGAGTCGCTGAACACACGGCCCGTCATCGAGGAGTCGGCGTTGTACAGGTGGATCGCCATGCCCGCGCGCTGCGCGGCGTCGCCGTTGCCGCCGAGCGTCCACAGGCCGCTCAGGAAGTCCGTGCCGGGCGCGGGGTCGGGCAGCGGGTTCCAGCGCAGCCGGTTCGGGTCCGGCACGGTCTCGGTGAAGGGCGCCGAGCGCAGGCCCCCGTTGTCGATGCGGGTGAACGCCGGGTGGGCGGCCGAGGGGCGGATCCGGTAGAGCCAGGAGCGGCGGTTGTCCGCGCGCGGCTCGGTGAAGGCGGAGCCGCTCAACTGCTCGGCGTACAGCCCGAGCGGGGCGCGCTGGGGGGAGTTGCGGCCGTGCGGCAGCGCCCCGGGAACCGCCTCCGATGCGTGCTCGTTGCCGAAGCCCGAGGAATACGTCAGCCCCTCGGCCGTCTTCCTCGCCTGGTCGATCGCGCTCATCCCGCACTCCTGGTGCCCAAGAAAGCCCTCGGATCCGCCGGACGACGAATCCTATGCACTACCGTAGGAATAGGAGAGGGGCACGTCAACGGCATACATCGCGCCATTCGTGGCCTGTGTCGCGCCCGTCGCGCCCGTCGTGGCGGGTGCGGGGAGGGGGCCTGCGTGGCGGGCGTCGCCGCCGTCCACCGGGTGGCGGGCGCGGTCCGCCGGTTCGCGTCGGGCACGGCATCATGGGGCCCGTGCCCCAAGTCAACCCGAACCTCCGCCGCGCCCCCGTGCAGCAACGCAGCGCCGACCGGCTGGCCCGGATACTCGACTCCTGTGCCGGCCTCCTCGACGAGACCGGCTACGAGCAGCTCACCACGCGGGCCGTCGCCGAGCGCGCCGACGTGCCCATCGGCTCCGTCTACCGGTTCTTCTCCAACAAGCGGGCGCTCGTCGAGGCCCTCGCGCTCCGCAACCTGGACACCTACGCCGACCGCATCGCCGCCCGGCTCGCGGACCTCCCGGCGGGCGACTGGCGTGCCGCCATCGACGCGGTGCTCGACGAGTACCTGGCGATGAAGCGGAGCGTCCCCGGTTTCGCGCTCGTCGATTTCGGGCCGCCGTTCCCGGCCGAGGGCGCGGCGGACGACGCCAACCGGCGGCTGGCGGCCCGGCTCGCCGTGCTGCTCGCCGGCCACCTCGGCCGGCGGCCCGACGAGGTGTTGTCCCGGGCGATCCTGGTGAGCGTCGAGGCCGCCGACGCGCTCCTCCAGCTGGCCTTCCGCACGCAACCGTCGGGGGACGCGGCCATCGTCGCCGAGACGCGGACCCTGGTCAGGTCCTACCTCGCCCAGACGCTCGACTGAGCGAGGCCCTGACCGGGGAGCTTCGGCCGCTCCGGGTGCCCGGGCGCGGTCGCGCCCGCCTGCCCGCACGCCCTGCGTATCGCCTCCTGGCCGGGTCTCCGGCCCCCGTCCCCCGCCGCCTGCGCGTCCTTTCGCGCCGCTCCTGGCGGAGCCCGTCCGCCTTCTTCTCCGCGCAACACCTCCCCACCGTGCGTACCGGTCGGTATGCTCGCCCGTGCCGGGGCTTCCACGCCCGCCCGGCCCCAGTGCCGACGTCGTCCTGCCACCGCCACCGCCGCCGCCCCGGGGAGGGCCCATGTCCCACGACACCCGCACCGCACCGCGTATCTGCCCCCTCTGCGAGGCCACTTGCGGCCTCACCCTCACCATCGAGGGGACCACCGTCACCGGTGCCCGCGGCGACCGCGACGACATCTTCAGCCGGGGGTTCATCTGCCCCAAGGGGGCCTCCTTCGGAGGGCTCGACGCCGACCCCGACCGGCTGCGCGTCCCCCTCGTGCGCGGCGACGACGGGAAGCTGCGCGAGGCTGCCTGGAGCGAGGCGTTCGACCTGATCGCCGCACGGATACCGGAGCTGACGAAGGCCCACGGGCCGAACGCGGTCGGCGTGGTCCTCGGCAACCCCAACGTGCACACGATGGCGGGCTCCCTCTACCCGCCCCTGCTGCTCGCGGCCCTGCGCACCCGCAACGTGTTCACCGCGAGCACCCTGGACCAGATGCCCAAGCACGTCTCCAGCGGCCTGCTCTTCGGCGACGCGCACGCCATCCCCGTACCGGATCTGGACCGTACCGACCACCTCCTCCTGATCGGCGCCAACCCGCTGGAGTCCAACGGCAGCCTCTGCACCGCCCCCGACTTCCCCGGCCGGCTCAAGGCGCTGCGCAGGCGCGGCGGCACCCTCACCGTCATCGACCCGCGCCGCACCCGCACCGCCCGTCTCGCCGACCGGCACGTCGCGATCCGGCCCGGCGCGGACGCCCTGCTGCTGGCCGCGCTCGCGCACACGCTCATCGACGAGAAGCTCGCCGACCCCGGTCCGCTCGCAGGCCACCTGGAAGGGGTCGACGAACTGGCCGCCGCCCTCGTGGACTTCACCCCGGACGCCGTCGCCGCCGCCTGCGACGTGGACGCGGACACCATCACCGCCATCGCCCGCGAACTCGCCGCCGCCCCCACCGCGGCCGTCTACGGGCGCATCGGCAGCTGCACCGTCGAGCACGGCACCCTCGCCAGCTGGCTGGTGGACGTCCTCAACATCCTCACCGGCAACCTCGACCGGCCGGGCGGCGCGCTGTTCCCGCTCTCCGCGACCGCACGCGCCCCACGGCCCGCCGACCCCGGGACGCGTAAAGCCGTCCCGGGCAAGGGCTTCGCGCTCGGCCGCTGGGCGAGCCGGGTCTCCGGGCACCCCGAGGCCAAGGGCGAACTGCCCATCGCCGCCCTCGCCGAGGAGATCGACATCCCGGGCGAGGACCGCATCCGCGCCCTGCTGGTCATCGCGGCCAACCCCGTGCTCTCCGCGCCCGACGGCGACCGCCTCGACGCGGCCCTCGCCGACGGGCTCGACTTCATGGTCAGCGTCGATCCGTATCTCAACGAGACCTCCCGGCACGCCGACGTCGTCCTGCCACCGCCGCCGCCCTCGCAGAGCGCCCACTTCGACTTCGCGTTCAACGGCTTCGCCGTGCACAACCAGGTCCGCTACACCCGCGCCGCCGTGCCCCTGGAGGACGGGCGGATGGACGAGAGCGAGATCCACGCCCGACTCGTCCTCGCGGTGAGCGGCACGCACGGCGCGCCGCCCTCCGCCGTCGACGACCTGGCCATCGAAACCGCCCTCACCCGCGCCGGAGCCCCGAAGGAGCTGTCCACCGGCCTCACCGGCGAGAACGGCCCCGAACGGCGACTGGACCTGATGCTGCGCCTCGGCCCGTACGGGCTGACGCTGGAGCAGCTCCTCGCCCACCCGCACGGCATCGACCTCGGCCCGCTGGAACCCCGCGTTCCGGAGGTCCTGCGTACCCGCTCCGGCCGCGTCGAACTGCTCCCGGAGCCGATCGCCGCCGATCTGCCGCGCCTGCGCCGGGCGCTGGGCGACCGGCCCGCCCCGCTCGTCCTCGTCGGCCGTCGCCATCTGCGCTCCAACAACAGCTGGATGCACAACGTCGGCTCGCTCACCGGCGGGTCCAATGTCTGCACCCTCCAGATCCACCCCGACGACGCGGCCCGCCTCGGGCTGGTGGACGGGGCCACCGCCCGGATCGAGTCGTCGGGCGGCGCGATCGAGGCCCCCGCCGAGATCACCGACACCGTGCGCAGCGGCGTGGTGAGCCTGCCGCACGGATGGGGTCACAGCCGCCCCGGCACCCGTATGAACGTCGCCGCCGCCCACCCGGGGGTGAACGTGAACCAACTGCTCGACGGCACGCTCCTGGACCCGCTGTCCGGCACCGCCGTACTGAACGCCATTCCGGTCTCCGTGACCCCCGCTCCCTGACACACCCGTGTTGACCTGGGGTTTTGCTCGTATTGCTCACGCGTCAACGTCTTGTTAACGCCGCGAGAACGCCCCTAACGTCATCCGGACCGCCGACACCGGTGGGAGTTCAAGGATGAACGTTAGGTATCCCCCATGCTGACAATCCTCGGCTTCGCCATGATCGCGACCTTCCTGGTCCTGATCATGACGAAGAAGATGTCGCCGATCGCGGCGCTGGTACTGATCCCCGCACTGTTCTGTGTCGCCGTCGGACAGGGGGCGCAGCTCGGCGACTACGTCATCGAAGGCGTCGGCAACCTCGCGCCCACCGCGGCCATGCTGATGTTCGCCATCGTCTACTTCGGCGTGATGATCGACGTCGGCCTGTTCGACCCGATCGTCCGGGGCATCCTGAAGTTCTGCCAGGCAGACCCGATGCGCATCGTCGTCGGTACGGCGGTGCTCGCCGCGATCGTCTCGCTGGACGGCGACGGCTCCACCACCTTCATGATCACCGTCTCGGCGATGTATCCCCTCTACAAACGCCTGAAGATGAGCCTGGTCGTGATGACCGGCGTCGCGGCCACCGCCAACGGCGTCATGAACACCCTCCCCTGGGGCGGCCCCACCGCCCGTGCCGCCACCGCCCTCAAGCTGGACGCCTCCGAGATCTTCGTGCCGATGATCCCGGCGCTGGCCATGGGGCTGGTCGCCGTCTTTATTCTGGCGTACGTGCTCGGCCTCCGGGAGCGCAAGCGCCTGGGGATGCTCACGCTCGACGAGGCGCTGGCCCGGGAGCCGGAGCCGGAGACGGTGACCACCGGCGCGGGCGGCACCGGCGGTGAGGACCGCCTCCGCAAGGGCGCCTCAGCCTCCGCGGGCGGTACGGGTACGAGCACTGGCACCGGCACTGGCACCGGCAGCGACTCCGCGGCCGACCCCGCGGACGGGGACGACGACGCGTTCCGGGGCCTCGACCCGAACCGGTCCACGCTCCGCCCGAAGCTCTACTGGTTCAACGCCGGACTCACTGCCGCCCTGCTGACGGCGATGATCATGGAACTGATGCCG
Organism: Streptomyces sp. NPDC017520; assembly: GCF_044329855.1. NCBI lineage: Bacteria > Bacillati > Actinomycetota > Actinomycetes > Kitasatosporales > Streptomycetaceae > Streptomyces > Streptomyces sp. NPDC017520. Next base: position 92,166 of record NZ_JBIRKB010000008.1, read on the forward strand.
ATCCCGGTGCTCTTCCTGCTCGGCGCGGCCCTCGCGCTCACCGTCAACTTCCCCCACATGCCCGACCAGCGGGCCCGGATCGCCGCGCACGCCGACAACGTCCTCAACGTCTCCGGCATGGTCTTCGCCGCCGCCGTCTTCACCGGAGTCCTCACCGGCACCGGCATGGTCGAGAACATGGCGGACTGGGTCGTCGGCGCGGTCCCCGACGCGATGGGCCCGCACATGGCCATCGTCACCGGCCTCCTCAGCCTGCCGCTCACCTACTTCATGTCCAACGACGGCTTCTACTTCGGTGTCCTCCCCGTCCTCGCCGAGGCCGGCGCGGCCCACGGGGTCTCGCCGCTGGAGATCGCGCGCGCCTCCCTGGCCGGCCAGGCCCTGCACATGTCCTCGCCGCTCGTGCCCGCCGTGTACGTCCTCGTCGGCATGGCGAAGGTCGAGTTCGGCGACCACACCCGCTTCACCGTCAAGTGGGCCGTCCTCACCTCGCTCGTGGTGCTCGGGGCGGGCATCCTCTTCGGCATCATGTAATGGCACCCGAACCACGAACCGGGCCCGGCAGGGGCTGGCTGCTGCGCCTCGTCATCGCCTTCGCCTTCGCGCAGGGGGCGGTGTCGATGGCGCGGCCCGCCGTCTCCTACCGGGCCCTCGCGCTCGGTGCGGAAGAGACGGCCGTCGGCGTCATCGCCGGGGTCTACGCCCTGCTCCCGCTCTTCGCCGCCGTGCCGCTCGGCCGCCGCACCGACCACGGCCGCTGCGCGCCCCTGCTGCCGCTCGGCGTGCTCCTGATCTCCGGCGGCTGCGCGGTCAGCGGCCTGGTCTCCTCGCTGCCCGCGATGGCCGCCTGGAGCGGGGTGATGGGCCTCGGCCACCTGTGCTTCGTGATCGGCGCGCAGTCGATCGTGGCCCGGCAGTCCGCGCCCGACGAACAGGACCGCAACTTCGGGCACTTCACCATCGGGGCCTCGCTCGGCCAGCTCATCGGCCCGGTCGCCGCGGGCGCGCTCATCTCCGGGCAGGGCGGGGCCCTGGGCCGTACGAGCGCGCTCGCCCTCCTCGTATCGGCCGCGGTCGCCGCCGTCGCCCTCGCCTCGCTCTGGCGCATCGAGCACCGCCGGGAGGCCGGCCCCGGGCGCCGGCCCGGCGACAAGGTCCCGGTCCGCGCGATCCTGGGCGCGCGCGGCGTCCCCGCGGGCATCTTCATCAGCATGGCGGTGCTGTCCGCCACCGACATCCTCACCGCCTACCTGCCGGTCGTCGGCGAACACCGCTCCATCGCCCCGGCCACCGTCGGGCTGCTGCTGAGCCTGCGGGCCGCAGCCACGATCGCCTGCCGGCTGGTCATGTCGCCGCTGCTGCGGCTGCTGGGCCGCAGGGCCCTGCTGACCACGAGCTGCCTGCTCGCCGGGCTCCTCTGCGCGAGCGTGGCCCTCCCCGTGTCCGTCCCCGTCCTCGCCGTCATGCTCGCCGTTCTCGGCTTCTGCCTCGGCGTCGGCCAGCCGCTGTCCATGACCACCGTGGTCCGGGCCGCCCCCGACCGGGCCCGGTCCACCGCGCTCGCCCTCCGGCTGACCGGCAACCGGCTCGGCCAGGTCGCCGCCCCCGCCGGGGCGGGGCTGATCGCGGGCGCGGTGGGAGTGGCCGCCCCGTTCGTGCTGCTCGGCGTGGGCCTGCTCGGCGCGGCGGGACTCGGCCTGCGCGGCGACGGGTGCCCGGAGCCGTCGCCGACGCCCCTGGACGCGGGGCCGGCTCCGGCATTCCCGGACACGGGGTCGGCACCGGCGCCCCCGGACACGGAGTCCGTTCTCGCCCCGCCGGACGCGGTGCCCGCGGCCGTACCGCCGCAGGACACACCGGCCGGCAGCGGGCCCGTACCGACGACCGCACCGAACGGGGCTCCCGAGAACCCCGGCTGACCGGCAAACCACCGGACCCGTCTGCCCCAACCTTCGCGCGAGTCATTCCCACACCCCGCCCGGTGGGCTAACTTCCCCACACAGCCGCTCCCCACCGCGATGCCACCACTTCCTCCGGGCGGACCCTCATGACGCGCGCGATCTCCCTGCACCAAGTCAGCAAGAACTACGGCCGGGACCGGCGGGCCGTCGACCGGTTCACGCTCTCCATCGACCCCGGCGAGTTCGTCGTGCTGCTCGGACCCTCCGGCTGCGGCAAGTCCACCGTGCTGCGCATGATCGCGGGCCTGGAGGAGATCACCGAGGGCGAGCTGCTCCTCGACGGGGAGTACGCCAACCACACCCCGCCGCGCGAACGCGGCATGGCGATGGTGTTCCAGAACTTCGCCCTCTACCCGAGCATGACCAACCGGGCCAACATCGGCTTCCCGCTGAAACTGGAGAACCCCCGCGAGGACAACACCGCGCGCGTCGAGGCCACCGCCCGGATGCTCGGGATCGGGCACGTCCTCGACCGCTACCCGGCGCAGCTCTCCGGCGGCGAGCGCCAGCGGGTCGCGATGGGCCGGGCCATCTCCCGCCGGCCCTCCGTGTTCCTGATGGACGAGCCGCTCTCCAACCTCGACGCGAAGCTGCGCAGCCATCTGCGTGCCGAGATCGCCCTGCTCACCAAGGAACTGGGCGTCACCACGGTCTACGTCACGCATGATCAGGCCGAGGCGATGTCCCTGGGCGACCGGGTGGCCGTGATGCGCGGCGGAGTCCTCCAGCAGGTCAGCCCGCCCCGCGAGGTCTACGCCCTGCCGGACAACGTGTTCGTGGCCGCCTTCATCGGCACCCCGCGCATCAACCTCCTCCAGGCCGTCGTGCACGCCCCGCTGGAGGGCCGGATGTCGATCGACCTCGGCAGACAGCGGCTCGCCCTGCCCGAACCCCTCAGCCCCGACCACCAGTTGCTCCGGATCCAGCAGGGCCGGCGAATCATCGTGGGGCTGCGCTCGGAGGCGGTCCGGATCGCCCCGCCCAGTCAGGCCCGGCCCGGCGAGGTCGCCCTCAGCGGCATCGTCGAGCACGTCGAGTACCAGGGGCACGAGGCGCTGGTCCACCTCAGGACGGGTTCGCGGCCCGCCGTGGTCCCGGACCTCGAATCCGCCCGGCCCCGGGCGATGCCCCGCCGCCGCAGGGCCGCGGCCGGCGGGGGTGGCGGGGTCGGCGTCCTGGAACGGCTCAGGGGGCGGACGAGCGGCCGTATCAGCGGTCCTGTCGTCACCCTCGACGAACCCGAGCCGGGCCCCGCTGAGACCCGGGGCCCCGACCACCCCTCCGCCCCCTCCGGCGACCTGGTCGTGCGCACCGGCCCCGACATGCGACTGCGGACCGGGGGACAGGTGCCGCTGCTGGTGGACCTGGCCCACCTGTACGTCTTCGACCACTACGGCCGCCGCATCTGCCCCCTGCCCCGGGACGCCCCCGGCTTCGACGACCTTCCCGAGGGCTGAGGGGCCCGCCGGCTCAGCGCCCCGTCGAGCCGTCGGCCAGCTCGCGGAGGATGTCCGCGTGCCCGGCATGGCGACCGGTCTCCTCGATCATGTGCGTGAGGGCCCAACGGACGCTGGGGGCGGGGTCGTCCGGGCGGGGGCGGGGCACCGGCGCGCCGAGGTCGGTGCACGTGTCGAGTGCGCCGTTCGCCTCCGCGACCGCCTCCCGGTAGCGGGCGACGACCTCGGCCACGCCGTCCGCGGGGGCGGCGTGGAAGGTCGCCGGCCAGTCGTCGACCCGCTTCCCGAGGAACAGGGACCGCTCGACGGACGTCAGGTGGTTGAGCAGGCCGAGCAGATTCGTGCCCGAGGGCACCGCGGCGGCGCGGGCCTCCGGTTCCGGGGCTCCCTCGACCTTCGCGGCGACCGAATCACGCAGGTAGTCGAGGAAGCCGCGCAGCACCTCGGCCTCGCTGCCCCCGGTCCGGGGCGGCGGGGTGTCCCGGCGGCGTCGCGGGCGGGGTTCGGCGGTCATGGGTGCCTCCTGGGGATCCGGGTTCGCGTGCTCGTTCCAGTCTTGGCCGCTCCACTGCCGCCAGGGCAAGGGATCATGCCGTTACGGCAAGGCGGCGCGAGGCAGGGGCGCTCGTGCCGGTTGTGCGTGCCGGTCGTGCGTGCCGGTTGTGCGTGCCGGTCGTGCGTGCCGGGCGTGACCGGCGTCTCGGAGGGCTCCCTGGCGTCAGAAAACTAACGGCGCTAGTTTGGGCGGGTGCGACGTGCTGCCCCGCGCCGCACGGCTCCGGCACGCCGCACGGCTTCGGCACGCCGCACGGCTCCGCACGCCGCACAGCACGGCTCCGCACCGCACGTCCGGGAGGAAACAGCCATGAAGGCCCATGACCAGATGTACATCGACGGTGCGTGGCGACCCGCCGCCGGCCAGGACACGATCGCGGTCGTGAACCCGGCCGACGAGCAGGTCATCGCGCACGTGCCGGCGGGGACGGCCGAGGACGTCGACGCGGCGGTACGGGCCGCGCGCGCCGCCTTCCCCGCCTGGGCCGCGGCCCCGCCCGCCGAGCGCGCCGCCCGGCTCACCGCGCTAACCGACGCGCTGGCGGCCCGCAAGGACACGCTGGCCGAGACGATCACGGCCGAGCTGGGCTCGCCGCTGCCGCTGTCGCAGATGGTCCACGCGAGCGTGCCCGTGCTGGTGGCCGCCTCCTACGCCGAACTGACCGCCCGGTACGCCTTCGAGGAGCGGATCGGCAACTCCACCGTGCTGCTGGAACCGGTCGGCGTGGTCGGCGCGATCACCCCCTGGAACTACCCGCTCCACCAGATCGTCGCCAAGGTCGCCCCCGCGCTCGCCGCCGGCTGCACCGTCGTCCTCAAGCCCGCCGAGGACACCCCGCTCACCGCCCAGCTCTTCGCGGAGGCCACCGAGGCGGCCGGTCTGCCACCGGGCGTCTTCAACCTCGTCACCGGCCTCGGGCCGGTCGCCGGCCAGGCGCTCGCCGCCCACGAGGACGTCGACCTGGTCTCGTTCACCGGCTCCACCGCCGTGGGCCGGCAGATCGGCGCCACCGCAGGGGCCGCCGTCAAGCGGGTCGCGCTGGAGCTGGGCGGCAAGTCCGCCAACGTGATCCTGCCCGGCGCGGACCTCGCCAGGGCGGTCAACGTCGGCATCGCCAACGTGATGACCAACTCCGGCCAGACGTGCAGCGCCTGGACCCGGATGCTGGTGGACGCCGACCGGTACGAGGAGGCCGTGGAGCTCGCGGCGAACGCCGTCACCAAGTACCGGGTCGGCGAGCGGGTCGGTCCGCTCGTCAACGCCAAGCAGCAGACCCGGGTGCGTGGTTACATCGCCAAGGGCGTCGAGGAGGGCGCCCGGCTGGTCGCGGGCGGCCCGGACGCGCCCCTGGAGACCGGCTACTACGTCAGCCCGACCGTCTTCGCCGACGTCACCCCGGACATGACGATCGCCCGCGAGGAGATCTTCGGCCCGGTGATCTCGATCCTGCGGTACGAGGACGTGGACGACGCCCTCCGTATCGCCAACGACACCGTGTACGGGCTCGCCGGCGCCGTGTGGGCCGCCGACGACGAGGAGGCGGTGGCCTTCGCCCGCCGGATGGACACCGGACAGGTCGACATCAACGGCGGACGGTTCAACCCGCTGGCCCCGTTCGGCGGTTACAAGCAGTCGGGGGTGGGTCGCGAGCTGGGGCCGCACGGCCTGGCGGAGTACCTCCAGACCAAGTCGCTCCAGTTCTGACCCCCGTAACCCTTCCCGCACAAGGAGCCTGCTCGTGGTCCGCGCCGCCGTACTGCCCGCCGTCGGAGCTCCGCTGGAGATCACCGACATCGTCCTGCCGGAGCCCGGCCCCGGCCAGGTGCGCGTCTCCCTCGCCGCCGCCGGCGTCTGCCACTCCGACCTCTCCCTGTCCAACGGCACCATGCGCGTCCCGGTGCCCGCCGTCCTCGGCCACGAGGGCGCCGGTACGGTCCTGGCGGTCGGCGAGGGCGTCACGCATGTGGCCCCCGGCGACGGCGTGGTCCTCAACTGGGCCCCCTCCTGCGGGGTCTGCTTCCACTGCGGGATCGGCGAGGTCTGGCTCTGCGCCGACGCCCTGAAGGGGACCGCCAACCTCCACGCCCGTACGGCCGACGGCACCGACCTCCACCCCGGCCTCAACGTCGCGGCCTTCGCGGAGGAGACCGTCGTCGCCGCGAACTGCGTGCTCCCCGCCCCCGACGGCATCCCGCTCACCGACGCCGCCCTCCTCGGCTGCGCGGTCCTCACCGGCTACGGGGCGATCCACCACAGCGCCCGGGTCCGCGAGGGCGAGAGCGTCGTCGTCTTCGGGATCGGCGGCGTCGGCCTCGCCGTGCTCCAGGCCGCCCGGATCGCGGGCGCCTCCCGGATCATCGCGGTCGACGTCTCCCCGGCCAAGGAGGAGCTGGCCCGGCAGGCGGGCGCCACCGACTACGTCATCGCCTCCGCCACCACCCCGCGCGAGATCCGCAAGCTCACCGGCGGCCAGGGCACGGACGTCGCCGTCGAGTGCGTCGGCCGGCCCGCGACCATCCGGGCCGCCTGGGAATCCACCCGGCGCGGCGGGCGCACCACGGTCGTCGGGATCGGCGGCAAGGACCAGGAAGTCACCTTCAACGCCCTGGAGCTCTTCCACTGGGGCAGGTCCCTGACGGGCTGCGTCTACGGCAACAGCGACCCCGCCCGCGACCTGCCCGTCCTCGCCGGCCACATCCGCGCGGGCCGCTTCGACCTGTCGATGATGGTCACCGAGCACATCGCCCTGGACGGCATTCCCGCCGCCTTCGACAACATGATCGCGGGCAAGGGCGGCCGCGCCCTGGTCGTCTTCCCATGACCGGCCAGAACTCCCTGACCGCCCAGAAGTCCGTGACCGGCCAGAAGTCCGTGACCGGCCAGAAGTCCGTGACCGGCCAGAAGTCCGTGACCGGTCAGAGCCCCGTGATCCGCTGGATGCCGGTGGCCCGGGACGCCGACGTCACCGGGCCACCAGCAGCCGGGCGTCCATCGCGCCCTCCTCGAACAGCCGGGAGGTCCCGTTACGCGCGTTCCGCTTGACGCTCCTCGTCATGACGGGACTCCTCCACCGGCCGGGCCGGATCTCCGGGTGTGGCCCCCGTCCGCTGACGGCTCCGGGAGACCGCCACCCCGGCCAGGCAGAGCAGCCCGCCGAGGACCCCGAGCAGCGTCGGCACCTCGTCCAGCAGGACCCACGCCATGAGCACGACGATCGCCGGGACGGCGTACGTGGTCGCGCCCATCCGGCCCGCCGTGGTCCGGGCCAGGGCGTAGCCCCAGGTGGTGAAGGCCAGCGCGGTCGGGAAGACGCCCAGATAGATCATGTTCAGCGTCGCGGACATGGGGGCGTCGGCCGCCTCGGAGACCAGCACCCCGGTGAACGGCAGACAGGCGACGGCACCGATCACGCAGCCGAAGGTGTTGATCTGCAACGAGGAGCCGTGCGCGAGCGCCGGCTTCTGGCTGACCACGCCCAGCGCGTAGACCACCGCGGCCAGCAGGCAGAGCGCCACGCCCAGCACGGAGGAGCTGCCGTGCCCGGACATCGCGAGGCCGACGACGACCGCGCCCGAGAACGAGATGCCCATGCCGAGCAGCAGGCGGCGCGGCAGCCCCTCGCCGAGCATGCGGGCCCCCATCAGGGCCATCAGGATCGGCCCGATGTTCACCAGCATCGCCGCCGTTCCGGCGTCGACCTCCTGCTCGCCCCAGTTGAGCGCCACCATGTACAGCCCGAACCACAGCACGCCGGACGTGACGATTCCGCGCCAGGCGCCGCGCCCGGGCAGCCCCTCCCGCCGTACGAGGAGGATCGCCCCGAGCACCAGCGCGCCCGTCAGCAGCCGCCCGAGGGCGAGGGCGCCGGGGGAGTAGGTCTCGCCCGCACTCCGGATGGACACGAAGGCGGAGGCCCACAGCACGACGGTGGTGCAGGCGGCGGCGGTGGCGCGCCAGTGGTGGGCCGGCGGGGAGACCGGAAGGGGGGTCGGGGTCGTCGTCATGGCCACGACCGTAGAGCGGGGAACGCTCCGACCCCCACTGAATTGTCGAGGACCGTCAATCGGCGACCGGCCCGCCCCGTCCACCCTCGCCCTGTCCGTGTCTCTCCGGGAACGGCCCCGGACGGGCTGTTCGAGGCCGGCCCGCGTCAGCGACGATGCGGTGCGGGGGGAGCCGTTTCCGTGGGTCGCGCGTACTGCTCGTACTGGATCGCCAGCCCGTCCAGCAGGGCCCGCAGCCCGGTCTCGAAGGCCCCTTCGTCGACCTGGCGGCGGTGGTCGGCGAGCAGGTGGGCCTGGCCGAGATGCGGGTAGTCGGCGGGGTCGTAGGCGGTCTCGTCGTCGACGAAGCCCCCGGCGAAGGAGCCCAGCGCCGAGCCGGTGATGAAGTAGCGCATGAGCGCCCCGATCCGGGTCGCCTGCGCGGGCGGCCACCCCGCCCCCACCATCGCCCCGAACACCGCGTCGGCGACCCGCAGCCCCGCCGGGCGCCGTCCGGGGCCCCGGGCCAGGACCGGGACGATGTGCGGGTGCGCGGCGAGGGCGGCCCGGTAGGAGAGCGCCCAGTCGTGCAGGGCCTCGCGCCAGTCGCGCGGGTCCGCCTCCTCGAACATCGACAGATCGACCTGTACGGAGACCGCGTCGGCGACGGCGTCGAGGATCTCCTCCTTGTTGCGGAAGTGGTTGTAGAGCGAAGGGCCGCTGACGCCCAGGACGGCCGCCAGCCGACGCGTGGAGACGGCGTCCAGCCCTTCGGAGTCCACGAGCGCGCTCGCCGCCCCGACGATGCGGTCTCTGCTCAGGAGGGGCTTGCGCGGTCGGGCCATGCGGCTCATAGTAGGGCCTGCGAACCGAAAACTAGCAGTGCTAATTAAAGTGCGCCCGAGCGGCGCCCGTGAGAGGCAGTGGGTGGGCACGATGGACCTGACGCTCAGCGAGGAGCAGGAAGCCGTCCGGAAACTGGCCGAGGACTTCGTCGCCCGCGAGGTCTCGCCCCACGTCGTCGCGTGGGACCGAGCCGAGAATGTCGACAGGTCGATCGTGAAGAAGCTCGGGGGCCTCGGCTTCCTCGGTCTGACCGTCCCCGAGGAGTACGGCGGCTCCGGCGGCGACCACCTGTCCTACTGCCTGGTCACCGAGGAGCTGGGGCGCGGCGACTCCTCGGTGCGCGGCATCGTCTCCGTATCGCTCGGGCTGGTCGCCAAGACCGTCGCGTCCTGGGGCGACGAGGAGCAGAAGCGGGCCTGGCTGCCCCGGCTCACCTCCGGCGAGGCGATCGGCTGCTTCGGGCTCACCGAGCCCGGCACCGGATCGGACGCCGGGAACCTCGCCACCCGGGCCGTGCGCGACGGCGGTGACTACGTCGTCAACGGCACCAAGATGTTCATCACCAACGGCACCTGGGCCGATGTCGTGCTGCTCTTCGCGCGGACGAACGACGCCCCCGGTCACCGGGGCGTCTCCGCCTTCCTCGTCCCCACCGACACCCCCGGCCTCACCCGCCGCACCGTCCACGGCAAGCTCGGCCTGCGCGGCCAGGCCACCGCCGAACTGGTCCTCCAGGACGTCCGGATACCGGCCGGTTCCCTCCTCGGGCCCGAGGGCAAGGGCTTCTCCATCGCCATGTCCGCCCTGGCCAAGGGGCGGATGTCCGTCGCGGCGGGCTGCGTGGGCATCGCGCAGGCGGCCCTGGACGCGGCCGTGCGCTACGCCGGTGAGCGCGAACAGTTCGGCAAGGTCATCGCCCGCCATCAGCTCGTCCAGGAGCTGCTCAGTGACATCGCCGTGGACGTGGACGCGGCCCGGCTGCTGACCTGGCGGGTCGCCGACCTGATCGACCGGGGCCAGGAGTTCGCCACCGCCGCGTCCAAGGCCAAGCTGTACGCGTCCGAGGCCGCCGTCCGCTGCGCCAACAACGCCCTCCAGGTCTTCGGCGGCTACGGCTACATCGACGAGTACCCGGTCGGCAAGCTGCTGCGGGACGCCCGCGTGATGACGCTCTACGAGGGCACCAGCCAGATCCAGAAGCTGATCATCGGGCGCGCGCTGACCGGCGTCTCCGCCTTCTGACCGGCTCGCGGGTTCGTACGGGTGTCTGAGTACGGGCCTGAGTACGGGCGCGGATGTGGCAGGCGCCACGTCGGCGGATGCTGAACCCATGAGTGACACGACATCGGTCAAGCAGCAGAGCACCGCCGCCTTCTACCTGCAGGCGGTCGCCTCCTTCATGGTGGCGATCGGTGCGGTGGCCTTCGGCATCTTCTTCCTCGACGCCGACGCCTGGGTACGCGGCTTCCTCGCCATCGGTGTGCTCTACCTCGTCACGTCCTGCTTCACGCTCGCCAAGGTGATCAGGGACCGCCAGGAGGCCGGACAGATCGTCAGCCGGGTGGACCAGGCCCGGCTGGAGAAGATCCTCGCCGAGCACGACCCCTTCCAGAAGCTCTGACCGGCAAGATCGGCGGGGCAACCGCTAAGCGCTTGCTCAGGTTCGGGGTATGGTGTTCGTCCTGCTGACGGAGAGGGGCCCTGGGCGATGTGTGCGGCGGAGGAGACGAGCGGCGAGGACGCGCCGTGGGGCGAGGTCACTCCCGAGGCGGCCAGGCGGCTCCTCGTCGCCGCCGTGGACGCCTTCGCCGAGCGCGGGTACCACGCGACCACCACCCGTGACATCGCCGGCCGGGCCGGGATGAGCCCGGCCGCGCTCTACATCCACTACAAGACCAAGGAAGAGCTGCTCCACCGGATCAGCAAGCTCGGCCACGAGCGGGCGCTGCACGTGCTCGCGGCCGAGGCCGACCGGGACGGCACGGCCGCCGAACGCCTCGCCGGGGCCGTCCGCTCCTTCGTCCGCTGGCACGCGGAGCGGCACACCACCGCCCGGGTCGTGCAGTACGAGCTCGACGCGCTCGGCGAGGGGCACCGCACCGAGATCGTCGCCCTGCGGCGCAGGAGCGACGCGGTGGTGCGCCGGATCATCGGCGAAGGGGTGCGGGACGGCGAGTTCGACGTCCCCGACGTCCCCGGCACCGCCCTCGCGGTGCTCTCCCTCTGCATCGACGTGGCCCGCTGGTTCAACGCCCGGGGCGCCCGCACCCCCGACGAGGTCGGCGAACTGTACGCCGGCCTCGTCCTGCGCATGGTCGGAGCCGGGCAGGCCCAGAAGTAGCCGACGGTTTCGGAAGCAGCCGACGGTTTCAGGAGTATCAGAAGTAGTAGCGGGACACCGACTCGGCGACGCAGGCCGGCTTCTCGCTGCCCTCGCGCTCGACCGTGACGACCGCCGTGACCTGTACACCGCCGCCGGCCTCCTCGACGTCACGCAGCACCGCTGTCGCCCGCAGCCGCGAGCCGACCGGGACGGTCGAGGGGAAACGGACCTTGTTGGTTCCGTAGTTGATGCCCATCTTCATGCCCTCGACCCGCATCACCTGCGGCACCAGCGCGGGCAGCAACGAGAGCGTCAGATAGCCGTGCGCGATGGTCGTGCCGAACGGCCCGTCCTTCGCCCGCTCCGGGTCCACGTGGATCCACTGGTGGTCGCCGGTCGCGTCGGCGAACCGGTCGACCCTCTCCTGATCGATCTCCAGCCAGTCGCTGTGTCCCAGCTGCTCACCCACTCCGTCCCGCAGCTCCCGCGCGGATGTGAAGATCCTCGGCTCTGCCATGTTCCCGGTTCCTGCCTTCCGGCTCGGCGCACCATCAGGCGCGATGTCTAAGCGCTTGCTCAGCATCGTTGTGGGGCGCGTTCCTGTCAACGACATGGCAGTAGATTCGAGGGGTGCCCCAGATTCCCCAGACACACCACGAACTCTCGGTCGGCCAGCTCTCGGCGCGCAGCGGCGCGGCCATCTCGGCCCTGCACTTCTACGAGACCAAAGGCCTGATCAGTAGCAGCCGCACCAGCGGCAACCAGCGCCGCTACTCGCGGGACGCGCTGCGCCGGGTCGCCTTCGTCCGGGCGGCCCAGCGCGTCGGTATTCCCCTGGTCACGATCCGGGAGGCGCTCGCCGAACTGCCCGAGGAGCGCACGCCGAACCGCGAGGACTGGGCCCGCCTCTCCGAGGCCTGGCGCAAGGAACTGGACGAGCGCATCGGGCAGTTGCACCGCCTGCGCGACCATCTGACCGACTGCATCGGATGCGGCTGTCTCTCGCTGGAGACCTGTGTGCTGTCCAACCCCGACGACATCGTCGGTGAGCGGATCACCGGTTCCCGTCTCATGCCCGAGGGCCGGAAGCCGCCCAGGCGCCCGTAGTCCCCGCGGCGCGGGCGCGAGGCCTCACGCCGCCGTTGTGGCCGGCCTCCGGTGCCGTGGCAGCCGCGCCCTGGCCAGTGTGCGGTCGGTCAGGGCGGGCTGCGGCACCGCGATCCCGCACCCCGTGCACACCGGGCCCGCCCACGGCGCCTCGCCCCGCTCCTGCCGCCACTCGATGCCGGTGTCCGCGCAGACCGGGCAGGCGGAGCCGGCGCCGGCGCCCAGAGCCGCGATCAGGCGGCGCAGGACCTCGGCGAGCGGTTCGGTGGGATGGATGTCCGGGTCGGAGCAGCGGGCCACCCCGTGACCGCCCCAGGTGCGGCGGTGCCAGTCGTCGAACGCACCGGGCCGCCGCACCCCCGCGTGCTTCTCGCGCCGCCGCCGCTCGGCGAACCCCGCCTCGTACGCGAGCCAGACGGCCCGCGCCTCCTCCAGCTCGTCCAGCGCGCCCACCAGGCGCACCGGATCGGGCGCCCGGTCCTCGGGATCGATCCCGTGCCGGGCGCACAGATGGTCCCAGGTCGCCCGGTGCCCGTAGGGGGCGAACCTCTCCAAACACTTGCGCAGCGAATACCGCCGCAGGGCCAGATCCCCCATCGGATCGCGGACCTGTCTCGCAAGACTCCGGAAACCGGCCATGGCACCGCCACCTCCGTCGCTCGTCCTTGGACGTCAAGGAATGGACGTACGCCTGCCCGTTTCGGCTCCATCGAAAGATGAGATCCGTCCATTGGCCGAGACTCCCCATGTGGGAAGGGGTGCAACGGGCGGGAGCGAAGCGGCGCGCGGACGGGTGGTGCGAGGGCTCACTCCTCGCGCGGGTGGCGAAATCCGATGGCGGCGTCACGGTCCCGTGCGGTTGGGTTCCCCCATGACAACAGCTCGTCCGCGCCTGGAAAAGGTGACCCCCGACAACGTGCTCGCCGCCTGTCGGCTGGAAGTCGCACCCGAACAGCGCCGGTTCGTCGCCCCGGTCGCGCGGTCCCTGGCCGAGGCCTATGTCCACCCCGACCTGGCCTGGCCCCGGCTGATCCGCGACGGCGAGCGCCTCGTCGGCTTCGTGATGGCCTACTTCGACCTGCCGTTCGACTTCGACGCCGGGGTGCCGGACGCCCCGCCCCGCTCGGGGCTCTGGCGGCTCGCCATCGCCGCCGACGAGCAGGGCCGGGGCTACGGACGGTTCGCCGTGGGGGCGGTGAACGAGGAGATCCGCCGGCGGGGCGGGACAGTCTCGACCGTGACCTGGGAGCCCGGTGAGGGCGGCCCCGAGGAGTTCTACCTCCGCCTCGGCTACCGCAAGCGGGGCCTCACGGACGACGGCGAATACCTCGGCGACCTGGACCTCACGGCCTGATCGGACGCAGGGACCGCCCTCCGTATCCTCAGTACGAAGGTGCTCCTGATCCTCGGTACGAAGGTGCTCCTACCCTCCGTACCGCAGATACCTCCGCCGCTTCGCCCGGAACGCCGACAGGTCCCGCCGCCACGCCCGTACCACCGTGTCGGTGTCCGCGCCCGCGTCGATCATCGTACGGACGCGGGTGTTCCCGGTCAGCTTGTCGATCCAGTTGTCCGGCCGCCAGGTGAAGCCGCTCCACGTCTGCTTCGCCGTCACCAGCAGGGCGATCCCGGTGCGGACCGGGTCGAAGACCTCCCGGTCCTGGACGTGCACCTGCACCCCGCCCACCGTCTTCCCCGCGAACTTGGAGAAGGTCGGCGCGAAGTACGCCTCGCGGAAGGCCACCCCCGGCAGCTCCAGGGCGTTCGCGGCGGCCGCCCAGCGGTGGTCGACGCCCTCCGCTCCCAGGAGCTCGAAGGGGCGCGTCGTGCCGCGGCCCTCGGAGAGGTTCGTGCCCTCGAAGAGACAGGTGCCGGAGTAGACGAGCGCCGTCTCGGGCGTCGGCATGTTCGGGCTCGGCGGCACCCACGGCAGCCCGGTGTCGTCGAAGAAGTCCGAGCGCCGCCACCCCGACATCGTCACCACGTCCAGCCGCACCGGATTCTCGTGCAGGAACTCCGCGTTGAAGAACAGCGCCAGCTCCGCCACCGTCATCCCGTGCGCCTGGGCGATCTCCCCGCGGCCGACGAACGTGCCGAACGCCGGGTCCAGCACCGGGCCCAGCGCTGCCCGCCCGGTCACCGGGTTCGGCCGGTCCAGCACGACGAGGCGCTTGCCCGCCAGCGCCGCCGCCTCCATGCAGTCGTACAGCGTCCAGATGTACGTGTAGAAGCGCGCGCCCGCGTCCTGGATGTCGAAGAGGACCGTGTCCACGCCCGAGGCGCTGAAGATGTCCGCGAGCGGCTGCCCGCTCTTGAGGTACGTGTCGTAGACCGGCAGCCCGGTCGCCGGGTCGTCGTAGCGGCCCTCGGAGCCACCGGCCTGCGCGGTGCCCCGGAACCCGTGCTCGGGGCCGAAGACGGCGGTCAGGTCCACCCGTGCGTCCGGGTGCATCACGTCGACGATGTGCCGGACGTCCGCGGTGACGCCGGTCGGGTTGGTGACGATCCCGACCTCCTGGCCCCGCAGCGACCGGTAGCCGTCGGCCGCCAGCCGGTCGAAGCCGGTGCGCACCCGGCCGCGCCCGGGCCCGGAGCCGCGTCCGGGGACGGCCGAAGCCGCGGCGGGGCCGGTGCCGGCCCCTGTCGCCGCGAGCGCGCCCACGGCGCCTCCCGCGGCCAGCACACCACGTCGGGACAGGCTCATTCCGCTACCTCCATGATCGCGCCGACTGTCATGGCCACGCACGCTAGCGCGGGCCGGGGCCGCACGGAACGACCTGGACCGCGCCGGATTCCCCGAGCCGGGCACCTCGCTCCTCCCGGCCTCCTTCCGGCCCTCTCCCGCGCCTGCTCCGGGCTCCGGCCGGTCCGTTCCCGCCTCTTCCCGGATCACATACCGACCGGTTAGTCTGCCGGTGCAGCCGGATGGGAAGGGCGGGATGACGATGGGTACGGTGCAGGGCGCCGGCGTAGTGGTCACAGGGGCCGGAGGCGGCATCGGCGCCGCTCTGGCCCGCAGGTTCGCCGCCGGGGGCGCGCGGGTCGTCGTCAACGACCTCGACCTCGCCCGGATCGAACCGCTCGCGAAGGAGATCGGCGGCTTCGCCGTCGCCGGGGACGCCTCGGGCATCGTGGACGCCGCCCGGGATGCGCTGGACGGCACGGTGGACGTCTACTGCGCCAACGCCGGCCTGGCCTCGCCCGGCGACGTGTTCGCCGACGAGGAGATCTGGGCCGCCGCCTGGGACGTCAACGTGATGGCCCACGTCCGCGCGGCCAGGGCCCTCCTGCCGGACTGGCTGGAGCGCGGCAGGGGCCGTTTCGTCACCACGGCCTCCGCCGCCGGGCTGCTCACGATGATCGGCGCGGCCCCGTACAGCGTCACCAAGCACGGTGCGGTCGCCTTCGCCGAGTGGCTCTCGCTCACCTACCGCCATCGCGGGATCAAGGTCCACGCGATCTGCCCGCAGGGCGTGCGCACCGACATGCTCACCGCCGCCGGTTCGGCCGGCGAGCTGGTCCTCGCTCCCGGTGCCATCGAGCCGGACGCGGTCGCCGACGCGCTGTTCGAGGCGATGGACGCCGACCGCTTCCTGGTCCTGCCGCACCCCGAGGTGGCCGGCTACTACCAGGCCCGCGCCGCCGATCCCGACCGGTGGATGGGCAGTATGAACCGCCTCCAGCGGAAGTGGGAGGCGAGCGGCGCGTGAACGACCCGACCCCCGCCCCCGCCACCCCGGGCCCCGGCGGCTCGGTCTACGCGGCCCAGCCGTGGCTCGCCCTGCTCAGCGACGCCCAGCGCGCCCCCGTCACCCCGCCCGCGACCGTGCTGCACGCCTTCCGCGCCGCGGTCGGGCGCGCACCCGAGCACCCGGCCCTGGCCTACTTCGACGGCCGCCTGAGCTACCGCGAGACCGACGAGCTGTCCGACTCGGTGGCCGGGCACCTCGCCGCCCGGGGGCTGCGCCGCGGCGACCGGGTCGCGATCATGCTCCAGAACAGCCCGCACTTCGTGCTCGCGCTGCTCGGCGCCTGGAAGGCGGGCGCGACCGTCGTCCCCCTCAACCCGATGTACAAGTCCGGCGAGGTCGGCCACGTCCTCGCGGACGCCGGGGTCACCGCGCTGATCTGCTCGGACCGGGCGTGGGAGGCGTATCTGAGGGAGACCGCGGCGGCGGCCCCGCACCTCACCGTCGCGCTCACCGCCTGCGAGCTGGACCTCCAGACCGTGAACGACCCCCGCGTCCTCGGTTTCGAACGGCTCCCGGCCCCCGGCCCCGACGACCTCGCGGACGACCTGCTGGCCGCCGCCCGCGCCGGGAACCCGGCCCCGGCCGGCCGGGAGCTCACCGCCGGCGACACGGCGCTGATCAGCTACACCTCCGGGACGAGCGGCACCCCCAAGGGCGCGATGAACTCCCACGGCAACATCATGGTCAACGCCGAACGCCAGCGCACCGGCCATCCGATCGCCGAGGGCTCCGCCTACTTCGCGCTCGCCCCGCTCTTCCACATCACCGGCATGGTCTGCCAGCTCGCCGCCTGCGTCGCCAACGCGGGCACCCTCGTCCTGGCCCACCGCTTCGAGGCGGGCGTCGTCCTGGAGGCCTTCGCCGCCCACCGCCCCGCCTACACCGTCGGCCCCTCCACCGCCTTTATGGCACTGGCCGCGCATCCGGACGCCACCCCGGACCACTTCGCCTCGTTCCGGGTGATCTCCTCAGGCGGCGCGCCCCTGCCGCCCGCGCTCGTGGAGAAGTTCCGCGCGGGCTTCGGCCCGTACCTCCGCAACGGCTACGGACTCACCGAGTGCACAGCCCCCTGCGCCTCGGTCCCGCCCGAGCGCGAGGCCCCGGTGGACCCGGCCTCGGGCACCCTCTCCGTCGGCGTCCCCGGCCCCGACACCTTCGTACGGATCCTCGACGAGACCGGCCGGGAGGTCCCCTTCGGGGAGCAGGGCGAGATCGCGGTGCGCGGCCCCCAGGTCGTCTCCGGCTACTGGAACCTCCCCGAGGCCACGGCCGCCGCCTTCCCGGACGGCGAGCTGCGCACCGGCGACATCGGCTTCATGGACGCGGCGGGCTGGCTGTACGTCGTCGACCGCAAGAAGGACATGATCAACGCCTCCGGGTTCAAGGTGTGGCCGCGCGAGGTGGAGGACGTCCTCCACACCCACCCGGCGGTGCGCGAGGCGGCCGTCGTGGGCGTGCCCGACGCGTACCGGGGGGAGACGGTCCGGGCGTACGTGAGCCTGCGTCCGGGGGCCGTCGTGGAGCCCGGCGAGCTGAGCGCCTACTGCGAGGAACGGCTCGCCGCGTACAAGTATCCGCGCGAGGTGGAGATCCTGGCCGAGCTGCCGAAGACGGCGAGTGGGAAGATCCTCAGGCGGGAACTGCGTTCCCCCCGTTAGAACGGCGTCGAAACAGCGCGCGCACGGTACGAAAGGAAGGTGGCGGCTCATGGCCAAGGCGACGGATCAGAACGGCACTCCCGTCCCTCAGAGGCTGCTGGCCGCCGCCACCCGGCTCTTCGCCGAGCGCGGGTACGACCGCACCTCGGTCCAGGAGATCGTCGAGGCGGCGGGCGTCACCAAGGGGGCGCTCTACCACTACTTCGGCTCGAAGGAGGACCTGCTCCAGGAGGTCTACGCCCGGGTGCTCCGGCTCCAGCAGGAGCGGCTGGACGCCTTCGCGGACGCCGAGGCGCCCATCGAGCGGCGGCTGCGCGACGCGGCGGCCGACGTGGTCGTCACGACCATCGACAACCTGGACGACGCGGCGATCTTCTTCCGCTCCATGCACCACCTGAGCCCCGAGAAGAACAAGCAGGTGCGCGTCGAGCGCCGCCGCTACCACGAGCGCTTCCGGGCCCTGATCGAGGAGGGCCAGCGCACCGGCGTGTTCTCCTCGGCCACCCCCGCCGACCTGGTCGTCGACTACCACTTCGGCTCGGTCCACCACCTCTCCACCTGGTACCGCCCGGACGGCCCGCTCAGCCGCCAGGAGGTCGCCGACCACCTCGCGGACCTGCTGCTGCGGGCCCTGCGTCCGTAGCGGGGGACGGGACCGGCCGACGGACCGTGCCATCCACTGGCCCGCTCCGCCGGTCGGGGTGAGTCTGGATAGATGACGTATGTCCTGCCTCCCGATGAGGCGCCGGGGTCCACGGGCGAACCACTGTCCGTTAATAGAACGGCCATGTCCGGTTTCCGCTCTTGACGGAGCACTGTCATTTCCTTGAGCATCGGTCACGCATTGCGCACCTCTGGGCCGCTTGTCGGGGCCCACGCTCCAGGACCCGGCCGCATCACCGCGCGGCCGGGGACCCCCCGCACGTTCCGTCAGTCCCCAACGGAATCCGGAGCCCGTGAATGAGACCGAACCGTTTCACCCTGCGCAGATCCCCGACGGCCGTCGCGGCCGTCGCCCTCGCCGCCGTCCTCGGAGCCGGAGCACCGGCCGCCCAGGCCGCCGGCGCGCAGGCGTCGCCGACAGCCGCCGCCGCGGCGCCCGACATCCCCCTGGCAGGCGTCAAGGCCCACCTTACGCAGCTCTCGACGATCGCCGCGAACAACGGCGGCAACCGCGCCCACGGCCGCCCCGGCTACAAGGCGTCCGTCGACTACGTGAAGGCCAAGCTCGACGCAGCCGGATACACCACCACCCTCCAGCAGTTCACCTCCAACGGAGCCACCGGCTACAACCTGATAGCCGACTGGCCCGGCGGCGACCCGAACAAGGTCCTGATGGCCGGGGCCCACCTCGACTCGGTCTCCTCCGGCGCCGGGATCAACGACAACGGCTCCGGCTCGGCAGGCATCCTGGAGACCGCCCTCGCCGTCTCCCGCGCCGGGTACCAGCCCGACAAGCACCTGCGGTTCGCCTGGTGGGGCGCCGAGGAGCTGGGCCTGGTCGGCTCGAAGTACTACGTCAACAACCTGCCGTCCGCCGAGCGTTCCAAGCTCTCCGGCTATCTCAACTTCGACATGATCGGCTCGCCCAACGCCGGCTACTTCGTCTACGACGACGACCCGGTCATCGAGAAGACCTTCAAGGACTACTTCGCCGGCCTGAACGTCCCCACCGAGATCGAGACCGAGGGCGACGGCCGCTCCGACCACGCCCCCTTCAAGAACGTCGGCGTCCCCGTCGGCGGACTCTTCACCGGCGCCGGCTACACCAAGTCCGCCGCCCAGGCGCAGAAGTGGGGCGGGACCGCGGGGCAGGCCTTCGACCGCTGCTACCACTCGTCCTGCGACACCACGAGCAACATCAACGACACCGCCCTGGACCGCAACAGCGACGCCGCCGCCCACGCCATCTGGACCCTCTCCTCCGGCACCGGCGAACCGCCCGCCGGGGACGTGTTCAGCAACACCGCCGATGTCGCCATCCCGGACGCGGGAGCGGCCGTGACCTCGCCGGTCTCGGTCACCGGACGGACGGGCAACGCCCCGGCCGCCCTCCAGGTCGGCGTCGACATCAAGCACACCTGGCGCGGCGACCTGGTCGTCGACCTGGTGGCCCCGGACGGCACCGCGTACCGGCTGAAGAACTCCAGCAGCGGCGACTCGGCCGACAACGTCATCACGACGTACACGGTCAACGCCTCCGCCGAGGTGGCCAACGGCTCCTGGAAGCTCCGCGTCCAGGACGTCGCCCGTCAGGACACCGGCTACATCGACAGCTGGAAGCTCACCTTCTGACTCCTGCCGCACGCGTACGTTCTGAGTCCTGCCGCACGCGTACGGGCGCCGCCCCCTCCCGAAGAGCACCTCGGGAGGGGGCGGCACCGCTGTCCGTCACACGTACCGCTTGATCTCCCGCCGGGCCAGCGACCGCTGATGCACCTCGTCCGGCCCGTCCGCCAGCCGCAGCGTCCGCGCCGAGGCCCACAGCTCCGCCAGCGGGAAGTCCTGGCTCACCCCGCCCGCGCCGTACAGCTGCACCGCCGAGTCGAGGATGTCCACCACCGCGCGCGGGGTGGCGATCTTGATGGCCTGGATCTCGGTGTGCGCGCCCTTGTTGCCCACGGTGTCCATCAGCCAGGCCGTCTTCAGCACCAGCAGCCGCAACTGTTCCACCGTGACCCGGGCGTCCGCGATCCAGTTCTGTACGACGCCCTGCTGGGCGAGCGGCTTGCCGAACGCCGTACGCGCCACCGCCCGCCGGCACATCAGCTCGATGGCCCGCTCCGCCATCCCGATGAGCCGCATGCAGTGGTGGATCCGCCCCGGACCCAGCCGCGCCTGCGCGATGGCGAAGCCGCCGCCCTCCTCGCCGATCAGGTTCGCCGCGGGCACCCGTACATCGTGGAAGACCACCTCGGCGTGACCGCCGTGCGAGTGGTCCTCGTACCCGTACACCCGCATCGCGCGCCGCACTTCGAGGCCCGGGGTGTCGCGCGGCACCAGGATCATCGACTGCTGGCGGCGGATGTCCGCGCCGTCCGGGTCCGTCTTGCCCATCACGATGAAGACCGCGCAGTCCGGGTTCATCGCCCCGGAGATGTACCACTTGCGCCCGTTGACGACATAGTCCTCGCCGTCCCGGACGATCCGCGTCTCGATGTTCGTCGCGTCGGAGGACGCCACGTCCGGCTCCGTCATCGCGAACGCGGAGCGGATCTCCCCGGCGAGCAGCGGCTCCAGCCACCGCTTCTTCTGCTCGTCGGTGGCGAACTGGAAGAGCACCTCCATGTTCCCGGTGTCCGGGGCCGCGCAGTTCAGCGCGGTCGGCGCGAGGTGCGGGGAGCGGCCGGTGATCTCCGCGAGCGGGGCGTACTGGAGGTTCGTCAGCCCGGCCCCGTACTCCGCGTCGGGCAGGAAGAGGTTCCACAGCCCCTGCCGCCGCGCCTCGGCCTTCAGCTCGCCCACCACCGCCGGGGTGTCCCACGGGGACGCGAGCCGCGCCCGCTGCTCCTCGGCGACCTCCTCGGCCGGATACACGTGCTCGTCCATGAACGCGAGCAGCCTGCTCCGCAGCTCCTCGGTACGGGCGTCGAATGCGAAGTCCATGGGTTCAGCCTTCCTGGAGGGTGGTGAGGCCGTGCTCGATGAAGACGGGGACCAGATCGCCGATCCGGTCGAAGCCCGCGCCGACGGTCTGGCCGAGGGTGTAGCGGTAGTGGATGCCCTCCAGGATCACGGCGAGCTTGAACCACGCGAACGCGGTGTACCAGGAGATGGCGGAGGTGTCCCGGCCCGAGCGGGCCGCGTAGCGCTCGATCAGCTCGGCGGGGGAGGGATGCCCGGCCGCGCCGCTGGTGGTGGAGACGGGCGACCGGGGCAGGTCGAGGTCGGAGCTGTACATCACGAGCAGACCGAGGTCGGTCAGCGGATCGCCGAGCGTGGACATCTCCCAGTCGAGGACGGCCTTGATCCGGTCGTCGGAGCCGAGCAGCACGTTGTCCAGGCGGTAGTCGCCGTGGACGACGGTGGGCGCGGGAGAGGAGGGCAGCCCGCGGCCGAGGGCGGCGTGCAGCTCGTCGATGCCCGCCAGCTCGCGGTTGCGGGAGGCGTCCAGCTGCTTGCCCCAGCGCCGCAACTGGCGGTCCAGGAAGCCGTCGGGACGCCCGAAGTCCCCGAGCCCGACCGCCCCGGGATCCACGGCGTGCAGGTCGACCAGGGTGTCGACGAGCCCGAGGACCGCCGTCCGGGTGCGCTCCGGTCCCAGGGGGGCGAGCTGCTCGGCGGTGCGGTACGGGGTGCCATCGACGTACTCCATCACGTAGAACGGGGCGCCGATCACGCTGTCGTCCTCGCAGAGCAGCAGCGGCTCCGGCACGGGTACGGCGGTGGGGTACAGGCCGCTGATCACCCGGTGTTCGCGCGTCATGTCGTGCGCGGTGGCCAGCACATGGCCGAGCGGAGGCCTGCGCACCACCCACCGGCCCGTCCCGTCGCTGACGGTGTACGTGAGGTTCGAGCGGCCGCCCTCGATCAGCCGCGCTTCGAGAGGTCCGCTCACCAGCCCCGGCCGCTCGCGGTCGAGATGGCCGCGCAGCAGTTCCGGGTCGAGACCTGGTGGGGGGAGTGAGCTCATGGTGCGTACCTCCGGGCGGCGGAACGAGGCGACTGGACGATCGCGAACCATGATGCCGACCAGTCGGTATGTCGTCCAGTGCACGCCCGGGATCCGGTGGTGCGGAAGCCGGTCCGACCCTGGCGGTGAAACGTATCCCTGAATAGAGTTCACGTATGCATACTGCTGATCTGGTGATCGAAGGCGTCCGGCTCACCCCGATCCTCGTGTCCGATCCACCCCTGCTGAACACCCAGGGAGTCCACCAGCCGTACACCCCGCGCCTGATCGTGGAGGTGGTCACCCGGGGCGGGACGACCGGCGTGGGGGAGACCTACGGCGACGGCGCCTACCTGGAGCCCGCGCGCTCCCTCGCCGAGGCGCTCCCGGGCCGGGCGGTCACGGATCTGAACGGGCTGTTCGTCCTGGCCGAGGAGGTGTGCGGTGCGTCGCGCGCCGCCGACGACCGGGTCGACGCCGGGGGGCTGCGCGGAGTCAGGAACGCGGAGAAGATCCGGCTCTCGGTCGTCTCCGCCTTCGAGGTCGCCTGCCTGGACGCCCTCGGCAAGGCCCGGAGCCTGCCCGTGCACGCCCTGCTCGGCGGCAAGGTCCGTGACACCGTCGAGTACAGCGCCTACCTCTTCTACCGCTGGGCCGCCCACCCCGGCCCCGGCGAGAGGGACGACTGGGGCGCGGCGCTCGACCCGGCCGGCGTCGTCGCCCAGGCCCGGCGCTTCGCCGACACCTACGGCTTCGGCTCCTTCAAGCTCAAGGGCGGCGTCTTCGAGCCCGACCGGGAGATCGCCGCGATCCACGCCCTGGCCGAGGCGTTCCCGGGCCGCCCGCTGCGCCTGGACCCGAACGGCGCCTGGTCCGTCCCCACCTCGCTGTACGTCGCCGAGCGGCTGAAGGGCGTCCTCGAATACCTGGAGGACCCCACCAGCGGCACGGCCGGCATGGCCGCGGTGTCGGCCGGAACCGACGTCCCGCTCGCCACCAACATGTGCGTCACCACCCTCGCCGAGGTCCCCGAGGCCTTCGCCCGCGACGCCGTCCAGATCGTCCTGAGCGACCACCACTACTGGGGCGGACTGCACCGCACCCGGGAACTGGCGGGCATCTGCCGCACGTTCGGCGTCGGACTCTCCATGCACTCCAACACCCACCTCGGCATCAGCCTCGCCGCGATGACCCACGTCGCCGCCACGGTGCCGGACCTCGCGTACGCCTGCGACAGCCACTACCCCTGGCAGACCGAGGACGTCATCACCGAGCGCCACACCTTCACCGGGGGCCGGCTCACCGTCTCCGACGCCCCCGGTCTCGGCGTCGAACTGGACCGCGAGCGCCTGTCCGCCCTGCACCGTCGCTGGCTGGCGGACGAGACCCACCGCGAGCGCGACGACGCGGCGGCGATGCGCGCCGCCGACCCGGAGTGGACGACGCCGACGGTCCCGCGCTGGTGAGCACGCCGACGGTCCCGCGCTGGTGAGAGGGGCGGGACCCGGCCGTACCCCCTGAGTTGCGGCGGCCCCGACCTGCACGGAAGGTCGAGGCATGAAGGCGATCAGCTACAGCGCGTACGGTTCCGCCGACGTCATGGAGTACGGCGAGCGGCCCGACCCCAAGGTCGGCCCCGACACGGTCCTGGTGAAGGTACGGGCCGCCGCCGTCAACCCGGTCGACTGGAAGGCCCGCGAGGGCTATCTCCAGGGTGGCCTCGAAGCCGTCTTCCCGGTGATCCCCGGCTGGGACGTCTCCGGGGTCGTCGTGCAACCGGGCGTCGCCGTCGACGAGTTCGCGGTCGGCGACGAGGTCATCGGCTACGTACGCGAGGACTTCCTCTCGCGCGGTACGTTCGCCGAGTACGTCGCCGCCCCCGTGCGCACCCTCGCCCGCAAGCCCCTGAGCCTGAGCTTCGAGGAGGCCGCGGGCCTGCCGCTGGCCGGGCTGACCGCCTACCAGGTGCTGCACCGCGTCCTGAAGATCCGCGACGGCGACACCGTCCTGGTCCACGCGGCGGCCGGCGGCGTCGGATCGATGGCCGTCCAGATCGCCCGGCACACCGGCTGCCGGGTGATCGGCACCGCGAGCCCCCGCAACCACGAGCATCTCCGGAGCCTCGGCGCGGAGCCCGTGGAGTACGGCGAGGGCCTCGTCGACCGGCTGCGCGCACTGGTCCCGGACGGCTTCGACGCCTCCTTCGACACGGTGGGCGGCGACGCGCTGCGCGCCTCCGCCGACACCCTCGCCCCGGGCGGCCGGCTCGCCTCCATCGCGGACGGCGAGGTCTTCTCCTACGGCGGCCGCTACGCGTTCGTGCGCCCCGACGCCGACGACCTGGCCCAGGTCGCGGAACTGGCCGAACGGGGCATCGTCACCGTCCATGTGGACCGGGTGTTCCCGCTGGAGCAGGCCGCCGACGCGTACCGGCTCAACCAGGAGGGGCGGACCCGCGGCAAGATCGTGGTGACGGTGGACTGGGACGGCTGAGGAGCCCCGCCGGGCCGGTCCACCCGGTTCGGACTCAGCGGCTCGGCGGCTCGGCGGCTCAGAACAGCATCGCCGCCGCGAACACCGCCAGCGCCACCGTGCACAGCGTCGCCGCCAGCGCTCCGCGCGGGGCGAGCGGCTCCGGCCGCGCCGTCTCCATCCGCAGCATCCGACGGTGGGCCACCACCAGGAAACCCAGCCAGACCGCCGCGCTCAACGCCACCGCGACCAGCGCCATCGGGGTCGCCCCGCCGTGCAGCGCCTGCCGCACCGCGAGCAGCCCGACGACCGTGGCGGACAGCGTCGTACGCCGCCAGGCCAGCCGTGTCCGCTCGGGCTGGAGCCCGGGATCCCGGTCCGTCGTCCCCGTCACACGCCCTCCCAGCCGAAGAGGACCACCACCACCATCGCCACGGCGACGACGGCGACCACCAGGCTCAGCAGGGTCGGGAACCGGGACACCGGCAGGTCCTCGCCCCGCCGCATCGCCCGCTCGCACCGCACCCAGTGGTTGACCGCCCGCAGCGCGCAGAGCACCCCGGCCGCGAGCAGCCCGAGCGCGAGCCCGGCCCGGGCGCCCCACACCAGCTCCGGCAGAAACTGGTCGACGGCGAAACCCCCGGCGATCAGGGCCAGGGCCGTCCGGATCCAGGCGAGGAACGTCCGCTCGTTGGCCAGCGAGAACCGGTAGTCGGGGGTGTCCCCCTCGTCCCGGATCCGCTGCGGCGCGAACCACAGCCGTACGCTCTGCACGATCTTGTTCACACCTGGAACCCTAGAGGCTGCTCACCGATCAGGCCCGGTCGGTCTCGATTGCGTCCAGTCAATTCTGTTCGATCTCGGTCAGTCTCGGTCGGCCCCGGTCAGCCTCGCGCGGACCCGTTCGGGGCGTCCGAGTCCGGTCGGGCCGCCCGGAACTCCCGCAGCCGCCGGTACGCCTCCACCCCGTCGGGCACCCAGGGCCACTCGTCGAGCCGCCGCTCCAGCTCCGCGTCGTCCAGGAACGTGTGCCAGGCGACCTCCTCCACCTGCGGGGCCACCGGCAGTTCGCACCGCACCCGGTAGACGGCGGACCACCAGGTGTACCCGGTGTCCGCGTCGGAGTAGAGGAACCGGAACAGCGGCTCCGGCCGCGGCAGCCCCGAGACCCCCAGCTCCTCCTCCGCCTCGCGCAGCGCCGCCTCGTCGTACGACTCGCCCGCCCCCACCACCCCGCCGACGAACATGTCGTAGTGCGAGGGGAAGACCAGCTTCGTGGGCGTACGCCGATGGACGAACACCCGCCCGTCGGCGTCGCGGGCCTCGATGGACACACAGCGGTGCCGCAGCCTTCGCGCGGTCGCCTCGCCGCGCGGGGCCTGCCCGATGACCTCGTCGTTCTCGTCGACGATGTCCAGGATCTCGTCAGAGGGCGTCATACGTTTCATCCAACATCACCCGGACGGTTGACGTGGCCCCGGCGGGTACCCAAGATCTGACGCACGGGTAACCTGCACGTTTCGCCGGTCCGGTGGGCCGGCCTTCCCCGCCCGCCCCGAGCCACCCCCGACAGGACGGAACCCATGGCGTACGACGCTGATGTGATCGTGATCGGGGCAGGACTCGCCGGGCTGGTGGCCACCGCCGAACTGGTCGACGCCGGCCGCTCCGTGATCCTCCTCGACCAGGAGCCCGAGCAGTCCATCGGCGGCCAGGCACACTGGTCCTTCGGCGGCCTCTTCCTCGTGGACTCGCCCGAACAGCGCCGGCTGCGGATCAAGGACAGCCGGGAGCTGGCCCTCCAGGACTGGTACGGCACGGCGGGCTTCGACCGGGAGACCGAGGACCGCTGGCCCCGGAAGTGGGCCGAGGCGTACGTCGACTTCGCCGCCGGGGAGAAGCGCTCCTGGCTGCACCAGCAGGGGCTGCGCATCTTCCCGGTCGTCGGCTGGGCGGAACGCGGCGGCTACGACGCGACGGGCCACGGCAACTCCGTACCCCGCTTCCACATCACGTGGGGCACCGGACCCGGCGTCGTCGCCCCCTTCGAACGACGGGTCCGCGAGGGCGTCGCCAAGGGCCTCGTCCAGCTGAGGTTCCGCCACCGCGTCACCGGCCTCGCCCGCACCGCCGGAGCGCTCGACACGGTCACCGGCGAGATCCTGGAGCCCAGCGCCGCCGAGCGCGGTACCGCGAGCAGCCGGAAGGCCACGGGCTCCTTCGAGCTGACGGCGCAGGCGGTGATCGTCACCTCCGGCGGCATCGGCGGCAACCACGACCTGGTCCGCGCCCAGTGGCCCGAGCGCCTGGGCACCCCGCCCGAGAAGATGCTGTCCGGGGTGCCCGCGCACGTCGACGGACTGATGCTCGGCATCGCCGAGAAGGCGGGCGCGCACCACATCAACCGCGACCGGATGTGGCACTACACCGAGGGCATCGAGAACTGGAACCCGATCTGGGCCCGGCACGGCATCCGGATCCTGCCCGGCCCCTCGTCGCTCTGGCTCGACGCGCGCGGCAAGCGCCTGCCGGTCCCGCTCTTCCCCGGCTTCGACACGCTCGGCACCCTCGAACACATCATGGGATCCGGCCACGGCTACACCTGGTTCGTGCTCAACCAGCGCATCATCGGCAAGGAGTTCGCGCTCTCCGGCTCCGAGCAGAACCCGGACCTGACCGGCAAGTCGGTCCGCGACGTGATCGGCAGGGCCCGCGCGGACGTGCCCGCACCGGTCAGGGCGTTCATGGACCACGGCGTCGACTTCGTCGTCGAGAAGGATCTCGACGCACTCGTCCGGGGCATGAACGCGGTGACGGGCGACGGCCTGATCGACGCGGCCGACCTGCGCCGCGAGATCACCGCCCGTGACCGGGAGATCGCCAACCCCTTCACCAAGGACCTCCAGGTCACCGCGGTCCACGGGGCCCGCGCCTACCTCGGCGACCGCCTCATCCGCACCGCGAAACCGCACCGGATCCTGGACCCGGCGGCGGGCCCGCTGATCGCCGTCCGGCTCAACATCCTCACCCGCAAGTCCCTGGGCGGCCTGGAGACCGACCTGTCCTCCCGCGTCCTCGACCTCGACGGCGCCCCGCTCCCCGGCCTGTACGCGGCGGGCGAGGCCGCGGGCTTCGGCGGCGGCGGAGTCCACGGCTACCGCTCCCTGGAGGGCACGTTCCTGGGCGGCTGCATCTTCTCCGGCAGGGCGGCCGGCCGGGCGGCAGCGGAAGCGACGGGGTAACGCCCCCAACCGGGGCCGCGCCCCGAACCCCTCCCGACCATCGAGGACGGGGCCGGCAATTCAAGCCCCTCCGGCGATCGAGGAGCGGGGTCCGGGGCGGAGCCCCGAAGTCACCCCAACCGCTCGACCACCCGGAACCGCTCCGCGACGATCAGCGTCCCGTCGTTCACCGTGAACCCCGGATCCCCCAGCGCCTCCCGCATCTCCTCGCTGTGCCAGAACCGCTCGTGCCCCGCCCGCCATTCGGCCACCGACCGATATCCCTCGCCCTCGTCGAGCGCATGCTGGAGATCCACCTCCCCCAGGGGCAGTACCCGTACGTCGATCAGCTCCAGCACCGCCACCTCCCGCCCGTCCGAGTCGATCAGCGCGGAGCGTTCGCCCACGGGGGGAAGCTCCTCCTGCTCCCGTTCGTACTCGGCCAACAACCCGGATGTGAACACCTTTTCACCGGAGAGGACCGCCGCCACCAGCTGGTCGCGCAACGGCCCGGGAAAGGCGAGAAGGAAGGGGCTGAGGGGTTCGCGAGGTTCCATGTCCTCAGTGTGTCAGGCGCCACTCCGCGCCCACCTGCACCGCCGCACGCTGCGCGAACGCCCCGCCCGATGGGGCGCAATCCAGCCAAGTAGCGGAAAAGTGAACTGAGTTGACGTCAGGCGCCCCTTGACGGGGAGCATTGCCTACCGCTTTGCTGTGGCGCGATCATCCGCTCGCACACCGCATCGAAAGAAGCCTGCGGCATGCCCCCGCCTCCGCCGCCCCTGGGCCGCTCCCGCCGTCGGGGCAGCCGCTCGGACCACGTCTTCGACCCGGCCCTCGATGACGATGAACTCATCGCCGCACGCGGCCAGTTCGTTCAGGGCAGATGGTCCGAGGCCCGCACCCTGCTCGTGGGCACCGGGCGGGACTGGGACCGCCGCGGACACCGCGTGCTGGCCCTCGCCGAGACCCCGTCCGCCGTGGACTGGGCCGGTGACTGGCTGCTCGTCGAACCCGAGAGCGCCGACGCCGCCACTCTCCTCGGCTGCGCCCGGGTCGTTCGCGCTCTGCGGCCCAAGGCCAAGGCGCACGACGCCGCCCGCGCCCGGGAAGCCTGCCTGGCCGCCGCCCGTCTCCTCCCCGACGACCCCACCCCCTGGCTCGCGCTGCTCCTCCTGGACCGGGGCCGCGACGACGGGGCGGACGAGACCGGCCGGCTCTTCGAGGAGGTGCGCTCCCGCCACCCCGACCACCATCACGCCCACCACGTGATGACCGCTCTGCTGGCCGAGAGCAACCCCGCCAGCGGCCACGACCCCCTCCACGAGGTGTACGACTTCGCCGCCTGGGCCGCCGAACTGGCCCCCGCCGACTCCCCGTTGTCCGTTCTCCCGGTCATCGCCCACGCCGAGCGCTACCGCGTCCTGGTCGCCGCCGGCATCGAGCCCGGCGACCCGGCGCTCTCCGAGCACTGGTCCGGACGGCGGGCCCGCCAGGTGATGAAGGCCGCCTTCGACTGGTGGCTGGAATGGGAGCGCGAGGACCATCCGCGGCACCGCCTCGATCTGAACTTCCTGGCCCACGCCAAGGTCTGCGAGGGCCGGCCCGCGGAGGCCGCCGCCCTGTTCCACCGCATCGGCCCGTACGCCACCGCCGCGCCCTGGTCGTACTCCGGACGCGAGCCCCACGCCGCGTTCGTCGCCGCGCGCACCTACGCGCTCGGCACCCCGTGAAGCGCCCGTGATCCACGGAAGGCACCACCCCACCACGAAGAAGGGACCCATCCCGCCATGTCGAGGGGCAGTTCGATTTCCAGCGAGACCGGCAGCACGAGGAAGACGGCCGATACCGGCGGGATCAATACCTACAAGGGCGAGGAACGAGCCCTGCGGGCGAACCGGCTCGGCACCCCCGGACTCCTGCTGTCGGTGATCGCGGCCAGCGCCCCCCTGATGGTGGTCGCCGGAGTGATGCCCACGGTCTTCGGCGTGATGGGCATCGTCGGCCAGCCGCTGCTCTACCTCATCCTGGGCGTCGTCCTGATGCTGTTCAGCGTCGGCTACGCGGAGATGAGCCGGCACGTCCACAACGCCGGCGCGTTCTACGCGTACATCGCCCGCGGGCTCGGCCCGACCGCCGGCGCCGGAGCCTCGCTGGTGGCGCTGGTCGCGTACAGCGCGATGCAGGTCGGCATCTACGGGATCCTCGGCTTCGAGGTCTCCGGCATCTTCGCCACGTACCTCGACATCGAGCTGGCGTGGTGGGTACCGGCCCTGGCCGCGGCGGCCGTCGTCGGCGGCCTCGGCTGGCTCAAGATCGACCTCAACGCGAAGGTGCTCGGCGTCCTGCTGGTCATCGAGTGCGCCCTCGTCGTGATCTTCGACATCGCCGCCGTGAGCAAGCCCGGCCCCGAGGGCCTGTCGCTGCACGCGTTCAACCCCGAGACCCTTACTGGCGCCGGGCTCGGCACCGCGCTCTGCTTCTGCATCGCCGCGTTCGTCGGCTTCGAGCAGGCCCCGGTGTACGCGGAGGAGACCAGCCGCCCGCAGATCGTGGTCTCCCGGGTGATGTTCCTCGCGGTGGGCTACGCCGCGCTGTTCCTGGCGATCAGCTCCTGGGCCCTCACCGTCGCCGCCGGACCCGGCTCCATCGCCGACACCTCCCTCAAGGAGGGGCCCGGCATGCTGTTCGGCCTCACCGAGGAGCGGCTCGGCTCCACCTTCACCGACATCCTGCACGTCCTCTTCGTGACCGGGATGTTCGCCGCGCTCCTCAGCTTCCACAACGTTGTCGCCCGCTACGCGTTCGCCATGGGCCGCGAGGGCCTGCTGCCCGCCCGTTTCGGCCGCACCAACCGGGCGAGCGGCGCCCCCGGCACCGGCTCGCTGCTCCAGACCGTCGTCTCCGTGGTGATCATCCTGGCGTTCGCGTTCACCGACGACAAGCCGGTCGGCGACCCCACCGCCCCCGTCCTGCGGCTGTTCACCTGGATGGGCAACGTCGGCGCGCTCGGCATCATCCTGCTGATGGCCGCAGCCTCCTTCGCCGTCATCGCCTTCTTCGTCAAGCGCGGCGCCGGCCGCGCGCAGGCCCCGCGCCTGGTCGCCTCCGCCCTCGCCGGACTCGCGCTCCTGACGATCGCCGTCTTCACCGTCCGCGACTTCGACGTCCTCGTCGGCTCCGGCCCCGGCTCGGCCCTCAGCCGGCTGCTCCCGGGCGTGATCATCCTGGCGCTCGTCGGAGGCCTCGTGTACGGGGCGGTGCTGCGCTCGGTCAAGCCCGAGGTGCACGCCCGCATCGGCCTCGGCAACGAGGCGTTCCAGCTGGAGAAGGCGGCCGAGAGCGAGTCGGGCCGCCGCTGACCACTCCCGTACGTACGCGAGACGCCCGCCCCGGTGCGGTACCGGGGCGGGCGTCTCGCGTACGTACGGGAGGGCCTACAGCAACAGCGACAGCAGCAGGATGAAGGCCATGGCCACCACGGAGATGATCGTCTCCATCACCGACCAGGTCTTCACGGTCTGGCCGACGTCCATGCCGAAGTACTCCTTCACCAGCCAGAACCCGGCGTCGTTGACATGGCTGAAGAAGAGCGAACCGGCGCCGACGGCCAGCACCAGCAGGGCCGCGTGCGAGGTCGACATGTCGGCGGCCAGCGGGGCGACCAGACCGGCGGCCGAGATGGTGGCGACGGTGGCCGAGCCGGTGGCGAGGCGGATCGCGACGGCGATCAGCCAGCCGAGCAGCAGGGCCGGGATCGACCAGTTCTCGGAGAACTCCAGGATCATCTGGCCCACCCCGGCGTCGATCAGCGTCTGCTTGAAGCCGCCGCCCGCGCCGACGATGAGCAGGATCCCGGCGATCGGCGCGAGGGACTTCTCCACGGTGCCGGCGAGCCGGTCCTTGGTGAACCCGGCGGCCCGGCCGAGCGTGAACATCCCGACGAGGACGGCCGCGAGCAGGGCGATCAGCGGCGACCCGACGACCGCGGTGACCTTCTGGAGGCCGTTCTCGGGGTTGTCGACCACGATCTCGACGAGCGCGTTCAGCAGCATCAGGACGACCGGCAGCAGGATGGTCGCCAGGGTCGCGCCGAAGCTCGGACGGCGGTCCAGGTCCTCGGAGGGACGCTGCGGGATCATGTTCTCCGGCGGCTTGATGTCCACCCAGCGCGCGGCGTAGCGGGAGAACACCGGACCGGCGATGATCACCGTCGGGATGGCGACCAGCACACCGAGCGCCAGCGTCACGCCGAGATTGGCGTCCAGGGCGTCGATCGCGACCAGCGGGCCGGGGTGCGGCGGGATCAGCCCGTGCATCACGGAGAGACCGGCCAGCGCCGGGATGCCGATCCGCATCAGGGAGTAGTTGCCGCGCTTGGCGACGAGCAGCACGACCGGGATCATCAGCACGATCCCGACCTCGAAGAACAGCGGCAGACCGATGATCGAGGCGATCAGCACCATCGCCCAGGGCATGACCCGGCCACTGGCCTTCGCGAGGATGGTGTCGACGACCTGGTCGGCCCCGCCCGAGTCGGCGAGCAGTTTGCCGAGGATCGCGCCGAGCGCGATCAGGACGCCCACACCCGCGACGGTGGAGCCGAGGCCCGCGGTGAAACTGGCGATCGTGTCCGCCGGGGCGGCTCCCGCGAAGGAGCCGAGCGCCAGCGACCCGATGGTCAGCGCCAGGAACGCGTGCATCCTGAGCTTGGTGATGAGGAGAACGATGACGGCGATGCCCGCCAGGACGGCGATGCCCAACTGAGCGTTGCCTGCCGAGGTGATCGGTTCGGCGGCTTCCGCTGCCAGCATCTCGACGCTGAGACTGGTCACGGTGATGGTCCTTAACTATCGAGCCGGCGCAGCGCGGCGACGGCTCGGCGGGTGATTTCCTCGGGAGTGCCGGACACGTCGACGCTCACCCCGGCCTCGTCGGCCTGGAGGGGCTGCAACGTCGCGAACTGCGAGTCGAGCAGCGCGGTGGGCATGAAGTGGCCCTTGCGGTCCGCCATTCGCTCCTCGATCAGCGCCCGGTCACCGGTCAGATGCAGGAAGACGGCGTCCGGCGCCCCGTCCCGCAGCCGGTCCCGGTAGACCCGCTTGAGCGCGGAGCTGGAGACGACCCCGCCGAGCCCCGCCCGCCCGTGCGCCCACGCGCCGATGGCGTCCAGCCAGGGCCACCGGTCGTCGTCGTCCAGGGGGGTGCCGGCCGACATCTTGGCGATGTTCGCCGGGGGATGGAAGTCGTCGCCCTCGGCGTACGGAACGCCGAGCTCTGCGGCGAGCAGGGGACCGATCGTGGTCTTGCCGGTTCCTGCCACGCCCATCACCACGACGACGTGGGGGGCGCTCATGGGGGGTGCCGTGTTCATGGGGTGTCTCGCTGTCTTCTTCGACATCGGTCCGTCGCGCTACTGAAACCTATTAGGTACGACTTATTCAAGAGTCTGTGACGTAAACGTCGTACTTATTGTTCCCGAGGGTCTCCCCGTAGGCTTGACCCATGACCACACAGAGCCAGGGGCTGCATACACATGTGCTGGACACCCTGGGTCTGGAGATCTCCTCCGGCCAGTGCCCGCCCGGCAGCGTCCTACGCACCGACGAGCTCGCCCAGCGCTTCGACGTCTCCCGTACGGTCGTCCGCGAAGTGGTCCGGGTCCTGGAATCGATGCACCTGGTCGAATCCCGCCGCCGCGTCGGCGTGACGGTCCGCCCCACCGAGACCTGGAACGTCTACGACCCCCAGGTCATCCGCTGGCGCCTCGCCGGCGCCGACCGCCCCCGCCAGCTGCGCTCCCTCACCGTGCTGCGCTCCGCGATCGAACCGGTCGCGGCGTCCCTCGCCGCCCGCCACGCCACCGCCGCCCAGTGCGCCGAGCTCACCGAACGCGCCCTCGGCATGGTCGCCACCTCGCGCGGCCAGCAGCTGGAGGGCTACCTCGAACACGACATCGCCTTCCACCGGATCGTCCTCAACGCCTCGGGCAACGAGATGTTCGCCCGGCTCGGGGACGTCGTCGCCGAGGTGCTGGCGGGCCGCACCCACCACCAGGTGATGTTCGAGGACCCCGACCCGGCCGCCGTCACCCTCCACGTCCGCCTCGCCGAGGCGGTCCGCGAGGGCGACCCGGAGGCCGCCGAACGGCTCACCAAGGAGATCGCGGTCGGCGCCCTGCACGAACTGGACGTGCTCGCTCCGTAGCGGGTGCCCCAAGGCGTACGGTGGTCCGCGATCGATCTTCGCGAAAGCTCAGGAGCAGGGAGAACACGGTTATGGCGCAGCAGGTGCAAGGGGTCATCGCACCGGGGAAGAACGAGCCGGTCAGGGTCGAGACGATCGTGATCCCGGACCCCGGCCCCGGCGAGGCGGTCGTGAAGATCCAGGCGTGCGGTGTCTGCCACACCGACCTGCACTACAAGCAGGGCGGCATCAACGACGAGTTCCCCTTCCTCCTCGGCCACGAGGCCGCGGGCGTCGTGGAGTCGGTCGGCGCGGGCGTCACGGACGTCGCCCCCGGCGACTTCGTCGTCCTCAACTGGCGTGCCGTGTGCGGCCAGTGCCGCGCCTGTCTGCGCGGCCGCCCCTGGTACTGCTTCGACACCCACAACGCGAAGCAGAAGATGACGCTGCTCGACGGCACGGAGCTGTCGCCCGCGCTGGGCATCGGAGCGTTCGCCGAGAAGACCCTCGTCGCCTCCGGCCAGTGCACCAAGGTCGACCCCGAGGTCTCCCCGGCCGTCGCCGGACTGCTCGGCTGCGGCGTCATGGCGGGCATCGGCGCCGCCATCAACACCGGCCAGGTCGGCCGGGGCGACTCCGTCGCCGTCATCGGCTGCGGCGGCGTCGGCGACGCGGCGATCGCCGGCTCCCGGCTGGCCGGCGCGGCGAAGATCATCGCGGTCGACATCGACGACCGCAAGCTGGAGACGGCGAAGAAGATGGGCGCCACCCACACCGTCAACTCCCGTTCCACCGACCCGGTCGAGGCCATCCGCGCCCTCACCGACGGCAACGGCGCCGACGTCGTCATCGAGGCCGTCGGCCGCCCGGAGACCTACCAGCAGGCCTTCTACGCCCGCGACCTCGCCGGAACGGTCGTCCTCGTCGGCGTCCCCACCCCGGACATGAAGCTCGAACTGCCGCTCCTGGACGTCTTCGGCCGCGGCGGCTCGCTCAAGTCCTCCTGGTACGGCGACTGCCTGCCCTCCCGCGACTTCCCGATGCTCGTCGACCTCCACCAGCAGGGCCGCCTCGACCTCGCCGCCTTCGTCACCGAGACCATCGGCCTGGGCGACGTCGAGCAGGCCTTCGCCCGGATGCACGACGGCGACGTCCTCCGCTCGGTGGTGGTCTTCTGATGTCCGCCCGCATCGACCACCTGGTCACCTCCGGCACCTTCGCCCTCGACGGCGGCGAGTGGGACGTCGACAACAACGTCTGGATCGTCGGCGACGACACCGAGGCGATCGTCATCGACGCCGCCCACGACGCCGCCGCCATCGAGGCCGCGCTCGGCGGCCGGACGCTGCGCGCCATCGTCTGCACCCACGCGCACAACGACCACATCGACGCCGCCCCCGCCCTCGCGGACGCCACCGGCGCCCCGATCCTGCTCCACCCGGACGACCTGCCCCTCTGGCAGCAGACCCACCCGGACCGCGCCCCCGACGGCACCCTCACCGACGGCCAGGAACTGACCGTCGCCGGCACCACGCTCACGGTCCTGCACACCCCGGGCCACGCCCCCGGCGCGGTCTGCCTGTACGCCCCCGAGCTGGGAACGGTCTTCACCGGCGACACCCTCTTCCAGGGCGGCCCCGGCGCCACCGGCCGGTCCTTCTCGTCGTTCCCGACGATCATCGACTCGATCCGGGACCGGCTGCTCACCCTGCCCGGCGACACCGCCGTCCGCACCGGCCACGGAGACCCCACCTCCATCGGCGCGGAGGCCCCGGGGCTCGACGAGTGGATCAAGCGCGGCCACTGAGCGCCGCGCGCCTCACCCCTCCGGCCAGGCGGAGAGCCGCAGCCCGCTCGCGAAGCGGCGAGGCTCCCCGCCGACCGGATCGGTGAACTCCAGCACCCGGGCGAGCAACTGCAACGGCCGCGAGAAGTCGTCAGCGGCCCCTTCCTCCTTCACCACCGGATACAGCGGATCGTGGACGATGGGCACCCCCAGCGCGTTCATATGGACGCGCAGCTGATGCGTGCGCCCGGTAGCGGGCAGCAGCCGGTAACGCCCGGCCCCGCCCCGGTGCTCCACCAGCTCCACCCGGCTCTCGCTGTTCGCCTCACCCGGCTCCTCGCGGGCGGCGAGCACCCCGCGCTCCTTCACGATCCGGCTCCTCACGGTCCGGGGCAGGACGAGCTCCGGGTCGTACGGGGCCACCGCCTCGTACTCCTTCCGCACCAGCCGGTCCCGGAACAGCGTCTGGTACGCGCCCCGGTCCCCGGGCCGCACCACGAACAGCACGAGCCCCGCGGTCAGCCGGTCCAGCCGGTGCGCGGGCTGCAACGCGGGCAGGTCCAGCTCCCGCCGGAGCCGGGCCACCGCGGTCTCGGTGATGTGCCGCCCCCGGGGCATGGTCGCCAGGAAGTGCGGCTTGTCCGCGACCACGAGCCGCTCGTCCCGGTACACGACGCCGACCGGGAAGGGCACCGTCTCCTCCGGCGCGAAGTCCCGGTGGAACCAGAGGCACCGCCCCGCGGCATACGGCTCGTCGCCCCGCACGGCCACCCCGTCGGCCCCCACGAACCGCCCGGCCCCCAGCATCTCCGCCACCCGGTCCGCCCCGATCGCCCCGCCGAACCGCCCGACCAGATGGTCCCCGACACAGCCCCAGAGCCCGTCGGGATCCTCCGGCAACCGCACCCGCACCGCGTCGATCCCGTTCCGCTGGGGGAGCGGCGCGGGAGGCGGCTTCCTGCGCCCTCGCATCGTCGCCCCTCTCCGTGGTCGGCCGGTGACGCAAAAGAGCCCCACCGAAGTGGGGCTCCTGCTGGTGTCCGAGGGGGGACTTGAACCCCCACGCCCGATAAAGGGCACTAGCACCTCAAGCTAGCGCGTCTGCCATTCCGCCACCCGGACAAGGTGTCTGTCTCGCGGGCCGTGCCCGTTCCGACGTGGAAAACCATAGCAAACATTCGAGGGTGCTCGATCACCCCCCGATGGCTGTGAACGGTGCGTGACGGGGGGTGCGCGGCCTTGGGTGCGGGCCGTGGGCGCGGGAGGATGAGGGGGAGCACCACAGCGACAGTGGAAGGAACCAGCGTGAGCGAGAGCAGCACGGGCAAGGCCGTCACCGGCGGCAACGCCGAGAGGGAGGTCGTCGACCTCTGTCGTGACCTGATCCGGATCGACACCAGCAACTACGGCGACCACTCCGGCCCCGGT
This sequence comes from Streptomyces sp. NPDC017520, assembly GCF_044329855.1. Lineage (NCBI taxonomy): Bacteria > Bacillati > Actinomycetota > Actinomycetes > Kitasatosporales > Streptomycetaceae > Streptomyces > Streptomyces sp. NPDC017520. The sequence continues at coordinate 129,514 of NZ_JBIRKB010000008.1, forward strand.
GAGCGGCTCGCAGCCGAGTACGTCGCGGAGAAGCTCGCGGAGGTCGGCCTGGAGCCGAAGATCTTCGAGTCGCACAAGGGGCGGGCCTCCACGGTCGCCCGGATCGAGGGCGAGGACCCCTCCCGCCCGGCGCTCCTGATCCACGGGCACACCGACGTCGTCCCGGCCAACGCGGCGGACTGGACGCACGACCCGTTCTCCGGGGAGATCGCGGACGGCTGCGTCTGGGGCCGGGGCGCGGTCGACATGAAGGACATGGACGCGATGACCCTCGCGGTCGTCCGCGAGCGCATGCGCACCGGCCGCAAGCCCCCGCGCGACATCGTGCTCGCCTTCCTCGCGGACGAGGAGGCCGGCGGGACGTACGGCGCGCGCTACCTCGTCGACAACCACCCGGGACTCTTCGAGGGCGTCACCGAGGCGATCAGCGAGGTCGGCGGCTTCTCCTTCACCGTCAACGAGAACCTGCGGCTGTATCTGGTGGAGACGGCCCAGAAGGGCATGCACTGGATGAAGCTGACCGTGGACGGCACCGCCGGACACGGATCGATGATCCACAAGGACAACGCCATCACGGAGCTGTCCGAGGCGGTCGGCCGGCTGGGCCGGCACAAGTTCCCGGTGCGGGTCACCAAGACGCTGCGGCACTTCCTGGACGAGCTCTCCGACGCGCTGGGCACCGAGCTGGACCCGGAGAACATGGACGAGACGCTCGCCAAGCTGGGCGGCATCGCCAAGCTCATCGGCGCCTCCCTCCAGAACACCGCCAACCCCACGCAGCTCGGCGCCGGCTACAAGGTCAACGTCATCCCGGGCCAGGCGACCGCCCACGTCGACGGCCGGTGCCTCCCCGGGTACGAGGAGGAGTTCCTCGCGGACCTGGACCGGATCCTCGGGCCCAACGTCCGGCGCGAGGACGTGCACGCGGACAAGGCCCTGGAGACCACGTTCGACGGCGCGCTGGTCGACGCCATGCAGACCGCGCTGGTCGCCGAGGACCCCATCGCCCGTGCCGTCCCGTACATGCTCTCGGCCGGCACCGACGCCAAGTCCTTCGACGACCTCGGCATCCGGGGCTTCGGATTCGCCCCGCTGAAGCTGCCGCCGGAGCTGGACTTCGCCGGGATGTTCCACGGCGTCGACGAGCGGGTCCCGGTCGACGGTCTGCAGTTCGGCGTGCGGGTGCTCGACCGGTTCATCGACCACTCCTGACCGCTCCCTGACCGATTCACCGTTGAATCGCCCACCTGTACGGACATGTCCGAACGAGTGAAACGAACCGTTCACACGTAGCCCCGCCAGATTCTCCTCGTTACAAGGTTTGCGGTCCGCGGCTGGGACCGCATTTTCCAACTAGGAGGAATCATGATCAAGAAGGTCGTCGCAGTTGCGGCTGCTACGGGTGGCCTCGTTCTCGCGGGTGCGGGCATGGCTTCCGCCGACGCGGGCGCCCAGGGTGCTGCCATCGGCAGCCCCGGCGTGCTCTCCGGCAACGTCGTCCAGGTTCCGATCCACGTGCCGATCAACGTGTGCGGCAACACGGTCTCCGTGATCGGTCTGCTGAACCCCGCCTTCGGCAACACCTGCGTCAACGCCTGACGTTGAAGGTCAACCCGTAAGGGTTTGAGCTCGACCGGTCCCGGAGTGCACCCCATGCACTCCGGGACCGTTCGGCATTCGGCTCCCGCACGGTCATGTCCGGGGGTTTTTCGGAAGCCAGAAGGCAGGAAACGAACCTATGCGACAGGTCACTCGTAAAGGCCTGATCACCATGGCGGCTGCGGGCGGAGTGCTCGCACTGAGTGGCGGATACGCCCACGCCGACTCCGGGGCGGCCGGTACCGCCTCCAACTCACCGGGCGTGCTGTCCGGCAACTTGATCCAGGTCCCGATCGACATCCCGGTCAACGCCTGCGGCAACTCCGGCACCGTCGGCGGACTCATCAACCCGGTGTTCGGAAACGACTGCGAGAACGGACCGACGGGATCGAGCGGGGGCTCCGGGCCGCAGAACCGGACCGCCGGCTCCGGCGACGGGGCGCAGGCCGGGGACACCACCGCGACGGACCGGCACGGCGAGCCCGGAACGGGCCGACACCGGGCCGGCGGTGCCGGTGCGGAAGGAGTCGCGCAGGGCTCGCCCGGCATTCTCTCCGGTAACACGATCCAGGCTCCGATCAGCGTCCCCGTGAACATCTGCGGCAACAGCGTCTCCGTGATCGGACTGCTGAATCCGACCTTCGGCAACGGCTGCTCCAACGACGCCGAGGTTCCGCCCCCGCCGCCCGAGCAGCCGGAGAAGCCCCCCGTCACGCCGGAGACGCCGGTCACCCCACCGGCCAACCAGCCGCCCGAGCCGAACGCTCCCGAGCCCCGCCACATCCCCGGCGAGCAGCTCGCGCAGACCGGTGGGGGCGGGCTCGAACTGCTCATCCCGGCCAGCGCCGGACTGCTGCTCGCCGGTGCCGGATCGGTTCTCTACCGCCGCTCGCGCAGCGCCGCCTGATCCGGGCGCGCGCAGCACGGTACAGCCCAGGTGAGGGAGGGGCCCCGCGATCGCGGGGCCCCTCCCTGTCACCAGGTGGCCCGTAGCTGACGGATGATCCGTCTGCGCAGCCGCACCCTGCGGCTGCCGTCCCTGCGGAGCGTCAGGCGGTCCAGTTCCCAGTGTCCGTACTCGGCGTGGTCGGTCAGGAGTCGGGCCGCTTCCTTGCGGGAGACCCCGCGCGGCACGTACACGTCGACGAATTCGTATTCCGGCATCGCATCTATTGTGCGGGCAGAGCCCCGGTACGGATAGCGTCTGCACTATGTCTGATGCTGCGCAGCCCACCGCTGCCGAGGTACGTGCCGCCGCCGAGGCGGTCAAAGCCGCGATCGACCGTCACCTCGACGCGGTCGAACGCCGCACCGGGGACGACGACCCCGCCGTCTACGACGCGTTCAACGCCCTTGCCGCTGCCGCCGAGGTCTACGACGAACTCCTCTACGAGCGCTACGACGAAGTCACCCCCTTCGAGATCCCCGGCGCCGACGACTCCCTGCCTCCCTACGCCGGTCCCGCCGAGCCGAGCGCGCTCAGCGTCCTGATCCGACGCGACTACCTGGTCGCGGAGCCCCCGCGGCTGCTCGCACAGGCTCAGCGCCTCGCCGAGCTCGACGCGGGGCCGGGCGGCGGACAGGACACGGCCCCGGTGGTCGGCACCAGCGTCCACGCCGCGCTCGGCGTGCTGTTCGGCGAGTACGAACCGGACGAGATCGCCTCCCGGCACAAGGAGTTCGGCCTGGAGGAGGGCGACTCCACCCTCTGGGTCTCGGCCGGCGAAACCGCACCGGAGCCGGGGGAGTGGCTCGGCGCCCCCTTCGAGGACGCCGACCCCGAGCTGGTGGTCTGCCGCTTCGACGTCAGCGCGGTCTTCGACGAGGAGGACGAGTCGGACGAGGACTTCGCCGGGCCCTCGGCGGGCGGCCTCTGACCTTTCTCCCTCCTCCCGCACCGGACGTGACGGTGGGGCCCCGGCGCGCGGCTGGAAACCGCGCAGCGCACCGGGGCCCCACCGTTGTCCGGTGCGGCTCAGCCGCTGGGCCCTGTCGTCAGACTGCCGTCTGCCCCGCGGCGCCATGTACGCGCTCTCGCCGCACCGGGCACACGCCCGAGTACGTCCAGTACGAGGACGTGAGCCCGGCACGCCGAGAGCACGCACCTGACCCCGCAGGACCGCCCTCCGGGCGACGACGGCAGTTTGACGGCAGGACCTAGGACGACGCGTCGGGCGTCGGGAGCGCCTCCAGCAGCGGGCGCAGCCGTGTCGTCCGCTCCTGGGCCGAAACCTGCGCCACCGCGTGCTGGAGCGCCTGGTCCACCCCGTGCACCACGGACAGATGCCTCTCACCCCGGCCGAACGCGGTGTACACCCAGGGCCTGCTCAGCCCCTGCGCGGCGTCGCCCGGCAGCACCACGACGGCGGCGGGCCAGCGCATCCCGGCCGCCTGATGGGCGCTGAGGGCCCAGCCGTGCCGCACCGACGACTCCACCCGCTCCTGCGGTACGACGACGGGGACGCCCCCGCAGTCCAGCCGCAGCCCCTCGGCGTCGGCCGAGCGCACCACCCCGGGCACCGCCCGGCCGGGCGCGGGCACATGGACCACGCGGTCCCCCGGGTCGAAACCGCCGAACCGGCCGGGCCCCGGGTTGAGCCGCTGCTTCAGCGCCTCGTTCAGCGCCCTGGTCCCGGCGGCCCCGCCATGGCCCACGGTGATCACCTGGGTCTCCTCGGCGGGGATGGAGAACGCCCGGGGCACCGAGTCGGCGACCAGCTGCACGGTGCGGTGGACGGCCTCGCCCGCATCGCGGACCGGGACGATCACCACCTCCCTGCCCGGGGCGTCGACCTGGTTCAGCTCGCCGATGCCGATGCCGGAGACCAGCTCGCCGATCGGCCCGGGGTCCGGGGTACGGGAGACGACCTGCGGGCAGGCGTGGGAGGCCAGCACATCGGCGAACACCCGCCCGGCGCCCGCTGAGCCCAGCACACCCGGGTCGCCGCTCAGCACCAGCCGGGCACCGTCGGCCAGCGCCTCGACCAGGACCGCCGCGCCCTCCACGTCCAGCTGCGGGGCGTCCAGCACGACCAGCAGGTCCAGGGCGAGCGCCCCGTCCTCGTCCCGGCCGGGGCCCTGCGCCCCGGAGAGCAGGCCGGCCAGGGTGACCGCCGTGTCCGGATCGCCGGTGGCGGCCGCGAGCCGGCGTCGGCCGTCCTCGCTGTGGGTGGCGCCCAGGGCCCGCAGCCCCAGGCCGCGCGCCGCCGCGATCAGGGCGGCGGGCTCGGCCCGGGCCGCCTCGCCGCCGCTGTGCGCGACCAGTCCGGCCGCGGCGGTCGTACGGATCAGCTCGGCGGCCGACGGGCTCGGGGCGGCGGCGGCCGCCGCCGTCCAGTCGGCGGCCTTCTCGCAGGCGTTGACCAGTCGGGCCAGACCGTCGGCGAGGCTCTCCTCGGCCAGGGCGTAGCGGTCCAGGCCCAGCAGCACCTGGACCGGCTCCCGCGCGACGTCGGCCTCCTCCGCGGGGCCCGCTCCGTCCGTTACGCCGTCCTCGGCCCCGGTGTCGTCCGGTGCCGGTTCGTCGCCCTCCTGGAAGAGCAGGGCGACGCCCTCCTCGACGGCGTCCCGCACCGCCGCGTCCGGGTCGCCGACCGCCCGCTCGGCGAGCGCCGCCCGTACGGTCTGGGCGTCCAGGGCCGTGTGGCCCTGGCGGGCGGCACGCTCCAGCAGCCAGCCGACCAGGGCCGACGTCCTGCGACCGTCGTCCGGGCCGCATTCGGCGCCCAGCAGGGCCCGTGCGAAGCCGTCGGCCTGTTCCGGCCGCACCCCGGGCACGGCCAGCAGCTGCCAGGGGTCGGTGCGCAGCAGCTCGGCGGCCTGCTCGCCGAGCGCGCCGACGGCCGGACGGGCCAGCGCCTCGGGGGCCCCGCCCTCCGTGAGCACCGCGCGCACCGCGTCCAGGGCTGCGGGAGAGGCGGTCTCTGCCGTCGGGGTGGCGGCGGGCGCGGGGCGCCGGGACGGCTGTGCGGCGGCCGGTGCGGGGAGCCGGGCGGCCGGGGCCGAGGCGGGCGAGTCGAAGAACGCGGTGCCCGCCTTCTCGCCGCTCTCCACGGCGCGGACGGCCGCGAGCAGATCGGCGGCCGTGCCGCTCAGACCCGTGCCGGCGGCGATGGGCGCGGCCTTCTCCGCCTTGCGCTTCTCGATCCGCTCCCGCAGTTCGCGCTGGGCGGCCAGCTCGGCCTGGGCCTCCGAGAGCTCGGCGGCGGGAGCCGCTTCGGCGGGCGCGGCGTCAGCGGTCGCCCCGTCCTGCCCGTCCTCCGCGTCGTCGCCGTCCTCCGCGTCCTCCTCGGCGTCCGGCGGAGTGCCCGACGACTCGGTGCCTTCAGGCGCGTCGGGCGCTTCGGCGTGCTCGGGGCCTTCGGCACCGGCCTCCGGCGGGGACACGGTGTCCTGTGGTGTGTCCGTGCCGACGGTGCCGGGGGTCTCCCCGGGAAGCGCAGTCACAGCGTGCTCCAGTCCTGGTCGGGATAGCGGTGCACGGGCGCCGACACATCGTCGAGCGCCTGGCAGATCTCGTAGGGAAGACTAAGCGCCTCCACTGACAAAGCCTCCGCGAGCTGCCCGGCGTTGCGCGCACCGATGATCGGCGCGGCCACCCCGGGCCGGTCCCGGACCCAGGCGAGCGCCACCTGGAGCGGGCTCGTCGCCAGTCCGTCCGCCGCCGTCGCCACCGCGTCGGTGATGCGGGCCGCCGCGTCGTCGAGATACGGCTCGACGAACGGGGCGAGCCGTGTCGACGCGCCCCGGGAGTCGGACGGGGTGCCCTGGCGGTACTTGCCGGTGAGCACACCGCGCCCCAGCGGCGAGGAGGGCAGCAGCCCGATCCCGAGGTCCAGCGCGGCGGGCAGCACCTCGCGCTCGATGCCCCGCTGGAGCAGCGAGTACTCCATCTGCGTACTGGCCAGCCGGGTGCGCGCCCCGGGCGCGGCCAGCTGCCAGGTGGCGGCCTTCGCCAGCTGCCAGCCACAGAAGTTCGACACGCCCGCGTACCGCACGCGGCCGGAGGACACGGCGAGGTCCACCGCCTGGAGGGTCTCCTCCAACGGGGTCCCCGGGTCGAAGGCGTGGATCTGCCACAGGTCCACGTAATCCGTGCCGAGCCGCTCCAGGGACGCGTCAAGGGCGGCCAGGAGGTGCCCGCGCGAACCGTTGAAGCGGCGGTAGGGGTCCGGGACGTTGCCCGCCTTCGTGGCGAGCACCAGGTCCTGGCGGGGGACCAGGCTCCCGACGAGCCGCCCGAGCAGATATTCGGCCTCGCCGCCCCCGTACACGTCGGCGGTGTCCACCAGGGTGCCGCCCGCGTCCCAGAAGGCCTTGAGCTGGTCGGCGGCGTCGTGCTCGTCCGTGTCCCGGCCCCAGGTGAGGGTGCCGAGCCCGATCCGGGACACGCGAAGGCCGGTGCGGCCGAGATGCCTCTGCTCCATGGGCGCTGAGATTACTGGCCATGGCCCCACCGGGTGGAGGCCTGGGGACAACCGGAGGTCCGCCAGGCCTGCCGGATCTCCGTCACCCGCGCTAGAGTCCGGAGAAAGGGACGTTACTGATCAGTAAGGGGAGCGGTTATGCGGCTCGGCATCAATCTCGGTTACTGGGGCGCCGGCATGGACGGCGACAACCTCGCCGTCGCGCAGGAGGCCGACCGGCTCGGCTACGACGTCTGCTGGGCGGCCGAGGCCTACGGCTCCGACGCCCCGACCGTGCTGACCTGGGTCGCGGCCCGGACCGAGTCGATCGACGTCGGCTCCGCGATCATGCAGATCCCGGCCCGCCAGCCCACCATGACGGCGATGACCGCCGCCACCCTCGACTCGCTGTCCGGCGGCCGCTTCCGCCTCGGCCTCGGGGTCTCCGGCCCGCAGGTCTCCGAGGGCTGGTACGGCGTGAAGTTCGACAAGCCGCTGGCCCGCACCCGGGAGTACGTGGAGATCGTCCGCAAGGCCATGACCCGCGAGCGCGTGTCGTACGAGGGGGCGCACTGGACGCTGCCGCTCCCCGACGGTCCGGGCAAGCCGATCAAGCTCACCGTGCACCCCCAGCGCGAGCACATCCCGCTCTACATCGCCGCGATCGGCCCCAAGAACCTGGAGCAGACCGGCGAGATCGCCGACGGCGCCCTGCTGATCTTCCCCTCGGCCGAGCACCTGGAGGAGACCGCGATCCAGCCGCTGCGCGCGGGCCGGGAGAAGGCGGGGAAGACGATGGAGGGCTTCGACGTCAGCCCGACGCTGCCGCTCGCCGTCGGTGACGACGTGACCGGTCTCGCCGACATGTTCCGCCCGTACACCGCGCTGTACGTCGGCGGGATGGGCAGCCGGAAGCAGAACTTCTACAACCAGCTCGCCCAGCGCATGGGGTACGAGAAGGAGGCCGCCGAGATCCAGGACAAGTACCTCGGCGGGGACAAGGCGGGGGCCGCCGCGGCCGTGCCGCACCAGTTGATCGACCAGACAGCGCTGCTCGGCCCCGTCGAGCGGATCGCCGAGCGGATGCAGGCCTATGCCGCCGCCGGGGTCACCACGCTCAACCTCGCCCCGGCCGGCTTCACGCTGGAGGAGCGGCTCACCGCCCTGCGCGCCGGCACGGACGCCCTGGAGCGCTCCGGGCTCGCCTGACGGACGACACCGGTAGTACCGGGACAGCACTACGGCCGTGGTGGGGGCTCGGGGGTCCTCCCCGCCACGGCCGTCACCCGGAACAACGCGCCGCGCGCCCAGGGGTTACGCCGCCGCGCCGGGCGCCGCCCGCCGGCTGCTCCGGTTGCCGACCGCCCCGCGGCACATTTGACTCTTCCTGCGCACTACTGCTCCGCGGACCTCGCTTCCGCGGGCAACGGGTACGGAGGTGGCCGTCATGCTCTCAGCACAGACTCTGTTCCAGGAGATTCTGGACAACGACGAGTCCTACCGGCTCTTCTGTTCCATCGCCGCGAGCGGTGAGGCCCAGGGCGGCTGGGAGAACGCCCGCATCGCCGCACTCGTCCCGGAGGGCTGCCGCGACCTGGCTCCCAAGATCGTCCGGCACGGCGCCGACGAGGACAAGCACGGCCGGATCTTCAACGCGCTCCTGAAGAAGCGCGGACTGCCGCCCGTCGAGGTCCCGCCGGAGACCGACTACACGATGCTCCTGGAACAGCAGGGCATCGGGCTCGCGCACTCACGGTTGCGCGGCGAGCAGCGACTCACCGAGCGCGACATCATCACCTATCTCGCCCACAGCCGCGTCACCGAGCAGCGCGCCTCCGAGCAGATGCGCCTGCTGCGCCGGCACTTCGCCGACCACCCCGACATCGGCCGCGCGGTGAGGATGATCTCCCACGACGAGGACAACCACCTCGCCTACTGCCACGAGGAACTCCTCGGCCTCGCCCGCGCCGGGCACGGCCGCACCATCCAGCGGACCATGCGCGAGTGCGCCCTGGCCGAGATCCGCGTCTACCGAGACGTCAGCCTCGCCGTGATGGCCGCCATGGGCCGGGTGCTCGGCTGGCCGCGGCCCAAGGCGGCCGTTCTCGCCGCAGGCATCAACGCGGTGTACGCGTACGAGCGGCTCGTCGGCTGGCGGCGCATGGTGAGCCTGGAGATGCCGCGCCGGCGGGACGCGCTGGGCAGGCCCGCCGCACCGGAACGCGAGTACGCCTGAGGGTGCGGGGCGCACGGCTCTCGGCTCGCGGGCGCCGGGTGCCGGGCGCTCAGAGCCAGCCGCGCCGCTTGAACAGCCGGTAGAGACCGAACACGGCGCAGCCCATCGCCGCGACCACCGCCGGGTAGGTCCACACCCAGTGCAGCTCCGGCATGTGGTCGAAGTTCATGCCGTAGACGCCCGCCACCATCGTCGGGACGGCGGCCATGGCCGCCCAGGCGGAGATCTTGCGCATGTCGTCGTTCTGCCGCACGCCCATCTGTGCCAGATGCGCCGACAGAATGTCCGAAAGCAGCCGGTCCAACCCCTCCACCTGCTCGTTGGCGCGCGTCAGATGGTCGGCCACGTCCCGGAAGAACGGCTGCGCGTGCTCGTGGACGAACGGCACGCCCGCCCCCGAGAGCCGGGCCATCGGAGCGGTCAGCGGCCCGGCCGCCCGGCGGAACTCCAGCACCTGCCGCTTGAAGGTGTAGATCCGGGCCGCGGTGTTCTTCGAGTCGCCCCCGCTCGGGGCGAAGACCTGCGTCTCCAGCTCCTCCAGGTCCACCTGGAGCTCGCCCGCCACGTCCATGTAGTGGTCCACGACCGCGTCGCTGACCGCGTACAGCACCGCCGTCGGGCCGTGCTTCAGCACCTCGGGCTCGGCCTCCAGCCGACGGCGCACGGCCGCCAGCGGGGCTCCCTCGCCGTGCCGGACCGTCACCACGAACGAGTCGCCTATGAAGACCATCAGCTCGTCGGCGCTGACCTTGTCGCTCTCGGGCTCGTAGACGACCGGCTTGAGGACCGCGAACAGGGAGTCGTCGTACACCTCCAGCTTGGGCCGCTGATGCGCCCGCAGCGCGTCCTCCACGGCCAGCGGGTGCAGCCCGAACTCGTCCCGTACGAGGTCGAACTCCTCCTCCGTCGGCTCGTGCAGTCCGATCCACAGGAACGCGTCCTGCGCGTCCCGCGCCTCGTCCAGGGCATCGGAGAAGTCGTCGGGCCGTTCGGTGCGGCGCCCGTCCCGGTAGATGGCACAGTCCACGATCACGGCGGGCATTCTTCCCCGTGACCGGCTCCCGCGCACCTTCGCCACCCCTCTACGCTGGCGGGTATGCCCACCCTGATCCTCGTACGCCACGGACGCTCCACCGCCAACACCGCCGGAGTGCTCGCGGGACGCACCTCCGGTGTCTCCCTCGACGAACGCGGCGCCGAACAGGCCGCGGCCCTCCCCGCGCGGCTTTCCGCGGTGGCCCCGGTCCTCGCCGTCAGCAGCCCCCTGGAGCGCTGCCGGCAGACGCTCCAGCCGCTCCTCGACGCCCGCCCCGGCCTGCCCCTGCACACCGAGGACCGCATCAGCGAGTGCGACTACGGCGACTGGTCGGGACGGAAGCTGGCCGAACTGTCCGACGAGCCCCTGATGTCCGTCGTCCAGCAGCACCCCTCCGCCGCTGCCTTCCCGGGCGGCGAGTCGATGCGCGCGATGCAGGCCCGCGCCGTCGACGCCGTACGCGACTGGAACGACCGGGTCGAGGCGGAGCACGGTGAGGACGCCACGTACGTCATGTGCTCGCACGGCGACATCATCAAGTCCCTCGTCGCCGACGCGCTGGGCATGCACCTGGACCTCTTCCAGCGTGTCCACGTCGACCCCTGCTCGGTCACCGCGATCCGCTACACCCGGCTGCGCCCCTTCGTCCTGAGGCTCGGCGACACCGGCGACCTCTCCTCCCTGGGCCCCCGCGAGCAGTCCGTCGGGGCGGACGCCGCCCCGTCCCCCGTGGACAGCGGCTCGGCGGACGCGACGGTCGGGGGCGGTGCGGGCGCGCCGTGATCGCTCCGGGCAGTAGGGTGGACGCGCCGTAGCGCCGCTCAACCACCATCGAAGCTCAAGGGAGCAGGACGTGTCCCGTCAGGTGTTCCTCTACGACCCACCGGACCGATTCGTGGCCGGTACGGTCGGGCTGCCTGGCCGCCGTACGTTTTTCCTCCAGGCGTCCTCCCAGGGCAGGGTCACCAGCGTCGCCCTGGAGAAGGCCCAGGTCACCGCTCTCGCCGAGCGGATCGACGAACTGCTCGACGAGGTCGTACGCCGCACCGGGGGCAACTCCCCGGTGCCCGCGGTGGCCCCCACCGACGTCTCCGACACCGCGCCGCTCGACGTGCCCGTGGAGGAGGAGTTCCGGGTCGGCACCATGGCCCTGGCCTGGGACGGCGAGGAGCAGCGCATGATCGTCGAGGCGCAGGCCCTCGTCGAACTCGACGCCGGCTCCGAGGACGACCTCGCGGAAGCCGAGGAGAAGCTCCTCCAAGACGAGGAGAACGGCCCGCCGATGCTCCGTGTCCGGCTCAGCGGCGCCCAGGCCCGAGCCTTCGCCAAGCGGGCCCTGGACGTCGTCAACGCCGGCCGCCCGCCGTGTCCGTTGTGCAGCTTGCCCCTTGATCCGGAAGGACACGTATGCCCGCGCCAGAACGGATACCGTCGCGGAGCCTGACGGACGCGGACCTGCTCACCCTGCTCACCGAGGGCACGCTCACCGTCCTCGGGCAGGTCGGCGGGGCTTCCAACGCGGTGCTGCACTGCACGGTGGCGTACGAGGGCGAGGAGCGCACCTGCGCCTACAAGCCGGTCGCGGGGGAGCAGCCGCTGTGGGACTTCCCCGACGGGACCCTCGCCCAGCGGGAGGTCGCCGCGTACGAGATCTCCCGGGCGACCGGCTGGGACCTCGTGCCGCCGACCGTGCTGCGGGACGGGCCGTACGGGCAGGGCATGTGCCAGCTCTGGATCGACGGCCCCCCGGCCGACGAGGACGCCCCCGAGCTGCTGGCGCTCGTCGAGGGCGAGGAGCCAGGCGACGGCTGGAAGGCCGTGGGCTTCGCGGACGTGGGGGAGGGGAAGACCGCGCTGCTGGTGCACGCCGACGACGTCCGGCTACGGCGGCTCGCCGTGCTGGACGCGGTGATCAACAACGGCGACCGCAAGGGCGGACACCTGCTGCCCGCCCACGGCGGAAGGCTCTTCGGCATCGACCACGGAGTCACCTTCAACGCGGACGACAAGCTGCGGACCCTGCTCTGGGGCTGGGCGGGCGAGCCGCTGACCGAGGAGGCGCTGGCCGTGCTGGGCCGGCTCGCCGGCGAGCTGGCGCCGGGGGCCGCCCTCGCCACCCGGATGGCCGAACTCATCACACCGGCCGAACTGAAGGCCTTGCGGCAGCGGGTCGCCGGGCTGGTCAAGGGCGCCGTGCACCCGCGGCCGAGCGGCCAGTGGCCGCCCATTCCCTGGCCGCCGGTGTAGGAGCTCCGCGCGTCCGGGCCAGGCCGTACCGCCTGCCCCGGGCGCCACGCAAGAGGGCCTCTTCGGACAGGTTTCCGATGCCGGTTCGTATCCGGAAGCATCGTCCGGTTACGCTCATGACATGCATGCCTGGCCCGCTTCTGAGGTCCCCGCCCTGCCTGGCAAGGGCCGCGACCTTCGGATCCACGACACCGCGACCGGCGGACGGATCACCCTTGACCCCGGTCCCGTCGCCCGCATCTATGTCTGCGGCATCACGCCGTACGACGCGACCCATATGGGTCATGCGGCGACCTACAACGCGTTCGACCTCGTTCAGCGCGTGTGGCTCGACACCAAGCGGCAGGTCCACTACGTCCAGAACGTGACCGACGTGGACGATCCGCTGCTGGAGCGGGCCGTGCGCGACGGTCAGGACTGGACCGAGCTCGCGGAGCGCGAGACGGCGCTCTTCCGCGAGGACATGACCGCCCTGCGGATGCTGCCCCCGCAGCACTACATCGGAGCGGTCGAGGCGATACCGGGCATCGTGCCCCTCGTCGAACGCCTCCGGGACGCGGGCGCCGCCTACGACCTGGACGGCGACGTCTACTTCTCCGTCGACGCCGACCCGCACTTCGGCGAGGTCTCCGGCCTCGACGCCGAGGCGATGCGCCTGCTCTCCGCCGAACGCGGCGGCGACCCGGAGCGCCCCGGCAAGAAGAACCCCCTCGACCCGATGCTCTGGACGGCAGCCCGCCCGGGCGAGCCGAGCTGGGACGGGGCCTCCCTGGGCGAGGGTCGCCCGGGCTGGCACATCGAGTGCGTCGCCATCGCGCTCGACCACCTCGGCATGGGCTTCGACATCCAGGGCGGCGGCTCCGACCTCGCCTTCCCGCACCACGAGATGGGCGCCTCCCACGCCCAGGCGCTGACCGGCGAGCACCCGTTCGCCAAGGCGTACGTCCACGCCGGAATGGTCGGCCTGGACGGCGAGAAGATGTCCAAGTCGCGCGGCAACCTGGTCTTCGTCTCGACGCTGCGCCGAGACGGCGTGGACCCGGCGGCCCTCCGGCTCGCCCTGCTCTCCCGCCACTACCGGTCCGACTGGGAGTGGACCGACCAGGTACTGGCCGACGCCGTCGAGCGCCTCGCGCGCTGGCGGGCCGCCGTCTCGCGCCCCGACGGACCGTCCGCCGACGCGCTGGTCGAAGAGGTCCGCGAGGCCCTCGCGGACGACCTGGACAGCCCTGCGGCGCTCGCCGCGGTGGACCGCTGGGCCGCGCTCCAGGGCGCGGAGGGCGGCACGGACGAGGGTGCGCCCGGCGTCGTCTCGCGTACGGTCGACGCCCTGCTGGGCGTCGCGCTGTAGGACGGAACGCGACCTTCGGACATACGAACGGAGCGCCGCACGGGATCGTCTCCCGTGCGGCGCTCCGCCGTTCGCCACCGGCGCCCGGTCAGTCCTCGTCGGGGGTGTCCCCGGAGCCTTCGCCCGGGGCGTTCCCCGGCGTCTCGTCAGGGCCCTTGGCCCCCCGGTCGTCGGCGGCCCTACCCCGCCCCGGCTCCGGACGCGGCGGCTTCGGCGGGCGGGTGCGGCCGCTGGAGGGGTCGCGCAGATACGGCACGTCCCCGGACTCCGTCGCATGGCCGCCCGGCCCCTGCCCGGGGCCGCCGTCCCGCCGCCGCAGATAGCGCTCGAACTCCCGGGCGATGGCCTCGCCGGACGCCTCGGGAAGCTCCGCGGTGTCCCGCGCCTCCTCCAGCGTCTGCACGTACTCGGCGACCTCGCTGTCCTCCGAGGCCAGCTGGTCCACCCCGAGCTGCCAGGCCCGTGCGTCCTCGGGCAGTTCGCCCAGCGGGATCCGCAGCCCGATCAGGTCCTCCAGACGGTTCAGCAGGGCCAGCGTCGCCTTCGGGTTCGGCGGCTGCGACACATAGTGCGGGACCGCCGCCCACAGGCTGACCGCGGGCACCCCGGCGTGGGTGCACGCCTCCTGGAGGACCCCGACGATGCCCGTGGGCCCCTCGTACCGCGTCTCCTCCAGGTCCATCGTCCGCGCCAGGTCCGCGTCCGAGGTGACCCCGCTCACCGGCACCGGCCGGGTGTGCGGGGTGTCGCCGAGCAACGCGCCCAGGATGACGACCATCTCGACGCCCAGCTCATGGGCGAAGCCGAGGATCTCGTTGCAGAACGACCGCCAGCGCATGGACGGTTCGATGCCGCGCACCAGGACCAGGTCCCGGGGCTTCTCCCCGCCCACGCGCACCACGGACAGCCGCGTCGTCGGCCAGGTGATCTTCCGCGTACCGCCGTCCAGCCACACCGTGGGCCGGTTGACCTGGAAGTCGTAGTAGTCCTCGGCGTCCAGCGCCGCGAACACCTCGCCCTTCCACTCCCGGTCCAGATGACCGACCGCTGTGGAGGCGGCGTCCCCGGCGTCGTTCCAGCCTTCGAACGCGGCCACCATGACCGGGTCGATCAGCTCGGGCACCGACTCGAGCTCGATCACCCGGGCCTCCTTCCGATGTCTCCATACGTACGGAGCAACCTTACGGCGTCCGGGGGGCCCCGCCGCAGCCCTCTTGCACGGCCGGGTGAACCTTGCCACCGGGAGTGGATCATCGGGCGGATCAGTGCATCATGGCCCCCGCGACCGCGCCGACGGGGCGGCTCCCCCGGGGAGCCGCCCCGTCCTCGTACGTGTGGGTCAGTCCCTTTCGGCCAGCAGCCTCTCGACGCCGGCGCGGACGTCTCCCGTCGCCAGGCCCCGGATCGTCAGCGTGGTCCGGCGGCGCAGCACGTCGTCCGCCGTCTCGGCCCACTCGTGGTCCCGGGCGTAGGCGACCTGCGCCCAGATCTCCGGGGCGTCCGGGTGGACGCGCTCGGCCAGCTCCGGGTTCTCGTTCGCCAGCCGGGCGATGTCGAAGGCGAGCGAACCGTAGTGCGTGGCCAGGTGCCGGGCGGTGTCCGGCGCCATCCGGGGGCCGGGTGTGCCGCCGTCGATCAGCAGCCGGTGCGCCACCGCGTTCGGGTTGGCGATACCGGGCAGCGGGAGTTTCCGCGGCAGCCGGTTCATCGGCTCCATGTCCTCGGCCAGCGGGTGCCCGGGCAGGGCGGCCAGCTTGTTCATGACGGTGCGGCCGATGTGGCGGAACGTCGTCCACTTGCCGCCGGCGACCGACAGCATCCCGCCGCGGCCCTCGGTGACGACCGTCTCGCGCTTGGCCTTGGAGGTGTCGCCGGGACCGCCGGGCAGCACCCGCAGACCCGCGAAGGAGTACGTGATCAGGTCACGCGACAGCTGCTGGTCCTTGATCGAGAACGCCGCCTCGTCGAGGATCTGCGCGGTGTCCGCCTCGGTCACCGAGACGTCCGCCGGGTCGCCCTCGTACTCCTCGTCCGTCGTGCCGAGCAGCAGCATGTCCTCCCACGGCAGGGCGAACGTGATCCGGTACTTGTCGATCGGGGTGGCCAGCGCCGCCCGCCACGGCCGGGTCCGCCTGAGGACCAGGTGCGCGCCCTTGGACAGCCGGATGGAGGGGGCCGCGTTCGGGTCCTCCATCTTCCGCAGGTGGTCGACCCAGGGGCCGGTGGCGTTCAGCACGAGCCGGGCGGTGACGCCGAACTCGGTGCCGTCCGTGCTGTCCTTCAGGTCGGCGCCCGTGACCCGGCCCCGGGTGAAGCGCAGTCCGGTGACCGCCGCGTGGTTCAGGACGACCGCGCCCGCGTCGACGGCCGCGCGGACCGTCATCAGCGCCATGCGGGCGTCGTTCATCTGGTCGTCGCCGTAGACCGCGACGGCCTTCAGGTTGTCGGTGCGCAGCTCGGGGACGTCGCGCTGCGCCTTGGCCGGGGAGATGACATGGCCGACGCCGTCGCCGAACGCGGAGAGCGCGGAGTAGGCGAAGACGCCGGCGCCGAGCTTGGCCGCGCCGTGCGGGCCGCCCTTGTAGACCGGCAGGTAGAAGGTGAGCGGGTTGGCCAGGTGCGGGGCCACCTCGCGGGAGACCGCGCGGCGCTCGAAGTGGTTCTCCGCGACCAGCTTGACCGCACCGGTCTGGAGGTAGCGCAGACCGCCGTGGAGGAGCTTGGAGGAGGCGGAGGAGGTGGCGCCGGCGAAGTCGCCGGCGTCCACCAGAGCCACCCGCAGCCCGGACTGCGCGGCATGCCAGGCGGTGGAGATGCCCAGGATGCCGCCGCCGATGACCAGGAGGTCGTACGTGGCCCGGGACAGCTGGTCCCGGGTCTCGGCGCGGCTCGGCAGCGAGCCGGAGGCCGGGTGCGTTCCGAGGGCGGGAACGCTCTGCAGGGTGGTCATGGTGATGCTCCTCGTCAGCTTTCTTCGTCCTCGACCCAGCCCATGGTCCGTTCGACGGCCTTGAGCCAGCTCTTGTACTCGCGGGCACGGGTGTCCGCGTCCATGCGGGGTGTCCACTCGGCGGCCCGGCGCCAGTTGGCGCGCAGCGCGTCGGTGTCCGGCCAGAAGCCGACGGCCAGGCCGGCGGCGTAGGCGGCGCCGAGGCAGGTGGTCTCGGCGACCATGGGGCGCACCACCGGCGCGTCCAGGAAGTCGGCGAGCGTCTGCATCAGCAGGTTGTTGGACGTCATGCCGCCGTCGACCTTGAGCGCGGCCAGCTCGACGCCGGAGTCCTTCGTCATGGCGTCGCTGATCTCGCGGGTCTGCCAGGCGGTGGCCTCCAGGACGGCACGGGCGATGTGCGCCTTGGTGACGTAACGGGTGAGACCGGTGATCACCCCGCGGGCGTCGGGGCGCCAGTAGGGGGCGAAGAGGCCGGAGAAGGCGGGCACGAAGTACGCGCCGCCGTTGTCCTCGACCGAGGAGGCCAGCGTCTCGATCTCGGCGGCCGACTTGATCAGGCCCATCTGGTCGCGCATCCACTGCACCAGCGAGCCGGTGACCGCGATGGAGCCCTCCAGCGCGTACACCGGGGGTTTGTCCCCGATCTGGTAGCCGACGGTGGTGAGCAGCCCGTTGTACGAGTTCACCGGGGTGGATCCGGTGTTCATCAGCATGAAGGTGCCGGTGCCGTACGTGGACTTGGCCTCGCCCTCGGCGAAGCAGGTCTGGCCGAAGAGCGCCGCCTGCTGGTCGCCGAGCGCGGAGGCGACGGGGATGCCGTCGAGGATGCCGCCCTTGGCGTGGCCGTACACCTCGGCGGAGGAGCGGATCTCGGGGAGCACCGCCGCCGGGATGCCGATGGAGGAGAGGATCTTCTCGTCCCACGCCATGGTGTGCAGGTTCATCAGGAGGGTGCGGGAAGCGTTGGTGACGTCGGTGACGTGCACCCCGCCGTCGGTACCGCCGGTCAGGTTCCAGATGACCCAGGAGTCCATGGTGCCGAAGAGGATGTCGCCGGCCTCGGCGCGCTCGCGCAGCCCCTCGACGTTGTCGAGCAGCCAGCGGACCTTGGGGCCGGCGAAGTACGAGGCGAGCGGCAGCCCGGTCTCGCGGCGGAACCGGTCCTGGCCCACGTTGCGGCCGAGCTCCTTGCAGAGCGCGTCGGTGCGGGTGTCCTGCCAGACCAGCGCGTTGTGGACCGGCTCACCGGTGTGCTTGTCCCACATCAGCGTGGTCTCGCGCTGGTTGGTGATGCCGATCGCCTTGACGTCGGCGGAGGTGATCCCGGCCTTGACGATGGCCCCGGCGACGACCTCCTGGACGTTCTCCCAGATCTCGGTCGCGTCGTGCTCGACCCAGCCCGGCTTCGGGAAGATCTGCTCGTGCTCCTTCTGGTCGACGGAGACGATCCGGCCGTCCTTGTCGAAGACGA
This sequence comes from Streptomyces sp. NPDC017520, assembly GCF_044329855.1. Classification (NCBI taxonomy): domain Bacteria; kingdom Bacillati; phylum Actinomycetota; class Actinomycetes; order Kitasatosporales; family Streptomycetaceae; genus Streptomyces; species Streptomyces sp. NPDC017520. Next base: position 147,812 of record NZ_JBIRKB010000008.1, read on the forward strand.
TGCAGCGGCTGGAGGTGGTGCCCTGGTCGATGGCCGCGATGAACGGCCCGGTGCCGTGGGTGCCGGTGGTGTGTGCGTCGGTCACGGTGTGCTCCCGGAAGTCTGTGGAGTGAAGAGGTGCGGCTGGGACTTCGGTGTCTACGCGAAGGCGAGGTTGTAGAGCCCGCCGGCGAGTGCGCCGCCGATGAGCGGGCCCACGATGGGTACCCACGCGTAGCCCCAGTCCGAACCACCCTTGTTCGGCAGCGGCAGCAGGGAGTGCACGATGCGCGGACCGAGGTCGCGGACCGGGTTGATGGCGTAGCCGGTCGGGCCGCCGAGCGAGAGGCCGATGGAGACGACGACCAGGGCGGTGATCAGCGCGCCGAGCGTGCCGAGGCCGTTGCCCTCGTCGTTCAGGCCCTGGGTCAGGATCGCCAGGACCAGCACGACGGTCGCGACGATCTCGGTGATCACGTTCTGTACGCCGTTGCGGATCTCGGGGCCGGTGGAGAAGATCCCGAGCACCGGGCCGGCCTTCGGGGCGGCGGCCCGGTCGACCATGCCCTCGTCGGTGGACGTGGTCGCGATGATCTCCGGGTCGGTCAGATGCGCGTGGAACTGGCCGTAGTAGACCGCCCAGACGAGCAGGGCGCCGATCATCGCGCCGAGCAGCTGCGAGCCGAGGTAGAGGGGGACGTCGCCCCAGGCGGTGCCGCCCTCGATGGCGAGGCCGACCGTGACCGCGGGATTGAGATGGGCGCCCGATACGCCGCCGGCGAGATAGGCGCCGGTCAGCACGGCGAAACCCCACCCGAAGGTGATGGCCAGCCAGCCCGCGTCACGGGCCTTCGAGCTCTTCAGCGTGACGGCGGCACAGACACCGCCGCCGAGCAGGATGAGTACGGCGGTACCTATGGTCTCGCCGATGAATATGTCGGAGCTGGACACCCGCGACTCCTTTGTCCTTCGTCCAGGGGAGAGCGGAGCACCGGTCCCGCCGGTGTTCCGCGCCCCAGATGGGTATCCACGAAGCGTGGGCAGCCCATCTGTAAGGGCTTGACCGGCCCTTGGCACCGTCACACCCTAACGCGTATTGCCGTTAGGCGTTCGACAATGCCGACCGTTGAACGGCAGTGTTTCCCCCGAGTGAAGGAAGCGTCAAGGGTTATGTGGTCCACGACTCGGTGCGCGACGCGATCGTTACCGCGACGGACCGGGACGGCCCGGGCGCCCCGGGGCGCGAGCGGGCGCGGGTCGGTACGGAGTGCCGGAAGGGGCGGGACGGGCCGTGGAAGGCTCAGAAGCGGCCGGCGCCCAGATCCCGGGAGACCGCGCGGGCGCAGTCGCGCACGGCCGCGATCAGCTCGGGGCGGAGACTGCCGCCCGGGGCCACCCGCTCCACCGCGCCCGTCACGGCGACCGCCCCGACGGGCATCCTGCGCCGGTCGTGGATGGGGGCGGCCACCGCGGCCACACCCTCCCAGGTCTCCTCGGCGTCGGCGGCCCAGCCCTGGGCCCGGATCAGGTCGAGCATCGACTCGAAGGCGTCGGCGGCGGTGACGGTGCGGCCGGTGAAGGAGCGGCGCTCCGCCTCCATGACCTCGCTGTGGGCCACCGGGTCGTACGCGGACAGCACCTTGCCCAGCGCCGTGGAGTGCAGCGGCTGCATGGCCCCGACCTCCAGCACCTGGCGGCTGTCGTCGGGCCGGAAGACGTGGTGGACGATGAGTACGCCGTGCTGGTGCAACACCCCGAGGTGCACGCTCTCGCCGCTGGAGCGGGCCAGGTCGTCCGTCCAGACCAGGGCGCGCGCCCGCAGCTCGTGGACGTCCAGATAGCTGTTGCCCAGCCGCAGCAGTTCCGCGCCCAGCTGGTAGCGGCCCGACGCCGCGTCCTGTTCGACGAAGCCCTCCAGTTGGAGCGTGCGCAGAATGCCGTGCGCGGTGCCCTTGGCCAGCCCCAGCGAGGAGGCGATGTCGGAGAGCCCGAGCCGGCGCTCGCCGCCCGCCAGCAGACGCAGCATCGCGGCCGCCCGCTCCAGCGACTGGATGTTCTTGGCCATCGCGCCGTACTCCTCCACCTCGGTTCGACAATGCTGAACACTATCGGTCGATGCCGACCTGCGCCGGACTCCGGGAGAAAGTCTCCGCCACCGGGCCGCACCCGCCGCACCCGCACAGCATGCAGTCCGTCCCATGGACGCCCCCTACGGTCCCGGGCGGTGTCCGGCTAGGCTGGCGAGGTGCGCCTTCCCCCAAGAAGGACGCAAAGCCGACAGCCGTCGCATCCCTGGGAGATCATCCATGGCCTCGTTGCCGACATCCGCCGCCGACAGCCGGACCCGCGCAGACGCGCTCCGAGAGGCACTCGCCACCCGTGTGGTGGTGGCCGACGGGGCGATGGGCACCATGCTCCAGGCACAGGACCCCACGCTGGAGGACTTCGAGAACCTCGAAGGCTGCAACGAGATCCTGAACGTCACCCGGCCCGACATCGTGCGCTCGGTCCACGAGGAGTACTTCGCGGTCGGCGTCGACTGCGTCGAGACGAACACCTTCGGCGCGAACCACTCCGCCGCGAACGAGTACGAGATCGCCGACCGGATCTTCGAGCTCTCCGAGTCCGGCGCGCGAATCGCCCGTGAGGTCGCGGACGAGTTCGCGCAGAAGGACGGCCGGCAGCGCTGGGTCCTCGGCTCGATCGGCCCCGGCACCAAGCTGCCCTCGCTCGGCCACATCACCTACGACGTCCTGCGCGACGGCTACCAGAAGAACGCCGAAGGCCTCCTCACCGGCGGCTCCGACGCGCTGATCGTCGAGACCACCCAGGACCTGCTGCAGACCAAGTCCAGCATCATCGGCGCGCGCCGGGCGATGGACGCCCTCGGCGTCCACGTGCCGCTGATCTGCTCCCTCGCCTTCGAGACGACCGGCGTCATGCTGCTCGGCTCCGAGATCGGCGCCGCCCTGACCGCCCTGGAGCCGCTGGGCATCGACCTGATCGGGCTGAACTGCTCGACCGGCCCGGACGAGATGAGCGAGCACCTGCGCTACCTCGCCCGCCACTCCCGTACGCCCCTGATGTGCATGCCCAACGCCGGCCTGCCCGTCCTCACCAAGGACGGCGCGCACTTCCCGCTCGGCCCCGACGGTCTCGCCGACTCCCAGGAGCACTTCGTCCGGGACTACGGCCTCTCCCTCATCGGCGGTTGCTGCGGTACGACGCCGGAGCACCTGCGTAAGGTCGTGGAGCGGGTCCGCGGGCTCACGCCGACCGAGCGGGACCCGCGCCCCGAGCCCGGCGCGGCCTCGCTCTACCAGACCATCCCCTTCCGCCAGGACACCGCCTACCTGGCGATCGGGGAGCGCACCAACGCCAACGGCTCCAAGAAGTTCCGCGAGGCCATGCTGGAGGCCCGCTGGGACGACTGCGTGGAGATGGCCCGCGACCAGATCCGCGAGGGCGCGCACATGCTCGACCTCTGCGTCGACTACGTGGGCCGTGACGGCGTCGCCGACATGGCGGAGCTGGCCGGCCGCTTCGCGACCGCCTCCACCCTCCCGATCGTGCTGGACTCCACCGAACTGCCCGTGCTCCGCGCCGGCCTGGAGAAGCTCGGCGGCCGGGCCGTGCTGAACTCGGTGAACTACGAGGACGGCGACGGCCCCGAGTCCCGCTTCGCCCAGGTCAGCGCCCTGGCCTCCGAGCACGGCGCCGCCCTGATCGCCCTCACGATCGACGAGGAGGGCCAGGCCCGTACGGTCGAGCACAAGGTCGCCATCGCCGAGCGGCTGATCGAGGACCTCACCACCAACTGGGGCATCCACGAGTCGGACATCCTCATCGACACCCTGACCTTCACCATCTGCACCGGTCAGGAGGAGTCCCGCGGTGACGGCATCGCCACCATCGGAGCGATCCGCGAGCTGAAGAAGCGCCACCCGGACGTCCAGACCACGCTGGGCCTCTCCAACATCTCCTTCGGCCTGAACCCGGCCGCCCGCGTCGTGCTGAACTCCGTCTTCCTGGACGAGTGCGTCAAGGCGGGTCTGGACTCCGCGATCGTGCACGCCTCGAAGATCCTGCCGATCGCCCGGCTGGAGGAGGAGCAGGTCAAGGTCGCCCTCGACCTGATCTACGACCGCCGCGCCGAGGGCTACGACCCCCTCCAGAAGCTCATGGAGCTGTTCGAGGGCGTCAACATGAAGTCGATGAAGGCGGGCAAGGCCGAGGAGCTGATGGCCCTCCCGCTGGACGAGCGCCTCCAGCGCCGCATCATCGACGGAGAGAAGAACGGCCTGGAGGCCGACCTGGACGAGGCCCTCCAGGACACCCCGGCCCTCGACATCGTCAACAACACGCTGCTGGAAGGCATGAAGGTGGTCGGCGAGCTGTTCGGCTCCGGCCAGATGCAACTGCCGTTCGTGCTCCAGTCCGCCGAGGTCATGAAGACCGCGGTGGCCCATCTGGAGCCGCACATGGAGAAGACCGACGACGACGGCAAGGGCACGATCGTGCTCGCCACCGTCCGCGGCGACGTCCACGACATCGGCAAGAACCTCGTCGACATCATCCTCTCCAACAACGGCTACAACGTCGTCAACCTCGGCATCAAGCAGCCCGTCTCCGCGATCCTGGAAGCCGCCGAGGAACACCGCGCCGACGTGATCGGCATGTCCGGCCTCCTGGTGAAGTCGACGGTGATCATGAAGGAGAACCTCCAGGAGCTCAACCAGCGCAAGATGGCCGCCGACTTCCCCGTCATCCTCGGCGGCGCCGCGCTGACCAGGGCCTACGTCGAGCAGGACCTGCACGAGATCTACGAGGGCGAGGTCCGCTACGCCCGCGACGCCTTCGAAGGCCTGCGCCTCATGGACGCGCTCATCGGCGTCAAGCGCGGCGTGCCCGGCGCGGTCCTGCCCGAGCTCAAGCAGCGCCGAGTGCCCAAGAAGGACATCGACACCGCGGTCCTGGAGGTCGAGGAGCCCGAGGGCTCGGTGCGCTCGGACGTCTCCACCACCAACCCCATCCCCGAGCCGCCGTTCCGGGGCACCCGCGTCATCAAGGGCATCCCGCTCAAGGACTACGCCTCCTGGCTCGACGAGGGCGCGCTGTTCAAGGGCCAGTGGGGCCTCAAGCAGGCCCGGACCGGCGACGGACCGACGTACGAGGAGCTGGTGGAGACCGAGGGGCGCCCGCACCTGCGCGGCTGGCTCGACCACCTCCAGTCCAACAACCTGCTGGAAGCAGCCGTCGTCTACGGCTACTTCCCCTGCGTCTCCAAGGGCGACGACCTGGTCCTCCTCCACGAGGACGGCTCCGAGCGCACCCGCTTCACCTTCCCGCGCCAGCGCCGCGGCCGCCGCCTCTGCCTCGCCGACTTCTTCCGTCCCGAGGAATCCGGCGAGACCGACGTCATCGGCCTCCAGATCGTCACCGTCGGCTCCCGGATCGGCGAGGCCACCGCCGAACTGTTCGCCGCCAACTCCTACCGCGACTACCTGGAGCTGCACGGCCTCTCCGTCCAGCTCGCCGAGGCGCTCGCCGAGTACTGGCACGCCCGGGTCCGCAGCGAGCTGGGCTTCGCCGGGGAGGACCCGGCGGACGTCGAGGACATGTTCGCGCTGAAGTACCGCGGCGCGCGGTTCTCGCTCGGTTACGGGGCGTGCCCGGACCTGGAGGACCGGGCGAAGATCGCCGACCTCCTCCAGCCGGAACGCATCGGCGTACACCTCTCCGAGGAGTTCCAGCTCCACCCGGAGCAGTCCACCGACGCCATCGTCATCCACCACCCCGAGGCGAAGTACTTCAACGCGCGGTAACCCCGTATTCCCGCCGCGGCCTCGTGCCCTTCGCGCACCGCGGCCGGACACGTCGTACACTGGTCGGTCCAGTGCAGGCCGGTCGCCCTCCCGTTTTCCGGGAATGGCGGCCGGCCTTCTCGTCCCTTACGGAAGGTGTGCCGGATGACCAGTACGGTCCCCGCGTCCTTGACCCGCACGGCCGAAGGCGCCGCCCTGCAGGCGGTCCTTCTCGACATGGACGGAACCCTGGTCGATACCGAGGGCTTCTGGTGGGACGTCGAGAAGGAGGTCTTCGCAGGCCTCGGGCACCGGCTGGACGAGGCCTGGCGGGACGTGGTCGTCGGCGGGCCGATGACCCGCAGCGCCGGCTACCTCATCGACGCCACCGGCGCCGACATCCGGCTGGACGAGCTGACCGTGCTGCTCAACGACGGATTCGAGAAGCGCATCGAGCGCGGGGTGCCGCTGATGCCGGGCGCCGAGCGGCTGCTCGCCGAGCTGGCCGCTTACGAGGTGCCCACCGCGCTCGTCTCCGCCTCCCACCGCCGGATCATCGACCGGGTGCTGGAATCGGTGGGCCGCCACCACTTCGCGCTCACCGTCGCCGGGGACGAGGTCGCCCGGACCAAGCCCCACCCCGAGCCCTACCTCACCGCGGCCGCGGGCTTCGGCGCCGATCCCTGGCGCTGCGCCGTCATCGAGGACACGGCGACCGGGGTGGCCGCTGCCGAGGCCGCCGGCTGCCGGGTCGTCGCCGTGCCCTCCGTCGCCCCGATCGCGCCCGCGGCCGGACGCGTGGTCGTCGGCTCCCTCGAAGAGGTCGACCTCGCCTTCCTGCGCAAGCTCATCACCCAGGCGGGCGGAACGGGCTGACCCGCACCGGGCGTGCGCCCGCGCCCGCCGCGCAGTTGTGAACGAACAGCGGATTTTCTGGTCGTCCCCGTGTGCGTTCCGGCAACGTTCCGTGGATGTGGATCAGTTGCGGGGTGCGTCTGTGAAGAGGTCCGGCAGGTGACCTTCCTCACCTGGAGGTCTCCGGAGGGCTGCCGAGATCGGGTGAGCTGTCCTTAATGGTGGTCGTATGTCATCCCACCCGGTCGCGGGAGACGCGGGTGCCGTCCGCCGGACGGTCAAAGGCATCACCGGTGGCTACTAGCTTTGATTCCTCACCTGCCGGGATGAGGGAGAACGTCCAGATGAACCGCAAGACCCTGGTGCTGCCGGCCGTCGTCGGCCTGCTCGCCCCCGTGCTCGCCGCCTGCGGCAGCACGGACAGCGGCGCCGGTGGCAACGGAGCCATCGTCGTCGGCACCACGGACCAGCTCGTGGCCTCCAAGGAGAACCCCGCGCCGCTCGACCCGGCCATCGGCTACGAGGCGGGCGTCTGGAACGTCCTGCGGCAGACCGTGCAGACCTTGACCACGGTGCCGAGCGGCGGCGGGGAGCCGGTGCCCGAGGCCGCCCGCAGCTGTACCTTCACCGACACCGCGAACGAGAGCTACCGCTGCACCCTGCGGGCGGGCCTCACCTTCGCCGACGGGGCGCCCGTCACCGCCGAGGACGTGAAGCACTCCATCCAGCGCGTCATCGACATCGACGCGGACAGCGGGCCGGTCGGACTCCTCGCCAACATCGACATGATCGAGACCAAGGGCGACGACCAGGTGATCTTCCACCTGAACGCGCCCGACGCGACCTTCCCGTACAAGCTCGCCACCCCCGCCGCCGGCATCGTCCCGAAGGCGCAGTACCCGGCGGAGGAGGGCCGCACCGGCTTCCAGGTGAACGGCTCCGGCCCGTACACCATGAAGCCGCGGGTCGAGGACGGCCGGGTCGTCGAGATCGCCTTCACCAAGAACCCCTCGTACAAGGGCGAGCTGAAGGTCCTCAACGACAAGGTCGAGATGGAGCTGTTCCCCGACGCCGAGGCCATGGGCAGGGCGCTCGACGAGGAGAAGATCCACATGATGACCCGGGCGATGTCGCCCCAGCAGGCCCGCGACCTGCTCGTGGAGCCGGAGGAGGGCATCGAGCTCACCGAGCTGCCCGGCCTGGCCATCAGCTACCTCGGGTTCGACACCAAGGACCCCGCGGTCAGCAAGCCCGTCCGGCAGGCCATCGCGCAGATCGTCGACCGGGGCGCGATCGCGGGCAAGGTGTACGGCACCACCGCCGAACCGCTCTACTCCCTGATCCCGTCCAGCATCGCCGGGCACACCAACGCCTTCTTCAACAAGTACGGCGAGCCCAGCACCGCCAAGGCCCGGGCCATCCTCGACGACGCCGGGATCAAGACGCCGGTGAAGTTCACCCTGCACTACACCAGCGACCACTACGGCCCGGCCACCGCCGAGGAGTTCAAGGCGATCCAGCAGCAGCTGAACAGCTCGGGCCTCTTCGACGTCTCCGTCCAGGGCAAGGAGTGGTCGCAGTACCGCCCCGAGCAGAAGCGCGGCGACTACGCGGCCTACGGCATGGGCTGGTTCCCCGACTTCCCGGACCCGGACAACTACACCGCGCCCTTCCTGGACGAGAACAACTTCCTCAACTCGCCCTACCGCTCGCGCGAGGCTCAGGAGGTCCTCATCCCGCGGTCCCGCCGCGAGACCGACCGCACCGCCGCCGGCGCCACCTACGAGAAGCTCCAGGACATCGTCGCCACCGATGTTCCGGTGCTGCCGATCTGGCAGGGCAAGCAGTACGTGGCCTCCCGCGACGGGATCGCCGGTGTGGAGCGTTCCGTCAGCGCCACCTCCGAACTCCAGCTCTGGGAGCTCAACCGGCCCAGCGTCTGAGACCCGACCGGAAAGCCGTCCGGCCCGTCCCCCTCCTGTTTCAAGGGCGGGGACGGGCCGGACGGCTTCGTCGTGTGCGTGTGCGTGTGCGTGTGCGTGTGCGTGTGCGTGCGTGTGGCGCGGGGCCGCTACTGCGCGCCGGGACGCACCAGCCCGCTCTCGTACGCGTACACCGCGGCCTGCACCCGGTCCCGCAGGCCCAGCTTCGTCAGCACATGGCCCACATGCGTCTTGACCGTCGTCTCGCTGACGAACAGATCCGCCGCGATCTCCGCGTTGGACAGGCCCCGCGCCACCAGCTTCAGCACCTCGACCTCACGGTCCGTCAGCGTGTGCAGCGCGTCCGGCACCGGGTCCTCACCGGACGGCAGGTGGTCCGCGTACTTGTCCAGCAGCCGACGCGTGATGCTCGGAGCGAGCATCGCCTCGCCCGCCGCCACCACCCGGATCGCCTGCACCAGCTCCGCCGCCGGAGCGTCCTTCAGCAGGAAGCCGCTCGCCCCCGCGCGCAGCGCCTCCACCACGTACTCGTCGAGATCGAAGGTGGTCAGCACCAGCACCTTCGCCGGGCCGTCCTTCCCGGGACCGGTGATCTGACGCGTGGCCTCCACGCCGTCCATCCGCGGCATCCGGATGTCCATCAGCACCACATCGGGCTGCAGCGCCCGCACCTGATCGATGGCCTGCAGACCGTCACCGGCCTCACCGACCACCGCCAGATCGCCTTCGGCCTCCAGAATCATCCGGAAACCGGTGCGCAGCAGAGGCTGGTCATCGACCAGAAGGACGCGGATCGCCACAGGAACTCCTTAAGGGCCCTCAAGGGCCACGGCACGGCCGGCCTCGGCCTGGACCGGTCCCATTCTGCCCTGGCCATCCTCACCCGAATCCGCAGGGCGGACCGACAGCGGGTATACCGGGGGAGTCCCGCCGAATTCCGGACACACCGCCTGGTGGTCGCACCAGCCGCACAGCTTCGTCGGCCGGGGCCGCCAGTCACCGGTCTCCGTCGCCAGCGAGATCGCCTCCCACAACGCCAGCAGCTTGCGCTCCACCCGCTCCAGGTCCGCCACCACCGGGTCGTACGTCAGCACGTCCCCGCTCCCCAGATAGACCAGCTGGAGGCGGCGCGGCACCACGCCCTTCAGCCGCCAGATCACCAGCGCGTAGAACGTCATCTGGAACAGCGGACCGTCGGAATACTCCGGCCGCGGCGCCTTCCCCGTCTTGTAGTCGACGATCCGGACCTCGCCGCTCGGCGCGACGTCCACCCGGTCGATCACCCCGCGCAGCCGCAGCCCCGACTCCAGCTCCGTCTCGACGAACAGCTCACGCTCCGCCGGCTCAAGACGCGTCGGGTCCTCCAGCGAGAACCACCGGTCCACCAACCGCTCCGCCTCACCCAGCCAGCGCGTCAGGCGCTCCCCCTCGGTATCCCCGGCGAACAGCCCGCTCAGCTCCGGCTTCGACTCCAGCAGCCGGTCCCACTGGCCGGGAATCAGCGCGCGCGCCCGCGGCGCCGTCCGGTCGGCCGCCGGTGCGTCGAAGAGCCGCTCAAGCACCGCATGGACCAGCGTGCCGCGGGTAGCCGCCTCGCTGGGCTTCTCCGGCAGCTTGTCGATGACCCGGAAGCGGTAGAGCAAGGGACACTGCATGAAATCGCTCGCCCGCGACGGCGACAGGGACGAAGGCGGCTGGGGCGGCCGCGGCACGGAAGTCATGTCTCCAGACCCTACGGCCCGCCACTGACAGCGAGCGGCATACCATCGACGGCAGACCCTCGCACACTGCATGATCGTGGCAAACGCCACTCACCGAACCGAAGGGACCCCGTGGACGACAGCGGCGACAGCGGGCGGCCGCAGCCCGGCGCAGGGGGAACGGCCCCCGGCGCCGATCCCGACAACGGCAAGCCGAGACGCCCCGCCGAGCCGGGCGGCGGCCTGCTCATGGGCCGGCCCTTCGGCGTGCCCGTCTACGTCGCCCCCAGCTGGTTCGTCGTCGCCGCGCTGATCACCTGGGTGTTCGGCGGCCAGCTCGACCGGGTGCTGCCCGAGCTGGGCGCCGCCCGCTACCTCGTCGCCCTGTTCTTCGCCATCGCCTTCTACGCCTCCGTACTCGTCCACGAACTGGCCCACACGGTCGCCGCGCTGCGCTACAAGCTCCCGGTCCGCCGCATCCAGCTCCAGTTCTTCGGCGGCGTCTCGGAGATCGAGAAGGAGAGCGAGACACCCGGCCGCGAGTTCGTCCTCGCCTTCGTCGGACCGCTGCTGTCCCTGGTCCTCGGCGGCGTCTTCTACGGCGCGATGCAGTTCGTCGAGCCCGGCACCGTCCCAGGCGTCCTGGTCGCGGGCCTGATGATCTCCAACCTCATCGTGGCCGCCTTCAACCTGCTGCCCGGCCTGCCGCTGGACGGCGGCCGGATGCTCCGCGCCGTCGTCTGGAAGATCACCGGCAAGCCCATGAGCGGCACCATCGCCGCCGCCTGGGTCGGCCGCGGCCTCGCCGTCGTCGTCCTCGTCGGACTGCCGCTGCTCACCCACACCGGAGCACTCGGCGGCACCGCCCAGAACATCGGCGGCGTCGAGACCGTCATGGACGCGCTGCTCGCCGCGATCCTCGCGGGCATCATCTGGACCGGCGCCGGGAACAGCCTGCGCATGGCCCGCCTCCGCGAGCACCTGCCCGACCTCCGGGCCCGGACCCTGACCCGCCGCGCCGTCCCCGTCGAGTCCGCCACCCCGCTCTCCGAAGCGCTGCGCCGGGCCAACGAGGCGGGTGCCCGCGCCCTGGTCGTCGTCGACGGACAGGGCAACCCCAAGGGCGTCGTCCGCGAGGCCGCCATCGCCGGAGTCCCCGAACACCGCCGCCCCTGGGTCGCCGTCAGCGGCCTCGCCCAGGACCTCACCGACGGCATGAAGGTCCCAGCCGAACTGGCCGGCGAAGCCCTCCTGGACCGGCTCAAGGCCACCCCCGCCACCGAGTACCTGGTCGTCGAGGAGACCGGCGAGATCTACGGAGTCCTCTCCACCGCCGACGTGGAGCGCGCCTTCGTCAAGGCCATGGCCCGCCCCGGCGCCTGACAGCCCTCCCGGACGGTCGACGGCCGCGGCCCGCGCGGTCGGCGGCCCTGGAATCACCGGTAGGCTGGTCACATGTCTGAACCGACCGGTGCCGCCCGCCGACGTGGGCCCTTCAAGGTCGGGGACCAGGTACAGCTCACCGACCCCAAGGGCCGCCACTACACCTTCACGCTCGAAGCCGGAAAGAACTTCCACACCCACAAGGGTTCTTTCCCGCACGACGAGCTGATCGGTGCTCCCGAGGGCAGTGTTGTCCGCACCACGGGAAACGTCGCCTATCTCGCGCTGCGCCCCCTGCTCCCCGACTACGTCCTGTCCATGCCCCGCGGCGCCGCCGTGGTCTACCCCAAGGACGCCGGCCAGATCCTGGCCTTCGCCGACATCTTCCCCGGCGCCCGCGTCGTGGAGGCCGGGGTCGGGTCCGGCTCGCTCAGCACCTTCCTGCTGCGCGCCATCGGCGAGCAGGGCATGCTGCACTCCTACGAGCGCCGCGCGGACTTCGCCGAGATCGCCCAGCAGAACGTCGAGCGCTACTTCGGCTCACCGCACCCGGCCTGGCAGCTGACCGTCGGGGACCTCCAGGACAACCTCTCCGACACCGACGTCGACCGCGTCGTGCTGGACATGCTCGCCCCCTGGGAGTGCCTGGAGGCGGTCTCCAAGGCGCTGGTGCCCGGCGGCATCCTCTGTGCCTACGTCGCCACCACCACCCAGCTCTCGCGCACCGTCGAGTCCATCCGCGAGATCGGCTGCTTCGCCGAACCGCAGCCCTGGGAGTCGATGATCCGCAACTGGCACGTGGAGGGCCTCGCCGTCCGCCCCGACCACCGGATGATCGGCCACACCGGCTTCCTGGTCACCGCCCGCCGCCTCGCGGACGGCGTCGAGCCGCCGCTGCGCCGCCGCCGCCCGTCCAAGGGCGCCTACGGCGAGGACTACGACGGACCCGGCAGCCAGAGCCGCGGGGGCTCCGCCGCCGACCGCGGCTGACCCGTCCAACGCACCGGCGCCGCCGCGCGGTTCCCCGACCGACCGGGGGACCCGCGCGGCGGTGCCTTTTCGTTGCCCCGCCGTTCCGCCCGGATGTGAGGTGTGGCACGATGCTGGCCACCCCTCAGGGGGTTCCCACCCCTCACCGGGCTTCCAGGAACCATCAGGAGACAGACCGCGTGCAGACCCCCGCGCTCCCGGACCTCGCCCACACCGCCGCCAAGCCGGTGCACTGGCTCGCCACGGCCGCGGCGATGGCCGGGGTCGTCGCACTGGCCGGGCTGCTCCAGCCCCGTACGGCCACCGCGACCGCCACGGCCCCCGAGCAGCGGACCACGACACAGCACGGCACCCCCGCGCCCGCTCCCGACCCGGCCGGCGTGGAGTTCCCGCTGGAGTGCGGCGGCGCCGGGACGACCGTCGCGAAGAAGGCCTCCGGGGACCTCGACGGCGACGGACGGCCGGAAACCGTCGCCGTGGTGCACTGCGCCGCCGGATCGGGGACCCCGCCCGGCGGCATCTACGTCCTGACACGGAGCAGCGGGGCCGCACCCCGGGTCGTGGCGACCCTGGTGGACCCCGCTGACAGGAAGACCGTCGGGGACTTCGCCGTACGCGACGGCCTCGTCTCGGCGACCCTGCTCGGCTACTCCTCGCTCGACGTGCCCCGCTGCTGCCCCGACCAGGAGGAACAGGCCTCCTGGCGGTGGAAGGGAAAGGCGTTCGTCCGCGCCTCCGGGGACCTCGCGCGCAGCGTCTGAACGCGCTTCGCGGCGCTCCGGCCGACGAGGGGGCGCGAGCGCCCGTACCGGCTAGTCGGCGTCGGGTCCGTACACCTCGACGCTGTCCTTGACGCGCCGCACGTGGATGCAGTCCCCGGGGCACTCCTTGGCCGAATCGACGACGTCCTGGAGGAGCGGCAGCGGCACCGGCGTGGTCGCCCCCGGGCTCTGCAGTAGCTCGTCGTCGCCGCTCTTCACATAGGCCAGGCCGTCGATGTCCAGCTCGAAGACGTCGGGGGCGTACTGCACACAGATGCCGTCCCCCGTACAGAGTTCCTGGTCGATCCAGACCTCCAGGTCCTGCGTGTCACTGTCGCCCGGCGAGTCCTGCTGCACGGTCATGTGTCCTGCCGTTCCTGCGTATCTGAACCAATTGGAGCCAGCCCTGACGGGTGTTGAACAGTTCGACGATACAACCGGCGGCTTTCCGGTGGCGAAGGGTGGGTATTCCCTTGACGTGAGGGAGAGCGCAAGGGTGAAGATCGGACACGCCCCGCAGTCTTTGTGATCTAGGGGTTTCAATCACCACCCACCCAGGTAGGGTCAGGAAGCGTCCAGCTCCCCATGGAGGAGGTGAGGACCGTGGCAGCCCACGACGACGACATCAACCGCGGCACCCGGCCCGCGCGAGGGTCAGAGGACCCTGCCGGCCAGGTTGCCTATCTCGAGCAGGAGATCGCCGTCCTGCGACGTAAGCTCGCCGACTCTCCGCGTCACTCGAGGATTCTCGAAGAGCGGATCGTCGAGTTGCAGACGAACCTGGCAGGCGTGTCCGCGCAGAACGAGCGGCTCGCCAACACGCTCCGTGAGGCGCGTGACCAGATCGTGGCCCTCAAGGAGGAGGTCGACCGGTTGGCGCAGCCGCCGGCCGGCTTCGGCGTCTTCCTGCAGGCCAACGAGGACGGCACCTGCGACATCTTCACCGGGGGCCGCAAGCTCCGGGTGAACGTCAGCCCCAGTGTCGAGCTCGATGACCTCCGGCGTGGCCAGGAGGTCATGCTCAACGAAGCGCTCAACGTGGTCGAGGCCATGCAGTTCGAGCGCGCCGGGGACATCGTCACCCTCAAGGAGATCCTCGAGGACGGCGAGCGCGCCCTGGTGGTCGGGCACACCGACGAGGAGAGGGTGGTGCGGCTCGCCGAGCCGTTGCTGGACATCACCATCCGCTCCGGCGACGCCCTGCTCCTGGACTCCAGGTCGGGTTACGTCTACGAGGTGGTCCCCAAGAGCGAGGTCGAGGAGCTCGTCCTCGAAGAGGTCCCGGACATCGACTACGACAAGATCGGCGGCCTGGGCGACCAGATCGAGCTGATCCGCGACGCGGTCGAGCTTCCGTACCTGCACCCCGACCTCTTCAAGGAGCACGAGCTCCGCCCGCCGAAGGGCATCCTGCTCTACGGTCCGCCCGGCTGTGGCAAGACCCTCATCGCCAAGGCCGTCGCCAATTCGCTCGCCAAGAAGGTCGCCGAGGTCACCGGGCAGCCCACGGGGAAGAGCTACTTCCTCAATATCAAGGGCCCCGAGCTCCTCAACAAGTACGTCGGCGAGACCGAGCGGCACATCCGCCTGGTCTTCCAGCGTGCGAGGGAGAAGGCGAGCGAGGGCACCCCCGTCATCGTCTTCTTCGACGAGATGGAGTCCCTCTTCCGTACCCGCGGCAGTGGCGTCAGCTCGGACGTGGAGAACACCATCGTCCCGCAGCTGCTCGCCGAGATCGACGGTGTGGAAGGCCTGGAGAACGTCATCGTCATCGGCGCCTCCAACCGCGAGGACATGATCGACCCCGCCATCCTGCGACCCGGCCGTCTCGATGTGAAGATCAAGATCGAGCGTCCGGACGCCGAGGCGGCGAAGGACATCTTCGCGAAGTACCTGACCCCGGGGCTCCCGCTGCACGCGGACGATCTGGCCGAGCACACCGGCTCCCGGCCGGCCGCCGCCCACGCCATGATCCAGTCGGTCGTGGAGCGGATGTACACGGAGTCCGAGGAGAACCGCTTCCTGGAGGTCACGTACGCCAACGGCGACAAGGAAGTCCTCTACTTCAAGGACTTCAACTCCGGCGCGATGATTCAGAACATCGTCGACCGGGCGAAGAAAATGGCCATCAAGGCATTCCTGGAACAGGGCCAGAAGGGACTGCGGGTCGCTCATCTCCTGCAGGCCTGCGTGGACGAGTTCAAGGAGAACGAGGACCTGCCGAACACGACCAACCCGGACGACTGGGCCAGGATTTCCGGCAAGAAGGGTGAGCGGATCGTCTTCATCCGCACACTCGTCACCGGAAAGCAGGGCGCGGACACCGGCCGTTCCATCGATACGGTGGCCAATACCGGCCAATACCTGTAGTACACGGACCGGCTGCGGAAGCCCCCAGGGGCCTCCGCAGCCGGTTTCATTCCCCCGTTCCGGCCGTGCCGGAGCAATGTCGTAATGGAGCTCCCCACCGGCGCAGAGGCGCTCTAGGCTCTGCGGTACCGCCGAGTCGCGCAGTGCGGTGACGGGCACCGCACACGCACCGGACACAGCAGCGGTACTTGAGCGTCGTCCCCGGAGGGGGCCGACGCCGGGCAAGGAGGGCCGCATGACCGTACGGCGAGTAATGGGCATCGAGACGGAGTACGGGATTTCCGTCCCCGGCCACCCCAACGCCAATGCCATGCTCACCTCGTCCCAGATCGTCAACGCCTACGCGGCGGCGATGCACCGGGCGCGCCGCGCCCGCTGGGACTTCGAGGAGGAGAACCCGCTGCGTGACGCGCGAGGCTTCGACCTCGCCCGGGAGACCGCCGACTCCAGTCAGCTGACCGACGAGGACATCGGCCTGGCCAATGTCATCCTCACCAACGGCGCCCGGCTGTACGTCGACCACGCGCACCCCGAGTACAGCTCCCCGGAGATCACCAATCCGCGCGACGCGGTGCTCTGGGACAAGGCCGGGGAACGGATCATGGCGGAGGCGGCCGAGCGGGCGGCCGCCATCCCGGGCGCGCAGCCGATCCACCTCTACAAGAACAACACCGACAACAAGGGCGCCTCCTACGGCACGCACGAGAACTACCTCATGCAGCGGGAGACGCCGTTCTCGGACATCGTGCGCCATCTGACGCCGTTCTTCGTCTCGCGCCAGGTCGTCACGGGCGCGGGCCGGGTCGGCATCGGCCAGGACGGCAACGAGCACGGCTTCCAGATCAGTCAGCGCGCCGACTACTTCGAGGTCGAGGTCGGGCTGGAGACCACGCTCAAGCGCCCCATCATCAACACCCGGGACGAGCCGCACTCCGACGCCGAGAAGTACCGCCGGCTCCATGTGATCATCGGCGACGCCAACCTCTCGGAGATCTCCACCTATCTCAAGCTCGGCACCACGTCCCTGGTGCTGTCCATGATCGAGGACGCCTTCATCAACGTCGACCTCGCGGTCGACCAGCCCGTGCGCACCCTGCACCAGGTCTCCCACGACCCGGACCTGCGGCAGCTGATCACGCTCCGCAGCGGCCGGACACTCACCGCGGTCCAGCTCCAGATGGAGTACTTCGAACTGGCCCGCAAGTACGTCGACGAGCGGTACGGCGCGGACGCCGACGAGCAGACCAAGGACATCCTGACCCGCTGGGAGGACACCCTCAACCGGCTGGAGACCGATCCGATGAGCCTGGCGGGCGAGCTGGACTGGATCGCCAAGCGGGAGCTCATGGAGGGCTACCGCCGCCGTGACGCGCTGGACTGGGACGCGCCCCGGCTGCACCTGGTGGATCTCCAGTACGCGGACGTGCGGCCCGACAAGGGCCTCTACAACCGCCTGGCGGCCCGGGGGAAGATGAAGCGCCTCCTGGACGAGGACGAGGTTACCAGGGCCCGCACGAAGCCCCCGGAGGACACCAGGGCCTACTTCCGGGGGCGCTGCCTGGAGCAGTACGCCGACGACGTCGCGGCGGCCTCGTGGGACTCGGTGATCTTCGACCTGCCGGACCGCGACTCCCTGCAGCGGGTGCCCACTCTGGAGCCGCTGCGCGGCACCAAGGAACACGTCAAGGACCTGCTGGACCGCTGCCGGACGGCGGAGGAGCTGGTCCGGGTGCTGTCGGGCGGCTGAAAGGCCCTCGGGCTGGGAATCAATCACCTGAGGCGCGGGCGTTGCATCAACTACCGGGTCAAATGTCGGACCCCGTGGGTAGGGTCTGATCAAGAGCTTCGATTGCTTCGAACCGAGCGGGGTGAGCTACATGGCGACCAAGGACACCGGCGGCGGACAGCAGAAGGCGACACGTTCCACCGAGGAGGTCGAGGAGCAGGCGCAGGACGCGCAGGCGTCCGAGGACCTCGCGGAGCGCCAGGAGAAGCTGAGCGACGACGTCGACTCGGTCCTGGACGAGATCGACGACGTGCTCGAAGAGAACGCCGAGGATTTCGTGAGGTCATTTGTTCAGAAGGGTGGGGAATAAGGGCTTAATGTCCGAAATTCCCATGGAGAGGCAATGCTCGCGTTGCCGGAAGGACCTGCCGCGGCAGGCCTTCGCCGGCAATAGGGCTATGTCTGATGGCCTCCAGGCGTACTGCCGGAAGTGCTCTGCTGAGTACTACCGGCAGCGTCAGGAGGCCAGGGGCAAGTCGGTCCGGGTCAAGGTGCCGGTGCCGAGGGAGCACAAGCGTTGCCCGCAGTGCCGCGAGGTGAAGCCGCATGATCAGTGGGAGCGCAACAAGTCGCCTTCGGACGGATGGTCGAGCTATTGCCGGGAGTGCAGGGCGGAGCGAAACCGGATCAGCTACTTCAAGCGCAAGTACGGTCTTGCTCCTGCCGAGCTGGACGCGCTCATCGCGGCTCAGCAGGGCGTGTGCTGTATCTGTCTAATCGCTCCGGCTGAGCACGTGGATCACTGCCATGAGACGGGTAGGGTCCGTGGCGTACTGTGCTTCAGCTGCAACGCAGCCCTGGGGCAGTTCAAGGATCGGCCGGACGCCATAAGGCGTGCAGCCGCATACGTGGAGGGAAACGCGTGGAAGCCAACACTCGTAGCACCGGGCGTCTACCAGCTGCCTTCCTGACGCCGGGTTCGTCCTCGTTCATGGACTTCCTGTCCGACCAGTCACCCGCGATGCTCCCGGGCAACCGGAGCCTGCCGCCGCTCCAGGGGGCCATCGAGGCGCCGCACGGGACGACCATCGTCTCGACGTCCTTCCCCGGTGGCGTGGTCCTGGCCGGCGACCGGCGCGCCACCATGGGCAACATGATCGCCTCGCGCGACATGCAGAAGGTCTTCCCGGCCGACGAGTACTCCGCGGTGGGCATCGCCGGCACCGCCGGACTGGCTGTGGAGATGGTCAAGCTGTTCCAGCTGGAGCTGGAGCACTTCGAGAAGGTCGAGGGCGCCCAGCTCTCCCTGGAGGGGAAGGCCAACCGCCTCTCCACCATGATCCGCAGCAACCTCGCCATGGCCATGCAGGGCCTCGCCGTGGTGCCGCTCTTCGCCGGCTACGACGTCGACCGCGAGAAGGGCCGCATCTTCTCCTACGACGTCACCGGTGGCCGTACCGAGGAGAGCGGCTACGCGGCCACCGGCTCCGGGTCGATCTTCGCCCGCAACGCGATGAAGAAGCTCTACCGCGAGGACCTGACGGAGGAGCAGGCCCTCACCCTGGTCGTGCAGGCGCTGTACGACGCGGCGGACGACGACTCGGCGACCGGCGGCCCCGACGTGGCCCGACGCATCTACCCGATCGTCACCGTCATCACCGACGAAGGCTTCCGGAGGCTGACCGACCAGGAGTCATCCGAGATCGCGCGCTCCATCCTGGAACGCCGACTCGAGCAGCCCGACGGCCCGCGCGCCGCGCTGCTCTGATCCGCAGGGTCTTTCGTTCGGATCGGGCCGGACCCCGCGCCCGACCCGATCCGGACGAGAGCCCTGGCCTCCCGACGCACTCGTCACTGACAGAAAGGGACGGATAGCCGGTGTCGACGCCGTTCTATGTCTCACCCCAGCAGGCCATGGCCGACCGGGCGGAATACGCCCGCAAGGGCATCGCCCGCGGTCGCAGCCTCGTTGTGCTGCAGTACGCCGACGGCATTGTGTTCGTCGGCGAGAACCCGTCCCGCGCTCTGCACAAGTTCAGCGAGATCTATGACCGGATCGGCTTCGCGGCCGCCGGCAAGTACAACGAGTACGAGAACCTCCGCATCGGCGGCGTGCGCTACGCCGATCTGCGGGGATACACCTACGACCGGGACGATGTGACGGCCCGTGGGCTGGCCAACGTCTACGCCCAGACGCTCGGCACCATCTTCTCCAGTGCGGCCGAGAAGCCGTACGAGGTGGAGCTCGTGGTCGCCGAGGTCGGCAGCGCGGCCGAGGGCGACCAGATCTACCGGCTGCCGCACGACGGTTCGATCGTGGACGAGCACGGCTCGGTAGCGGTCGGCGGCAACTCCGAGCAGATCAGCACCTTCCTCGATCAGCGCCACCGCGACGGGATGACGCTGGCCGAGGCGCTCAAGCTCGCCGTCCAGGCGCTCTCGCGGGAGCCGGGCGGCGGCGAGCGGGAGATTCCGGCGGAACGGCTGGAGGTGGCGGTCCTGGACCGCACCCGCCCCCAGCAGCGCAAGTTCAAGCGGATCGTCGGCCGTCAGCTGGCCCGGCTGCTGGACACGGAGACCGCCGGCAGCACTCCGACGGACGCCCCGTCCGACACCGAGGACCCCGAGGGCACCGGCGTCACGGACGGCACGGGCAGTGCCGACGGCACGACCGACTCCACGGAGGAGACGGACAAGTAGGAGACGAGCGGCGCCCCTCGGGGCGCTGTGCCCCCCGGGTCCGGGCCCAGGGGGCACCGTCATGTCCGGGCATCGGGCGGCGCCGTGGAGCCGCGTACGACGAGCCGGACCGGCAGACCGCCCCGCTCGACGGGGCGGCCGTCCAGCACCGCGAGCAGCGCCTCCATGCCCCGCTTCCCGACCTGCTCCGCCGGCAGCCGCACCGTGGTCAGCTCCGGCTCCAGCGCGGTGGCCAGGGCCAGGTCGTCGAAGCCGGTGACCGACAGTTCGTCCGGCACCCGCAGCCCGAGCCTGCGGGCCGCCTTGCAGGCCCCGGCGGCCAGAATGTCGTCGTCGCAGATGATCGCGGTGGGCCGGCCCCCGATGGCCGACAGGGCCTGTTCGGCCGCCTCGCGCCCCGCCCGGACCTCCAGCGGGGCGCGCACCGTGCGCACCGTCACGCCCCCCGCCGCTCCCAGCGCGTCGTGCAGCGCCTCGGCGCGCACGGCGAACGTCCAGGTGTCCACGGCGGACGCCAGATGCAGGAAGCGGCGGTGGCCGAGTCCCAGCAGATGGTCCGTCACCTGCCGCATCCCGTCGGCGATGTCGAGGTTCACACGGGCGGCGGGTCCGGTGTCCGAGGGGTCGCTGTCCAGCATCACCAGCGGCAGATCCGCCCCGTGCAGCGCGCCCAGCGCGTCGGCGGCCATCGAGGACGCGATGATCCCGTCGAGCGCGGCGCGGGCCGAGGCGAACGGGTCCCGGGCCGGGCCCGTACCGTCGGGCGAGGGGTAGAGCACCACGCCGAAGTCGTGCTCGGCGGCGAGTTCCGCGGCCCCGGCGTACACCCGCGCGAAGAACTCGTTGGTGAGCGCGGGCACCACCAGCAGCGCGGTCCTGGTGCGGCCGAGCCGCAGACTGCGCGCCGCCAGATTGGGCCGGTAGCCGATCTCCGCCGCGGTGTCCCGGACCCGCTGGGCCGTGGTCTCCGACACCCTGCCCGGCCACTTCTCGCCGAGCACCAAGGAGACCGTCGCCTGGGAGACGCCCGCCGCACGGGCCACGTCGCGGCTGGTGGGCCGGGTGGGGCCGGGCTGCTGCGCGCTGGTCACTCGTGCCTCCGTGCGGGATGTTTCCGTAACGCCGCGAGGTGGACCCGCGAACTGCGCACATGGTACGTATGAACCTCGACGTTATACGTAACACCTCGGGGGCGGTGCAGCCGGTCGGGGCGGAGAGGGGCGGACATGGCCGCGGGATATCTGGACATCCTCCGGGCGCGGCATGCCGCCCGGCTGCTGACGGGCACCCTGGTGGGACGGCTGCCCAACGGCACCGCGCACATCGCGATCGTGCTGTTCACCCGGGCGGAGGGCGGCAGCTACACCCTGGCCGGGGTGCTCGCCGCCGCCTACGGACTGGCCACCGCCGTCGGGCAGCCGCTGCTCGGCCGGGCGGTCGACCTCTACGGGCAGCCCCGTGTCCAGCTCCCGGCCGCCGTGGTCTCCGCGCTCGGCATGTCGCTGCTGGCCGTCACGGGCCTCTCCTCGCTCCCGCTGGCCTACCTCGCCGTTATCGTCGCCGGAGTCGCCACACCGCCGCTGGAGGGCGGCCTGCGGGCCCTGTGGCCCAGCGTCCTCAAGGGCGAGGGCCAGGTGCACCGGGCCTACGCCATGGACGCCGTGGCGCAGGAGATCATGTTCACCGTCGGCCCGCTCCTCGTGACGCTGCTCGTCTCGCTCTGGTCGCCTGCCGCCGCACTGCTCGTCATCAACGCCATCGGAGTCCTCGGCGCCCTCTCGGTCGTCCTGTCCGAGCCCTCGCGCACCTGGCGTTCCGCGCCCCGTGAGGCCCACTGGCTCGGCGCCCTGCGCTCGCCCGGACTCCTCGCCCTGCTCGGCGCGTTCTTCTTCGTCGGGCTCGCCCTGGGCTCCATCACGGTGGCCGGGGTGGCGTACGCGGACGACCACGGCCGGGAATCGGTGTACG
Source organism: Streptomyces sp. NPDC017520 (assembly GCF_044329855.1). Taxonomy (NCBI): domain Bacteria; kingdom Bacillati; phylum Actinomycetota; class Actinomycetes; order Kitasatosporales; family Streptomycetaceae; genus Streptomyces; species Streptomyces sp. NPDC017520. The sequence continues at coordinate 169,991 of NZ_JBIRKB010000008.1, forward strand.
GGTGGCTGATGGCCGCACTCGGGCTCGGCGCGCTGATCGGCGGCCTCGGCTACGGGGCGCGGCAGTGGGCCGGCGCCCCCGAGAAGCGGCTGCGGGTCATCGTCGGGCTGCTGGCACTGGGCTATCTGCCGCTGACGCTCACCCCCTCGGTGCCCGTCATGACCGCCCTCGCCGCCCTCGCCGGAGTGTTCCTCGCGCCGGCCATCGCCTGCTCCTTCATCGTGGTCGACCGGCACGCCCCGCGGGGGACGGTGACCGAGGCGTTCTCCTGGCTCGTCACCACGTTCGGCGTGGGCGCGGCGGCCGGCACGGCCGTCGCGGGACCGGCCGTCGAACTCGGTTCGACCGCTTGGAGCTTCGCCGTCGCCGGGGCCGGGGGAGTGGCCGCCCTGGTGGTCCTCCTGGCCACCGGGAACGTCCTCGCGGCCCCCTCCCGTACGCCCGCCGTCGTGACGGGATCGGAAAATGATCGAAACGGAGCCGTCGAACCCGGTTTCAGCTCAGGCCATAAGGCGTAATGTTCAGTCATGGACCGCCGCATTTTCGGGCTGGAGAACGAGTACGGCGTCACGTGCACGTTCAGGGGACAGCGCCGACTGTCACCTGACGAAGTGGCGCGCTACCTCTTCCGCCGTGTTGTGTCATGGGGCCGCAGCAGCAATGTCTTTCTGCGGAACGGCGCCCGCCTCTACCTCGACGTGGGATCGCATCCGGAATATGCAACCCCCGAATGCGACAACGTGACCGAACTGGTCACGCACGACAAGGCGGGCGAGCGCATTCTCGAAGGTCTGCTCGTCGACGCCGAACGCCGCCTGCACGAGGAGGGAATCGCGGGCGACGTCTATCTCTTCAAGAACAACACCGACTCGGCGGGAAACTCCTACGGCTGCCACGAGAACTACCTCGTCGCCCGCCACGGAGAATTCTCCCGGCTCGCGGACATCCTCATTCCGTTCCTCGTCACCAGGCAGCTGATCTGCGGCGCGGGCAAGGTGCTCCAGACCCCGCGCGGCGCGGTCTACTGCGTCAGCCAGCGTGCCGAGCACATCTGGGAGGGCGTCAGCTCCGCGACCACCCGCTCCCGGCCGATCATCAACACCCGCGACGAACCCCACGCCGACGCCGAGCGGTACCGCCGCCTCCACGTCATCGTCGGTGACTCGAACATGTCCGAGACGACCATGCTGCTCAAGGTGGGCGCCACCGACCTGGTGCTCCGCATGATCGAGGCGGGCACCGTGATGCGCGACCTGACCCTGGAGAACCCGATCCGGGCGATCCGCGAGGTCAGCCACGACCTCACCGGGCAGCGCAAGGTGCGTCTGGCCAGCGGCCGGGAGGCCTCGGCCATCGAGGTCCAGCGGGAGTACTACGAGAAGGCCGTGGACTTCGTCGAGCGCCGGGGGATCCGCACCGGCACCGTCGACCAGGTCCTGGAGCTGTGGGGGCGCACCCTGGACGCGATCGAGGCCGAGGACCTCGACCGGATCGACACCGAGATCGACTGGGTCATGAAGTACAAGCTCATCGAGCGGTACCGGGCCAAGCACAACATGACCATGTCGAATCCGCGGGTCGCCCAGATAGACCTCGCCTACCACGACATCCACCGCCGCCGAGGCCTCTTCTACCTCCTGGAGCGCAAGGGGCAGACCGCCCGCATCTGCAACGACCTGAAGATCTTCGAGGGCAAGTCGGTGCCCCCGCAGACCACCCGGGCACGGCTGCGCGGCGACTTCATCCGCAGGGCCCAGGAGCAGCGGCGGGACTTCACCGTCGACTGGGTCCATCTCAAGCTCAACGACCAGGCGCAGCGCACGGTGTTGTGCAAGGACCCGTTCCGTTCCGTGGACGAACGGGTGGAGAAGCTGATCGCCGGCATGTGAGCCGATGTCACCGCGGACGTCCCCGGCCCCCAGGACCCACCGGTCCTGGGGGCCGGGGACGTCCGTGCGGGTCCGGCCCCAACCGAATCGGAGGGCCTCAGGGCTGTCCCGCGATTCCCGGTGGATCAGCGCGCGGCGTCAGATGCGGTGCGTCGCAAGGCGGAGGGACGTCCGCATACTGGATGTGCGGGGACGTTCCGGCAGCGCGGCGAGGTGCCGTAGCTGTCGTCGCGCGCCCGCCGGGAATTGCGGGACAGCCCTTAGAGTGTTGCGGGACCGATTCACCGTGCCCCCTGAGATCTGAGGAACCAGTGCGCCGAATTGCCGGCCTTCTTCTCGCCCCCCTCCTGCTGCTGTCGGCAGTGGCGTGCGGCAGCGACGACAAGGCCTCCGACTCCGCCTCGTCCAAGAACGGCGTCCCCGCGATCACCGCGGGCGCCAAGTTCGGCGAGAAGCCCACCCTCTCCAAGGGTGAGGGTGACCCGCCCAAGGAGTTGAAGACCGAGGTCCTCAGCGAGGGGGACGGCGCGAAGCTCAAGAACGGCGACGCGATCCAGGTCAACTACCTCGGCCAGGCGTGGGACTCCACCAAGCCGTTCGACAACAGCTTCGACCGCAAGCAGCCCTTCGACCTCACGCTCGGCGCGGGCATGGTCATCCAGGGCTGGGACAAGGGCCTGGTCGGCCAGAAGGTCGGCAGCCGCGTCGAGCTGGTCATTCCGCCGGAGCTCGGCTACGGCGAGCAGGGCCAGGGCGACATCAAGCCCAACGCCACGCTCGTGTTCGTCGTCGACGTCCTGAAGGCCACCCAGATCCCGGCCTCCGCCAAGGGCACCGAGGTCGCCCAGGACAACATCGACCTGCCCAAGGTCGGCGTCAAGACCGACGGCAAGGCCCCGACGGTCACCATCCCCAAGGGCGACCCGCCGAAGAAGCTCGTCTCCAACTACGTCCTGGAGTCCGACGGCGATGTCGTCAAGGAGTCCGACAGCGTCGTCGTGAACTACGTCGGCATGATCTGGAAGGGCGCCAAGGAGTTCGACAACACGTACACCACGGGCAAGACCCAGACCTTCCCGCTGTCCCAGGTCACCCTCAAGGGCCTGAAGAACGGCCTGGTCGACAAGAAGGTCGGCAGCCGCGTGCTGCTCGTCATCCCGCCGGACCAGGCCTTCGGGGACCAGCAGCAGCAGGCCATCCCGAAGAACTCCACCCTGGTCTTCGCCGTGGACATCCTCGCCAAGGTGTAAGACTGTCCCGGTTGTCCAGTTCATCATTTAGAGGAGCAGTTTCCGTGAGCATCGAGAAGCCCGAGGTCGACTTCCCGGGTGGCGAGCCGCCGGCCGACCTGCAGATCAAGGACATCTGGGAGGGCGACGGCGCGGTCGCCCAGGCCGGCCAGACCGTCTCCGTCCACTACGTGGGCGTGGCCTTCTCCACCGGCGAGGAGTTCGACGCCTCCTGGAACCGCGGCACGCCGCTGCAGTTCCAGCTCGGTGCCGGCCAGGTCATCTCCGGCTGGGACCAGGGCGTGCAGGGCATGAAGGTCGGCGGTCGCCGCGAGCTGATCATCCCCGCGCACCTCGCCTACGGCGAGCGCGGCGCAGGCGGCGGCAAGATCGCCCCGGGCGAGACGCTGATCTTCGTCTGCGACCTCGTAGCGGTCTGATCCGTTCCGGTTGTGCGCACGAGGGCCCCCGCCGTACGGCGGGGGCCCTCACCGCCCTCCGGGCCCCGTCACCGCTCTCCGGTCGGCGGTCCGCCTTTTGGTCCCCACACCCCGGGGCGGTACGGTCGGCGGTCGTAGAGCAACAAGAGAGAGGGCGTCGATGGCGATTGCCAAGGCCGAGCGGCTGATGAACCTCGCGCTGTGCCTGCTGGGGACCCGGCGCCCGCTCAGCAAGCGCGAACTCCGCGGATCCATCGAGGCCTACCTCGAAGCCGGTTCCGACGACTCCTTCAACCGGATGTTCGAGCGCGACAAGGACGATCTGCGAGAGCTCGGCCTCGTCATCGAGACCGTCGAGAACCTCGACGGCGACACCGGATACCTGGCCCGCCGCGACAGCAACCGGCTGCCCCCCATCACCCTGGACGCCGAGGAGGCCGCGGCCCTCGGCCTCGCCGCCAAGGTCTGGCAGCAGGCCCGCCTCGCCGGAGCCGCCAGCGGCGCCCTCCAGAAGCTGCGGGCCGCCGGAATGCCGGAGGCCGAGGACGCCTACGAGGTCCACAGCGCCCTCGAACCCCGCATCCCCGTCCACGAGGCGGCGTTCGAGCCCCTGATGCTGGCCTGCCGCGACCGGCGCCCCGTCACCTTCGACTACCGCAAGGCCAACTCCGCCCGCCCCGAGCAGCGCCAGGTCGAACCCTGGACCCTCGAATGCTGGCGCGGCCACTGGTATCTGGCGGGCTGGGACCGCGAGCGCGGCGCCGAACGCGTCTTCCGGCTCTCCCGCATCACCGGCAAGGTCCGCTCCCGCGCCGGGGCCTTCAGCGCCGAGGTGCCCGACGTCGTCACCGTCCGCGAGACCGTCGAGAGCTGGGCCGGCGAGACCGCGACCCGTACCGCCCGGATCAGGCTCCGCGCCGGAGCCGGCTACCCGCTGCGCTCGCGCGCGATAGCCGTGAGGGAACGCGGCGACGGCTGGGACGAGCTGGAGATCCCGTACGGGCACGGACTCGACGCCTGGCTCGTCGAGTTCGGCCCGGACGTCGTCGTGGAGGAACCCGCCGATCTGCGGGCCGATGTGGTGGACCGGCTCCGTGCCGTGGCCAAGGACTAGGGACAGGGACAGGGAAACGATGGCCACGAACGCGATCGACCAGACCCGCCGGATGCTGTCCCTGGTGACGTATCTGCGCGAGCGCCCCGGTGCCCACGTCCAGGACGTGGCACGGGCCTTCGGGATCACCGAGGACGAGCTGATCTCCGACCTCGACGTCCTGCCCATGTGCGGTACCAGCTTCCGCGGCGGAGACCTCCTCGACATCGACACCGACGGCGACCGGATCTGGTGGCACAACCCGGACGACGTCGCCGAGCCGCTCCGCCTCGCCGCCGACGAGGCCACCGCGCTGCTCGTCGCGGCCCGCGCCGTCGCCACCCTGCCGGGCCTGCGCGAGAGCGACCGGCTCGCCCTCGTCCGCGCCACCGCCAAGCTGGAGACGGCCGCCGGCGAGTCCGGCGCGGCCAGCTCCCGCCTCTCGGTGACCTTCGAGGCGGAGGGCGGCGTCTTCGCCGACGTCGACCGGGCCATCTCCGAGCGCCGTCGGCTCTGGCTGCGCTACTACTCGCCCGCCCGCGACGAACTCACCGAGCGCGAGGTCGACCCGATCCGGCTCTTCGCCGTCGGCCACACCTATATGGAGGGCTGGTGCCGGCTCTCCGAGGCCCGCCGGACCTTCCGGCTGGACCGGGTCGCCGAGATCCGCCTCCTCGACGCCCCCGCCGCCCCGCCCGAGCTGGAGCTGCGCGACCTGTCCGCGGGGCTGGTCCAGCCCGCCGCCGAGGACCCGGAAGTCGTGATCGAGGTCGGCACCGGCGGCCGCTGGGTCGCGGAGTACTACCCGCACGACTCCGCCGACGAGCTCCCCGACGGCGGCCTGCGGATCACCCTGCGCACCCCGGACCCGGCCTCCCTGCGCCGGCTCGCCCTGCGCCTCGGCGGCGACGGCCGCATCGTCACCCCGCCGGAGCTCGCGGACAGCGCCCGCGAGGCCGCCCGCGAGGCACTCGCCGCCTACGAGGACGCGGTCTGAGACCCGAGGAGGGGAGACAACGATGAACCGGACGCCCCTGTTCCCGGCCACCACCCCAGGGATCCGCCCGGCGCCCCCGCCCGGCGCCGGACCCGTCCCGGTGCCCGTACCCGCCGCCGTACGCTTCCGGGCCGCCTGCCCCGACTGCCGCGGACGCTTCGAGCTGGCCGCCGCGGCACTGCGCCTCGCGATCGGCGCCACCAGCCGCACCACCTTCTACACCTTCACCTGCCCCGAATGCGGCGCCTCGGTCCGTAAGCCCGCCGGGGAGCGCATCATCGAACTGCTCACCGGCGGCGGCGTACGGACGCTGCGCCTGCACACCGCCCTTTAGCGACCCGACCGCCGCACCCTCAGGAAGCACGTCAGAAAGCCCCGTAGGAAGAGGCACCGTCGTATGTTCTGGCCCATGCTCGCCATCGCCCTGGGGTTCCTGGGCATCGCCGTGCTCGGCGTGCTCGGCGTCAAGGTCTTCGTCGAGGCCCAGCGTCTCGGCCGGCAGGTCACGGTCACCACGGAGCGGATCAACCGGGCGTCCGAGGACCTCGAACGGGCGGCCACCCGCCTCGCGACCACCGGCGAAGGCCTGCGATAACGGCCCCTGAGCCCTGATGTCCGACCGCACCGGGGGGTACGCTGCATGGGTCGGCCCAGGCAGGGGGATGCGGGTCGCAAGCAGGAGTACGCACGGGCATTGCCACGCGTTTACCCTTGCGGGTTACGATCGCTGCCAAGCGCAACGATCGGACGTATGCCCGGTCGAACGGGTAGCGAGCCCACCCTCCAGCCGCCTCAGTGAGAAGGAAGTCGCACATGATCGGCAATCTGAAGCCCCTCGAGATCGTTCTGATCATCGCTGTCATCCTGCTGCTCTTCGGTGCCAAGAAGCTTCCCGACATGGCGCGCTCGCTCGGCAAGTCGGCCCGCATCCTCAAGAGCGAGGCCAAGGCCATGAAGAAGGACGACGCGCCGGCCGCGGCGCCCACGACGGAGACCGTCGAGGACCCGACGCCCCCGCAGTCCACCACAGCGCGCACCATCCAGGCCGCTCCGGGAGACGTCACCAGTTCCCGCCCGGTCAGCGAGGCCAAGCCCACCACCCAGAGCTGACAGCTGACGCGCTCCGCCGACAGCCGCCGCACGAGACGAGGGAAGTGGGTTGCTCAAGTCTGCCCGCAAGCAGGAGAAGGACGACGAGGGGCGGATGCCTCTCCTCGATCACCTGCGTGAGCTGCGTAACCGGCTGCTGAAGGCCGTGCTGGCGATCGTCGTGGTGACGACCGTCGCGGCGTTCTTCCAGAAGGAGATCTACGACTTCCTTCTGCGCCCCCTTCTTCAGTCCGTCGGGTGCGACGACGGCGTGGTCGTGGCCGTCAACGGCAAGCCCTGCGCGCTGCTGAAGACCAACACCCTGCTGGCGCCGTTCACCAACGCCCTCAAGGTCGCCCTGATGTCCGGCGTCCTGCTGGCGACTCCGGTCTGGCTGTACCAGTTGTGGGCCTTCGTGGCCCCCGGGCTGCACAAGGGCGAGAAGCGCTACGCCTACGCCTTCGCCATCGTGGGCGCGCCCCTCTTCCTCTCCGGCGGCTACCTCGCGTACGCGATCCTGCCGCAGACCGCCGAGATCATGCTCGGGTTCAGCCCCGAGAACGTGCAGAACCAGATCGAGCTCGACAGCTATCTGGATCTGCTGGTCCGCATGGTGATCGTCTTCGGCATCGCCTTCGAGCTGCCGCTGCTCCTCATCGCGCTGAACATGACCGGTGTCGTCTCCGGCAAGCGGATGTTCGGCTGGTGGCGCGGGATGATCGTGGGGCTCACGGGTTTCGCGGCCATCGCGACCCCCGGCGGCGAACCGGTCTCCATGCTGCTTCTCGCAGGCCCGCTCGCGGTCCTCTACTTCATCGCCGTCGGCTTCTCCCTGCTGAACGACAAGCGGCGCAACCGCAACAACCCCGACGCCGGCCTCAGCGACGACGAGGCATCCGATCTCGACCTGACGCCCGAGCCCGTCGGGAGCGTGGAGCATGTCTCGGGCTCCCGCCCCGCACTTCCGGGGCAGGCGTCCGGCGAGGCGGACGGTCCGGGATCGCACCGGCTGAACCGTTACGACGACATCACCTGACCTTGTAATGTCCGGCGGGTGACCAGCGAGATCACCCTCTTCGTCAATCCCACAGCGGGACGCGGCCGGGGCGCGCACGCCGCGCAGCCGGCCGCTTCCGCGTTGCGGGACGCCGGATTCTCCGTCGTGACGGTGCTGGGCGAGGACGCCGACGACGCCCTGCGCCGGGCTCGCCGGGCCGTCGCGGCGGGAACGGGGGCGCTGATAGCCGTGGGCGGGGACGGGCTGATGTCCCTCGCCCTCCAGGCCGTCGCCGGGACCGCCACCCCGCTCGGCGTCGTCGCCGTCGGCACCGGCAACGACTTCGCCCGTGCGCTGGGGCTGCCGATACGTGACCCGGCCGCCGCCGGACGGCTGGCCGCGCGGGCGCTCAAGGAGGGCGGTCACCGCGACATCGACCTCGGGCGGGTCGGGGACCGCTGGTTCGGCTCGGTCCTCGCCTCCGGCTTCGACTCCCGGGTCAACGACCGGGGCAACCGGATGCGGTTCGTCGGCGGCCGGTTCACGTACGACCTCGCGATCCTCGCCGAACTGGCAGCCTTCCGGCCGATCCCGTACCGGATCCGGCTCGACGGGGGAGAGGCCACCGAGATCGAGGCCACCCTCATCGCGGTGGGCAACGGAACCACGTACGGCGGGGGCATGCGGATCTGTGCCGACGCGGAGATGGACGACGGACTCTTCGACGTGACCGTGGTGGGGCGGTGCACCCGCACCACGCTCCTCAAGGTCTTCCCGAAGGTCTACCGGGGCACGCACCTCGGCCACCCCGCCGTCACCGTGCACCGGGTCTCCTCGATCGAGCTGGCGGCGGCCGGGATCACGGCGTACGCGGACGGGGAACCGCTGGGCGCGCTGCCGCTCACCGCCACCTGCGTACCGGGTGCCGTGCGGGTGCTCACCGGGGGGTGAGCGGAGGCCGACCGGGCGGAGGCCCAAGGGAATTCAAAGATCAGGCTGACTGTCAGAGGTGACGGGTAGGCTCGTAGCCAAGATGACAGAGGACCTCTCACCAGCTGAGCGATACCAGGCTTCTCGGGACCGTGCGGCCGAGATGGCGACCGCCCTCGGGCCCTTCCGCGAGATGTACGAGTTCGGTCTGGACCCGTTCCAGATCAAGGCCTGCCAGGCCCTGGAGGCGGGCAAGGGGGTGCTGGTCGCGGCCCCCACCGGGTCGGGCAAGACGATCGTCGGCGAGTTCGCCGTGCACCTGGCCCTGGAGCAGGGCCGCAAGTGCTTCTACACCACACCGATCAAGGCGCTCTCCAACCAGAAGTTCGCCGATCTGGTCAAGCGCTACGGCGCCGACAAGGTCGGTCTGCTGACCGGTGACAACAGTGTCAACTCCGAGGCGCCGGTGGTCGTGATGACCACCGAGGTCCTGCGGAACATGCTGTACGCGGGCTCCCAGTCGCTGTCCGGCCTCGGCTATGTGGTCATGGACGAGGTGCACTACCTCTCCGACCGCTTCCGGGGCGCGGTGTGGGAGGAGGTGATCATTCACCTCCCGGAGTCGGTGACGCTGGTCTCGTTGTCGGCGACCGTTTCCAACGCGGAGGAGTTCGGCGACTGGCTGGACACCGTGCGCGGCGACACCGAGGTGATCGTCTCCGAGCACCGCCCGGTGCCGCTCTGGCAGCACGTGATGGCCGGACGCAAGATGTACGACCTCTTCGAGGAGGCGACCGACCACGGGGGGCGCGGCGCCGGACGGCGTGAGGTCAACCCGGACCTGGTCCGGCTCGCCCGGCAGGAGAGCCAGAACCTCTACAACCCCCGTGACCGCCGCCGGGGCAAGATGGTGCGCGAGGCCGACCGTGAGCGCGAGAGGCGTCAGCGCGGCCGTATCTGGACGCCCGGCCGGCCCGAGGTCATCGACCGGCTGGACAACGAGGGCCTGCTCCCCGCCATCACCTTCATCTTCAGCCGGGCCGGCTGCGAGGCCGCCGTCCAGCAGTGCCTGTACGCCGGCCTGCGGCTCAATGACGAGGACAAGCGTCGCCTGGTCCGGGAGATCGTCGAGGAGCGGACCGCGTCCATCCCCGGTGAGGACCTGCACGTCCTGGGCTACTACGAGTGGCTCGAAGGCCTGGAGCGAGGCATCGCCGCGCACCACGCGGGCATGCTGCCGACCTTCAAGGAAGTCGTCGAGGAGCTGTTCGTCCGCGGTCTGGTGAAGGCCGTCTTCGCCACCGAGACGCTGGCGCTCGGCATCAACATGCCCGCGCGTTCCGTGGTGCTGGAGAAGCTCGTCAAGTGGAACGGCGAGCAGCACGCCGACATCACCCCCGGCGAGTACACCCAGCTCACCGGCCGGGCCGGACGCCGCGGCATCGACGTCGAGGGCCACGCGGTGGTCCTGTGGCAGCGTGGCATGGACCCGACGGCGCTGGCCGGCCTCGCGGGCACCCGTACGTATCCGCTGCGCTCCAGCTTCCGCCCCTCGTACAACATGGCGGTCAACCTGGTGCAGCAGTTCGGGCGGCACCGCTCGCGGGAGCTGCTGGAGACCTCGTTCGCCCAGTTCCAGGCGGACAAGTCCGTCGTGGGGATCTCGCGTCAGGTGCAGCGGAACGAGGAGGGTCTGGAGGGCTACCAGGAGGGCATGACCTGCCACCTCGGCGACTTCGAGGAGTACGCGCGCCTGCGGCGCGATCTCAAGGACCGCGAGACGGAGCTGGCCAAGCAGGGCGCGGCGCAGCGGCGGGCGGCGGCGGCCTCGTCCTTGGAGAAGCTGAAGCCCGGAGACGTCATCCACGTCCCGACGGGGAAGTTCGCGGGGCTTGCCCTCGTGCTCGACCCGGGGCTCCCTGCCGGGCGGGCCAACGGGCACCGCGGGTTCGACCACCACGACGGGCCGCGTCCGCTGGTGCTGACCGCCGAGCGGCAGGTCAAGCGGCTCGCCTCGATGGACTTCCCGGTGCCCGTGGAGGCGCTGGACCGGATGCGCGTCCCGAAGTCGTTCAACCCGCGCTCGCCGCAGTCCCGGCGTGATCTGGCCTCCGCGCTGCGGACGAAGGCCGGGCACATCGTGCCCGACCGGCACCGCAAGGGGCGGGCGCCGGCCGCCGATGACCGTGAGATCGCCCGGCTGCGGACCGAGCTGCGCGCCCACCCGTGCCACGGGTGCGACGAGCGGGAGGACCACGCGCGGTGGGCCGAGCGCTACCACCGGCTGCAGCGGGACACCCGGCAGTTGGAGAAGCGGATCGAGGGGCGGACGAACACGATCGCCCGGACCTTCGACCGGATCGTCGCGCTCCTCACCGAGCTGGACTACCTCCGGGGCAACGAGGTCACCGCGAACGGGCGGCGGCTGGCCCGGCTGTACGGGGAGCTGGATCTGCTCGCCAGCGAGTGCCTGCGGGAGGGTGTGTGGGAGGGGCTCAACCCCGCCGAACTCGCCGCGTGCGTCTCGGCGCTGGTGTACGAGGCGCGGCAGGCCGATGACGCCGTCGCGCCGAAGCTGCCGTCCGGTCCTGCCAAGGTCGCCATGGGCGAGATGGTGCGGATCTGGGGGCGGCTGGACGCCCTGGAGGAGGACTTCAAGATCAACCAGACGGAAGGGGTCGGGCAGCGCGAGCCCGATCTCGGCTTCGCCTGGGCGGTCTACATGTGGGCCTCCGGCCGGACGCTGGACGAGGTGCTGCGCGAGGCGGAGATGCCGGCGGGGGACTTCGTACGGTGGTGCAAGCAGGTGATCGACGTGCTGGGTCAGGTGGCCGCGGCGGCTCCTCGCGATGCGGGGGAGGGGGCGAGTTCCGTGGCGAAGAACGCGCGCAAGGCGGTGGACGCGGTGTTGCGGGGGGTCGTGGCGTACAGCTCTGTCGGCTGACGCCGGTGCTGGGCGCGGCGCGCGGGCGGGGTGGGGCAGGTCGTGCGGGTGCGCCTGCGGCGGGCTTGTTCCCCTATCCACCCCTTCCCGAAACCGGGGCTCCGCCCCGGGCCCCGCTCCTCAAACGCCGGAGGGGCTGGGAGGGTAGGCGGTCGGCTCTGCCCCGGGCCCCGCTCCTCAAGCGCCGGAGGGGCTGGGAGGGTAGGCGGTCGGCTCTGCTCCGGGCCCCGCTCCTCAAACGCCGGAGGGGCTGGAATGCGGCCGCCGGAGGGGCTTGAGCGGGATCGAAGAGGGGCGGGGGCTGTCGGGGCGCGTCCGAGTCAGGTTCTGCGGGTTTTGGCGGCTGCTCCCGCGCAGACCATGCCCAGCAGTACGGTCAGGCCGCCGACGATGATGTTGTTGATCACGATCCCGGTGTCCGGGCTGCTGCCCACCACCCAGCTCGACACGATGATCCACGCACCCATGGCGCAGATCGCCCAGCTCAGGCCGTACATGCGCTCCGGCATCGCCGTGAAGCCGAGAGCCAGTACCGCGATGGCGATGCCCATCACCAGGTTGTGCGTGACCAGGGCCGGCTGGCTGGCCGTGAAGTGGAGCACCCACGGGGAAACGGCGCAGTAGAGGCCGACGAGGAACACCGGCGCGTCCACCAGCGCCACATCGCGGCCTCCCATCACCCGGTCGTACCGCGCACGCATTTCGGAGGCATCGGGGTGGCCCGATATGTCACTCCTCGCGTGTGAGACGTTGCTCATGAGATGTCGTCTCCTTCGTCGCGCGGGCCCCGCCGCGCGGATGAATACGGCAGGCACCCTTATCTCCATAGTGCGCTTATTCGGCGCTTATGTGTACTTTTCGGGCGATGTCGTTGGCCGGGATCCTCAGGTGGTCCGAGGCCCTTCGGAGGCCAGCCGACCGGCCAGGGCGCGAAGGTCCCCCGCGGTCGGCCGGCGGTCCCCGTAGCCGGGCAGCGGTACGTGCAGGGGCTCGGTCCAGCGGGCGGGGATCGTTCCGATGCCGTACACCGCTCCCGACAGGCCACCCGTCACGGCCGCCACCGTGTCGGTGTCCCCGCCCACGTCGACGGCGGCCGCCAGGGACCGCTCGAAGGTGTCCGTCGTGCGCAGCGCCCAGAGCGCCGTGCCCAGGCAGGGCCACACCGCGCCGTTGAACTCGGTCGCCAGGCCCGGGTGCCAGTCGGGGGCCAGCACCGTCGCCCAGCGGGCCCGGTGGTCGGCGTGGACCTCGGCCGGCGTCGCGGGGAGGGCGGCGAGCGGGTCCTCGCCCGCCAGTGCGACCCGGACCAGTTCGTGGAGGACCGCGGTGCCCTCCCAGGCCGCCCGGTCGCCGTGGGTCAGCGCCGCGATCCGACGGGCCGCCTCCATCGTCGCCGGGCGGCCGGAACGCGCGAAGTACACCGCCGACGTGGTCGCCCGCATCAGTGAACCGTTGCCCGCGGCCCGCCCGTTGAGCTGGAAGTGCAGGGCCGCCGCCAGGTCCCACGGGTCGCCGTTGGTCAGCACGTCCTCGGTCTGGAGGCTGATGTCCTTCGGCCCGCCGGCGGCCCACCTCCGGAACCGGTCGAACATGTCCGGCAGGTCCAGGCCGCCCCGCTCCAGCAGCGACTCCCCGACCAGCACCGCCATCTGGGTGTCGTCCGTCGCCTCGCCCGGGTCCCAGCCGCCGCCCCCGCACAGCTCCCCGACGCCGTCCGGGAAGCGGGTGGTGAACACGCCGGCGGGGCCGAACTCGAACGGGGCGCCGAGCGCGCCCCCGGCGGCGGACCCGACCACGGCTCCGGCCACGCGGTCGCCACGGCCCAGGGGGTCACGGCCCAGGGGGTCACGGTGTGTCACCCGGTCAGCCTATGAGCTGTCCCGCGATTTCCGGCGGGCGCACGACGAGGGGCGGGGGGCCGCAGCGTACCGCGGCTCCCCGCCCCTCGTCCGTGGGGGTGGGTGGGGGTTACTTCGGGGGCATCAGGACCGAGTCGACGATGTAGACCGTGGCGTTGGCGGTCGGGACGTTGCCGCAGACGACCTTCGAGGCGTCGTTCACGGTGTACTCGACGCCCGAGCCGGCCGTGGTCAGCTTGCTCTTCTCCAGCGTGTCGAAGGAGCCCTTCTCCAGCTGCTGGGGCGTCAGCTTCTCGCCCACCACGTGGTAGGTGAGGACCTTGGTGAGCTCGGCCTTGTTCGCGAGCAGTGCGTCCAGGTCGGCCTTCGGGATTTTGGCGAAGGCGTCGTTGGTCGGGGCGAACACCGTGATGTTCTCCGCGTTGTTGAGCGTGTCGACGAGGCCTGCCTGCTTCACGGCGGCCACCAGCGTCGACAGCTCCTCGTTGTTCGAGGCGGCCGTGGCGACCGGGTCCTTCGCCATCCCGTCGAACGAGCCCGCGCCTTCCTTCGGCACCGACGAACAGGCCGGACCGAACGGCTCGTCCATGGTCGCCGAGTCGTCGGCCGAGGGGCTCGCCGGGGCGGACGAGCTGGGCGTCGAGCCTGCCGCCGAGTCCTTGGAGGAGTCGTCCGACGAGCAGGCGGTCAGGGCGAGCGGCAGCACGGCGGCTGCGGACACGGCGACGGCTGCGCGGCGGAAGAGGAGCGTGTTCATGGCGTTTCTCCTGGATCGAAGGTCGTGTGCGAAGAGAGAAAGAGAAGAGAAAAGGGGAGTGGGGCATGCGGCCGACGGGACCGGCGGGGCGGAAGTGCCCCGGCCAGCCGCGCGTCGTTCCGGTCTGCTCTCACACAAGGGGTTCGACGCCGGTCGGCCGGCGGATTGGTCCGGGACCCTCATTCATCCGTTCGGAGTAGATCCACTGGTCCACCAATCCATCCGGTCACCGGCCACGAATGCAGGGTGAGGAGCGCTCCAGCAGCGCTCCGACCTGTGCGGAAGGACCGGAGGGAGCCGGAATGGCAGGGGAACGACGGCGGACGGCCGTGGTCGGATCCGGAGTGGCGGGCCTGACCGCCGCCCACGTTCTCCGGAACGCCCACGAGGTGACGCTGTACGAGGCGGACGACCGCGTCGGAGGCCACGCCCACACGCATGACCTGACCGCCTCCGACGGCCGGGTGCACCGCGTCGACTCCGGGTTCATCGTGCACAACCGCCGTACCTACCCCCACCTGCTGCGGCTCTTCGACGAACTGGGCGTCGCCACCCAGGAGTCCGAGATGTCGATGTCCGTACGGTGCGAGGGATGCGGCCTCGAATACGCCGGGGCGCGCGGCCCGGCCGGGCTCTTCGCGCAGCCGCGCTCCGCCGTGCGCGGCCCCTATCTGCGGATGCTCGCCGAGGTGCCGCGCTTCCACCGCGAGGCCCGGGCCCTCCTGGAACTGCCGGAGAGCGGTACGGGCGAGATGGATGGGATAAATGGGACGGGTGGGACGGGTAGGACGAGCGGGATGACGCTGGGGGAGTTCGCCCGGCGCGGACGCTTCTCGCCCTACTTCCACGCCCACTTCCTCACGCCCATGGTGTCCGCCGTCTGGTCCTGCGACCCGGTCACCGCCCTGCGCTACCCGGCCCGCTACCTCTTCCGCTTCCTGGCCCACCACGGCATGCTCACCATCGGTGACTCCCCGGTCTGGCGCACCGTCACCGGCGGCTCGCGCGCCTACGTCGACCTCCTCGTCAAGCAGCTCACCGCCGTGCACACCTCGACCCCGGTGCGCGCGATCACCCGGCACGCGGACGGCGTCGACGTCACCACCGAGGACGGCACGAGAACCCCGTACGACTCCGTCGTCATCGCCACCCACCCCGACCAGGCGCTGCGGCTGCTCACCGACCCGACCGACGCCGAGCGCGGCACGCTCGGCGCGTTCCGGTACTCCCGCAACCCGACCCTGCTGCACACGGACACCGCGTTGCTGCCGCGCGCCCGGGGGGCCAGGGCCTCCTGGAACTACCTGATGCCCTCGTGCGCCGCCGACGCCGACCGCGTCACCGTCAGCTACGACATGAACCGGCTCCAGCGGCTCGACGCGCCCGAGACCTTCGTCGTCACGCTGAACGGCTCCGACCGCGTCGACCCCGCCTCCGTACGCGCCCGCATGGTCTACGAGCACCCCGTCTACACGCCCGAGTCCGTCGAGGCGCAGGCCGGGCTGCCCGCCCTCTCCGGTCCCGTCACCGCCTACGCGGGGGCGTACCACGGCTGGGGGTTCCACGAGGACGGCTGCCGTTCGGGGGCCGAGGCCGCGGCGGCCCTGGGGGTGAGGTGGTGAACGCCCTCTATCCGTGCACCATCACGCACGTGCGGAACCGGCCGACGAGGTACGCGTTCCGGCACCGTACGTATCTGTGGCTCATCGACCCCGACCGGCCGCCCCGGCTGCCACGCCTCCTGCGGCCGCTGGCCCGGTTCGACCCCCGCGACCACTTCGGCGGCACCGCCCCCACCGTCCGGGCCGGGCTGGAGCGCTTCCTGCGGGCCCGGGGCGTCGAACTCGGCGACGGCACCGTCACCATGCTCACCCAGGCCCGGGTGTTCGGACACGTCTTCAACCCGATCACCGTCTACTGGTGCCGCCGGGGCGACGGGAGCCCCCTCTGCGTCGTCGCCGAGGTGCACAACACGTACGGCGGACGGCACGGCTACCTCCTGCGCCCCGACAGGAATGACCGGGCCGTGGCCGACAAGGAGTTCTACGTCTCGCCGTTCTTCCCCGTGGACGGCGGCTACCGGATGCGGCTGCCCGAGCCCGGGCCCCGGCTCGACCTGAGCATCCACCTGGAGCGCGACGGGGCCCGCCCGTTCACCGCCACCGTCCGGGGCAACCGGCGGCCCGCCGGCCCCCGGGAGCTGGTGCGGCTCGCCCTGCGTCACCCCCTCTCCACCGTCCTCGTCTCCGCCGCGATCCGCCTGCACGGCATCCGGCTCTATCTGCGCGGGCTCCCCGTGCGACCCCGTCCCCCGCACCGCCCACAGGAAGGCATGCAGTGACCGCGCCCACCTCCGCGCTGCCGGCAGAACACACCCCCGGAACCGACCCGGAACGCTGGCCCGACATCATCGCGCCGCCCCCGTCCTCCCGCGCCCGGACCGCCGTCGCCGAGCGCGTCGTCCGCCACGCGCTCGGCCGCCTTCCTCTGCGCGCCCGGCTCGCGGGCCGGGACGACATAGGCATCGGCGGGCCGCTCATGGACATCCGCGACCCCGACGCCTTCTTCCGGCGGATCGGCGCGAGCGGACTCATCGGTTTCGGCGAGTCCTACATGGCGGGGGAGTGGGACGCGCCCGACCTGGTCGGCGTGCTGACGGTGCTGGCCGACAACGTGGCCGGCCTCGTCCCCCGGCCGCTGCAACGCCTGCGCGGCATCTGGGCCCCGCGCAGGCCCGCCGCACAGCTGAACACCCCCGAAGGCTCCCGGGACAACATCAGCCACCACTACGACCTGTCCAACGAGCTGTTCGCCCTCTTCCTGGACGAGACGCTCTCGTACTCCTCCGCCGTCTTCCGCGGCTTCCCCGCCGAACACGATCTGCTGCCCGCCGCCCAGCACCGCAAGATCGACCGGCTGCTGGACGCCGCCGGGGTCACCGAGGGCACCCGCCTCCTGGAGATCGGCACCGGCTGGGGCGAACTGGCCGTCCGCGCGGCCGCCCGCGGCGCCCGGGTCACCACCGTCACCCTCTCCGGCGAACAGCGCGACCTGGCCCGCGCCCGGATCCGCGAGGCCGGGTACGCGGACCGCGTCGAGGTACGGCTGAGCGACTACCGCCACGTCACCGGCGACTACGACGCCATCGTCAGCGTCGAGATGGTCGAGGCGGTCGGCGAGGAGTTCTGGCCGGTCTACTTCGAGACCCTGGACCGGCTGCTCGCCCCCGGCGGCCGGATCGCCCTCCAGGCCATCACCATGCCCGACGACCGGCTCCGCGCCAGCCGCTCCACGTACACCTGGATCCACAAGTACATCTTCCCCGGCGGGCTCCTGCCCTCCACCGAAGCCGTGGAGCGGATCACCGCCGCCCGCACCCGCCTGCGCACCACCCAGCGCATCCGCTTCGGCGCGCACTACGCCGAGACGCTCCGGCTGTGGCGGGAGAGGTTCACCGAGCGGGCGGCCGAGGTCGACGCCCTCGGCTTCGACGCCGTCTTCCGCCGGATGTGGACCTTCTACCTCGCCTACTCCGAAGCGGGCTTCCGCTCCGGCTATCTCGATGTGCAGCAACTGCTTCTGACCCGTGAGGAGTCCGCGTGACCACGACCGCGCCCAAGCCCCCCGCCCGGCGTACCCCGACCGGGGCCGCCCAGCGCGTCGAACCACTGATGGAGCGGTTCCTCGGCGGCCCGCCGCCGGTCCGGGTACGGATGTGGGACGGCAGCGAGACCGGGCCCAGGGACGCCCCCACCGTCCATGTGCGGACCCGCAGAGCGCTGCGCCGCCTGCTGTGGGAGCCGGGCGAACTCGGCCTCGCCGAGGCCTACATCACCGGCGACATCGACCTCGACACCGACCTCGGCGACGGGCTGCGCGCCATGCGCCGCGCCGGGCGTGACCGCGGCCTGACCGCGCCCGCCCCCGCCCTCGCCGACCGGCTCAGGGCGGCGGGCCTCGCCCTGCGGCTCGGCGCGGTCGGCCCCCGGCCACCGGTCCCCGCCGCCCGCGCCGGACTCCGCGGGACCCTGCACAGCAAGGCCCGGGACCGGGCGGCGATCAGCCACCACTACGACCTGTCCAACGCCTTCTACACGCTGCTCCTCGACGAGACGATGGCGTACTCCTGCGGCTACTGGACCAGCGAGGCGCCCGGCTACGGCCCGGCCGACGCGCAGCGCGACAAGCTGGAGCTGATCTGCCGCAAGCTCGGACTGCGGCCCGGCGCACGGCTGCTGGACATCGGCTGCGGCTGGGGTTCGCTGACCCTGTACGCGGCCGAGCGCCACGGCGTCCACGTCACCGCCGTCACCCTCGCCGCCGAACAGGCCGCGTACGTACGGGAGCAGGTCACCGCGCGCGGCCTCGACGATCGCGTCGAGGTGCTGAACATCGACTACCGGGACATCGCGGGGCGGCCGGAGACCCGGGGCGCGTACGACGCCGTGTCCACCATCGAGATGGGCGAGCACGTCGGGGACGCCGAGTACCCGGCGTTCACCGAGATCCTGCACGACGCGCTGCGGCCGAAGGGCCGGGCCCTGGTCCAGCAGATGTCCCGGGGGACGACCGCGCCGGGCGGCGGCGCGTTCATCGAGTCGTACATCGCCCCCGACATGCACATGCGGCCGCTCGGCGAGACCGTAGCCCTGCTGGAGGGCGCGGGGCTGGAGGTACGGGACGTCGAATCGCTGCGCGAGCACTACGTGTGGACGGTGGAGGCGTGGCGGCGCACGCTGGAGGAGCGCTGGGCGGAGTTCGTCGCGCTGGTGGGGGAGGAGACCGCGCGGGTGTGGCGGCTCTACCTCGTCGGCGGCGCGCTCGCGTTCGAGGAACGCCGGATGGGCGTCGACCAGATCCTCTCCGTACGGCCCGACCCGGTCGGCTCCGCGGCGATGCCCGCCACCCGGCGGGACTGGTACGCACCGGGCGGTCCGGGAGCGGACCGATGAGCGGCTTCGTCTGGTCCGCGTTCGTGAGCGGGCTCGCGGGCGCGGCCGTCGCCGCGCTCGGCGTCATGCTCGTCACCTTCGCCGTCGCGATGAAGAAGGGCGTGCACCGGATCGTCGACATCGCCTGGGGAATCGGGTTCGCCGCCGTCGCCCTGGTCTCCTACGGCCTGTCGGCGGGCGACGGCGACGACGGCCGCCGGCTCCTGGTGACGGCGCTGACCGTGATCTGGGGGCTGCGCCTGGCGATCCACATCGGCCGGCGCGGACGGGGCCACGGAGAGGACCCGCGCTACGCGAAGATGCTGGCCAAGGCCCCCGGCAACCCGGACTTCCACGCCCTGCGCAAGGTGTATCTGCTCCAGGGTGCGCTGGTCTGGCTGGTCTCGCTCCCGGTGCAGGCCGCGCAGTACCTCACCGCGCCGCTCGCCTGGTGGGCCTGGGCGGGGGCGCTCCTGTGGGCGGTCGGCCTCGCCTTCGAGGCGATCGGCGACGCGCAGCTCGCCCGGTTCAAGGCCGACCCCGCCAACAAGGGGAAGATCATGGACCGGGGGCTGTGGTCCTGGACCCGCCACCCGAACTACTTCGGCGACTTCTGCGTCTGGTGGGGCCTCTTCCTCTTCGTCTGCCAGGCCCCCGCCGCCGCTGCCGCCACGGTCGTCGCCCCGCTGGTGATGAGCTTCCTGCTGACCAAGGGCAGCGGCAAGGCCCTGCTGGAGCGTCATATGGCCGACCGGCCCGGGTTCGACGCGTACGTGGCGCGGACGAGCGGCTTCTTCCCCCGGCCGCCGCGCCGGGTCTGACAACCGAGGAGGCCCGCCCCGCATCTCCGCGGGACGGGCCTTATCGTGTCGTGGCCGTCGTGGCCGTCGTGGCCGTCGTGGCCGTCGTGGCCCTCGTGCGGTCAGTCCAGGCCCCGGGCGCGCTCGAAGCGGGCCCGGCCCTCGGCCAGGTCCACCACCGGGTCCGGGTAGTCCAGACCCGCCCGGTCCGGACCCCGAAGCTTCCAGGGCTCGTGGATCGCGGCCCCCTCCAGCTCCGCCAGCTCCGGCACCCAGCGCCGTACGTAGGCACCGCGAGGATCGAAGCGCTTGCCCTGGATCACCGGGTTGAGCACGCGGTTGGGCCGGGTGTCCGTGCCGGTGCCCGCCACCCACTGCCAGTTGAGCTGGTTGTTCGCCAGGTCGCCGTCGACCAGCAGGTCCAGGAAGTGCCGGGCACCCACCCGCCAGTCCACGTACAGCGTCTTGGTGAGGAAGCTCGCGGCCAGCATCCGGCCCCGGTTGTGCATCCAGCCCTCGTGCGCGAGCTGACGCATCGCCGCGTCCACCAGCGGATAGCCCGTACGCCCGGACTTCCAGGCGCCGATCTCGTCCTCGTCGGAGCGCCAGCGGTCCCGGCGCGGCCGGTAGTCGGACCAGGAGGCGTCCGGCCGGTCCGCGAGGACCTGGTGGTGGAAGTCGCGCCAGGCCAGTTGCCGCACGAACGCCTCGCCGCCGGGCCCGCCCTTCTCCCGGGCGCGGTGGACCAGTTCGGCGGCGGAGACCGTACCGAAGTGCAGATGCGGGGAGAGCCGGGACGTCGCGTCGCCGGCCAGGTCGTCGTGGCCGCCCTCGTAGTCGGCCATCGGCCCGTTCAGCCAGGACGTCACCAGCTTGCGGCCCACGTCCTCGCCGCCCCGGGCGAGACCGGGGGAGAGGTTCTCGACGGTTTCCCGGTCGGGGAGCGGATCGCTCGCCGGACCGTCCGGCACCCGCACCGTGCGGGGAGCGGTCAGTGTGCCCCGTACTCCCTCCGCCTCCCAACGGCGGAAGTACGGGGTGAACACCGCGAAGTGGCCCTTGCCGCCCGCCGGGACCACCCGGCCCGGAGGGAGCGCGGTGACCACCGCGTCATGGACGCGCAGCTCGCACCCGGTGCCCGCCAGGGCCTCCCGGATCCGTTGCTCGCGCCGAGCCGCGTACCGGCTGACCCCGGCGGCGACGTGCACGGAGGCCGCCCCGGTCTCCTCGGCCACCCGCCTCACCGCTGCGGCCACCTCGCCCCGGCGGACGACCAGCCGGCCGCCCCGGTGGCGGAGCCCGGCGTCCAGGGCGGCCAGGCAGTCGGCGAGGAAGGCCAGCCGGTTGGGCGCGTCGAACCCGGCGCTGTGGACGGCGTCGTCCCGGACGAACAACGGGACGACCTCGTCCGCGTCCCGCAGGGCGACCCGCAGCACCGGGTTGTCGTGCAGCCGCAGATCGGAGGTGAACAGCACCACCGCGACACTCATGGAAGGGGCGCTCCCTTGCGTGGTTCGTGGATGAGTGGCCAGGTGAGTGGTCAGGCCGGGAAGTCCATCAGCGCCACCGGGGACGAGGTCGGTTCGTCGGAGCCTCCGGCGGGCTCGACCGTGATGCCCATCCCGGACGCCCGGTCCACCGGTCCGTCCAGCAGGACCGCGTCGTCGCTCGCCCTCGGATCCATCAGACCGGCCGAGCGCATCGTGCCCTCGTCGTTGAACCAGAGCTGGTAGACCTTGCCGCTCGGCGGCCGGTCCATCCCCGAGGCCAGGAACACGGCGCGGTTCTGGCTCCGCGAGACGACGACGGTGCCGTGCGCGCCGCCCGTCAGCTCACTCGACGTGGTCTTCGCGTCCGGGGCCGAGAGCACCTGGGCCAGCTGCTCGTTCTGCCGCTGCGCCTGGTTCGCCTCCTGCCGCGCGTCCTGCGCCACCTGGTTCTGCCAGACCGCGACCCCACCGAACGCGGCGGCCGCGGCGACGCAGGCGGCGAGCGCGTAGGCGTACCACCGGCCGGTGCGTCCGCCCCCGCCTGCCCGCGCCCGTCTGCCGGGCGCCGGAGCCTCCTGGCGTACGGTCGTGATCTCCCGCAGCACCCTCTCGCGCAGCTCGCGCGGCGGGGTCTCGGCGACGGCGAGGCCGAGCCGGGCAGCGGTGGCCGACAGCTCCCGCACCTCCTGGGTGCAGGCCTCGCAGTCCTCCAGGTGCCGCTCGAACGCCTGCCGTTCGGAGTCCGGCAGCGCGTGCAGGGCATAGGCACCGGTCAGCGTGTGCAGTTCGGCCGTGCTCATGCGCTCACCCCCAGGCAGTCGCGCAGGCGGATGAGGCCGTCGCGGAGTCGTGTCTTGATGGTGCCCAGCGGCACGGCGAGCAGCTCGGAGACCTCACGGTAGGTCAGGCCCCGGTAGTAGGCCAGGGTCACCGACTCCCGTTGCAGCTCGGACAGGGTGCGCATACAGCGCCGTACCTGTTCTCTCTCCAACCGGGTCTCGACCTGTTCGGACACCTCGTCGAAGGCGGGTGTCCGGTCCAGCAGCGCCGCCTTGTGCTCCCGAGCGGCGGCGGCCTCCGCCGCGCGGACCCGGTCGACGGCCCGGTGGTGGGCCACGGTCAGCACCCAGTTCATCGCGCTGCCCCGGGAGGCCCGGAAACGGGGCGCGGTGCGCCACACCTCCACCAGCACCTCCTGCGCCACCTCCTCCGACTGGGCCGGATCGCGGAGCACGCTGCGCACCAGGCCGAGCACGGGCCCGCTCACCGCGTCGTACACCGCGGCGAACGCGTCCTGGTCGCCTCGTGCTACCCGCACCAGGAGCTCCTGGAGGTCGGGGCCGGGCGAGGGCACCCCACTGATGTGTACGGCTTCCTTCACGCGGGTTTCCTCCCGGGACGATCTCGCTTCCGGCAGTGATTCGGAGCCGAGGACCGTACGGATTGGTCGGATGCCCGCGATCTTCGCAGACCGGGCCCCGGGAGGGCGTGACTCAGCCGGTGGGCGTTTCGCGCCGTCGCAGGCGGACGGCGCGGACGGCGAGGAAGATCAGCAGCCCGAACGGCGACAGCAGGATCGTCAGGACCAGCAGCGGCCCCATCAGCAGCGGCGAGAGCCCCAGCTTCCGGCTCTGGAGGTACATCCACTGCCCGATCAGCAGGTCCCAGGCGAGCACCTGCGCCCAGATGGTCCCCGCGCCGCCGGCCAGCGCCGTCAGATCACGGAAGGTGCCGAGGTCCGGGCTGCTCACCGCCGTCCAGAGCTCCGGGAACACCGGCACGGCCATGACGACGTAGACGGCGAGCACGGGCAGCACGGTCAGCGGCGAGGCGGCGACGCGTGCGGTGCCGGACCAGGAGGGGGCGAAGATCATCAGCAGCCAGAACGGGGCGGTCAGATAGAACGTGATCTCGAACAGTGCGCCGGTCATGCCACGGGCTCCTTGTCGTCGGCGGTGCGGGACGGGCGGGCGGGGGCGGCCGGGCGCAGCGTGCTCCAGGTGCCGCACGCCACCGCCGCCAGCAGGACTCCGGCTACGGCCAGCGTGGCCCCGTCCGGGTGGATCAGCGGCTGGCCCCGGAGCGCCTGCCAGGTGAGGAGCGCGACGAGCGCCGTGTAGCCGGCCACGGCGACCCGTACGAGCCGCAGCCGCACCCCGGCGTCGCGCAGCCGGGCGAAGCGGGGCGCGAGGAGCACCAGGACGATCAGGAGGAGCGGCAGCAGCTGGAGGGCGTGCATGCCCACGAAGTGCGGGGCCCGCAGATCGCCGCCGGTCGTCGACCAGCCGGTCAGCGGCATGGCCGGGCCGCCGTCCGGGACGCCCACGGAGTGTGCGCCGACGACGTCGGCGGTGTCGAGGTTCCCCGCCGCCCGCTGGCTCTCGCTCGGCAGCACCATCAGGAAGCCGAGGGCCGCACCCGCCAGGGCGATCAGCAGCCCGCCCCGGACGGCCAGGGCCGTTGCCCGGTCGGCGATCCGGGTGCGCAGCAGCAGGACGGCGATCACCAGGGTGGCCGCCCACAGGACGACGATGGTCAGCCCCATCGCGTCCCACAGCACCGCGTCGAACGAGGTCGCGAAATTGAAGTGGCTGCGTCGGCCCCGGACGACCTGCACCGTGATCAGCACCATCTCGGTCAGGCTCGTCAGTACGACGACGTGCCCCGCCCACCGACCGGTCCGGCGCCCCCGGGTGAGATGGGCCAGCATCCAGGCCAGGGTCAGACCGTACGCGGCGAAGGACACGGCGAACTTGAACGGCTTCGCCCAGATCGGCGCCCCCACCAGGACCCGGTCGTCGACCACGAGGCCCACGGCGGAAACGAGGGCCATGACGGCCATCGCGGCGGAGAAGACGACTAAGGGACGGTGCCAGGAACGCCATGAGGACATGCGGGACCCCCTGTGTTGATGTGATTAGAGTAGATAGCTGCGCTGTCTGCTATCCGATAGAGGGACTATCTATGATGAGGGCGGTTTCTGGCAAGGGCGAAAGGGCGAACACGCGATGCGCATCGGTGAGTTGAGTCGCAGGTCCGGGGTCCCGGTGCCGACGATCAAGTACTACCTACGGGAAGGGCTGCTGCCCGCAGGGGAGTTGACCAGCCCGAATCAGGCCCACTACGGCCCCGGGCACGAGCGCCGGCTGCGCCTGATCCGGGCGCTGCTGGATGTCGGCGGCCTCTCGCTCGCCAGCATCGGTGAGGTGCTGGAGGTCATGGACGACCCCGATCAGCCGGTGCACAAGGTGCTCGGCATCGCGGCGGACGGCGTCACTCCGGCAGGGGGGGAGGAGGCGGGGCCGGAGCTGGAGGAGGCGCGGGAGGAGGTGGCCGAGCTGCTGCTGAGGCGGGGCTGGCATGCCGACGAGCGGTGTTCCGCCGCCGAATCACTGGCGGGGGTGCTGGCCGCGCTGCGCAGGGCCGGGCACAGCGGATACATCGCCCTGCTGGACGTCTACGCGGATGCCGCCGAGCCGCTCGCCCGCGCCGACCTCGACTACGTACAGCGACGGGTGGCCCGCGAGGACCTGGTCGAGAGCGTCGTCGTGGGCACCGTCCTGGGCGAGGCGATGTTCGGCGCGCTGCGGCGGCTGGCGCACATCGACGTGTCCTTCCGGCGCTTCGAGTCCCCGCAGAACCTCTCGGGGCCGGTCGATCCGGAGGGCTCCCAGGCCGCGGAAGAGGGCGTGGGCGGCGGCGGGGCGCGGGATGCCGGGGCTGGTGGCGGGGCGGAGGCGAGCGGTGGCGGAGACGAGCCCTTCCGACGCCTGAAGCCGGGGGCGGGTCCGGCGGACGGACCCGCGGGCTGAGCGGGTGCGTGCCCGGTGGGCGGGCGTAGCGGCCCCGGCCCGGCGGCCTCACCCGCCATACCCCCCCCGACACGCGGGCCCCGCCCGCCGCGGGTGCGGGCGGACGGGGTCCGGTGGTCAGCTCGCCGGGCGGCCCGGGCGACCTCGGGTGACCCCGGCGACCCGGGCGGCCAGGGGACCGGGGAGGCCAGGGGGCCCGGGAGGTCACGCGACCCGGAGGCCAGGGGGACCCGGGAGGCCAGGGGCCCCGGTGACCCGGGCGACCTGGGCGGCCAGGGGGCCCCGGGGGCCGGGGAGGTCAGGGGACCCGGAGGCCAGGGGGACCCCGGCGACCTGGGCGACCCGCGCGATCCCGGCGACCCGGGCGGCCAGGGGACCCGGGCGGCCAGGGGGCCCGGGCGGCGACCCGGCGGAGCCCGGCCAGTGGCTCCGGGCGGGGTCGACGCCGGGAGCGGGTGCTACGCGGCGGTCGTGCCGCTCTCCTGCTCGCGCTCCACCTGCTCGTTCCACTCGCGCTTGACGGCACGCCAGGCGTCGTCGTTCTGGCCGAGACGCCAGTAACCCGAGATCGACAGCCGCGTCAGCGGGATCTGCCGCTCCACGCGCAGATACCGGCGGATCTCCTTCACGAAGCCCGCTTCCCCGTGCACGAAGGCCTGGATCTCGCCCTCCGGGAAGTCCAGCCCCTTCACGGCGGCGGTCAGCAGCTCGCCGACGGGCCGGTCGCCGCGGTGCAGCCAGGTCACGGCCACCCCGTCGGGCGTCACGATCTTCTGCTCCTCGGAGGCGTCCGACACCTCCACGAAGGCGTGCACCAGCGCACCCGACGGCATCTGCTCCAGCGCCGCCGCGATCGCCGGCAGCGCGCTCTCGTCGCCGGCCAGCAGGTGCCAGTCCGCCGACGCCTCGGGACCGTAACCGCCGCCGGGGCCGAGGAAGGTCACCTGCTCGCCCACCCGGGCCCGCTGCGCCCACGGTCCCGCGAGCCCCGCGTCGCCGTGCACGACGAAGTCGACGGCCATCTCCCGGGCGACCGGGTCCCACGAGCGCACCGTGTACGTACGGGTGGTGGGCCACAGCTCGCGCGGGTACCGCTCCCGGATCGCGGCCATGTCGAACGGGTGCGCGTAGTCCGCGCCCTCGGGCGCGAAGCACAGCTTGATGTAGTGGTCGGTGAAGCCGGAGAGGGCGAAGTCCGCGAGCCCTTCGCCGCCGAGGACCACCCGGACCATGTGCGGGGTGATCTGCTCGGTGCGCACGACCTGCGCCCCCTGAGCCGTGGGTCCCTGCCGGGCCGGCCGCTCTGCCACGAGGTACTCCCTGGTTCGAAAACGTGAGCTTAGGTATGCCTAAGTTAACACCTCAGTGCTGAAGGGTGGTCAGGAGCCGCTGAAGCGCTCCGCCCAGTCCCCACTGCTCCGCCAGCGCCTCCAGGGCGGCCGGGTCGCGCGGCTCGCGGGGCAGCGCCGGGTCGAAGGCGGGCAGGGGGACGTCCCCTGCCACCCGGACCACCTTCGGCGCGACGGCCACATAGGCACGCGACTCGTCCAGCCGCTTGCGCTGCGAGGGCGTCAGCTTCGCCTTCGGATCGTCCACCGCCGCCATGATCCCGTCGAGATCGCCGTACGCGTCCAGCAGCTTCGCCGCCGTCTTCTCGCCGATGCCGGGGACGCCCGGGAGCCCGTCGCTCGGGTCGCCGCGGAGCAGTGCCAGGTCGACGTAGCCCGCGCCGTCCACGCCGTACTTCTCGCGGAGCCAGGCCTCGTCGGTCACCTGAAGGGTGCCGACGCCCTTGAGCGGGTAGAGCACGCGCACCCGGCGGGCGTCGTCGACCAGTTGATACAGATCGCGGTCGCCGGTGACGATGTCCACCGGTCCGGTCGCCCGCCCCGTGAGGGTGCCGATGACGTCGTCCGCCTCGTACGGCGTGACGCCGACCCGGGCGATCCCGAGCGCCGCCAGCACGTCCTCGATGATCGGGACCTGCGGGGACAGGGTGTCGGGGATCTCCTCCTCGTCCGTCTGCCCGGCGGGCGTCTCCTCGGCGACCCGGTGCGCCTTGTACGTCGGAATCAGGTCGACCCGCCACTGCGGACGCCAGTCGTTGTCCCAGCAGGCGACCAGATCGTCCGGCCGGTGGTCCTGCACCAGGCGGCCGATGAAGTCGAGGAGTCCGCGCACGGCGTTCACCGGCGTACCGTCCGGCGCGCGCACCGAATCGGGCACGCCGAAGTAGGCGCGGAAGTAGAGGGAGGCGGTGTCGAGGAGCATCAGGCGTCGCGTCACGGTCCCGATGATGCCCCACCGCTCCGACAGTCGCTCCGGGTAACCGCTTACCACCACTCCGTCGCAGGTCGGTGATCTGGGTCACTGTTGTGTTTGGGCTGTGTAAGTGAGGGCAGGCGCGGCATTGGAGCGAACCACGTCGCATTTTCAACTAGTGCATGTGCCACGCGGAAAGAGCCCGCACCGCTCCACGGTCTGCCGGAGGGGGTGGCAGACCGTTTTTCGGTTCAACGCGTGAGGTGTATGTGTCCAGGCTGCAAGCCGAGCACTTGTACAAAGTCTTCGGAAGACGACCCGATGAAGCCGTGCGGAAGCTCGAGAGCGGCTCCGGCCGCGACGAGTTGCGCGGCGAGGGAACGACCGCAGCGGTGATCGACGCCTCGTTCACCGTGGAGCCGGGGCAGATCTTCGTTGTCATGGGGTTGTCCGGCTCGGGCAAGTCCACCCTGCTGCGCATGCTCAACGGTCTGCTCGATCCCACCGCGGGCCGGGTGCTCTTCGACGGCCAGGACCTGACCGCCCTGAGCCCCCGCGACCTGCGGCACGTCCGCTCCACCAAGATCAGCATGGTGTTCCAGCACTTCGCGCTCTTCCCCCACCGGAGCGTCCTGGAGAACGCCGCGTACGGCCTGGAGGTCCAGGGCGTGTCGCGCGAGGAGCGTGAGGTGCGCGCCACCGAGGCGCTGCGGATGACCGGCCTCGAAGGCTGGGAGAAGTCCTGGCCCGACGAGCTGTCCGGCGGTATGCAGCAGCGCGTGGGCCTCGCCCGCGCGCTGGCCACCGACGCCGACCTGCTGCTCATGGACGAGTCCTTCAGCGCGCTCGACCCGCTGATCCGCCGTGACATGCAGGACCAGCTGCTGGAGCTCCAGAAGCGCCTGAAGAAGACCATCGTCTTCATCACCCACGACCTCAACGAGGCCATGCGCCTGGGTGACCGGATCGCTGTCATGCGCGACGGGGAGATCGTCCAGCTCGGCACCGCCGAGGACATCCTCGTCACCCCGGCCAACGACTACGTCGCCTCCTTCACCCAGGACGTCGACCGCTCCCGGGTGCTCACCGCGGGCGCGATCATGGCCGAGGCGCACACCGTGATGGGCACCAGGGCGGCGGACGGCAAGGAGCTGCGCACCCCGCAGGACGTGCTGGCCGCGGCCCCCGCCACGGTCCCGGAGTCCACGCCGATCATCGACCTGTTCACGCCCTGCTCGCAGAGCTCGAACCCGGTCGCCGTGACCGACGCCAAGGGCAAGCTCGTCGGCGTCGTCCCGAGCTCCCGGCTGCTCGCCGTCCTCGGTGAGCCGATGACCCCGGCCGAGGCCCCCCGCGACACCGAACCCGCGGCAGCGGACGGCGTGAAGAAGGTGGCCAGTGTTTAGGCTCCCCCTCGGCGAATGGGTCGACTCCGCGGTCGACTGGCTGCAGACCCACCTCGCCTGGCTCTTCGACGCCATCAGCTCCATCGTCAGCGGCATGTTCGACGGCATAGCCGCCGTCCTGTCCGCCCCCGCGCCGCTGCTGTTCGCCGGCATCGTCGCCGTCATCGCCTGGTGGCTGCGCGGCCTGCCCGCGGCGCTGCTCACCTTCGTCGGGTTCGCCCTCATCGACTCCGTCGAACTGTGGGACGAAGCGATGGACACCCTCACCCTGGTGCTCGTCGCGACACTCGTCACCCTGGTCATCGCCGTGCCCCTGGGCATCTGGGCCTCCCGGTCCAGGACGGTCAGCGCGATCACCCGGCCGGTCCTGGACTTCATGCAGACCATGCCCGCCATGGTCTACCTCATCCCCGGCGTCATCTTCTTCGGCGTCGGCGTGGTCCCCGGCATCATCGCCACCATCATCTTCGCCCTGCCCCCGGGCGTCCGGATGACCGAGCTCGGCATCCGCCAGGTCGACGGCGAACTCGTCGAGGCGGCCGAGGCCTTCGGCACCACCTCGCGCAACACCCTGCTGCGCGTCCAGCTGCCGCTCGCCCTGCCCACGATCATGGCCGGAATCAACCAGGTCATCATGCTCGGCCTGTCCATGGTCGTCATCGCGGGCATGGTCGGCGGCGGCGGCCTCGGCGGCTCCGTCTACCGTGCCATCGGCAACGTCGACGTCGGCCTCGGTTTCGAGGCGGGCATCTCCATCGTCATCCTCGCCATGTACCTGGACCGGATGACCGGCGCGCTCGGCACCGAGGTCTCCCCGCTGGGCCGCCGCGCGGTCGCCAAGGCCCAGGCCATGGCCGAGGGCTGGAAGATCTGGACCTACCGCCCGCAGCCCCGCATCGCGGCCGTCGGCATCGTCGTCCTCGCGCTCGTCGCGGGCAGCATGAGCATGTTCGGCGGCTCGGAGGACGACACCGCCGGCAAGGCCGCGCGGATCGGCGACGGCAAGAAGGTCAGCATCGGCTACATCCCGTGGGACGAGGGCATCGCCTCCACCTTCCTCTGGAAGGAGATGCTGGAGCAGCGCGGCTTCGAGGTCGACGTCAAGCAGTACGAGGCCGGCGCGCTGTACACCGGTATGGCCAACGGGCAGATCGACTTCCAGACCGACTCGTGGCTGCCGGTCACCCACGCCAGCTACTGGGCGAAGTACAAGGACCGCCTGGAGGACCTCGGCGCGTGGTACGCCCCGACCTCGCTGGAGCTCGCCGTCCCCGCGTACATGAAGGACGTCCAGACGATGGACGACCTCAAGGGCCGGGCGTCCGAGTTCAAGGGCCGCATCGTCGGCATCGAGCCGAGCGCCGGCGAGATGGGCCTGCTCAAGGACAAGCTGCTGCCGGGCTACGGCCTGGACAAGGAGTACAAGCTCATCGACGGCTCCACGCCGTCCATGCTGGCCGAGCTGAAGCGCGCGTACGCCAAGAAGGAACCGATCGTGGTTCCGCTCTGGTCGCCGCACTGGGCGTACAACGAGTACGACCTCACCAAGCTGAAGGACCCCAAGGGTCTCTGGGGCGCGGGCGACGGCGTCCACACCCTGGCGCGCAAGGGCTTCTCCGCCGAGAACCCGGTGGTCAGCAAGTGGCTCAAGGACTTCAAGATGAGCGAGAAGCAGCTCACCAGCCTTGAGGCCCAGATCCAGAAGTCCGGTTCCGGCAAGGAGCAGGAAGCCGTCCGTACCTGGCTGAAGGACAACCCGGGCGTCGCCGACAAGTGGTCCCCGGTCCCCGAGGACGCCAAGGCCGACGGCGGCAAGGACGAGCGTGACCGTGCCGTCGAGGTCGCCTGGTTCCCCTGGGAGGAGGACATCGCCGCCACGTACCTGTGGAAGGCGGTCCTGGAGGAGCGCGGCTACAAGATCAACCTCAAGCAGTTCGAGGTCGGCCCGATGTACGCCGCGATGTCACGCGGTCAGATCGACGTGCAGTTCGACGGCTGGCTGCCGTACACCCAGAAGAATTACTGGGACAAGTACGGCGACAAGCTGACCGATATCGGCTCCTGGTACGGGCCGACCTCCATCGAGGTAGCCGTCCCCGACTACGTCAAGGACGTCAAGACCCTCGACGACCTCAAGGGCAAGGGCTCCGACTTCAAGGGCCGGATCATCGGCATCGAGCCCGGCACCGCGACCATGGAGAACCTCAAGAAGAACGTCCTGCCGAGTTACGGCCTGGACAAGGAGTACGAGGTCCTCGACTCCTCCACGCCCGGCATGCTGGCCGAGCTGAAGCGCGCGTACGCCAAGAAGGAGCCCATCGCGGTCCTGCTGTGGACCCCGCACTGGGCGTACAACGAGTACGGCATGACCAAGCTGAAGGACCCGAAGAAGGCGTTCGGTGAGGGCGACCGGCTGCACACCATCGCCTCCAAGGAGTTCCCGAAGCAGTACCCGCAGCTGACGAAGTGGTTCAAGGACTTCAAGCTCACCGAGAAGCAGCTCGGCGGCCTGGAGAACGAGATCCAGAAGCGCGGCGTGGGTCACGAGGAGGAAGCCGTGAAGGCCTGGATGGACGACAACCCGGGCATCGCGGACACCATGGCGCCCCAGTAAGGGCCCACGGGCACGAAAGCAGCAGGTCGTCAGGGGTGGCCCCCGCCTTCGGGCGGGGCCACCCCTTCCGACTGCCCGGGGGCGTTTACCGGACGTCGTGCGCAACCATGTGCGTAAGGTGCTGGCAACCGGGAGGATGGCGGAGGCGGGAGGGAGCCGGGACATGGACGACAAGGACACACCGCGGGTGGGCGCCGCCGTCCGCCGACGGCGCAGAACCCTGGGACTCACGCTGGCCGCGGTCGCCTCGCGCAGCGGCCTCTCCGTGCCCTTCCTCAGCCAGATCGAGAACGAGCGCGCCCGCCCCAGCGCCCGCTCCCTCGACCGGGTCGCCGAAGCACTGGAGACCACCACCGGGCGCCTGCGGGCCGCCGCCGACTCCGCGCGCGCCATCGACGTCGTCCGGGCCGATGGGGGCGAGGGCGTACGCCGCCTGGTGCGCGGCCGGCATCAGCTCAGCGCCCTGGAGTTCACCGGCGAACCGGACCTCGGCCGCGAGTTCCAGCACCGCAACGACGAACTGATGTACGTCGTCGAGGGCGCCGTCGACGTCGAGGCCGAGGGCCAGGTCCACCGCCTGGAGCGCGGCGACACCCTGTTCCTCTCCGGCGGGGTCCGCCACCGCTGGCGCGCCACCGTGCCCGGCACCCGGCTGCTGGTCGTCGCGGTGGCCGAACACATCGACGCCACGTTCGACTCGCGCCGCTGACCCCGTACGCATTCGTCCCGTACGGGGCCGAGTCCGTACGGTGCCGAGTCCCTACCCCTCCACCCGCGAAAGGCCCTCCGTGCGCGTCGTCTCCCTGGTCCCCTCGCTCACCGAGGCCGTCGCCCACACCGCGCCCGGGCTGCTCGTCGGGGTCACCGACTGGTGCACGCACCCCGCGGATCTCACCGCCGCCCGCGTCGGCGGCACGAAGAACCCGGACGTGGCCGCGATCGCCGCCCTCGCCCCCGACCTCGTGATCGCCAACGAGGAGGAGAACCGGGCCCCCGACCTCGACGCGCTCCGGGCGGCCGGGCTCGACGTCCTGGTCACCGAGGTCCGCACCCTGGACCAGGCACTCGCCGAACTGCACCGCGTCCTCGTCGACGGCTGCGGGCTGGCCCGGCCCCGCTGGCTGGACACGGCCGAGGCCGCCTGGGCCACCCTGCCCGCGCCCTCCGGGAGCCCGCGCCCCGCCGCCGTGCCGATCTGGCGGCGGCCCTGGATGGTGCTGGGCCGCGACACCTTCGCCGGCGACCTCCTCGCCCGCCTCGGCATCCGCAACGTCTACGCCGACCACCCCGAGCGCTACCCGCGCATCCCGCTCGACGAGCTGAACGCCTCCGGGGCCGAGCTGATCGTGCTGCCCGACGAGCCCTACCGCTTCACCGCCGACGACGGGCCCGAAGCCTTCCCCGCCCTGCCCGCCGCACTCGTCGACGGACGGCTGCTCACGTGGTACGGGCCGTCGCTGGCCGAGGCGGCACGGGCGCTGCCGTCAGCGCTCCGCTGAGCACCCCGAGCGCCGTCCGCGCCCCGGCCGCCGCCCACGCCGCGACCAGGGCGACGTACAGCGCCACCGCCAGCCACGTCAGCGCGTCGAGACCGGTGTGCCGCGCCAGACCCGCCGCGCCCGTCACACACGTACCGACGGGGAAGGTGAACGCCCACCACGTCATCGCGAACCCCATCCCGTTCCGCGCGGCCCGCACCACCATCGCGGTCGCCAGGGCCAGCCACAGCAGCGCGAAGCCCATCACCGGAACCCCGTACAGCACGGCGAACGCGCCGAACGCGGAGGCGTAGGGAGCCCCGACCGCCCCCGGGGCGACATCGGCCAGCTGGTTGACGGCGGTCGTCGACTGCCCGAGCGGGCCCAGCACCAGAAAGAGCGTCGGGGTCAGCGCGAGCGGCAGCGGACCGTGGTGGACCAGCCGGGAGAAGACCAGCGGCAGCACGACCAGTGTGGCCAGCAGCGACAGGCCGAACATCGCGTAGCAGGCCAGCAGCAGCGCCTCGCGCCCCTGTCCGGCGGCGATGTGGGGCACCAGCAGCGCGCCCTGCGAGGCCGACACCATCGGGGCGACCAGCGGCAGCAGCCACACCGGCGACGCGGTCCCGGACGCGGGACGGTGGCGTACGACCATCAGATACGGCACCACGACGGCGGCCACCAGACCGATCGCCGTACCCGCCACGAACAGCACCACGTCCACCGCGAGCGCCGCGCGTGCGCCCACCACGTCCTGGCCCACCGTCAGCGTGGCCCCGCCGACGGCCATCAGGGCCATCGACAGACAACCGTAGAACGGGGCGACGGCCGGGTCCAGCAGATGGGCGCGGGCCTGGTCGCGGTGGCAGAGCCAGTGCCCGGTACGGGCGGCGAGGACGGCAAGCAGCAGCACGGCCGACAGCGCCCACACCACGGTGCACGCGGCCCGCAGCCCGGGAACGTCCCCCGGAAGCATCGCGCCGGCACTCGCGACGATCGCGGTGCCCATGACGCTCGCGTACCAGTTGGGGCCGATGTGCCGGAGGGACGGCAGCCGCGTCGCGTCGCCGGGCGCCTCCGCCGGACGGGTCGGAAGCGCGGCGGGGGGCGGCGGAACGGCGGTCCGGGTCCCCGGAAAGATGGTCATGCCACGATTCTTCGCGGCCGGGCCCCCGCCCACCAGGGACTCCGCCCCTATGAGGTCATAAGCTGGCTTTATGACCGGCACCGACGCACACGCACCCCACGTTCCCCTCTCCCACCGGGTCCCCGACCTCGGGGCGCTGGAACTGCTGCTCGCCGTCGCCCGGCACGGCAGCCTCGGGCGGGCCGCCCGGGACGTCGGCATCACCCAGCCCGCCGCCTCCAGCCGCGTCCGGTCCATGGAGCGCCAGCTCGGCGTCGCCCTCCTGGACCGCTCCCCGCGCGGCTCCCGGCTCACCGACGCGGGCGCGCTGGTCACTGACTGGGCGCGCCGGGTCGTCGAGGCGGCGGAGGCCTTCGACGCCGGCGCCCAGGCGCTGCGCGACCGCCGCGACTCCCGGCTCCGGGTCGCCGCCAGCATGACGATCGCCGAATACCTCCTGCCGGGCTGGCTGATCGCCCTGCGCGGCGAGCGCCCGGACACCGCGGTCTCGCTCCTCGTCGGCAACTCCTCGGACGTCGCCCGCCGCCTGGTCACCGGCGAGGCCGACCTCGGCTTCGTCGAGGGCCTGTCGATACCGGAGGGCCTCGACGGCACCGTCATCGCCCACGACCGCCTCGTCGTCGTGGTCGCCCCCAGCCACCCCTGGGCCCGCCGCCGCACCCCGCTGCTGCCCGGCGAACTCGCCGCCACCCCGCTGATCCTGCGCGAACACGGCTCCGGCACCCGCCAGGTCCTGGACGCGGCGCTCGCCGTGCACGGCGGACTGGCCCAGCCCCTGCTGGAGCTCTCCTCGACCACGGCGGTCAAGGGCGCGGCGGAGAGCGGCGCGGGCCCATGCGTCCTGAGCGAACTGGCCCTCGGCGAGGAGCTGTCGTCCCGCCGCCTCGTCAAGGTCCCCATCGCGGGCGTACGGCTGCGCCGGCAACTGCGCGCGGTCTGGCCCGGGGGCCACCGCCCCACCGGCCCCGCCCGCGATCTGCTGTCCCTGACCGGCCGCGAGGCCTGACCCGCGAACCCCGGCCGCCGTGTCGGAGCCCGACCCTAGAGTGGGGGCATGAGCTACGCGACGCCGCCCGGCTGGTATCCGGACACGGGCGCACCCGGCTTCGAGCGCTGGTGGGACGGCACGGCCTGGACCGTGCACACCCGCCGGCCCGGCGCTGCCCACGCCGCACCGGAACAGTCGCCCGCACCCGCGGCGTTCGGCCCGCCGTCGCTTCCGCTCCCGCACCAGCGCGGCCCCCGGGACGAGGCCGGCGGCGGCAGCCGGACGAAGGTCCTGGCGATCACGCTTTCCGGGGTGCTGGTCCTGGGCGCGGCCGTCGCCGGGGCCGTGCTGCTCGGCCGCGACGACGGCGATACGCCCGCGGCTCCGACGGCGACCGCCTCGCCCCAGGCCCCCGTCGCCGCCCCCACGGCCACCGCCTCGTCCGCCGAACCGGACCCGGACTCCGGCCCGGCGGAGGATCCCACTGTCCTCGTCGACCAGCTCAACGGGGTCACCCTGCCGGTGCCCGAGGGCTGGGAGAAGCCGGGGAGCACCTCCGACGACGCCGCCACCATCCGTACCGAGCAGTCCTACGACTGCCCGGGAGGCGCGGCGTTCTGCTACCACGGCACGGTCACCACCCGCACCGCCCGGGGCGGCGAGACCGATGTCAGAAGCCTGGCCGAGGCCGACATCGTCACCGCGGCCGACAAGGCCTACGAGGAGGACAGCCTCGGCCGGCGCACCCACGGCGGCATCACGTCCCACAAGGTGCTCAAGACGCAGGAGCTGTCCGTCGCCGGCCGCACCGGCTACCTGGTGCGCTGGCAGGTCACCACCGGCAAGGGGCCCGGCGGGTACGTGCAGTCCCTGGTCTTCCCCTCCTCGGTGGGCGCCGGGACACCGGTGATCGTCCGGTTCGCCTTCGACGCCGGGGTGCCCGGCCTGCCGCTGTCCCTGATGGACACCATCACCCGGGGCATCCGCCCGCTCGGCGACAGCGCGACGAGCGGTGGAGTGGGCGCGTCCATCGGCCCCTGAACCCCGGATCGCACCCCCCGGGACCCGGGATCAGAGGAAGGTCTGTCCCTCGCACCCCCCGGGACCCGGGATCAGAGGAAGGTCTGTCCCTCGCCCCCCCCGGGGCCCCGGATCAGAGGAAGGTCTGCCCCTCGCCCCGGTACGTCGGAACGCTCGCCGTCACCCGGTCGCCCTCGACCAGGTGCAGCGCGTCGAAGCGCTCGCACAGCTCCCCGGCCTTGGCGTGCCGGAACCAGACCTTGTCGCCGATCAGCAGGTCGTCGGCGGGGGAGCCCAGCAGCGGCGTCTGCACCTCGCCCGCGCCCTCCAGCGCGTCGTAGCGCAGCCCCTCCGGCAGATACGGCACCGGCGAGCGGTCGGCGCCGGCCGCGCCGGACGCCGGATAGCCGCCCCCGAGCACCGTCACCACACCCACGCCGGGCCGACGCACCACGGGCTGCGCGAACAGGGCCGCGGGCCGGCCGGTGAACGACGTGTAGTTGTCGAACAGCCGGGGCACGTACAGCCCCGACCCGGCCGCGATCTCCGTGACCGCGGCCTCGGCCGCCGTGTGCTGCACACTGCCGGTCCCGCCGCCGTTGACGAACTCCAGCCCCGGCGCGACCGCCCGGACCGCCCGCACCGCCTCGGCCCGGCGCACCGCCAGCTCCTTGCGGGCGGCCGACTGCATCAGCCGGATCGCCCGGGACCGCAGCGGCCGCCCCGCCAGCGCGTCGCCGACCCCGGCGACATGCCCCTCGTACGCCATCAGCCCCACCAGCCGGAAGCCCGGCCTGCGGACCACCGAGCGGGCCAGTTCGGCGAGTTGTGCGGGGGAGCGCAGAGGCGAGCGCAGCGCCCCGATCCTCACCCGGCCACCCAGCATCCGCAGCGAGGTGTCCAGCTCCAGGCAGACCCGGATCTCCTCCCGGCCGCCCGCCCGGGAGGCGTCGATCAGCTCCAGCTGGGCGTGGTCGTCGACCATCACGGTCACGGCCGCGGCCAGTTTCGGATCGGCGGCCAGCTCGGCGAACGCGGACCGGTCGGCCGACGGGTAGGCCAGCAGGACGTCGTCGAATCCGGCCCGCGCCAGCCACAGCGACTCCGCCAGCGTGTACGACATGACCCCGGCGAACCCGGGACGCGCGAGCACCCGCTCCAGCAGGGCCCGGCACCGCACCGACTTGCTCGCCACCCGGACCGGCTTCCCGGCCGCCCGCCGCACCAGATCGTCGGCGTTGGCGTCGAACGCCTCAAGATCGACGATCGCGATCGGGGCGTCGAGATGGGCAGTGGCCCGGTTGTAGCGGGTCCGGTCAGCCGCGCGGGCAGTCATGGCCGCAGCTTGCCAGACAGCCGGTACGGCTGGGTAGGGGGATGAACGCGACAGATCGTCCGCCGACCGGGGCGTCCCGTTCCCCGCGGCTCGCCCACAGCCCGTAGAGTGACGTGCACGCGAGCACCAACGGGCCTGTCAGCGGCGGTGATCCGTGGTCGGTACGAGGACGTGTATGCAGGGGGCCGGATGAGTACCGAAGCGCAGCGCGCCCCTGTGCCGCCCCGCCCGACCACCCCTCCCACGGCCCAGCCTCCCACGCCCCCGGCACCCGTTTCCACGCCCACGCCCGCCTCACGGACCGCGCCGCCTCAGCAGGTTCGGCCGGCGGTCACTCCGCAGACGGCTCAGGCCACACCGGCCCGCCCGCCGGCTTCGGCCCCGCAGGAAGCGTCTCCGGCCCCGGCGTCTCCGGCCTCGGCTGCTCCGGCCTCGGCTGCTCCGGCCCAGCAGTCGGCCCAGCCCCCTCTCCCGCCCAGCCCGGCCGCACCGGCCGCAAAGGCCCCGCCGATGCGTCCGGCTGAGCCTGCAGCGCCTGCCCCGCTGGACCCGAAGGCCCCGCCGGCCCGCTTCACCCTGGCGGCCCGTGCCGTCCCACCAGCCCGCCCGGCCCCACCGGCAGCCCCCGTCCCGGCCCCTTCCGCCCGGACGACCGCGCAGGCCGCACCGGCCCCGCAGGCCGGACCCGGGACGCAGGCGGCACCGGCCCCACCGGCAGCCCCCGCCCCGCAGGCCCGACCCGGTACTCAGGCGGCACCGGCAGCCCCCGCCCCGCCGGCCGGACCCGGGACGCAGGCGGCACCGCCGGCCGGACCTGGGATGCAGGCCGCACCGGCAGCCCCCGCCCCGCAGGCCGCACCCGGGACTCAGGCGGCACCGGCGGCCCGCGCCCCGCAGGCCGCACCCGGGACGCAGGCCCCACCGGCAGCCCCCGCCCCGCACGGAACCCCCGCCCCGCAGGAAACCCCGGCCCAGCGGCCCACGTCCCCCAAGGTGTCCGCGCCGGCGCCGCCCACCGCGAGCCCCACCCCGATGCGGCCGGGCCCGCCCCCCGCGGGTTCCGCGAGCCCGGCGCTTCCCGGTCCGCCCGTCGGCCCGCCGCCCGTCACCCGGCGCAGGCCCGTCGGGGCCGTCGATCTGACGCCCGCGCCGGGAGCCGTTCCGCCGCCCCCCGGCGGCTACCGGACGCCGGTCCGTTACGGCTACCCGGAGACGCCTGCCGAGACCACCACCCGGCTGCGGCCGGTCCGCCCCCGGCAGCGGTGGCGTACCGCGGCGGCCGCCGCCTGCGTCGTGCTCGGCCTCGGGCTTATCGGCGGGGCGGTCACCGGGGCCTGGCTGACCGGCGACTCCTCGGCCGAGACCACCGGGGACCCGTACACCGCCGCACGCGGCGCCTGGCACAGCGTCCCCGTCGACACACTGTTCCCGCGCACCGTCCAGGGCAAGGGCGCGGGCCCCGGCGGCACCCACCGCACCTGGACCCGGATCGCCGTCGCCGCCGACAGCACCTGCAAGGACGGGCTCGACCCGCTGCTCCTGACCACGCTCCGCTCCGTCGGGTGCGAACGGCTGGTGCGCGCCACCTACACCGACGCCACCCGCTCCGCCGTCACCACCGTCGGCCTCGTCTTCACCGAGGCCGACGCCCCGGGTATGCGGGCCCTGCACACCCGGTTCACCGAGCAGAAGCTCGGCGCGCGCAAGGACCTCATGCCCCGTACGTACGCTCCCGAGGGCACGCTCGCGGCCTCCTTCGGCGACGGGCAGCGCGCCAGCTGGACGGTCAACCCGCTCACCGAGATCCCGGTCGTCGTCCTCGCCGTCTCCGGCTTCGCGGACGGCCGCACCGTCGCCGACCCCCAGCCCGCGCCCGCCGCCATGGCCCCGGGCGCCACGACCGACATCGCCCAGGCCGGGCTCGGCCACGAGGCGAAGGGCATCGCGGACCGGGTGGAGCGCGGGCTGCGCACGCACGTCGCCGAACTCACGGAGCAGCCCGGATGACCCGACGACCCCACCGCGTCCTCGCCGCGGTCTGCGCCGCGGCCGTCCTCGCGCTCACCCCCGCCGCGCCCGCCCACGCGGACGCCATCCGCGACCAGCAGTGGGCGCTGGACGCCCTGCACACGGACCGGGCCTGGGAGACCACCCGGGGCCAGGGCGTCACCGTCGCCGTCCTGGACACCGGGGTCGACGACGCCCACCCCGACCTGACGGGGCAGGTGCTCCCCGGCAAGGACCTCGTCGGCTTCGGCGCCGCACGCGGCGACTCCTCCTGGGCCCTGCACGGCACCGCGATGGCCGGCATCATCGCCGGACGCGGCAACGGCCCCGGACGCTCCGACGGCATCCTCGGCATAGCCCCCGAGGCCCGGATCCTGCCGGTCCGGGTCATTCTGGAGTCCAAGGACCCCGCCCGGGCCAAGGCCCGCAAGTCCCGCGGCCCCGCCCTCGCCGACGGCATCCGCTGGGCCGCGGACAACGGCGCCGACGTCATCAACCTCTCCCTGGGAGACGACAGCAAGTCCGCCCACCCCGACCCCGGAGAGGACGCGGCCATCCAGTACGCCCTGTCCAAGGGCGTCCCCGTCGTCGCGTCGGCGGGCAACGGCGGCGAGAAGGGGGACCGGATCTCCTACCCGGCCGCCTACCCCGGGGTGATCGCGGTCGCCGCGGTCGACGAGTACGGCACACACGCCTCGTTCTCCACCCGCCGCTGGTACGCCACCGTCAGCGCCCCCGGCGTCGACATCGTGGTCGCCAACCCGGACGGGCACTACTACATCGAGTGGGGCACCTCGGCCGCCGCCGCGTTCGTCTCCGGCGCGGTCGCCCTGGTCCGGGCAGCCCACCCCGGCCTGGACCCGGCCCAGATCAAGAAGCTCCTCGCCGACACCGCCCGCGATGCCCCCGCCGAGGGCCGCGACGACGCCCGCGGCTACGGCATCGTCGACCCGGCGGAGGCCATCGAGGCGGGCTCCCGGCTGCGTCCGGCAGACCTGGACGCCAAGGCCGCCCCGGCGGGACACCGGGGGCGGTACTTCGGCGACGGCCCGACCCCGGCCCGTACCGCCGACGCGGCGGCCAACTGGGCCGCCCCGCTCGCCGGCGGCCTCGGCGCGGCGCTGCTGGCCGCGGCCGTCGTCCTGTGGCGCGGCCGGAACGCCCCCGGCCGCCGCTGAACGCACCGCGCCCGGCCGGCCCCCCACCGACTCACCGGCCCGCCCCGGACACCGCGTCCGACCGGTCGCGCCTGGGCGCCTTCCGAGCCTGATCACCGGTGTGCCCGTCGCCGCGCGGGGAGGCCCCGCGGTGCACCACGACCACCGCCACCAGCCCCAGCGCCAGGCCGAGCACGGTCCGGGGACCGAACGGCTCCCCGAACATCAGGGCTCCCCACACCGCCGTGACCGGGGCCATCAGGAACATGAGCGTGTTGACCGCCGTGACGCCCGAGCGCCTCAGGATCAGCCAG
This sequence comes from Streptomyces sp. NPDC017520, assembly GCF_044329855.1. Lineage (NCBI taxonomy): Bacteria > Bacillati > Actinomycetota > Actinomycetes > Kitasatosporales > Streptomycetaceae > Streptomyces > Streptomyces sp. NPDC017520. The sequence continues at coordinate 210,977 of NZ_JBIRKB010000008.1, forward strand.
TACAGCCCGTACCCGCCGAAGGTGGACAGCACCACCAGCCAGCCGACCGCGCCCCAGAACGCGAGCTCGGCGGGCGGCAGCGCGGTCCCCGTGCCGAGGGCGAGCGCGGTGAAGATCACGGTGCTGGCGGCGCAGTGCACGGTCAGTGAGACCGAAGGGGCCACCCGGGTGGCGGAACGGCTCTCCAGGAAGGTGGCGGCCACCAGCGACAGCATGCCGACGAACGGCAAGGCGTAGGCCCACCCGGCCGCCCCGGCGGCGGCGGAGGCGTCGGCCGTCGTGACCACGACGACCCCGGCGACCCCCAGGCACAGGCCGAGCCACTGCCGGGCGGTCACGTGACTCCGCAGCAGCGGCCCGGCCAGCGCCCCCGCCACCAGCGGCTGGACCCCGTCGATCAGGGCCGTGGTGCCCGTGGAGACCCCGAGCTGGATCGCGTAGTAGACGGTCAGCAGATAGCCGCTCTGCGACAACGTGCCGATCACGGCCTGCCGGACCACGTCCCGGGCGCCGAGGCCCCGCCAGGAGGCGCGCGCGACGGTCACCGCGACCACGGCCAGGACGACCGTCAGCGGCAGGAACCGCCACATGAGGATCGTGAGCGCGGACGCGCTGCCGGCGCCGAGCTTGGCCCCGATGAACCCGGAGCTCCAGCACAGCACGAAGGCGACCGGGAGCAGGACGTTCATGACGCACCTCGCTAAACAGATCGGTATACCTACCCTCTCGACTATACAGATCGGTATACTCGTGGCCATGGGTACTCCCGAGGAACTACGCCGGATCACCATGACGCCTGCCGCGCGACGAGCCCTGGCGGCCGCCGGGCGGCTCTTCTACGACCGGGGCATCCATGCCGTCGGGGTGGACCTGATCGCCGCCGAGGCCGGGGTGACCAAGAAGACCCTCTACGACCGCTTCGGCTCCAAGGAGCAGATCGTCGTGGAGTACCTCGCCGACCGCGACGAACGCTGGCGCGCCTTGCTCGCCGAGCGCCTCGACGCCGCGCCGCCCGCGCCACGCGCCCGGATCCTGGCCGTCTTCGACGCCTCGCGCGCCTGGATGGCGGAGAACGGCTCCAAAGGGTGCAGCATGATCAACGCCCATGCGGAGATCAGCGACCCTTCCCACCCGGCGCACGCGGTCATCACCGGCCAGAAGCAGTGGATGCTCGACCTGTTCACCCGGCTCGCCCGAGGCGTCGAGGGGCTCGGCCCCGACGCCGCCGACCGGCTGGGCCGGACGCTCATGCTGCTGCACGAAGGGGCCCTGGCCGCCCACGGGCTGAAGGTCTTCCCGGACCCCGTCGCCCACGCCCGCGAGGAGGCGGCCGGCCTGCTGGCCGGGGCGACGGAACGCTGAGCCCGCGCCCGGCTCCCGGTGGCGGCCGGAACGCTGAGCCCGCGCCCGGTCCTCGGTGACGGCCGGAGCGCCGAGCCCCGCGCCCGCCCCACCTGCGGGCAGGCGGCCGGAGCCCAGGCACTACCCTCGTCCCGTGGAGCTCAAGAACATCCCGGACCCCGGTTTCTCCGACGACGACGGCTCGGCGTCCCCCGCCCTGACCAGGGCCCTGGACGCCTGGTCCCGCGACCGGAACGCCGTCGGCCCGGTCCTCACGGCGCTGCGCGACGCCCGGCTCCTGGTCCCCGTCGTCGCCGTCCTGGGGGAGGTCGAGGAGGACGGTCATGAGGGGCGCGAAGCACTTCAGAAGGGCGGTGGTGGGAGACGGGGGGGCGGGCTGCGGCGCGAGAAGACCAGCGACATGGCCGTCCCCACCCTCAAGGCCGGCGACCGGCGTGCGCTCCCCGCCTTCACCTCGACCGCGTCGCTGGCACTCTGGGACCCGGAGGCGCGCCCCGTCGCCGTACCGCTGCACCAGGCGCTCCAGGCCGCCGCCCACGAGAAGGCCGACACCGTCGTGCTGGATCTCGCCGGGCCCGTCGCCTTCGAGCTGAGCGGGCAGGCGCTCCTGGCCCTCGCCGAGAACCGCACCAGCACCGACCCGCTCCAGGACCCCGCCGTCGTCGCGGCCGTACGGGAGACCGTGGCCGCCGACTCCGCCGTGGTCCGCGCCCACCTCGGCCCCGGCAGCGCGGACGGCACCCTCGCCCTCGTCCTCGCGCCGGACGCCGTGCCCGCCGAGGCGGCCCGCCGCATCGCGCGGGCGCTGTCGGCCAGCGAGGTGCTGCGGGCCCGGCTGGTGAGCGGCCTGGATCTGGCCGTTCTCCCCGCCGGTACGCCCACACCGGGGGAGCCCCTCTTCGCCCGCTGACGTAGCGGGCCGAACCGGACCGGGGCCGGACCGGAGCCGGGACGACCCGGTCGACGCGCGCCAAGTGCCCGCCGCCGTGAGAATTGTCGGGAATTCGGAGAAATCCGACCAACCGATCAAGCTCGCGAGGTGGTTCCATGCAGAAGCGGATCGTGGCGTCAGAGTTCCTCGGCACCCTGCTGCTGGTGTTCTTCGCCGTGGGTTCCGCGGTCGTCGCCGTCGAATACCTCGGCACGGTAGGCATCGCCCTGACCTTCGGCTTCACCCTCCTCGCACTGGCCTACGCGCTCGGCCCGATCTCCGGCTGCCACGTCAACCCCGCGGTCACGCTGGGCATGTATATGGCGGGCCGGATCGGCATCCGTACGGCCGTCGAGCGGTGGGTGGCCCAGTTCCTCGGAGCGGTCGTCGGCGCGGCCCTGCTGTTCCTGCTGGCGAAGCAGATCCCGGGCCTGGAGACCAGCGGCGAGTTCGGCACCAACGGCTACGGAGACCGGTCGGCCGTCGGCATCAACATCGGCGGCGCGTTCCTCGCCGAGGTGGTCCTGACGTTCCTGCTGGTCTACGTGGTCCTCGCGGTGACCCACAAGGTGGCGGTCACCGGATTCGACGGGCTGCCCATCGGCCTGGCTCTCGCCGCGATCCACCTGGTGGGCATCCCGCTGACCGGCACGTCGGTCAACCCGGCGCGCAGCTTCGGCCCGGCGCTCTTCGCGGGCGGCGCGGCCCTCTCCCAGCTCTGGCTTTTCATCGTCGCGCCCGTGGTCGGCGGAGCGATCGCCGCCTACGCCCACCGGCTCACCCACCCCTGCCCCAACGTCCTGCCCGAGGAGACCGAGGACGCCATCTGACGGACCTCCCCGGCCCGCACCCACGCGGAAGCCCGCCGCCCCACGGGGGACGGCGGGCTTCCCGGCGTACGAGGAAGGGGGGCGGCTAGCCGTAGACGGGACCGGTGTACTTCTCGCCGGGGCCGTGGCCGGGCTCGTCCGGCACCAGCGACGCCTCGCGGAAGGCGAGCTGGAGGGACTTCAGGCCGTCGCGCAGCGGGGAGGCATGGAAGGTGCTGATCTCCGTGGCGCTCGCGTCCAGCAGTCCGGCCAGCGCCTGGACCAGCTTGCGGGCCTCGTCGAGGTCCTTGTGCTCCTCGCCCTCCTCGGTGAGGCCGAGCTTCACGGCGGCTGCGCTCATCAGGTTGACGGCGACCGTCACGATCACCTCGACCGCGGGGACCTCCGCGATGTCGCGGGCCATGTCGTCGAAGCCGGGGTTCTCACTGCTGGGGGTCGCGTCACTCATGCCCACACGATAAGGCCAGGCCACCGCCCTCCCGCGCACGGGCAGCCCTCCCGCTCGGCTGCTGCACGTGCCATGGATATGAGGTAGTGTTGTGCAACGACCGGCCGGACATCTATATGCCCGGCCCACAAGTGGAGGCTCCGATCTCCCACCTGGCTGTCCTCACCGGACGGCGGGTCACCGGTCAGACGGTCCCCATCGTTCCGTACGGACGATGGAACCGTCCGATGCGCCCCGCGGTTGACCGCGGCGGTGCTCCGGTTGTTCCTGGAGCCTCGCCTGTGTCCCGTCCGGGGCTTTTTTGCGCTCCCGGCTCGGTTGGTCTTGACGTTATAAGACGTTACGCGGCTGTCCGCCAGGCGGTCGCGTGGTGCTACCGAGGAGGATCCATCAGCGCCGAGCCCCGCATCAACGACCGGATTCGCGTTCCCGAGGTCCGACTTGTCGGTCCCAGTGGCGAGCAGGTCGGGATCGTTCCGCTTGCCAAGGCCCTGGAACTCGCACAGGAGTACGACCTCGACCTGGTCGAGGTGGCGGCGACAGCCCGTCCGCCCGTGTGCAAGCTCATGGACTACGGGAAGTTCAAGTACGAGTCGGCCATGAAGGCCCGTGAGGCGCGCAAGAACCAGGCGCACACGGTCATCAAGGAGATGAAGCTCCGGCCGAAGATCGACCCGCACGACTATGACACCAAGAAGGGTCACGTCGTCCGGTTCCTCAAGCAGGGCGACAAGGTCAAGATCACGATCATGTTCCGTGGTCGTGAGCAGTCCCGCCCCGAGCTGGGCTTCCGACTGCTCCAGCGTCTCGCTTCGGACGTGGAGGACCTGGGCTTCATCGAGTCCAACCCGAAGCAGGACGGCCGGAACATGATCATGGTTCTGGGCCCGCACAAGAAGAAGACCGAAGCCATGGCCGAGGCCCGTGAGGCCCAGGCCGCCCGCAAGGCGGAGCGTCAGGGCACGACCGACGCACCGTCGGAGGACAAGACCGCCGAGGCTCCGGCCGAAGCGGTCGAGGCTCCGGCCGAGACACCTTCCGAGGCGTGACCTCAGGGGCTGCCATCCAGGCAGCCCCGGGTCCCCCCGGAATCCCATAGAGATCTGACGCCCCTGCAGTCCGGTGCCCCGCACCGTGAGGGGCGCCACTGACGAGGAGAGAACGGCGCGATGCCGAAGAACAAGACGCACAGCGGTGCCAGCAAGCGCTTCAAGATCACCGGCTCCGGCAAGGTGCTCCGCGAGAGGGCCGGCAAGCGCCACCTGCTCGAGCACAAGTCGTCCAAGAAGACCCGCTCGCTGACCGGCACGGTCGTCGTGGCTCCGGCCGACGCCAAGAAGATCAAGAAGCTTCTCGGCAAGTGAGGCCCGGCCTCCGGCTCGCCCCGGAGGCACGACCTCGATCACACCGGGACCAATTCGTTTCCGGGCCGTGTGAAGACACCCACGGCCCCGCTACAAGGAGTTAACAAGTGGCACGCGTCAAGCGGGCAGTCAACGCCCACAAGAAGCGCCGGGCAATCCTCGAGGCCGCCAGCGGCTACCGCGGTCAGCGCTCGCGCCTGTACCGCAAGGCCAAGGAGCAGGTCACCCACTCCCTGGTCTACAACTACAACGACCGCAAGAAGCGCAAGGGCGACTTCCGTCAGCTGTGGATCCAGCGCATCAACGCCGCTGCCCGCCAGAACGGCATGACGTACAACCGCCTCATCCAGGGTCTGAAGGCCGCCAACATCGAGGTGGACCGCAAGATCCTGGCCGAGCTCGCGGTCAACGACGCCAATGCGTTCGCCTCCCTCGTCGAGGTCGCTCAGAAGGCCCTCCCGAGCGACGTCAACGCCCCGAAGGCCGCCTGATCCAGGCCCCCTTCCAGGTAGCGCACCGGACCCGCAGGCGTACGCCGCCTGCGGGTCCGGTGCGTTGGACCCGCCGACGGCACACGTCCGCCGACGACACCCGCACACCGCCACAGCCGTTCGCAGAGAGGCTCGCCGCCGACCATGGGCACCCCCGAACTGATCTCCCCGCGTTCCCCCCGAGTCGCCGCCGCCCGCCGGCTGGCCCGCCGCAACTTCCGCGGCAAGGAGCGCAGGTTCATCGCCGAGGGACCCCAGGCCGTGCGCGAGGCCGCCGCCCACCGGGGCGGTGACGGCGAGCCGACGCTCATCGAGCTGTTCGCCACGCCCGAGGCCGCCGACCGGTACGCCGACATCGTCGAGGCCGCCCACACCGCGGGCGCCCGGGTGCACCTGGCCGACGACGACGTCCTCGCCGACGTCTCGCAGACCGTCACCCCGCAGGGCCTCATCGGCGTCTGCCGCTTCCTGGACACCCCGTTCCAGGAGATCCTCGCCGCGAAGCCCACCCTGGTGGCCGTCCTGGCCAACGTGCGGGACCCCGGGAACGCCGGGACGGTACTGCGCTGCGCGGACGCGGCCGGCGCGGACGCGGTGATCCTGACCGACGCCTCGGTCGACCTCTACAACCCCAAGTCCGTACGGGCCTCGGTCGGTTCGCTCTACCACCTGCCCGTCGCCGTCGGCGTCCCCGTCGAACAGGCCGTGCAGGGCCTCCGGGACGCCGGAGTGCGCATCCTCGCCGCCGACGGGGCCGGCGCCGACGATCTGGACGACGAGCTGGACGCGGGCACCATGGGGACCCCCACCGCCTGGGTCTTCGGCAACGAGGCCTGGGGGCTCCCCGAGGAGACCCGCGCGCTCGCCGACGCCGTCGTCCGCGTCCCCATCCACGGCAAGGCGGAGAGCCTCAACCTCGCCACCGCCGCCGCCGTCTGCCTGTACGCCTCCGCCCGCGCGCAGCGTCCCCGGCGTACCCCCGACGCGTGAACGCAGCGCCGCCCCGACGGCCCGTCAGCACACGATCCCAGCCATTCCCGCGCCCCTCCCACCGGCGCACTCCTCTCCGCGCCCCCACAGGGTGTCGCCGGTTCGCCACCGCCTAGTAGGGTGACGAACTCGGGGGCCCACTGCACCGGTTCGAGAGGTGGGGATACGGGAAGATGGCTGTCGGCATGAGCTCGCCGCGACCGGCGCACACCACCGCGGCACGCGCTGCGGAAGAGGAGCCGGACGGATCGGCGGCCGGTCCGGACGGCCTCGGCGCCGGCCTCGGCCAGGAAGCCCCCGACATCGACCCGGACGACCTTCCCGACGGTCTCGTCGTCGCCGACGAGAGCGGGCGCGTCGTCTGCTTCAACGCCGCCGCCGCCCGCATCACCGCCACCCCCCGCGCAGCCGCCATCGGACGCCCCCTGGACGTCGCCCTCCCGCTGGAGGACCTCAAGGGGAAGCGCTGGTGGGAGCTGACCGACCCGTACGGCGGTCTCACCACGCGCAAGGCCCAGCCCGAGCGCAACCTGCTGCTGCCCGGCGGCCGTGAGGTGCTGGTCTCCGCCCGTTACGTACGCGAGCACCCGCTCGGCCCGGTGCGACGGGTCGTGGTCTCGCTGCGGGGCACCGAGGCCCGCCGGCGTACCGAACGCAGCCACGCCGAGCTGATCGCCACCGTCGCCCACGAACTGCGCTCCCCGCTGACCTCCGTCAAGGGGTTCACCGCGACGCTGCTCGCCAAGTGGGAACGCTTCACCGACGACCAGAAGCGGCTGATGCTGGAGACCGTCGACGCGGACGCCGGCCGGGTCACCCGGCTCATCGCCGAACTGCTCGACATCTCCCGCATCGACTCCGGCCGGCTGGAGCTGCGCCGCCAGCCCGTCGACGTCTCCGCCGCCGTGGCACGGCACATCCAGGCGCTCATCACGGGGGGCCAGGCCGCCGAGCGCTTCCTCGTCCGCACCCGGGGGCCGCTGCCCGCTCTGTGGGCCGACCCGGACAAGGTCGACCAGGTCCTGGGCAACCTCCTGGAAAACGCGGTGCGCCACGGCGAGGGAACCGTCACCATTGAGATCGCCCCGGCACCCGCGCCGGGCGCCGATGACGAGATGGGAACGGCTGTCACCGTGAGCGACGAAGGCCCCGGCATCCCCGAGGAGTCGATGGGCCGCGTCTTCACCCGCTTCTGGCGGGGGAGTAAACGCGGTGGCACGGGGCTGGGCCTCTACATCGTCAAGGGCATCGTCGAGGCGCACGGCGGCACCATCACCGTCGACCGGGGGCCCGGCGGCGGAGCCCGATTCCGATTTATTCTGCCCGTGAGCATGCCCGCCTACCTGGTGTGAGCAGCCCGCGGGCGCCCCGACCGTCCTGCGGCCTTTAGACTCGACCTTTGGCACCTTTGCGTCCTCCAGTCGTCGAGCGGGGTCGCGCCATCAGCCAATCGGAAGCACGGGAAGAGATGTCGGCACCGAACAAGTCGTACGACCCAGTCGAGGTCGAGGCACTGAAACCGGAAGAGATCGAGCGCCTGCGGGACGAGGCGTTCGCCGCCTTCGCCGCCGCCGGCGACCTCGACGCGCTCGCCCAGGCGAAGACCGCGCACACCGGAGGCACCTCGCCGCTGTCCCTCGCCAACCGCGAGATCGGCGCCCTGCCCCCGCAGGCCAAGGCCGAGGCGGGCAAGCGCGTGGGCCAGGCCCGCGGAGCCGTCTCCAAGGCGCTCGCCGCCCGCCAGGCGGAGCTGGAGGCCGAGCGGGACGCCCGGGTGCTCGTCGAGGAGGCCGTGGACGTCACGCTGCCCTACGACCGCGTCCCGGCCGGCGCCCGCCACCCCCTGACGACCATCATGGAGCGCGTCGCGGACGTCTTCGTGGCCATGGGCTACGAGATCGCCGAGGGCCCCGAGGTCGAGGCGGAGTGGTTCAACTTCGACGCCCTGAACTTCGTGCCCGACCACCCGGCCCGCCAGATGCAGGACACCTTCTTCGTCCAGGGCACCACGCCCGACGGGAAGGCGACCGAGGGCGACCAGTCCGGCGTCGTGCTGCGTACGCACACCTCCCCGGTCCAGGCCCGCTCGCTGCTGGAGCGCAAGCCCCCCGTCTACGTGGTCTGCCCCGGCCGGGTCTACCGCACCGACGAGCTCGACGCCACGCACACCCCGGTCTTCCACCAGATCGAGCTGCTCGCCGTCGACGAGGGCCTCACCATGGCCGACCTCAAGGGCACCCTCGACCACATGGTCCAGGCGCTCTTCGGGCCGGACATGAAGACCCGGCTGCGGCCGAACTTCTTCCCGTTCACCGAGCCGTCCGCCGAGATGGACATGGTCTGCTACGTCTGCCGCGGCGAGTCCGTCGGCAACCCGGACCGACCCTGCCGCACCTGCGGCAGCGAGGGCTGGATCGAGCTCGGCGGCTGCGGCATGGTCAACCCCAAGGTGCTCACCGCCTGCGGCGTCGACCCCCAGAAGTACAGCGGATTCGCCTTCGGGTTCGGCATCGAACGGATGCTGATGTTCCGCCACAACGTCGAAGACATGCGAGACATGGTCGAGGGTGACGTCCGGTTCACCCGGCCGTTCGGGATGGAGATCTGATGCGCGTCCCGCTTTCCTGGCTGCGGGAGTACGTCGACCTGCCGGCGACGGAGACCGGCCGTGACGTACAGGCCAAGCTCGTCTCCGTCGGCCTCGAGGTCGAGACCGTCGAGCAGATCGGCGCGGGCCTCAAGGGCCCCCTGGTCGTCGGCAAGGTCCTGACCATCGAGGAGCTGGAGGGCTTCAAGAAGCCCATCCGCTTCTGCACCGTCGACGTCGGCACCGCCAACGGCACCGGCGAACCGCAGGAGATCGTCTGCGGCGCCCGCAACTTCTCGGTCGGCGACAAGGTCGTCGTGGTCCTCCCGGGCGCGGTCCTGCCCGGCGACTTCGCGATCGCCGCCCGCAAGACGTACGGCAAGACCTCGCACGGCATGATCTGCTCCACCGACGAGCTCGGCATGGGCGACGACGGCACGCACGGCATCATCGTGCTGCCCCCGGAGCACGAGGTCGGCACCGACGCGATCGAGCTGCTCCAGCTCGTCGACGAGGTCCTCGACATCGCCGTCACCCCGGACCGCGGCTACTGCCTCTCGATGCGCGGTGTCGCCCGTGAGACCGCCATCGCGTACGGGCTGCCGCTGCGCGACCCGGCGCTGCTGGACGTGCCCGCGCCGAACGCGTACGGCTACCCGGTCAAGATCACCGACCCCATCGGCTGCGACCGCTTCACCGCGCGCACCGTCACCGGTCTCCAGCCCGAGGCCCGCTCCCCGATCTGGATGCGCCGCCGCCTCCAGAAGGCCGGGATGCGGCCCATCTCGCTGGCCGTCGACATCACCAACTACGTGATGCTGGAGCTCGGCCAGCCGCTGCACGCCTACGACCGCACCCGGGTCGAGGGGCCGATCGGTGTGCGCCGAGCCGCGCAGGGCGAGAAGCTCACCACGCTGGACGGCACCGTGCGCGTGCTGGACGCCGAGGACCTCGTCATCACCGACGACCGCGGGCCCATCGGCCTCGCGGGCGTCATGGGCGGGGCCAACACCGAGATCGCCGACGCGGACGGCGAGCACGCCCTCACCACCGAGGTCGTCATCGAGGCCGCGCACTTCGACGCGATCTCGATCGCCCGCACCGCGCGCCGCCACAAGCTGTCCTCCGAGGCGTCCAAGCGCTTCGAGCGCGGCGTCGACCCGCAGGCCGCCGCCGCTGCCGCGCAGCGCACGGTGGATCTGCTGGTCCTCCTCGCGGGCGGCACCGCCGAGGCCGGGGTCACCGAGATCACCGCCCCGTCCGCGCCGCGCACCATCGCGATGCCCGCCGACCACCCGGACCGGGTCGCCGGTATGGATTACGGCCGCGAGACCGTCGTCCGCCGGCTCCAGCAGGTCGGCTGCGACGTCTACGGGCAGGACGAGCTGATCGTCACCGTCCCGTCCTGGCGGCCCGACCTGAACGAGCCGAACGACCTGGCCGAAGAGGTCATCCGTCTCGAGGGCTACGAGAACCTGCCCTCCACGCTGCCCACGCCCCCCTCCGGACGTGGTCTCACCGACCGCCAGCGGCTGCACCGCCGCATCGGCCGGGCGTTGGCCGGAGCCGGTTACGTCGAGGCGCTGAGCTACCCGTTCATCGGCGACGCGGTCCTGGACCAGCTCGGCCTGGAGGCGGACGACGCCCGCCGCCGCACGGTCAAGCTCGTCAACCCGCTCTCCGACGAGGAGCCGGCGCTGCGCACCACGCTGCTGCCGGGCCTCCTCGGCGCCCTGCGCCGCAACGACGGTCGCGGCAGCCACGACCTGGCGCTCTTCGAGACGGGTCTGGTCTTCAGGCCGACCGGCGAGGAGACGCAGGCGGTCCGGCTGCCCGTCGACCGCCGGCCCACCGACGAGGAGATCGCCGGTCTCGACGCGGCCCTGCCGCGTCAGCCGCGCCGCGCCGCCGTCGTCCTCGCGGGCGCCCGCGAGCAGTCCGGCTGGTGGGGCAAGGGCACCCCGGCGACCTGGGCGGACGCCGTCGAGGCCGCTCGCTCGATCGCCGCGGAGGCCGGTGTGGAGGTCATCGTCCGCGCCGACCAGCACGCCCCCTGGCACCCAGGCCGCTGTGCCGCGCTGTACGTCACCGTGAACGGCGAGGAGACCCTCTTCGGACACGCGGGCGAACTGCACCCGCGCGTCATCAAGGCGCTCCACCTGCCCGAGCGGACCTGCGCCGCCGAGGTCGAGCTCGACGTCCTGGAGCAGGCCGTCGACGGAGCGCTCCAGGCGCCCCGGATCTCCACCTTCCCGGTGGCGACCCAGGACGTCGCGCTCGTCGTCGCCGGGGACGTACCGGCCGCCGACGTGGAGCGGGCCCTGCGCGAGGGCGCGGGTGAACTCCTCGAATCGCTGCGGCTGTTCGACGTCTTCACCGGTGAGCAGATCGGCGGGGGCAACAAGTCCCTGGCGTACGCGCTGCGCTTCCGCGCCGCCGACCGCACCCTGACCGTCGAGGAGGCGTCCGCCGCCCGCGACAGCGCGGTGGCCCTGGCCGCCGAGCGCACGGGCGCGGTGCTGCGCGGCGCGTAGCCCGCCGCAGCGTTGAGAAGGGGCGTATCCGGCCACCGGATACGCCCCTTCTCCATCCCGCCGAGCGACGGGGACCACACGCCGGAGCCGGAACCGGAACCGGGAGGAACGCGGTGCCGATGTCCGTTCCGCAGCCACCCTCCTTCGTCGTCGGTCAGTGGGCCGTGCGGTCCGGGCGCCGTCCGCGCTGCCTCGGAGTGTCGGGCAGGTCAGCAGCGCGGACGGCGCGGGTGCGGGTCGTAGGCCGTTACGAGGGGGAGCCGACGACCCGGCCGCCTCTTGCGAGGGAGCCCATTCAACCGAGGCCCGGGACCCGCGCGGCAGAGCGCACAGCAGGAGGGTTCGGGCATTCCGTTCACACCCCGTGTGAATCGTGCTCCACTAGGCTCATTGCGACACGCACCTGGGGGGACGATGGAGCCCAATGTCCTGCTCGAAGCCCTGATCGAGGAGGCCGGTGTGTCCCGTGCGGGCCTCGCCGGTCACGTCAACCGGGCGGGCCTGACCCGTGGGCTGAGCCTGCGGTACGAACACACGGCGGTCTCCCGCTGGCTCAAGGGCCAGCGCCCGCGGGGGCAGGTGCCCGACCTGATCTGCGAGGTACTGGCCGGCCGGCTGGGGCGGCCCGTCGGGCTCGACGACGTCGGGATGGGCGCCTTCGCCGGGACGGGGGCGGACACCGGCGCCGAGGGCGCCTCCCTCTCCGGGTTCGTCGAGCGGGCCACCGCCCTGTGGCGCTCCGACGAACAGCGGCGCCCGCATCTGGCCACCGTGCCCGCCGTCACCGGCACGCCGGCGGTGATGCCGGTCTGGGAGTGGGAGAACCCCCCGGAGGACACCGACGTCTCGCGGCCGGGACCGGGCCGGGTCAGCGCGGCCGACATAGCGATGCTCAAGTCGGCCCGCGACCACTACGAGCAGATGTACCGCAAGACGGGCGGCCTCGCGACCAGGTCCCGGATCGTCCGCTTCCTCAACGCGGAGGCCGCGCCGCTGCTGCGCGGCGGCTACAGCGACGCCCTGGGCCGGAGCCTGCACCGGGCGACGGCGGGGCTCGTGGCGGTGGCGGGCATCTGCGCCTACGACTCCGACGCCCACGGACTCGCCCAGCGTTACTTCCACCAGGCGCTGCGGCTCGCCAAATCCAGCGGGGACCGGGGGCTGGGCGGCTATGTGATCGCGCTGCTGGTCACCCAGTCGCTGTTCCTCGGCGACTACCGCCGCTCCATCGCCTTCGCCGAGGCCGCGCTGCGGGCCGCCGGCGATCACATCACCCCCGCCCTCGCCGCCGATCTGCACGCCATGCAGGCCAAGGCGTACGCCCGGCTGGGCGACGCGGCGAGCGCCCGGGCCTGCATCGGGCGGGCCGAGGCGCAGGCGGGCCGGATCCACACCGGCCGGGAGCCGGACGAGACCGGGTACGTCCAGCCGGGCCTGGTCGACGTCCAGGTGGCGGAGGCGCTGCTCGGTCTCGGGGACCTGCCCGCCGCCCGGGAGCACGCGGCCTCCGCCGTGCGCGCCCCGGCGCACGACCGGGGGCGCGTGCACCGTCTCGCGATGTTGAGTCATATCGAGCTGCTTCAGGGCGAGGCCGACCGCGCGGCCGGTACAGCTGCCGAAATGGCGATGAGGGCCCGGGGAATGGAGTCCCAGCGGCTGCGCGACCGGCTGCGGCAGGTCCGGAGCGAACTGGCGGCGAGCGGCTGCTCCGACGCGGTGGGGACCACCGACCTCATCGACGAGGCGCTCCGCGTGCCTCTGTGAGCTCTGCCGACGCCCCGTCGTGCGCTCCCCGTGACAGCCGAGCCTGCTGACATGTTGACCCCAACATGTCGAAAGGCGGCAGAACCATGCAGTGGGCGAACTTGAACGAACGGAATGTGTATCAGAACCCGTGGTTCCGGGTGAATCTGGCGGACGTCCAGCTCCCCGACGGCAGTCACCTCGACCACTTCGTCATCCGGCTGCGACCCGTCGCGGCCGCCACCGTCGTCAACGAGGCGAACGAGGTGCTGCTGCTCTGGCGGCACCGGTTCATCACCGACAGCTGGGGGTGGGAACTGGCCGCGGGCGTCGTCGAGGACGGCGAGGACATCGCGGTGGCGGCGGCCCGGGAGATGGAGGAGGAGACCGGCTGGCGCCCCGGCGAGCTGCGCCCGCTGCTCACCGTGGAACCGTCGAACGGCCTCACCGACGCCCGCCACCACCTCTTCTGGTCCGACGAGGCGCACTGGACCGGGCATCCCAGGGACGCCTTCGAGTCCTCGCGCCGCGAGTGGATACCGCTCAAGGTGGTCCCGGACATGATCGCCCGGGGCGAGGTGCCCGCCGCGAACATGGCGGCCGCCCTGCTGATGCTGCACCACCTGAGACTGGGCTGACCCGGCCGCGCACGAACGCCCCGCACGCGCGAGGAGCCGGCCCCGGGGGGGGTGACCGGGACCGGCTCGCTTCGGCGCATGGCGCGGGCGGTTCAGGCGTACGGGTAGAAGCCGGCCCGGTCTTTCGGCCGAGGTGGCCCGCGCCGTGGCGCAGCATCCGGCCGCGCTTCTGGCCGTCCCCGTGCTTACGGGCGTCGGCACCGGGATCGCCATGCCGAGCCGGTGCCGAGGCCGACCGTTCTCGTCGACCGGTCGGTGCCGCCCGAAGCGGGGCACGGCGACGTCGGGCGACAGCGCTCTTCGGCAGGGGACGGCCCGGTGCGGCGTGGCGTGCGCCGGCCGGCTTGTCCATGCGGGACGGTCAGGCCCTTCGTTCTGCGACGCTGCTCGTGACGGCCACGTAGATGGTGTTGGTCGAGGTGCCGCCTCGCAGCGGGTTGGGGAACTCCACCACGTGGGCGGCGGCGTGCTGGAAGCCGTTGGCGAGGAGGGAGACGAAGCCGTCGTCCGGCGGGTCGTTGGACCACAGGGCGAAGACGCCTCCGGGGTGGAGGAGGCGCGAGAGGGCGCTCAGGCCCGCCGACCGGTAGAGAGCGGCGTGGCTCGGGTGCAGCACGTGGCGGGGGGAGTGGTCGACGTCCAGCAGGATGGCGTGGAAGAGGCGGCCCTCGGTCTGCGGGTCCAGCCCGTGGCCCGCCGCCACCATGGCGAAGAAGTCGCCGTGCACCAGCCGGCAGCGGTCGTCCGAGTCGAGTGTGGTGCCGAGCGGGACCAGGCCGCGTTGGTGCCAGTCGATGACCTCGCCGAGGGTGTCGACGACGATCAGGGAGCGAACGTTCCGCTCCTCCAGGGCGGCGTGTGCCGTGTACCCGAGGCCGAGGCCGCCGACGGCGACATCGAGGCCGGGGTGGTGCGCGACCGGGGCGAGGCCCAGTCGGGCGAGGGCGATCTCGCCCTCGGTGAAGAGGCTGGACATCAGGAACTCGTCCCCGAGCTTCACCTCGTACACGTCGTCTCCCGACAACGGGTCGCGCCGGCGCCGCAGGCTGATGTCGCCGATCGGTGTCGGCTTCCAGTCGAGTTCCTCGAAGCGGGTGGTCATGGTGGGGGTGCCTCCGGTCGGTGACGCTGTGTCAGGCGTCGATGACGACAGGGATGATCAGGGGCTTGCGCCGGTGGCTGCGGAAGGCCCAGGAGGCGACGGCACGGGCGATGCGCTGTTCGAGCTGGTGGTGGTCTCCGATGCCCTCTTGCGCCGCTGCGGCCAGGGTCTTCTCGATGAGCGGGACGACGGGCTCGAAGGTGGTGTCGTCGTGCTCGAATCCGCGGGCGAGGAAGTCGGGCGCCTCCGCGAGTGCTCCGGTGTCGGCGTCGACGATCGCCACGATGGTGACCACGCCCTCCTCCGCCAGGACGCGGCGGTCCTTCAGGGATGCCTCCGTCGCGCCTCCGACCGTCATGCCGTCGACGTACACGTAGCCGGCCGGGACCTTTCCGGTGATCGAGGCGCGCCCGTCGACGAGGTCGACGACGACGCCGTCCTCGGCGATGATCACACGGTCCGGTGCGACGCCGGTGCGGATGGCGAGGTCGGCGTTGGCCCGCATGTGCTTCCACTCGCCGTGGACGGGCATGACGTGGCGGGGCTTGACGATGTTGTAGCAGTAGACCAGTTCACCCGCGCTGGCGTGGCCGGAGACGTGGACCTTGGCGTTGCCCTTGTGGACGACGTTGGCGCCCCAGCGGGTCAGCCCGTTGATCACCCGGTAGATCGCGTTCTCGTTGCCCGGGATGAGGGAGCTGGCGAGCAGGACGGTGTCGCCCTGCCCGATGCGGATCGAATGATCGCGGTTGGCCATGCGGGAGAGGGCGGCCATCGGCTCGCCCTGGGAGCCCGTGCAGACCAGGGTGATCTTGTGGTCGGGCAGCTTCTCCAACTCCCTGGCGTCGACCACGAGGCCCGGCGGCGTCCTCAGATAGCCCAGTTCGCGGGCGATGCCCATGTTGCGGACCATGGACCGGCCCACGAAGGCGACCTTCCGCCCGTGCTGATGCGCGGCGTCGAGGACTTGCTGGATACGGTGGACGTGGCTGGCGAAGCTGGAGACGATGACCCGGCGCGGGGCGGTCCGCATGACGTGCTCGATGGCGGGGTTCAGCTCTCGCTCGGATGTGGTGAAACCCGGCACCTCGGCGTTGGTGGAGTCGGTGAGGAACAGGTCGACCCCTTCCTCGCCGAGCCGGGCGAAGGCCCGCAGGTCGGTGATGCGGTCGTCCAGCGGGAACTGGTCCATCTTGAAGTCACCGGTGTGCAGGACCATGCCCGCGCCGGTCCGGATCGCGACCGCGAGACCATCCGGGATGGAGTGGTTGACCGCCACGAACTCGCAGCCGAAAGGCCCGAAGTCGCGCTGTTCCCCTTCCTTCACCCGCACCGTCGTGGGCTTGATGTGGTGCTCCTTGAGCTTGGCCTCAAGGAAGGCGAGCGTCAGCTTCGAGCCGATGACCGGGATGTCCCGGCGTTCACGCAGCAGGTAGGGCACGCCGCCGATGTGATCCTCGTGCCCGTGGGTGAGGACCACACCGACGACGTCGTGCAGACGGTCCCGGATCGAGGTGAAGTCGGGCAGGATCACGTCGACGCCGGGCTGGGTCTCCTCGGGGAACAGCACACCGCAGTCGACGATCAGCAGCTTGCCGGCGTACTCGAAGACGGTCATGTTCCGGCCGATCTCTCCGAGACCGCCCAGGGCGACGACCCTCAGCCCTTCTGCGACGAGAGGAGGGGCGGGCTTCAGATCAGGATGTGGATGGCTCATACGCTGACGCTACCGGAGAGTTACGGGGTGATCCATTATCACGGGACTCCGGCACCCTCACGGCCCATGTGAACGGGGGCTCGGTGCCGTCCACGACTCCGTGCGACCGATGTCAGTCACTCGGAACCGGGAATCGAAGCAGAGAGACACGTAAAGCTGCCCTTACGAGAGGGTAGTGTGAGGTGCGGTGCAGACCTCCGCACTCCGCGGGCAGGGGTGCCGCGCGGTCGGCCCGATGGGGGCGGACTCCTATGTCGGCGATGTGGCCGCTGCACTCAAGGCGTGCGCGCGAGACCGCCCGGGCAGGCCGTGCGGAAAGCCGGTGCACCGGCCTCGGCGGATGGCCGGCCATGACCTTCCTCATCGTCATGGATGCCGGTCACCTGCTCGTAGCGGGGCGCCCCGGACAGAGGCTCCGGTCGGGAGGTGGGTCCTGCCCCGAGGGCCGCGCCGTCAGGACTTCTGGGCGTGGAGCCTGCGACGCAGGGTGGCGGCGAAGTCCTCTGCGGCCATGAGCTGAGCGCGTAGCGTCTCGCAGCGCGCGTCGGCCACCTTCCGGTACGAGTCCAGCCGCTCGTGCAGGCGTTCCCGCTCCCCGGCAGTGGACGCGTCGTCGGCTGCGATGCGGTCGACGATCTCCAAGAGGTCCCGCATCTCCTCCAGTGAGAAGTCCAGCGGTTTCATGCGGCGGATCACCATCAGGCGGCCGACGTCCGTCTCGGTGTACAGACGGAAGCCGCCCTTGCTGCGGGCGGAGGGGATGACCAGGCCGACTTCCTCGTAGTGCCGGATCGTGCGGAGCGACAGGCCGGTCCGCTCGGCCACCTCACCGATCTGCATCTGCCGCTCTGTCATCTCCGCGCCTGCCTCCTCGATAAACCGGCTTCTCTTCGAACGTTCGAAGAGAACCAGCATACGTGTCCAGGATCACATGATCCTCAGACGTATTTACCTGCATTTCACAAGCCGCAACTCGCACTCTGCCCTCACGTCAGGGTACGATTTTGCAGTGGGCCGAACCCGCTGGGCAGACCTCGCTGACGTTTGACTCCCGGCCGGGGCCTCACAGGCTTATCGGGCAATGATGCCCGACTGTCAGCCGCGAAGGCTGCCACTCGATCCGGCAGGGCCCCATCGGCACCGGGTCGGCGGGATTCCACCCGCGTGGGGAGTCGAGAACGATGCGTGCGTGTCCGCACAGGTGGATGTGTGCGCCCGAACAGAGACGGTTGCATGTCTACACCGCTGTCCGCGGCTCCCAGGCTGCGTATGTCCAAGCCGGACTGGCTCGCCTCCCCGAAGGTCTTCCGTACCGAGGTGCTGGCCGGCCTTGTGGTGGCTCTGGCGCTGATTCCCGAGGCGATCTCCTTCTCGATCATCGCGGGTGTCGACCCGGCGATCGGCCTGTTCGCCTCGTTCACGATGGCCGTGGTGATCTCCATCGTGGGCGGCCGCAAGGCCATGATCTCCGCCGCCACCGGCGCCATAGCCCTGGTGATCGCGCCGCTCAACCATGAGTACGGCCTCGGCTACCTGATCGCCGCCGTGATCCTCGGCGGTCTGATGCAGATGGTGCTGGGCGCGCTCGGGGTGGCGAAGCTGATGCGGTTCGTGCCGCGCTCGGTGATGGTCGGCTTCGTCAACGCCCTGGCGATCCTGATCTTCATGGCGCAGGTCCCGGAGATGCGGGACGTGCCGTGGGCCGTTTACCCGCTGATCGTCGGCGGCCTGGCGCTGATGGTGTTCTTCCCGAAGATCACCACGGTGATCCCCGCGCCGCTGGTGGCCATCGTCACGCTGACGGTGATCACCGTTGCTGCGGGCATCGCGGTGCCGAATGTCGGTGACAAGGGCGATCTGCCTTCGTCGCTGCCGGCGCCCGGTCTGCCCGATGTGCCGTTCACGATGGACACGCTGACGATCATCGCCCCCTATGCCTTCGCGTTCGCGCTGGTGGGGCTGATGGAGTCGCTGATGACCGCGAAGCTGGTCGACGACATCACCGACACCCACTCGAACAAGACCCGCGAGTCCATCGGCCAGGGCGTCGCCAACATCGTGACCGGGTTCTTCGGAGGTATGGGCGGCTGCGCCATGATCGGTCAGACCATGATCAACGTGAAGACGTCCGGAGCCCGCACCCGCCTGTCCACGTTCCTCGCCGGCGCCTTCCTGATGGTCCTGTGTATCGCGTTCGGCCCGGTTGTCTCGGACATTCCGATGGCCGCTCTGGTCGCGGTGATGATCCTGGTTTCCTTCGCCACCTTCGACTGGCACTCCATCCAGCCCAAGACGCTCAAGCGCATGCCGGTCGGCGAGACCACCGTCATGGTCGTGACCGTCGCCGCAGTGGTCGCCACGCACAACCTGGCCATTGGTGTCGTCCTCGGCTGCATCACCGCGATGGTGATCTTCGCGAAGCGGGTCGCCCACATCGCCGAGGTCTCCGGGGTCATCGATCCGGACGGCAACCAGGTCGTCTACGCGGTCACCGGCGAACTCTTCTTCGCCTCCTCCAACGACCTCGTCTACCAGTTCAACTACAAGGACGACCCCGACGACGTCGTCATCGATCTCACCGACGCCCACATCTGGGACGCCTCCTCCGTCGCCGCCCTGGACGCCATCGAGACCAAATACGCCCAGCACGGCAAGAAGGTCACCATCATCGGCCTGAACAAGGCCAGCGCCGAGATGCACGACAAGCTCGCCGGCCGGCTCACCGCCGGCCACTGAGAGACAGGCCGCCCGCTCGTCCACGTCCCGGCGGCGGGCTCGTGACCCCCACCGTGGCCGGCTCTCGGCGCGAGGCGCGAAACACGCGGTGTGCCGGTGCCTCGTGCGGCAGGTGCGGAGGCAGGGGCAGAGCATGGCGTGTCGGGCGAGGAGAACTCCAGGGCCGGCCTCGGGGAGCGTCGGGCGTCATAGCCGCGGCCTGCGGACGGATACGGGTGCGGGCGCAGGTCATCCGGCAACGCACTCGATCAGTGCCTTCTGATCAGGTGAAACGAGGTTCGGCGGCAGTTCGGGCACGGTGTGTCAGGGTCCGCTCGCGCACTCGGCAGACGAGGCTCTACGGGACCGTACACGGCCCTGTCCTCGCAGAACGTGCCCCGGCGGGCCCGGCAGCGTGAGCGCCGGGCCCGCGGACAGGCGGTCAGCCGTACGGGTAGAAGCCCGACCCCGTCTTGCGGCCGAGGCGGCCCGCGTCGACCATCCGCTGGAGCAGCGGGGGAGCGGCGTACAGGGGCTCCTTGTACTCCGCGTACATCGAGTCCGCGACCGAGGCCACGGTGTCCAGGCCGATCAGATCGGCCAGCTTGAGCGGGCCCATCGGGTGGGCGCAGCCCATCTCCATGCCGTTGTCGATGTCCTCGCGGCTGGCGATGCCCGACTCGAACATCCGGATCGCGGAGAGGAGGTACGGGATCAGCAGCGCGTTCACGACGAAGCCGGACCGGTCCTGGGCGCGGATCGGGTGCTTGCCGAGAACGTCCTGTACGACGGCCTCGGCGCGGGCGATCGTCTCGTCCGAGGTGGTCAGCGCCGGGATCAGCTCGACGAGCTTCTGCACCGGGGCCGGGTTGAAGAAGTGGATGCCGATGACCCGGTCCGGCCGCGAGGTGGCGACGGCCAGCTTCACCAGCGGGATCGAGGAGGTGTTGGAGGCCAGAATCGCGTCCTGCCGGGTCACCACCTGGTCGAGCACCTGGAAGATCTCGGTCTTGACCTGCTCGTTCTCCACGACGGCCTCGATGACGAGATCGCGGTCGGCGAACTCCCCGAGGTCGGTGGTGAAGCTCAGTCGGCCGAGGGTCTCGTCCCGCTCCTCCGCGCTGATCTTGCCGCGCTCGGCGGCCTTCGAGAGGGAGTTGTACAGCCGGGTGCGGCCGATCTCCAGCGCTTCGCCGGTGGTCTCGGCGACCTTCACTTCGAGGCCGCTGCGCGCGCACACCTCCGCGATACCTGCGCCCATCTGGCCACAGCCCACCACTCCGACGCGTGCAATGTCGGCCATAGAGTCCGTCACCTCGTGCCTTTCGCTGTTCCCGTATCGCAGGGCCCCGTGTGATTCCGGTGCCCGCCTCGACCCCACGACGTTACTCCGAATGCCGATGCGGACGCCCCGCGGGTCATGGCGGCCACGGATGGGAAGGATGCGGTTACGTAGAGCTATCGGAGTTCGGGTGGGACATGGTGGAGAGAGGTGGGCCAGGATGCGGCGAACCGGAGTGGCGAGAAGGGCGTTCGTGCTGGGTGCGGCCGGACTGCTGGCGGCGATGACGTCGGCCGGTGACGCGGTCGCCTTTCCGGCGGGGAGGGCAAGGGGCGGCGGACGGTTCGCGGCGCCGGGCCAGGTGCGCGGTATGTGGATCGCGACGGTCGCGAACATCGACTGGCCGTCCAAGCCGGGGCTCACAGCGGCGCGACAGGAGACCGAGCTGTTCGCGTATCTGGACCGGGCGGTCGAGCTGCGGCTCAACGCGGTGGTGCTCCAGGTCCGGCCGACCGCCGACGCCCTGTGGCCCTCGCCGCACGAGCCGTGGGCCGCCTGCCTCACCGGGACCCAGGGGAAGGACCCGGGCTGGGACCCGCTCGGCACGGCGGTGCGCGCGGCGCACGACCGAAGCCTGGAGTTGCACGCCTGGTTCAACCCCTACCGGGTGGCGAACCACACCGACCCCACCCGCCTCGTCGCCTCCCACCCGGCCCGGCGGAACCCGAGCTGGGTCGTGCCGTACGGCGGGAAGCTCTACTACAACCCCGGGCTGCCGGAGGTCCGCCGCTTCGTCCAGGACGCGATGCTGGACGCCGTGCGGCGCTACGACATCGACGCGGTGCACTGGGACGACTACTTCTACCCGTATCCGGTGGCCGGTCAGACCTTCGACGACGACGCGGAGTTCGAGCGGTACGGCGGCGGCTTCGCCGACCGGGCGGCCTGGCGGCGCGACAACATCGACCGGCTCGTGCGCGAGACGGGGGAGCGGATCCGGCAGATCAAGCCCCACGTCCGCTTCGGCATCAGTCCGTTCGCGGTCTGGCGCAACGCGGCGACCGACCCGCTGGGTTCGGACACCCGGGCAGGCGTGCAGACCTACGACGACCTCTACGCCGACACCCGCAAGTGGGTCAAGGAAGGGTGGATCGACTACATCTGCCCGCAGATCTACTGGCACGTCGGCCAGGCCGCCGCCGACTACGCCAAGGTCCTCGCCTGGTGGAGCCGGACCGTCCGGGGCACGGGCGTCGATCTGTACGTGGGCGAGGCGCTGTACAAGGCGGGGGATCCCGCCCAGGCGGACGCCTGGCAGGACCCGGCGGAACTCTCCCGCCACCTCACCCTCGCCCGGGACCACGCGGAGGTGGGCGGCCATGTCTTCTTCTCGGGGAAGAGTGTGATGGCGGACCGGATCGGTGCCATGCGGCGCGTCGTGGCCGACCACTACACGGACCGGGTCCGGCTCTATCCGGACCGGGGCCGCACGTATCCGCACCGCGGCCGCCCTTCGTCGAGGTGATCCCGGGTCCCAGCGTCCCGGGGTCCCAGTGTCCCGGGGTCCCAGCGTCCCGGGTCCGGTCTCCAGACCCGGGTCCCCGGTCCGGTCTACGGTGCGCGCGGTGGCCGGGCCGGCCGGGGCAGCGCACGGCTGAGGGCAGGGCATGGGCGCATGGGCGCATGGCCGGCGAGCGTGCGGTGGCCGGGGCCCGGGGTGCGAGCCCCGGCCACGCGCCTCCTGCCGCTACTGCCCGTCCTCCGGCGCCTCCCTGTGCTGGACGACGCTGTCGGGGCCCGGTGACATCAGGTGTTCGTGGCCGTCGTCGAAGCGGAGCCGGTACGGGGGAGCGCCCCCGTCGCCGAGCACCTCGATGATCTCGGCGACCCGGTCGCGCTGTCCCACGGTCCTGCCGTGCATCAGCAGCCGGTCGCCCGTGTGTGCCTCCATCGGGAGCGACCTCCTCACAGGGGGAGACGGTGTTCGTGTCGACAAGTCTATGACCGTACGCGCCGGGATTCCCCCGCTGCGCCGCGGCCGGCCCGCTGGGTGGCGGCGATGCAGACGAGCACGGCCACCGCCGCGACCGGAGCCGCGGCGGACATCTCCTCGCCGAGCAGGAGGAAGGACCATACGAGCGTCAGCAGCGGCTGGGCGAGCTGGAGCTGACTGGCCCGGGCGACACCGATCGCCGCCATGCCCCGGTACCAGACGTACAGTCCGAGGAAGGTCGACCCGGCGGCGACCCACACCAGTCCGAGGACGCCGTGGGCGTTCAGGTGCACGGGTTCGAGGGGCAGGGCCACCAGGGAGCCCGCCACCGCGAGCGGCAGGCACAGGACCAGGGCCCAGCCGATCACGTGCCATCCCGGCATCAGCCGGGCCAGCCGGCCGCCCTCGGTGTACCCGGCCGCGCACACGAGCAGCGCGCCGAACAGGTACAGGTCGCCCGCGGCGAGAGCCCCTCCGCTCTGCTGCACGGTGAAGGCGATCACCACGGCGGCCCCGGCGAGAGCCGCGGTCCAGAACGTGCGCGAAGGGCGCTCACCGGTGCGCAGGGAGCCCAGCACCGCCGTGGTCAGGGGGAGCAGGCCCACGACCACGGCCGCGTGCGAGGTGGTGGAGGTTTGCAGCGCCAGCGTCGTTAGCAGCGGGAAGCCCACCACCACCCCGCCCCCGACGACCGCGAGGCCTGCCCAGTGCCGGCGTTCGGGCGGCGGGACGCGCGCGGCCAGCAGCACACTGCCCGCGATCAGGGCGGCGAGCACGCTGCGCAGAGCGACCAGGGACCAGGGGCCGAAACTCTCCAGACCCCAGGCCGTCGCCGGGAAGGTGAGTGAGAACGCCACCACGCCGAGCCCGGCGAGCACGGTGCCGCTCCGGCCGCCCGAGGACCCCGGCGCGGGCCTGCTTCCCGACCTGTCCGCCGCCGAAGTCGAAGACGTGGCCGCTGCCGGCGGGATCGCCCGAGCGGTCCGAGGGGTGCCTACCGGCTCGGCAACCGCTATCGATGAAGGATGGATAGCGCTATTATCTGCTCTCATGCAAGAGCGTAGCAGCGTCACCGAACTGGTCACTTCCCTGCGGGCCGACCTCAACCGCTACTCTCCCGGTGGAAAGCTGCCGTCCAGTCGTGCACTCGTCGAGCGGTTCCGGGTCAGCCCCGTCACTGTCTCCCGCGCCATCGCCCAGCTCGCCGCCGAAGGGCTCGTCGTCACCCGCCCCGGCTCCGGCGCCTTCCGGGCGCATCCCCGCGTGGCCCCGCCCGCGCCGGGCGACACGTCCTGGCAGGAGGTGTCGCTGAGCGGCGACGGCGGGCCCGAGGTGGTGCCGCGCACCGTGGACGCCTCCGGCGTGCTGATCACCCTCGCCGCACCGCCACCCGGCGTCATCGAGTTCAACGGCGGCTACCTCCACGCCTCCCTCCAGCCCGAGCGGGCGCTCTCCGCGGCCCTCGCCCGCGCGGGCCGCAGGCCCGGCGCCTGGGGCCGCCCCCCGACGGACGGACTGCCCGAACTGCGTTCCTGGTTCGCGCGCGAGATCGGCCCCGCCGTCTCCGGCGCCGACGTCCTGATCACCGCGGGTGGCCAGAGCGCCCTGGCCACCGCGCTGCGCGCGCTCGCCCCGCCCGGTGCCCCGGTCCTCGTGGAGTCGCCCACCTACCCCGGGATGCTCGCCGCCGCCCGCGCCACCGGGCTGCGCCCCGTCCCCGTGCCGATGGACGCCGACGGGGTACGCCCCGAACTGCTCGCCGACGCCTTCCGGGCCACCGGCGCCCGGGTCTTCGTCACCCAGCCGCTCTTCCAGAACCCCACCGGGGCCACCCTCGCGCCCGCCCGCCGCCCCGAGATCCTGGCCATCGCCCGCGCGGCCGGGGCGTTCGTGGTCGAGGACGACTTCGCCCGCCGGCTCGTCCACGACGACGCCGGACCTCTCCCGGCGCCGCTGGCCGCCGACGATCCCGACGGCGTCGTCGTCCACGTCTGCTCGCTCACCAAGGTCACCTCGCCCAGTCTGCGGGTCGGGGCCCTGGCCGCCCGCGGGCCGGTGCTGGAGCGCCTGCGGGCCATCCAGGTCGTCGACAGCTTCTTCGTACCCCGGCCGCTCCAGGAAGCCGCGCTGGAACTCGTCGGCTCCCCGTCCTGGGGCCGCCACCTCGCCGCCGTCGCCACCGAGCTGAGGCACCGCCGTACGACCATGGCGGCGGCTCTCGGCGGCGAGCTGCCGGAACTCGCGCTGCCGCATCTCCCGGCGGGCGGCGGCAGCCTCTGGCTCCGGCTCCCCGGCGGCGGCGCGGGGACGGCCACCGACGAGCCGGCCGTCGTCTCGGCCGGCCTGCGCGCCTCCGTCGCCATCGCCCCGGGGCGGCCCTACTTCTGCGCCGAACCCCCGGCCGGCCACGTCCGTCTGAGCTTCGCCGCGGTCTCCGGGGCGGCCGAGATCGTGGAGGGCGTCCGCCGCCTCCGTACCGCCTTCGACGGGCTCCTGGGCGGCTGAACGCGGCGCCCCGACGCGCGCCCTCTTGACCAAACGGGCGTTCGGCTCCACCATCCCGCCATGACGCTTCGGGTCTCTCTGGTCGCAGCGGCGCGCAGCTCCTCCCGGCTGGCCGAACGCTTCGACGACGACCGGCCGCTCGATCAGGCCGGCTGGCACGAGGTGCAGCTCGTCGCCCACACGCTCGTGCCGCTCGGCGCCGCCGAGCTGCGCTACTGCTCGCCCACTCCGCGCAGCCGTGCCACCGGGGACGCCCTCGGCTTCGCGCCCATGGCTCAGCCGGCCCTGCGCGACTGGGACATGGGCCGCTGGCGTGGGCTGACGCTGGGCGAGGTCACGGCCCGGGAACCGGCCGCCGTGGACCACTGGCTGGCGGACCCGCGCAGCGCGCCGCACGGCGGCGAGTCGATGCTCGGCTTCATCGGGCGGGTCGGCGGCTGGCTGGACACCCGCCCCGCCGCCGACGGCCTCGTCGTCGCGGTCGCCGAACCCGCCGTGATCCGGGCCGCCCTCGTCTACGCCCTGAACGCCCCGCCCTCCGCGTACTGGAACGTCGACGTCCGTCCGTTGTCCACCATCACGCTGACCGGCCTGCCGGGCCGCTGGAGCCTGAGCCTGGAGGCGGGCATCCGCTGACCGCGGCGGGACGGGGGGAGGCCCCGGGTCGCGGTTCCACGGGAGAGCGGGGCACCTGGTCAACGCCCTCGGCCTCTGACCGAGCGGTGCGAACCGCTCCTACGGCCCCGGCCCCGGGTGCTCGGCCGCGACGGCGCGGGCGGCTGCTGCTGCCGCCCGCGCCGGCCCGGATGCCTCGATCGCCGTCGGGACGTCATGAAGCGGATGGGCTCCCGGCTCGCCGGCGGCCCGCGCGGAACGGCCCTGGTGGACGCCGTCCACGCGGTCCACGAGGAGGCCGCCGGGAGGTGAGCGGAACAGGGCGTCCGACGTGCCGACCCAACCCGGGTTTCACCTGCGGTTGCCAGGAATGTGAGGATGTCACCATGACAACCAAGGTCTACTTCGACATCACCATCGACGACGCGCCCGCAGGGCGGATCACGTTCAACCTGTTCGACGACGTCGTCCCCAAGACGGCGGAGAACTTCCGCGCGCTCGCCACCGGCGAGAAGGGCTTCGGCTACGCCGGCTCGTCCTTCCACCGTGTCATCACGGACTTCATGCTCCAGGGCGGCGACTTCACCCGCGGTGACGGCACCGGCGGCAAGAGCATCTACGGCGAGAAGTTCGCCGACGAGAACTTCACGCTCAAGCACGACCGTGTGGGCCTGCTCTCGATGGCCAACGCCGGGAAGAACACCAACGGTTCGCAGTTCTTCATCACCACGGTGCTCACCCCGTGGCTGGACGGCAAGCACGTGGTCTTCGGTGAGGTCGCCGACGACGACAGCATGGCCCTGGTCCGCAAGATCGAGGCGCTCGGCTCGTCCAGTGGCAAGACCCGCGCCAAGGTCACCATCGACAAGTCCGGCGTTCTCTGACCGGTCCGACAACCTGACGGGCCCGTGGCTGGGCCGTTCCGCCGACGTACGCGTCGGCGGGGCGGAACCCGGCCGCGGGCCCGTGGCGTGCGGCCGCCGGTTTCCCTGCCACGCGCCCCCGGACCCGGGCGGAATCGGCGGACATCGAGCGGATCGGCTCAGCCTCGGCCGAGGACGGACGCCTGCCGGCCGAGGCCCGGGGGACGGGCTTCGGCTGCTTCATCGAACTGCGCGACGCGCGGAAGATACGGGTGGACACGTTCACCGAGGACGCGCGGGAGCCGGCCGAGACGATCCACCGTGCGGTGAGCCCGGGCCAGCTCCCTCAGGGGTGGGGCTGTCGGCCCTGACATCAGGTGCGCTCGTCCGCCGGTCTGCTGACGGCCGGATTACTGATGACGGGGCTACTGCCGGCCGGACTGCGCGGCCCGCTCGGCGTTGCGCTCCTTGATCCGGGCGGACTCCTTGCGCACCTCGGCCTGCGTGGCGCGTTCCTTCTCGAGCCACTCGGGCATCTCGTCCTTCAGCGCGTCGATCTGCTCGGTGGTGAGCGCCTCGGTGACCCCGCCGCGGGCGAGCCCCGCGATGGAGATGCCGAGCTTCGCGGCGACGACCGGGCGGGGGTGCGGGCCGGTGCGGCGCAGCTCCACCAGCCAGGCGGGCGGGTCGGTCTGGAGGGCGTTGAGCTCGGTGCGGGAGACGGCACCCTCCTGGAACTCGGCGGGGGTGGCCTGGAGGTACACACCCAGCTTCTTCGCCGCCGTGGCGGGCTTCATGGTCTGGGCGGTCTTGTGCGACGTCATGGGTCCAGGGTATCGACCATGGGACATACCTCCGACCACCTGCCGGTAGCCTGGTTCCGTGACAGGCTCGGACATCCCCTCATCCTTCAGGCTCGCGTACGTTCCCGGCGTGACGCCCACCAAGTGGGTGAGGGTCTGGCACGAGCGGCTTCCCCACACCTCTCTGGAGCTCGTCCAGGCCACCGCGGCCGAGGCGCCGGAGCTGCTGGCGGACGGCGGCGCAGACGCCGGTCTCGTACGGCTCCCGGTCGACCGGGACGTCCTGAGTGCGATCCCCCTCTACACCGAGACGACCGTCGTCGTGATCCCCAAGGACCACGTCGCGACCGCCGCGGAGGAGGTGTCGCTCGCCGAGCTGTCCGACGAGATCGTGCTGCACCCGCTGGACGACCTCCTCGCCTGGGAGACCCTGCCCGGCCGCCCCGCCGTCGAGCGCCCGGCGACCACGGCGGACGCGATCGAGCTGGTGGCGGCGGGCGTGGGCGTCCTCCTCGTACCGCAGTCCCTGGCCCGCCTCCACCACCGCAAGGACCTCACCTACCGTCCGGTCCCGGAAGCTCCCGAGTCACGCGTCGCCCTGTCCTGGCCCGAGGCGGAGGCCACCCCCGACCTGGTGGAGGAATTCATCGGGATCGTCCGGGGGCGCACCGTCAACAGCACCCGTGGCCGCGCGGCCACCCCGCCGCGTCCGGCGAAGGACAAAGCGAAGGACAAGGCCAAGGACAAAGCGAAGGCCAAGGACAAGGCCAAGCGGGCCGGGGCGGGCGGCGGCGCGGCCGGCGCCCGGAACAGGTCCGCGGCGGGCAGGAAGCCCCAGCCGGGCGGCCGGACCGGCGGCCAGGGCGGCAAGCGCGGAAAGCCACGGGGCCGGTAGCGCACCGAGCTCCGCCCGCGCCCGTCGCCTCCGCGATTCGGCCCGCGAACGCCACCACACGCCGGTTGTCTCGTTGATGGAGCAACCGCCGTATGCAGGGGAGCGTCCGTCCGATGCCGAACATCCGCAGGCCGATGCCGAACATCCGCGGACCGATGCCGTACACCCGCAGGTGGTCGCCGACCGCGCGCGGGCCGTTGCCGACCACCCGCAGAACCCAGCGCCTCGGCCTCGTCGGGATGCTGCTCATCGCCGTGGCCTTCGCCGGGTTCCAGCTGACAGCGGTCACCGGTCGGGCCTCGCCCGACACGAAGAACTACCTCTCCTACGCCCTGAGCCTCAGCGGCGCGGACCGCCAGGAGGCGGGCCGGCTGACCATCGGCTACTCCTGCGCCAGCGGGCAGCACGCACTGGACTTCATCCCCTGGACCAGCAGGAAGGCCGCGGGAGAGTCGGAGGAGAGTTGCGTGCGCCGGTTGAACGACTCGGTCGCGTACTGGTCGGACCACGGCAACACGTCGGGGATGACCGCACCGTTCGCCAACCAGCGCTTCATGGCCATCTTCGAGGCCAGGCCCGGCTATCCGCTGTTCCTGGTCCCCTTCGTGGCCGCCTTCGGAGCCACCTGGGGTCTCTGGCTCGCCGGGCTCGTCGTCGCGCTGGCCGGAAGCGTCTGCGTCCTGCTCACCCTCCGGGCCGCGGGGGCTTCCCGGCGCGCCGGGCTGGCCGGGCAGGCCCTGTACCTCGCCCTGCCCACCGGCACCGTCGCCATGAACCCCCTGAGCGACGGGCTCTCCCTGGCGCTCGGCACGGCGGTCGCCCTCGGCTGCGTCCTGCTGCTGCGGGACCGGCCCCGTACGGGCACGGTGCTCGTCGCGGGCGGCCTCGCCCTGATGTTCCTCGTCCGCTACTCGCAGGCCCTGCTGCTGGCGGCCGCTCTCGCGGGCGTCTTCCTGGCCTGGGCCGGGTGGCTACGGCTGAAGCGGCGGGCGCCCGCCCCCGTACTCCGAGCGGCCGGACTGTGCGGTGTGCTGGCGGCCATGGTCTACGCCGGGGCGCATCTCCTGTCCTGGCCCATGGGCGAGGACAGCGCCCAGGACCTGCTGACCCACCACTACCAGCGCCCCGACCTGCCCGACCCCTGGCCGGAGTTCTTCGTCCAGGAGCGGATCTTCTGGTCGGCGTGGCTCCGGCGCCAGGCCACCTACCCGGTCCTCCCCGTCCTGCTCGCGCTCTCGGCCTGGGCGCTGCTCAGACGGCGCTCCGTGGTGCTGCCGGTCGCCGTGGCGGCAGGGGCGGCGGGCCTCCTCAACCAGGCGGGCCACCCGAACCTCGACCAACTGCTCGGACACCGCCTCATCGTGTTCGTCTGGCTGCTGCCCGTCCTGGCGATTCCGCTGCTCCTGGACCGGCCGCCGACCGACTCCCCGCCCCACGACGACACCACGCCTCACGCCGCACCGGTTCCCGTGGGCGACGTCCCGGGCGAGGTCCCTCACCCCACGTCGCGCAGCTGAAGAAGGTACGCCGCGGTCAGCGCGACGGCGCGCTCCTCGTCGTGCAGCAGCTCCCGGAGGGCACGTGAGGAAGCCGTCCCCGGGACGCCCGCCAGCGCCTGGGTCAGCCGCCCGCGCGCCGACGCACCGGTGGTGTCGCGGGAGAGGCGGTCGACGAGCACGGCCGCGATCCGGTCCGCCGCCGCCGTGCCGTCGCCGGCCAGCAGGCTCAGCGCGTCGGCCGCATCGGTGTCGTTCGTCCCCGCCACGATCAGGTCGACGAGCGCCGGGACCGCGTCGGGCTCGCCGCGCGTCCCGAGGGCCAGCGCGGCGTAGCCGCGGACCACGGCATCGGGGCCGGCCAGGGCGTCCCGCAGCAGCGCGGTGGCCTCACCGCCGGGCATCTCGGCGAGGGACCGTACGGCGCGTTCCCGCACCGCGGCCTCCGGTGAGCCGAGCCCCTCCGCCAGCAGCGCCGGACCGCGGCCGCCCGATCGCGCCAGGGCCCAGCGAAGGGCCCCGGCCACATGCGGGTCGCCCTCGCCGAGCGCCGCCTCGACCAGGGCCTCCACCGGTACCTCGTCGACCGAGGCGAGGGCGGCGCGCTGGCGGGCGTCGGCGCTCCTGGACCCCAACGCCCCCAGGAGCGTGACGACCTGGAGGACGTCCTCCCAGCCGGCCGGATCCGTGGCGTGGACGCGGTGCAGCCGGGTGAGCAACTCGGTCTCCACCGCGATGCGTTCGCGCGTCCGGCGGATCAGGTCTTCGACGAGCGCCGAGGGGGTGAAGCCGGGGTCGTCGAGGGCGTGCCCGATCTCGCGCAGCGACAGCCCCACCGCCCGCAGGCTCTCGACATGGAAGATCCGCTGGACGTCCTTCCCGGAGTACTCCCGGTAACCGGACCCGGTGCGGCCCGACGGCCGCACCAGGCCGAGCGACTCGTAGTGGCGGAGCATGCGGGCACTGACGCCGGACCGCCGTGCGACCTCACCGATCAACACGCTTTACGGTCCCTCCCCGCCGGAGCCGAGGGCGACGACGCGTTTCGCCTCCTCCAGCGCGAACGTGAATGCGGCGTCCGGGTCGCGCAGAAGGCGATCCGTGGCGAGCGCGTGCGCGCGTACGCACGGGTCGGAGGCCCTCGTCGCGGCGCCCAGGGCCGGCGCCATCGCATCCCCCAGCGCGACCAGCGCCCGGCTGAGACTGAGCTGCGTCTCCCGCCCCCCACGCCCGAGCTGCGTCGCCAGCACCGTGGCCAACGCGGCCTCCTCCCCATCCGGTACGAGCACGGCCGCCGCCCGCCACGCGCTCCGCGCCACCTCGTCGTCGGCGTCGGTCAGCAGCGCCCGGGTGATCGCCGGCCACGCCCGCCGGTCCCCGAGCTTGGACAGCGTGTGCAGCGCCTGGCTCCGAGCCCGCGGGCGCTCCGAGCGGACTTCGCGGAGCAGCCGGGGAAGCGTGACGGACGCCGGGTGGCGGGTGAGCGCCCAGGTCAGCATGTCGCGCACGAAGAAATCGGGCTCGACCGCGCACCGCTCGACGAGCGCGTCCACGAAGCGCGGGTCCGGCATCGAGCCGATGGCCAGCGCGGCTCGCAGCCGTACGGCCGAACGATCGCCCTCCAAACCCCGAAGCGCTCGTACCGCGTCCGCGTCCGTGCCCGTGTCGTGTCCCGTGACCGTCATCGAGACCACCTCCTCGGCAAGCAGTGAAGGGCTTGTCACCGTGTCAAGGTCAACCCTGCCGTGTGCCTCGGCGGGGGGCCCGGCTCACGGACCGCGCCAGACGTTGGCGAAGGCCGTGTTCTCGATGGTCCGCCGCTGGCGTACGGCCTCCAGCTCCATCACCGCTTCGTTGACGGTGGCGACCACGGTCGTCACCGTCTCGTCGTCGAGGCCGGGCTCGTCGTCGCCGGACCGTCCGCCGTCGATGCCCACGGCCGACGCGAGGGCGGCCAGGACGGGTTCCCCCTCCTCCCGGCGGCCGATGGCCCGGCGGCGGCCGGGGGTGTCGACCAGCTCCACGCGCCTGGGGCCGAAGGGCAGCCGGCCGCTCCTCTTCTGTGTGAGCTCGCCGTCCTTCTCCAGAGCGTCCTGGTAGGTGGCCGCGAGGTCCCGGCCGCGGCGCCACAGCCAGTCCTCGATCCGCTCGTGGGGCGGTTGCCGGGTGACCTGTCCGGCGGCCTCGCCGAGAAGCCGGTCGTCAGGCGTCGACGGCCCGCCCGGCACGATGAGGTCGCCGTCCACGGTGACGGTTCCCGCACCGATGAGATCGAGCAGTTCGGCTCCCGCGAGGGCGAGCGACAGGTCGCCCTGCCCCACGGTGTGCTCCGGTACTGGATCCATGGCGATGATGAACAGGTCTTTCGCCGTGGTCATGAACGGCTCCCCTCAGAGGCATCGGCAAGGCGGGCCCCGCCGGCCGCCCCGGCCAGGAGCCGGTTCGGCGGCGGGGCGACTGCTGCGACCAGTATCGCCCCACCCGGGTCGTCCGGACCTGGGCCGGGTGCGGGTCCGGCGTCAGGTGCGAAGAAGTCGATGGCCGTCTCCCGGTGTGATTCCTGGGCTGAGCCGGTGAGCCATGGGAAAACCTCGCACGTCTGCCTGCCCTGCCGGGTCTCCTTCAAGCAGCCCCACGACCGGGCAAGGCAGCGGAACTGTCCGCGCTGTGCGGAGCCGATGATCCACGCGGGATCGGCGCCCTGGTCGCTTTGTGTGGCACCATATATACGCAGTGTCACGATGCTGTCGCCTCGGTGACCCGTGCGTCGGCGCGCCTGCGGAAACACGTTCCCCTGCCCGGCCCCACCCGCGACCGGCCCTGCCCGCCGGGAAGAGGGCCACGGCAACACCCCCGTCACCAGAAGGATTTCACCCATGCGCTTCCGCTCCACTTCTGCCGCCGTTCTCGGCGCCGCTCTGCTGCTCGCCGCCGTTCCCTCCTCCGCCTCGGCCGCCGAGGGGCAGTTCCGCTACGACTACGTGACCGTCGAGGGGTATGAGGCGACCGGCTTCCTGAACAGCCCGCCCAGCGGTGAGTGCGTCAACCTCCCGGGCGTCGGCCTGGCGAACCCCGAGCCCGGACACTCCCCGAAGAACCGCACGGACGCCTGGGCGGAGGTCTTCACGGACGTCGACTGCGAGGGTGCTTCCTTCCCCCTCCGTCCGCACACCGGCGGGGCCTCGGAGCGACTGAAGGTGCGTTCGGTCGTCTTCCACTGACGCGCTGCCGTACACCGAGCCGTCCTGCACGCCTGAATCACCGCTGCACACGCCGCCGCCCGTGACCCCCTGAGGAGTTATGGGCGGCCGGACGTGCTGGGGGCATCATCCTGCGTCAGGTCCCCCAACTGCGCCGGGGGCAGGCCCGGGGCGGCAGCCCGGCGCCTCCGCCCGAACGGCTTCCCGGCCCCGCTCAGCTCTTCCGCTCACCCAGGACACAGAATTCGTTGCCTTCCGGGTCGAGGAGGGTCACCCAGTGCTCCCCGCCCTGCGCGGTGTCGGCGCGCCGGGCACCGAGGGAGAGCAGCCGGTCGACCTCGGCCTCCTGGTCGTCGGGGCGGAAGTCGGGATGGAGCCGGTTCTTCGACGTCTTGCCCTCGGGGACGGGAACGAAGAGCAGCCCCGGCATCCGGTCCGGCTCGGGCCGGATCTCGATGACCTCCTCCGATGCGTCGACCACGACCCAGCCGAGAGCCTCGGCCCACCAGCGCCCGAGAGCGACGGGGTCGGCGGAGTCGACGATGATCTGTTCCCATGCGAGTGCCATGGGTGCGAGCATAAACAGGGTCGGCCGGCTGCCAGGGCCGGGGCCTGGGTGACTGCCGTCGATCGCCGCGCCCCACCCAGGAGGAGCAGCCGCTGTCCCGGGCCAACTCCAGCGCGTGTGGACGGCTACCACGCTCACCGTGACGACGGCGCGGTGTCGTGCGTCCCGGGTACTCGGTGTCAGGCGTTCGTAGGTGGCCGGTGTGCGGTGAGCTCCGCCTTCTGCAGCCAGTCGATGTACCAGCGGGCGAAGGTGACCGGCTTCCCCGCCTGGTCGAGGAGCGGGGCGAGATCGGTGTCATCTGCCCGGCAGTCGGACTAGACGGTGCCGCGGTGGGTGCCACTGGTGATCAACCACTCTCTTTGGGCGCAGCCGAGGTGAGAGAGCACGATGGCGCCGACGGTGCGCTCGGGGGCGAACATCAGGAGTTCCCAGCGTTCGTCCCAGGCCTCGATGGCGTCGTCGAAGTCCTCGATCTCCTCGAACTCCTCTTCCTCCGGGCGCACTGCGAGAAGTGCTTCGAGGTCTTCGGGATCCGGGCCGTGGTCGGGAAACGGCCGGGCGAGCATGGTCGGATCGGCGAGGCCGGCGCCATCTCCTTCCCAGCGCCAGCGGCCCTGTACGCGGCGGACGGGAAAGAGGCCGTATGCGGGGCCCGCGCCGCCCGCTCCCACGGAGGTGAGGAAATTCCGGTAGTCATCCGGCAACCGCACACCTATCTGCTCCTCGAGTGCGGCAAGCCCGTCCTCCGCCAGCGGGTCATCCAGAGCCCACCGGTGCCCGAGCGAGCCGAACACCTTGCTGCTCGCCGCTTGGGTGCCCAACGCCACCACGCGCTGACGTACACCGTTCCACTGCTGATCAACCATGCGGAGACGGTACGGGGAACCAGTGACAGCGGAAGTTGTCGGTGACCACCGCTGTGCCGTCGATCTGGAGGCCCCGGGTCTGTCCGTCCGGGTCGGCGAGGTCGTCGCCCGGATCCGGGGCAGAATGCTCGCCCCGTTCCTGGAGGGGCTCGCCGGCCGACTACCGGTGACCACCTGGTGGGCCCTGGGGGCGCACGGTAACGGGCCCGCTGCCCGCAGCCGATAACCCTTTGCATAAAAGTGCGTCAATGCGTATAGTCATGCCATCGATCAGGAGGGTCACCGATGGTGGTACGAGCAGCAGTGGCAGGGGCGAGCGGCTACGCCGGCGGGGAGTTGCTCCGTCTTCTGCTGGCGCACCCGGACGTCGAGATCGGCGCCCTCACCGGGCACTCCAACGCCGGGCAGACGCTCGGGTCGCTCCAGCCGCATCTTCGGCCGCTGGCCGGCCGGGTGCTGGAGCCCACCACCGCCGAGGTGCTCGCCGGCCACGACGTCGTCTTCCTGGCGCTTCCGCACGGGCAGTCCGCCGCCGTCGCCGAACAGTTGGGGCCGGAGGTCCTCGTCGTGGACATGGGGGCCGACTTCCGGCTGAAGGACGCCGGTGACTGGGAGACGTTCTACGGGTCCCCGCACGCCGGGACCTGGCCCTACGGGCTGCCCGAGCTGCCGGGCGGGCGGTCCGCGCTCGCCGGGACCCGGCGCATCGCCGTGCCCGGGTGCTACCCGACCGCCGTGTCCCTCGCGCTCTTCCCGGCGTACGAGGCCGGCCTCGCCGAGCCGGAGGCCGTGATCGTCGCCGCGTCCGGCACCTCGGGTGCGGGCAAGGCGGCCAAGCCGCATCTGCTCGGATCCGAGGTGATGGGCAACATGACCCCGTACGGTGTCGGCGGCGGGCACCGCCACACGCCCGAGATGATCCAGAACCTCAGCGCCGCCGCCGGCGAGCCGGTCACCGTCTCGTTCACGCCCACCCTCGCGCCCATGCCCCGCGGCATCCTCGCCACGTGCAGCGCGAAGGCGAGGCCCGGCGTGAGTGCCCAGAGCCTGCGCGGGGTGTACGAGAAGGCGTTCGCGGACGAGCCGTTCGTCGACCTGCTGCCCGAGGGGCAGTGGCCCGCCACCGCCGCGGTGCACGGCTCCAACGCCGTACAGGTCCAGGTCGCGTACGACGCGGCGGCCGGGCGGATCATCGTGATCAGCGCCATCGACAACCTCGCCAAGGGCACCGCGGGCGGCGCCCTCCAGAGCATGAACATCGCCCTCGGACTCCCCGAGGACACAGGTCTTTCGACGATCGGAGTGGCACCGTGAGCGTCACGGCAGCACAGGGGTTCGTCGCGGCGGGCATCGCCGCGGGAATCAAGGAGAGCGGCAACCCGGACCTGGCCCTCGTGGTCAACAACGGGCCGCGTCGCGCCGCCGCGGGCGTCTTCACCTCCAACCGCGTCAAGGCCGCCCCGGTGCTCTGGTCGGAGCAGGTGCTCAAGGGCGGCGCGGTTACCGCCGTCGTCCTCAACTCCGGTGGCGCCAACGCCTGCACGGGGCCCCAGGGCTTCCAGGACACCCACGCCACCGCCGAGAAGACCGCGGAAGCGCTGAAGGGCCACAGCGCGGGCGAGATCGCCGTCGCGTCCACCGGGCTCATCGGTCTGCTGCTCCCCATGGACAGGCTGCTCCCCGGCATCGAGCAGGCAGCCGCCGCGCTCAGCGAACACGGCGGTGAGAAGGCCGCCATCGCCATCAAGACCACCGACACCGTGCACAAGACGGCCGTCGCCGGCGGCGAGGGCTGGACCGTCGGCGGCATGGCCAAGGGCGCGGGCATGCTCGCCCCCGGCCTGGCCACCATGCTCGTCGTCCTCACCACCGACGCGGACGTCGAGAGCCCCGCACTGGACGCCGCCCTGCGCGAGGCCACCCGGACCACCTTCGACCGGGTCGACTCCGACGGCTGCATGTCCACCAACGACACCGTGCTGCTGCTGGCCTCCGGCGCCAGCGGCATCACCCCGGAACAGGGCGAGTTCGCCGAAGCCGTACGGGCCGTCTGCGCGGACCTCGCCCGGCAGCTCATCGGCGACGCCGAGGGCGCGTCCAAGGACATCCGGATCGAGGTGATCAACGCGGCCACCGAGGACGACGCCGTCGAGGTCGGCCGGTCCATCGCCCGCAACAACCTCCTCAAGTGCGCCATCCACGGCGAGGACCCCAACTGGGGCCGGGTCCTCTCCGCGATCGGCACCACGCAGGCCGCCTTCGAGCCGGACCGGCTCAACGTCGCCATCAACGACGTCTGGGTCTGCAAGAGCGGCAGCGTGGGCGAGGACCGCGAACTCGTCGACATGCGCTACCGGGAGGTCAGGATCACCGCCGACCTCGCCGCCGGCACCGAGTCGGCCGTCATCTGGGCCAACGACCTCACCGCGGACTACGTCCACGAGAACAGCGCGTACAGCTCATGACCACCGCGCGGAAGCACACCGCACTCCCGAAGGCGCAGATCCTCATCGAGGCGCTGCCCTGGCTGACCCGGCACCACGGCAAGACCGTCGTCATCAAGTTCGGCGGCAACGCCATGATCGACGAGGAGCTGAAGGCCGCGTTCGCCCAGGACGTCGTCTTCCTGCGGCACGCCGGCCTCAAGCCCGTCGTCGTGCACGGCGGCGGCCCGCAGATCAGCGCCCAGCTCGACAAGCAGGGCCTGGTCAGCGAGTTCAAGGCCGGGCTGCGGGTCACCACCCCCGAGGCGATGGACGTCGTCCGGATGGTGCTCGCCGGACAGGTCCAGCGTGAGCTGGTCGGCCTCCTCAACCAGCACGGACCCCTCGCCGTCGGCATGACCGGTGAGGACGCCCACACCATCACCGCCACCCAGCACCGGCCCACCATCGACGGCGAGCTCGTCGACATCGGCCGGGTCGGTGAGATCACCGCCATCGACACCGGGGCCATCCAGGCGCTGCTGGACGACGGCCGCATCCCGGTCATCTCGTCCATCGCCCGCTCCGCCGACGACCACCACGTCTACAACGTCAACGCCGACACCGCGGCCGCCGCACTCGCCGCCGCGCTGAACGCCGAGACGCTGATGGTCCTCACCGACGTCGAGGGGCTCTACGAGGACTGGCCCAACAGCGACGACGTCATCAGCCGGCTCACCGCGAGCCAGCTGGAGAAGCTGCTTCCCGAGCTCTCCAGCGGCATGGTCCCCAAGATGCGGGGCTGTCTGCACGCCGTGCGCAACGGCGTCGAGACCGCCCGCGTCATCGACGGCCGCGTCCAGCACTCGATCCTGCTGGAGATCTTCACCGACGAGGGCATCGGCACGATGGTCGTGCCGGACGCCCCCATCGACGTACACACAGGGCCCGAACAGGGGGAATCATGACCGGCACAGAGGCTGCGGGGCTCACCCGGCGGTGGCAGGGCGCACTGATGGACAACTACGGCACGCCCCGGCTGCCGCTCGTCCGCGGCGAGGGCGCCCACGTGTGGGACGAGGAAGGCACCCGCTATCTGGACTTCGTCGGCGGTATCGCGGTCAACGCCCTCGGCCACGCCCACCCCGCCGTCGTCGAGGCCGTCTCCACTCAGATCGCCTCCCTCGGACACGTGTCGAACCTGTTCATCGCCGAGCCGCCCGTCGCGCTCGCCGAGCGGCTGCTCCAGCTGTTCGGCCGTCAGGGGCGCGTCTTCTTCGCCAACTCCGGCGCGGAGGCCAACGAGGCCGTCTTCAAGATCGGCCGGCTCACCGGGCGGACCCACATGGTCGCCACCGACGGCGGCTTCCACGGCCGGACGATGGGCGCGCTCGCCCTCACCGGCCAGCCCGGGAAGCAGGAGCCCTTCCGCCCGCTGCCCGGTGACGTCACCCACGTTCCGTACGGGGACGCCGCCGCGCTGAAGGCCGCGGTGACCACCGACACCGCACTGGTCATCATCGAGCCGATGCAGGGCGAGAACGGCGTCGTCGTCCCGCCCAAGGGCTATCTGGAGGCCGCCCGGGAGATCACCCGGGCGACCGGCGCCCTGCTCGTCCTGGACGAGGTCCAGACCGGCATCGGCCGCTGCGGCCAGTGGTTCGAGCACCAGGCCCACCAAGGTGTCGAGCCGGACATCGTCACCCTCGCCAAGGGCCTCGGCGGCGGACTGCCGATCGGCGCGACGGTCGCCTTCGGACCGGCGGCCGACCTGCTCAGGCCCGGGCACCACGGCACGACGTTCGGAGGCAACCCGGTCGCCTGCGCCGCCGGACTCGCCGTCATCGACACCCTCGCGGCCGACGGCGTGCTCGCCGACGTCAAGCGGCTCGGGGAGAGGATCCGCGACGGCGTCGAGGCGCTGGGACACCCGCTGGTCTCCCACGTCCGCGGCGCGGGCCTGCTGCTGGGTATCGTGCTCACCGGACCCCTCGCACCGCAGGTGCAGCAGGCGGCCCAGGGAGCCGGCCTCCTGGTGAACGCGCCCGCCCCCGATGTCGTACGGCTCATGCCGCCGCTGATCATCGGTGACGCGGAGGTGGACGCGTTCCTGGAGATCCTGCCGAGCGCTCTCGACGCGGCATACGGGGACGGACGATCCGGAGCATGACCCTCCGGAGAATGAGGCGACGACGATGACCGAGGCGCAGGAATCCGAGCACGGCGGGCCGTCCGTGCCGCAGACCCGCACCGCCCGCCACCGCCGGATCGTGGACATCCTGAACCGGCAGCCGGTCCGCTCGCAGAGCCAGCTGGCCAAGCTCCTCTCCGACGACGGGCTGAGCGTCACCCAGGCGACGCTCTCCCGGGACCTCGACGAGCTGGGCGCGGTGAAGATCCGCAACACCGGCGGCGAGCTGATCTACGCGGTGCCGAGCGAGGGCGGATTCCGCACCCCGCAGGCCCCGCTGGGCGGTTCGGCCAAGGAGGAGCGGATGCGCCGGCTCTCGGCCGAGCTGCTCATCTCGGCGGAGGCCTCGGCCAACCTCGTGGTGCTGCGCACCCCGCCGGGGGCCGCCCAGTTCCTCGCCTCGGCCATCGACCAGGCCGAACTGCACGACATCCTCGGCACGATCGCGGGCGACGACACGCTGATGCTCATCAGCCGCGACCCGAACGGCGGCCAGGCGCTCGCGGACCACCTGCTGAGGCTCGCTCAGAACGACCGCTGAACAGTCCCGTTCAGTAGCGCGTGATCGCGGTCGGACCCGAGGACGTGCCGACCACGATGTGCGGTTCGCGCTCCGGGTCCGCCCAGGCGAGGATCTCGGCCATGGCGTCGGCCGGGACCGAGACGCACCCGGCCGTCGCCCCGCGCCCGTTCACATGCAGGAAGATTCCCGCGCCCCTGCCCCGTACCGGGCGGTCGTAGTTGAAACCGATCACCAGTGCGCGGGCGTACTGCGTGCCGTAGGAGACCAGGTGCTCGGCCTCCGCCGCCCGGCAGTCCGCCGGACGTGGCTCCACCCAGCGGTTGTACGCGCGCGAGTCATTGTCCTGGCACCACCAGGAGTCCTCGGTGACCTCGCGGTAGGGGTACGTCGTGCCGGCCGGGGCGTCCTCGGTGCCGAAGGCGTACGGCAGGTCGTACAGGCCGGTGGGCGTGGTGCTGGTGCCCTGCTCCCGGGTCGCCCCCTCGGCCAGCCCGCCTCCCCCGAACCGGGCGGGCGCCGACCCGGCCTCCGTCCACCGGCCCCCGCGCCTTTCCCACCAGGTCACGGTCCCCGTCGTGGAGCCGGTGTCCGGGGCCTCGGCGATGATCAGCTGGGAGCCGCCGCCCGTGTCCGCGAGCCGGTCCGGCAGGGGCGGGGCATCGGTTCGGCCGGGCCCGGCCCCGAGGGAGCCGGCCAGGGCGAGGAGTACGGCGGCGGTCACCAGTGAGCTGCGCATGCTCCGGACCGTACGGCGGCCGGCGGGCGCGCCCCACCGGGCCTGCTCCGTACGGCCCAGCGGCTCACTCCGGACGGCACGCCCCTCTCCGGAAGGCCCGCTCTCCCGGAGGTGGGCGACGGTCTCGGCGTTGCGCCGCTTGCCGCCTCCGCGCGCCCGTGCGGCCGAACGCACTGCGCTGACCTGCGCTTTTGACAAACCATACGGTGGACTGCATAGTTATGCCCATCAGTGATTGCACCGTAAGGAGAAACCCGTGACCGAGCGCGTCGTTCTCGCCTACTCGGGCGGCCTGGACACCTCCGTCGCCATCGGCTGGATCGCCGAGGAGACGGGCGCCGAGGTCATCGCCGTCGCCGTGGACGTCGGCCAGGGCGGCGAGGACCTGGACGTCATCCGCAAGCGGGCGCTCGCCTGCGGTGCTGTCGAAGCCGAGGTCGCGGACGCGAAGGACGAGTTCGCCGAGGAGTACTGTCTCCCGGCGATCAAGGCCAACGCCCTCTACATGGACCGCTACCCGCTGGTCTCGGCCCTCTCCCGGCCGGCCATCGTCAAGCACCTCGTCGCCGCCGCCCGCAAGCACGACGCCGGGATCGTCGCCCACGGCTGCACCGGCAAGGGCAACGACCAGGTCCGCTTCGAGGCCGGCATCTCCGCACTCGGCCCCGACCTGAAGTGCATCGCCCCGGTCCGTGACTACGCGATGACCCGGGACAAGGCGATCGCCTTCTGCGAGGAGAAGAACCTCCCGATCGCGACCACCAAGAAGTCCCCCTACTCCATCGACCAGAACGTCTTCGGGCGCGCCGTCGAGACGGGCTTCCTGGAGGACATCTGGAACGCGCCGATCGAGGACATCTATGAGTACACCGACAACCCCGCCGTCCAGCGCGAGGCCGACGAGGTCGTCATCTCCTTCAAGGAAGGCGTGCCCGTAGCCATCGACGGCCGGCCCGTCACCGTCCTCCAGGCGATCCAGCAGCTCAACGAGCGGGCCGGCGCGCAGGGCATCGGCCGGATCGACATGGTCGAGGACCGGCTCGTGGGCATCAAGTCCCGCGAGGTGTACGAGGCGCCCGGCGCCATCGCGCTGATCACCGCCCACCAGGAGCTGGAGAACGTCACCGTCGAGCGCGAGCTGGCCCGCTACAAGCGGCAGGTCGAGCAGCGCTGGGGCGAGATGGTCTACGACGGCCTGTGGTTCTCCCCGCTGAAGCGCGCCCTGGACGGCTTCATCAACGAGGCCAACCAGCACGTCACCGGCGACATCCGGATGACCCTGCACGCCGGCCGCGCCGTCGTCACCGGCCGGAAGTCCGAGGAGTCGCTGTACGACTTCAACCTCGCCACCTACGACTCGGGCGACACCTTCGACCAGTCCAAGGCGCAGGGCTTCATCGAGATCTTCGGTCTCTCCTCCAAGATCGCGGCCAAGCGCGATCTGCAGGCATAGCCTGACGCTCACCTCGCCCGACCCTCCCTCGTCGTACAGCCGCCTCCCCGTCGTCACGCGGCAGGGGGGCGGCCACATATCCGCACCCCGGCCTACATTCCGGCCTTTGCCTTCGCCTTTTTGAGGAGCACGCAGTGAGCAGCAACAACGGTGACGTCCGGCTCTGGGGCGCGCGTTTCGCCGACGGACCGGCCGAGGCGCTGGCCAAGCTGTCGGCGTCCGTCCACTTCGACTGGCGGCTCGCGCCGTACGACATCGCCGGCTCCCGAGCCCACGCACGCGTGCTCAACAAGGCGGGCCTGCTCAGCGAGGACGAGCTGACCCGGATGCTCGCCGGGCTCGACCAGCTCGAAGCGGACGTCGCGGACGGCTCCTTCACCGGGACCGTCGCCGACGAGGACGTCCACACCGCGCTGGAGCGCGGACTCCTCGAGCGCCTCGGCGCCGACCTCGGCGGCAAGCTGCGGGCCGGGCGGTCGCGGAACGACCAGATCGCCACGCTCTTCCGGATGTACCTGCGCGACCACGCCCGGACCATCGGCGGCCTGATCGCCGATCTCCAGAGCGCCCTGGTCGGCCTCGCCGAGGCCCACGCGGACGTCGCGATGCCGGGCCGCACCCACCTCCAGCACGCCCAGCCCGTGCTCTTCGCCCACCACGTGCTCGCCCACGTCCAGTCCCTGTCCCGGGACGCCGAGCGGCTGCGCCAGTGGGACGAGCGCACCGCCGTCTCCCCGTACGGCTCCGGGGCGCTCGCCGGATCCTCGCTCGGCCTCGACCCGGAGGCGGTCGCCGCCGACCTCGGGTTCGAGCACGGCTCGGTCGCCAACTCCATCGACGGCACCGCCTCACGGGACTTCGTCGCGGAGTTCGCCTTCATCACCGCGATGATCGGCGTCAACCTCTCCCGGATCGCGGAGGAGGTCATCATCTGGAACACGAAGGAGTTCTCCTTCGTCACCCTCCACGACGCCTTCTCCACCGGCTCCTCGATCATGCCGCAGAAGAAGAACCCGGACATCGCGGAGCTGGCCCGGGGCAAGTCCGGCCGCCTCATCGGCAACCTGACCGGCCTGCTCGCCACGCTCAAGGCGCTCCCGCTCGCGTACAACCGGGACCTCCAGGAGGACAAGGAGCCCGTCTTCGACTCCTGCGACCAGCTGGAGGTCCTGCTCCCCGCCTTCACCGGAATGATGGCCACCCTCACCGTCAACCGCGAGCGCATGGAGGAGCTGGCCCCGGCGGGCTTCTCGCTCGCGACCGACATCGCGGAATGGCTGGTCAAGCAGGGCGTTCCGTTCCGGGTGGCGCACGAGGTGGCCGGCGCCTGCGTCAAGGAGTGCGAGCAGCAGGGCATCGAGCTCGACCAGCTCACCGACGAGCAGTTCGCCAAGATCTCCGAGCACCTGACCCCCGAGGTCCGCACGGTGCTCCAGGTGCGGGGCGCCCTCGCCTCCCGCGACGGCCGGGGCGGAACGGCCCCCTCCGCCGTCGCCGTACAGCTCGCCGAGGTGAAGGAAGACCTGGCCGCCCAGCACGCCTGGGCGACCGCCCGTCAGCGATAACGCCGGTCAGGGGCGCGCGGGAGCCGTGCCGCACCAGATGGGCGAAGGGTGTCGCGGGCCGCGCTCACCGGGGTAGGAGTAACCGAAACCCGACCCCGAGGAGCCCGCGATGCCCTTCGCCGCCCTGGCCGCCGCGACGACCCCGACCGCCCACATCGGGCTGGGCCTTGCCGCCGTCGGGAGGCCCGGCTACATCAATCTCCACCGAGACCGGGACCTGCCCGCCGACCGCGACCCCGACGCGCTGCGCGCCCGCACCCACGAGCTGCTGGACGCCGCCTACGCCCAGGGCGTCCGGTACGTCGACACCGCCCGCTCCTACGGCCGCGCCGAGGAGTTCCTGGGGGAGTGGCTGGACGCCCGGCCCTCCTTCACCGACCTCGTCGTCGGCAGCAAGTGGGGGTACACCTACACCGCCGACTGGGGCGTCGAGGCCGAGGAGCACGAGGTCAAGGACCACAGCCTCGCCACCTTCGAGCGCCAGTACGCCGAGACCCGGGCCCTCCTCGGCGACCGGCTCAGCCTCTACCAGGTCCACTCGGTCACCCCGGACAGCCCGGCGCTCACCGACAAGGAACTGCTCGGCCGGCTCGCCGCCCTGGCCGCGGACGGCGTCACCGTCGGCCTCTCCACCAGCGGGCCCGCCCAGGCCGACGCGATCCGGGCCGCCCTCGCCGTCACGGTCGACGGCGAGCCCCTCTTCCGTACGGTCCAGGCCACCTACAACGCCCTGGAGACCTCGGCCGCCCCCGCGCTCGCCGAGGCCCACGACGCCGGGCTCACCGTGATCGTCAAGGAGGGCATGGCCAACGGGCGCCTCGCCGGGGACGAGGCCCCCGCCGTCTTCCAGGAGATCGCCGCCGCCGCGGGCGTGGGCGGCGACGCGGTCGCCCTCGCGCTGGTCCTGCACCAGCCCTGGGCGGACGTCGTGCTCTCCGGCGCCGCCACGGTGGGCCAGCTCTCGGGCAATCTGCACGCCGCCGTCGTCGACCTGGACGACGAGCAGCGGGCCGGTCTCGACGCCCTGGTCGAGGAGCCGGAGGCCTACTGG
Source organism: Streptomyces sp. NPDC017520 (assembly GCF_044329855.1). Lineage (NCBI taxonomy): Bacteria > Bacillati > Actinomycetota > Actinomycetes > Kitasatosporales > Streptomycetaceae > Streptomyces > Streptomyces sp. NPDC017520. Next base: position 255,460 of record NZ_JBIRKB010000008.1, read on the forward strand.
CGGCACCGGTCAGGACTGCCCTGGCACTGAGCCCCCCACAGGCCCGGCCGGCCTCAGGCGCTCGTCAGGACGACGAGTTCCCGGGTCGCCCGGGTCATCGCGACATAGCGGTCCACCGCCCCCTCGACGCCCGCGCCGAACCTCTCCGGATCGACGAGGACCACCAGGTCGAACTCCAGGCCCTTCGACAGCTCCGGGGTCAGCGACCGCACGCGGGGCGTCGCCCGGAACGCCGGGTCGCCGATGACACAGGCGATCCCCTCGTCGTGCGCGGCGAGCCACTCGGCGAGCACGGTGCGCAGCTCCCCGACGGGCCCGTACGTGACGGGGATGCCGCTGCCGCGGACGGAGACCGGCACGTTGGCGTCGGGGAGCACGGCCCGGACCACCGGCTCCGCCTCCGCCATGATCTCCTGCGGCGTCCGGTAGTTGATGGTCAGGGAGGCCAGGGTGATCCGGTCGAGTCCGACCCGCTCCAGCCGCTCCTGCCACGACTCGGTGAACCCGTGCCGGGCCTGCGCACGGTCTCCGACGACGGTGAAGCTCCGCGACGGGCACCGCTGGATCAGCATCTGCCACTGGGCGTCGGTCAGTTCCTGCGCCTCGTCCACGACGATGTGCGCGAACGGCCCGGCCAGCAGGTCGGGTTCGGTGCCGCTCGGCCGGTCGGCGGTGGCCAGGGACTCCCGGAGATCCGCCCCGCGCAGCATCACCAGCGCACCCTCGCCGTCCGCGTCCGCGTCGGCCAGGGTCTCGTCGGCGAGCAGACTCTCGACGACCCGGTCCATCTGCTCCCGCTCGGCGGCGGCCGCGGCCTCGTGACGGCGCCTGCGCCGGGACGCCTCCGGGTCGCCGAGCCGCTGCCGTGCCGCGTCCAGGAGAGGCAGGTCGGACACCGTCCAGGCCCCGGCGTCCGGGCGCTGCAACCGCCCGACCTGCTCCGCGGTCAGCCAGGGGGCGCACCTGCGCAGATAGGCGGGTACGGACCAGAGGTCGCCGATCAGGTCGGCCGCCTCGACCAGCGGCCAGGCGCGGTCGAAAAGGGCGAACAGCTCCCGGTTCCGCCGCAGCGAGGCGCGCAGCTGTTCCTCCGGGGCGTCGCCGTCGTGCTTGTCCACGAGGATCGTGACCAGCTCCTCCCAGATCTGGTCCCGCGCCTCGTTGTGGGGTGTGCCCGGGTCCGCCGCCCCGAACGCCGAGGCCCAGTCGGCGGCGCTCAGCCAGATGTCGGACCAGTGCGTCTGGACCCGTACGCCCGTGGCGGGCGGCTCCTCGTAGAACCGGACGGCCGGTTCGATCGCCTTCACCAGCTCCGCCGACGCCTTCAGCCGCGCCACCTCCGGGTCGGTCTCGGCACCCGCCTCCGCTCCCTCGGCGACCAGGTCCCGCAGGGTGCACGTCTGCACGCCCTCCTCCCCGAGGCTGGGCAGGACATCGGCGACGTACCCCAGATAGGGCTCGTGCGGCCCGACGAACAGCACACCACCGCGCCGGTGCCCGAGGCGCGGGTCGGAGTGGAGGAGGTAGGCGGAGCGGTGCAGGGCGACAACGGTCTTCCCGGTGCCGGGCCCGCCGTCGACGACGAGCGCGCCCCGGGAGCCCGCCCGGATGATGGCGTCCTGGTCGGCCTGGATGGTGCCCAGGACATCGCGCATCCGGGCCGACCGGTTGCCGCCCAGACTGGCGATGAACGCCGACTGGTCATCCAGCGCGGCGTGACCGGCGAAGCCCTCCGGTGCGAACACCTCGTCCCAGTAGTCGCTGATCCGGCCGCCGGTCCAGCGGTAGCGGCGGCGGCTCGCCAGGCCCATCGGATCGGCGTGGGTGGCCCCGAAGAACGGCTCGGCGGCGGGGGAGCGCCAGTCGAGCAGCAGTCGGCGGCCCGTGCTGTCGGTCAGCCCGAGCCGTCCCACGTACAGCGGTCCGGAGCCGTCCGCGGCGACCATGTGCCCGAGGCACAGGTCGAGGCCGAACCGACGCAGGGCGCGCAGCCGGCCGGTCAGCCGGTGGATCTCCACGTCCCGGTCCATCGCCTGCCGGCTCGCTCCGCCGGGCGCCCTGCGTTCGGCCGCGAGCCGGTCGGTGAGCTCGGCGATCGACTGTTCCAGGCAGTGGGCGACGGCCGCGAAGTGCTGCTCGTCATCGGCGATCAGCGCAGGGTCGGCCTTGGCGGAGAGGCGGTCGGGGAGGTCGAACGCGCTGGCGGTCAGGGGTGTCACGGCATCGGTTCCGATCTGCGGGGCGCTCGGGGGGCGGTGTACCGTCCCGGCTACGGCCGACGATTCTGCGGCAGATGGGGGGTCTTGCCGCAAGGCCCCCCGTGCGCTATAAGTTAAGAGTGGCAAGGAGTGGTTTCACCTCCGGCCACTTTTTTGTTTCCCGCCTTGCCCCGGCCCGGCCGCCTTGGCTGTCCCCCCTTGCCCTGCCGGCCGCCCTGGCTGGCCCCCTGCCCCGGCCCGGCTCTCCCTCTTGCCTTCCCCCCCTCCCCCCTCTCCTGCTGCCCGCCCGGGCCCCACGATGAGACGATGACGTCTCATGTGGGTTATGGTTGTCTCATGACTCTCGACCGTGAGCAGGTGCTGCGCAGCGCCGCCGCCCTGCTGACCCGCAAATCGACCGCCACGATGGACGAGGTCGCCAGGGCGGCGGGCATCGGCCGGGCCACTCTCCACCGTCACTTCGCCGGGCGCGACGCCCTGGTGAGGGCGCTGGAGAATCTCGGCATTCAGGAGTTCGAGGCGGCCCTGGACGCCGCCCGGCTCGACGAGGACACCTCCGAGGAGGGGCTGCGCCGCCTCATCGCGGCCGTCGAGCCCAGCGCCGGACTGCTGTCCTTCCTCGTCAACGAGAACCAGCTCTTCGAGGGCGACCAGGTCAACGAGGGCTGGAACAGGGCCGACGCCCGCGTCTCCGCCTTCTTCCGCCGCGGCCAGGAGCGCGGCGAGTTCCGTATCGACCTCACCCCCGCCTGGCTGACGGAGGCCCTCTACGGGCTCGTCGGCACCGGCGCCTGGGCCGTCCAGGCGGGGCGGGTCGCCGCACAGGATTTCCAACACATGGTCGTCGAGTTGCTGCTCGGCGGAGCACGCCGGAGCGTAGAGCAATGACCAGCATCGACCAGAACCCGGACACCCCGGACGCCGTACGCCGCCCGGGGCGGTGGATCGCGCTCGCCGTCCTCGTCCTCGCCGTGCTGCTGGTGGCCGTGGACGCGACCGTCCTCGGCCTCGCCACCCCGTTCCTCAGCGAGGACCTCGAACCGACCGGCACCCAGCTGCTCTGGATCGGTGACGTCTACTCCTTCGTCATCGCCGGCCTGCTCGTCTCGATGGGCAGCCTCGGCGACCGCATCGGCCGCAAGAAGCTGCTGCTGGTCGGCGCCGTCGCGTTCGGCGCGGTCTCCGTGCTCAACGCGTACGCGACCACGCCCGAGATGATGATCGTGGCCCGGGCGTTGCTCGGTGTCGCGGGCGCCACCCTGATGCCGTCGACCCTGGCCCTGATCCGCAACCTCTTCCACGACCCGCGCGAGCGCAGCCTCGCCATCGGGATCTGGGGCGCGATGGCCTCGGCGGGCGCGGCCGTCGGTCCGGTCGTCGGCGGGTTCCTGCTCGAACACTTCTGGTGGGGTTCGGTCTTCCTCATCAACCTGCCCGTGATGGCCGTCCTCGTCGTCGTCGGCGTCAAGCTGATCCCGGAGTCCAAGAACCCGGCCCCGGGCCCGTGGGACATGCTCAGCGTCGGGCTCTCCCTGGCCGGCATGATCGGTGTCGTGTACGCCATCAAGGAGGCGGCCGCGCACGGGGTGAGCTGGGAGGCCGGGGCGGCTGCCGTCGTCGGCGTCGGCGCGCTCACCTGGTTCGTCCGCAGGCAACTGCGGCTGCCCGCGCCCCTGCTGGACATGCGCCTCTTCCACCACCGGGGCTTCTCCGGCGCGGTCCTCGCCGACCTGCTGACCATCCTCGGCCTGTCGGGTCTGGTCTTCTTCCTCTCCCAGTTCCTGCAACTGGTGCAGGGCCGTGGACCGCTGGAGGCCGGGCTCGCCGAACTGCCCGCCGCCATCGGCGCGGTGACCGCGGGTCTGCTGGCCGGGTTCGCCGCCCGCCGCTTCTCGGTCCGTTCCGTCGTCTCGGGCGGCCTGGCCGCGGTCGGTATCGCCCTGGGCAGTGTGACGCTGCTCGACCAGAACACCGGGTATCCGCTGCTCGGCTCCATGCTGCTGGTCGTCGGCGTCGGCGCGGGCTTCGCCTTCACCGTCACCGCCGACGTGATCCTCTCCAGCGTCCCGAAGGAGCAGGCGGGCTCCGCGTCCGCCGTCTCCGAGACCGCGTACGAACTGGGCGCGGCCCTCGGTATCGCCCTGCTCGGCTCCATCGTCACCGGCGTCTACCGGGGCTTCCCCACCCCGTCCGGCATCCCCGCCGACGTCGAGTCGGCCGCCCACGAGTCACTGGGCGGCGCGGTCGAGGCCGCCGGGGCCCTGCCCGCCGCCCAGGCCGGGCCGCTGGTCTCGGCGGCCCAGGAGGCGTTCGTCGACGGACTGCGGTCGGCCGCGGGCGTCGGTGCGGCGGTACTGCTGGCGGCCGCGGTCGCGGCCTGGTTCCTGCTGCGGGGCCAGAAGCTGGAGGACGGCGTCGAGCACCCGTAGGGCGCTCGACCGTACGACGGAGGGCCCGCACCCCCACCAAGGGGGCGCGGGCCCTCCGCCGTAGCCGCTCCGCGGGACGGGCTGCCTCCGCCGAAACCGTCGTACGAGGTCAGGCCGCCTTCGCCTTCGTCGCGTACATGTCCACGTACTCCTGGCCGGACAGCCGCATCACCTCGGCCATCACCGAGTCGGTCACCGCCCGCAGCACATAGCGGTCGCGGTCCATGCCCTCGTAGCGCGAGAACTCCATCGGCTCACCGAAGCGCACCGTGACCTTGCCCGGCCGGGGCAGACCCGCGCCGCCCGGCTGGAGCTTGTCGGTCCCGATCATCGCGAACGGGATCACCGGCGCGCCCGTCATCAGTGTCAGCCGCGCGATGCCCGTACGGCCCCGGTAGAGCCGGCCGTCGGGGGAACGGGTGCCCTCGGGGTAGATCGCGAAGGCCTGCCCCTCCTCCAGCACCCGGCGCCCGGTCATCAGCGCCGCGACCCCGCCCCGGCCGCCGTCCCGGTCCACCGGGATCATGCCGCAGCCGGTGAAGAACCAGGCCATCAGCTTGCCCTTGAGGCCCTTGCCCGTGACGTACTCGTCCTTGCCGATGTAGAACACCGGCCGGTCGCAGCAGATCGGCATGATCATCGAGTCGATGAACGTGAGGTGATTGCCCGCGAGGATCACCGGCCCGGTCCCGGGAATGTTCTCGACGCCTTCCACCTGTGGGCGGAACATCAGGCGCAGAATCGGTCCGAGCACTGCCTTGATGACCGTGAGACGGGACAACGGTTCCTCCGGTGTCGTGGCCTGGCCGGCCGCGATGGAATGGGTCGTACGGGCGGTGGCCGGTGCCGACGGGTGATGGTCGGTGCAGGTGAGGACGATACTCGCGGGTATGCGCTGATCGCACATCGGGTTCACGAAGCGGATACGCGGTGTTGACGTGTGTTTCCGCCATGTTGGCCGACGGTCTGCCCTTTCGTACACCTCCCAGCCTACGATCAGGCCTCGCTCGACCGGTCCCGGACATCATCAAGCGAGGAGCATTCATGACGGAGCGTGCGCGGAAGACCCCTGGCCGGCGGAGCCTCCTGGGCGCCGCGGTCCTCGGTACCGCGGCCCTGGGCCTGCCCGCCACCGCCCAGGCGGCCGAGCGGGGCCGCGGCCACGGCGGCGGCCACGGATCGCTGCGCGATCTGCCCGTGCCGACGGTCATCGGCCACCGCGGGGCCAGCGGCTACCGCCCCGAGCACACCCTCGGCTCCTACCAGCTGGCCCTCGACATGGGTGCGCACATCATCGAGCAGGACCTCGTGCCGACCAAGGACGGCCACCTCGTCTGCCGCCACGAGAACGACATCACCGCCACCACCGACGTCGCCGACCACCCCGAGTTCGCCGGCCGCAGGACGACCAAGAGCATCGACGGCGTCTCCCTGACCGGCTGGTTCACCGAGGACTTCACCCTCGCCGAGCTGAAGACCCTGCGGGCCAAGGAGCGCATCCCGCGCAATCGACCGGACAACACCCTCTACGACGGCCGCTGGACGGTCCCCACCTTCGAGGAGGTGCTGCGCTGGGCGGAGCAGGAGGGCCGCAAGCGCTCCCAGCCGGTCTGGCTGTACGTGGAGACCAAGCACCCCACCTACTTCCGCAAGCTGGGCCTCGGCCTGGAGGAGCCGCTCGCCCGGCTGCTGCGCCGCTACGGCCGGGACCGCAGGAACTCCGCGCTCATCCTCCAGTCCTTCGAGCCCGGCTCGGTCCAGCGCCTCGCGCGCCTCGTCGACACCCCGCGCATCGTCCTGCTCTCCGGCCCGAAGGAGCGCCCCTGGGACTTCGTCGAGTCGGGCGACCCGCGCACCGTCGCCGACCTGGTGACCCCCGCCGGGCTGAAGTGGATGGCCTCCTTCGCCCAGGGCATCGGCCCCACCCTCGACCTCGTCATCCCCAAGGACGCCTCGGGACGGCTCACCACCCCGACCACGCTGGTACGGGACGCGCACGCCAAGGGCCTGCGGCTGCACCCGTACACGCTGCGCAACGAGAACAGCTTCCTGCCCGCCGACTTCCGGCGCGGCACCGACCCCAACGCCTACGGTGACGTGTTCGGCGCCTGCGCCGCCTACCTCGCCACCGGCATCGACGGCATCTTCGCCGACCATCCGGACACGGCGCTGCTCGCGGCGGCGGACCACGCCGGGCGCTGACCCGGTACGGAGGCGGGCGCGGCGCACCACTCGTACACGGGGTGCGCCGTCAGCCCGCCCGCCCCGGCGTCCCCCGGTCGAGTGGTGGAACGCTGCCCGGGCAACCGGCGGCCCTCACGGCACGTCCGCCGGGGCATGACGCTTCCCGATCACGACCCCGGCCCGGCCGCTGCCACCGCCCTCGTCGTCCGTGCCTTACAGCCCCTGGTGCGCGCGGAGGCGAGGGCCGAGGCCCCGGCCGCCGGGCTCGACCCCGCCGACCTCGAACAGAGCGTCTGGGTGCGGCTGCTGGAGCGCCCGGCCGCCGCTGGACCACCCGCCGACGCGGCCCGCTGGGTGCGCGACACCGTACGAGGCGAGGCCCGCCGGGGACGCCGCGCGGCCCGGCGGGAACGCCCGTACGCCGGAACGGAGCCCGCCGCCGGGCCGGCCGACTGTCCGGAACGCGTCGCCCTCGGGGCCGCCGAACGCCGGGCGTTGCGCTCCGCGATGGCCCGGCTGCCCGGGCACTGCCCCCGGCTGCTGGAGGCGATGCTCGCGCCCAGCGACCCGACCTACCGGGAAATCGCAGGGGAGTTGGGTATGTCACAGGGGAGCTTGGGCCCGATCCGTTCCCGTTGCCTTGGATGTCTGCGCAGAATGCTGGCTGCGGAGGTTGTAGCTCCTTCCGTGCGGGAAGGGAGCGGTAGGCAACCGGCGAACAGGTGAGCGGGAGGCGTGCACACATGGGCATGAGCGTGACCATCTCGGCGGCGACGGCACAGGACGTCGAGCAGATCTTCAGACTTCAGTACCTCTGCTTCCAGCGCGAGGCGGAGCTGTACGACAACTACCGGATCGACCCGCTCGTCCAGACCCTCGAATCCCTGCGCTCCGAAGTCGCCGACGACCTGGTGTTCGTGGCCCGGCTCGGGGACGAGGTCGTCGGCTCGGTCCGAGGGGGCACCGACCCGGACGGCACGGGCCTCATCGGCAAGCTCTGCGTCCACCCCCGGCTCCAGGGCCACGGCCTCGGGGCCAGGCTGCTGCTCGCCGCCGAGTCGGCGCTCTCCGCCGAGCGGGCGGCGACCCGCTTCCGGCTGCACAGCGGACACCGCAGCGAGGGCAATCTGCGGCTCTACCGGCGGGCCGGATACGCCCAGGTCGGGGCCGTCACCGGAGCCGACGGCGTCCGGATGGTCCTGCTGGAGAAGAACGCGGCCGACCGGGACTACGTGGCCAGCGCCTGACCGTGCGCCGCGCGCGGCGGGGCCGGAGGGGCGTCGCTACACCGCGACCGTCTTCGCGCGGCGCAGCCAGATCATCCCGGTGACCGGCAGGATCACCGGGATGAAGAGGTAACCCATCCCGAAGTCCGACCACACCGTCGAGTCCGGGAAGGCGGCCGGCTCGACCAGCGTCCACGCGCCGACGACCAGCACACCGAGCAGCTCCGCGGCACAGCACACCAGCGCCGCCCGGCGGGCCTTCTCGCCGCCGCGCACCAGCGAGTACGTGATGAAGCCGTACACCAGGGCCGCGACGGCCGAGAGCGCGTACGCCAACGGCGCCCGGTCGAAGCCCCGGGCCATCTCGACGATCGTCCGCGAGGCCGCCGCCACCGTGAACACCCCGTAGAACCAGACCAGGACCCGGCCGGGACCGGTGCCCAGTTCGAAGGACGGCTTCGGGGCCCTGGCCACCTCGGGGCGGTCGGTGTCGCTCACGTCAGTTTCCCCAGATGTCATAGAGCCGGACCTCCAGAACCGCCAGCACGACCGCGCCCGCCGCGACCGTGACCGAACCCCAGCGGGTCCGCTCGGTCAACGACAGGAATCCGGCCGCGGGCACGGCGGCGAACGAACCGATCAGATAGGCGATGAACACCGCCATTCCCTGCTCCGGCCGCTCCCCGCGCGCCAGCTGCACGACGCCCACGACCAACTGGGCCAACGCCAGCACGGAGACGACCGCCATCCCGATGAAATGCCAGTCCTTCGTCGGCTGGTCCCGGTAGGCGGCATGTCCGCACCAGGCGGCGAGGGCGAGCGCGGTCACGGCGACCGCGACCGTCAGGGCGTCAAGCATGGGTCGAGGGTATTACGGACGGAACGCCCGCCCGCGTGCGCCCCCGGCCACCACCCGGGCGGCCACCGCACCGGGGCCCGCATCGTGGCCTTGGCCACAACCGGTGGCCAAGGTTCCGCTCCCCGGCCGCCCGGTCACCCCTGGACCCGCCCCTGCGATCACCCTGTCGTCGCAGGTCACAGCCGTGCGCCGCGCGCCTTCCGGCGTAACCGGAAGGTCGGCATCCGGCCATCCAGCACCGTCCGCTATGCGGACAGCCGGGATCGCGGAGACCTCACGTCTGTTTTACTTGGCCCATGACCACGACGAGCAGCCGCACCCTTGCGACCGAGGCGATCAGCACGCCCGGTGCTCGTTGTATGTGTCGAATGCGCGCCTTCTGAGGGCCCCCGCCTGAGCCTCGCGCCCCGAAGCGAGACCGAGCCTGCGCCGTCCGCACCCTGCGGAACGAGCGCGCCCGCGCATGAGCTGCCCCCCGGCCGACCGCCGCGTACAGCCATGCCGAGACACCCGGCCGACCAGCCCGAAGAGTCTCTTCAGACGAATGCCCCGTGCCCGGCGGACACCGCGCCGCGCACTCGACAGTGACGGAAACCCCTGTGATCACCACGACGGGCCTCACGAAGGTCTACCAGTCGCGCGACCGTGAGGTCACCGCACTCGACGGCGTCGACCTGCACGTCCGCGAAGGCGAGGTGTACGGCGTCATCGGCCAGAGCGGCGCCGGCAAATCCTCCCTCATCCGCTGCGTCAACCTCCTGGAACGCCCCACCTCCGGCACCGTGACGGTGGCCGGCCAGGACCTCACCGCTCTCGCCGGCCGCGGCCGGCGGGCGAGCGCCGAGCTGCGCCGGGCCCGCACCCGCATCGGCATGGTCTTCCAGCACTTCAACCTGCTGGACTCCCGCACCGTCCTGGACAACGTGGAGCTGCCGCTGGAGATCCTCGGCGTCTCCGGCCAGGCACGCACCCGCAAGGCCAGGGACCTCCTCGACCTGGTCGGCCTCGCCGACAAGGCGAAGGCCTACCCCGGTCAGCTCTCCGGCGGTCAGAAGCAGCGCGTGGGCATCGCCCGCGCCCTGGCGGGCGACCCCCAGGTGCTGCTCTCGGACGAGGCGACCTCCGCACTCGACCCCGAGACCACCCGCTCCATCCTCCAGCTGCTGCGCGACCTCAACCAGCAGCTCGGCCTGACCGTCCTGCTCATCACCCACGAGATGGACGTCGTCAAGACCGTCTGCGACTCCGCGGCGCTCATGCGGCGCGGCCGGATAGTTGAGTCCGGGACCGTCGCGGAACTCCTCGCCACCCCCGGCTCCGAACTGGCCCACGAGCTGTTCCCGGTCGGCGGGACCGCCTCCGGCCCCGACCGCACGGTCGTCGACGTCACCTTCCAGGGGGAATCGGCCTCCCAGCCGGTCATCTCCCAGCTCTCCCGTACGTACAACATCGACATCTCGATCCTCGGCGCCGCGATGGACACCGTCGGCGGCAAGCAGATCGGCCGGATGCGCATCGAGCTGCCCGGCCGCTTCGAGGAGAACGTCGTTCCCATCGGCTTCCTGCGGGAGCAGGGCCTCCAGGCCGAGGTCGTCGAGGACGCGACCGGCCCGGAGGCCGGCACCGGGACCGACCTGACCGACGCGCCCGCCACCGTCGTACCGGAGCAGACGCCCGCCGCGCCCACCAAGGAGTCCGCCGCGCTCACCAAGGAGGTCGTCAAGTGACCTGGTCCGAAATGCAGCCCCTGCTGACCCAGGGCACCGTCGACACCCTCTACATGGTGCTGTGGTCCGCCCTGGTCACCGTCGCCGGCGGACTGCCGCTCGGCATCCTCCTGGTCCTCACCGACAAGGGCGGACTGCTCCAGAACACCCTGGTGAACAAGGTCATCGGCGTGATCGTGAACATCGGCCGCTCCCTGCCGTTCATCATCCTGCTGATCGCCCTGATCCCCTTCACCACCTGGGTCGTCGGCACCTTCATCGGTCCCACCGCGATGATCGTGCCGCTCGCCGTCGGAGCCATCCCGTTCTTCGCCCGGCTCGTCGAGACGGCGATCCGCGAGGTCGACCACGGACTCGTCGAGGCGGTGCAGTCGATGGGCGGCTCCATCCCCACGATCGTCCGCAAGGTGCTCCTCCCGCAGGCCCTGCCCTCGCTCGTCTCGGGCGTCACCACCACCCTCATCGTGCTCATCGGCTACTCCGCGATGGCCGGCGCGGTCGGCGGCGAAGGGCTCGGCTCCCAGGCCATCACCAACGGATTCCAGCGCTTCGACAACCGGTTCATGCTGGTCACCGTCGCGCTGCTGGTCGTCATCGTCACGGTGATCCAGCTGATCGGCGACATCGCCGTCCGGCTGCTGGCCCGCCGCGGCCGCACCGCCTCCTGAGGCCCGCCCCCCTGAACTTTCTGTCACCACCGAGCCCGAACTCCTTGTCCGGGCGCACCACCACAAGAAAGAGGCACTTTTCGTGCGCAAGAACATCAAGATCACCGCAACCGCCGCTTCCGCCGCCGCCCTCGCCCTGGGCCTGAGCGCCTGCGGTACGGCCTCCGACCCGGCAGCCAAGAGCGAGACCGGCTCGAACGCCGACACCTCCAAGGCCCTGGTCGTCGCCGCGTCCCCGACGCCGCACGCCGACATCCTGAACTTCGTCAAGAAGAACCTGGCGAAGAAGGAGGGCCTCAACCTGGAGGTCAAGGAGTTCACGGACTACGTCCTGCCGAACACCGCCACCCAGAGCGGTCAGGTCGACGCCAACTTCTTCCAGCACAAGCCCTACCTGGACGACTTCAACGCGAAGCAGAAGACCACCATCGTGCCGGTGGTCAACGTCCACCTGGAGCCGCTGGGCCTCTACTCCAAGACGGTCAAGGACCTCAAGGACATCAAGGCCGGCCAGACCGTCGCCGTTCCCAACGACACCACCAACGGCGGCCGCGCCCTCCAGCTGCTCGCCGAGAACGGCCTCATCACCCTCAAGGACGGTGTCGGCACCAGCGCCAGGCTGAGCGACATCACCGACAAGAAGGGCCTGGAGTTCAAGGAGTTGGAGGCCGCCACCGTGCCCCGCGCCCTGGGCGACGTGGACGCCGCCGTCATCAACGGCAACTACGCCATCGAGGCCGACCTGAAGCCCGGCAAGGACTCCCTCGCCCTGGAGAAGGCCGAGGGCAACCCGTACGCCAACTTCCTGGCGGTCAAGGACGGCAACGAGAAGGACCCGCGCGTCGAGAAGCTCGCGAAGCTCCTCAACTCCGACGAGGTCAAGAAGTTCATCGAGGACACCTACCAGGGCTCGATCGTCCCGGCCTTCGGCGCCCCCGCCAAGTCCTGACGCCCACCCGGCACTTGCCGGCGGAGCCCCGCACTTCCCTCCCGGAGGCGCGGGGCTCCGTCGTGCCGACCCGCCCATGCACAAGGCGGACCCGATGCTGCATGCTGTGCTTTTACCCGGTCTTCGGCATGGAGCTGCGCATGACTACCACCTTTCCGTCCATCTCCATCAGCACGGACAGGTTGGTGATGCGCCCCTTCGAGATGGCCGACATCCCCGCGTACATCGAGATGATGAACGACGAGACGGTCGTCGCGTGGATGGACGGGCCCAACCCGTACACCCAGGTCGACGCCGAACGCTGGGTACGCAGGATCGCTCCTGCTGAGCGCACCGGGGGCCACGGCATCGCCCTCGCCGTCACCGAGTTCCTCACCCAGCGGCTCGTCGGCAGCGTCCGCCTCCTCGACACGGACTGGCGTACCCGCTCCACCGAGGTCCGCTACATCACCGCCCCCTGGGCGCGCGGCGAGGGGTACGCCACCGAATCCGTGCTCGCGATAGCCCAGTGGCTCTTCCGCGACCAGGGCTTCGAACGCATCGAGCTGCGCACCCCCGCCGACAACACCGCCTCCCAGCAGGTCGCCCAGAAGCTCGGCTGCATCAGCGAGGGCGTCCTGCGCAACGCCCGCATCGCCCGCACCCGGACCGAGAACGGCGCCGACGGCGGCTGGACCGACATCCGCACCGACCTGATCGTCTGGGGACTCCTCCCCGAAGATCTCGAAGGGGTCGCGGAACAGCTCGCCGACGCCGGCGAATACGGCACGTACAACAACTGGAAGTAGAGCCCGAGGCCCCCCGGAAGCCCAAGGTCCGGACCAGGTACTCTCACCCCTGCCCCGCACCGCGCGGGCAACGCCCCGCTCCCTCCGACACCCCAGGAGACAGACGACGATGGCCGACCGGGTCACGGTGATCGGCTGGGACGGCTCGCCACTGACCAGAGCGGCCACGGCCGCGCTCTCGGCCGCCACGCTCGTCGCCGGCGCCGCCCACCACCTCACCCTGCCGGAAGTGCCCCCGCACGCCGAACGCATCCGCCTCGGCAGCGTCGACCTCGCCGCCCGCAGGATCGCCGGACACCGCGGCAGCGCCGTGGTCCTCGCCGACGGCGACCCCGGCTTCTTCGGCGTCGTCCGCACCCTGCGCGCCCGCGAACACGGCCTGGAAGTCGAATCTCTCCCCGCCGTCTCCTCCGTGGCCACCGCCTTCGCCCGGGCCGGCATGCCCTGGGACGACGCCCAGATCGTCGTCGCCCACCCCCGCACCCTGCGCCGCGCGGTCAACGTCTGCCGGGCCCACCACAAGGTCGCCGTCCTCACCTCACCGGGCGCCGGACCGGCCGAACTGGCCCTGCTCCTCGACGGAGTCCACCGCACCTTCGTGATCTGCGAGGAACTCGGCACCGCCCGCGAGCGCGTCACCGTCCTCACCTCCGACAAGGCGGCCGACCACGCCTGGCGCGACCCCAACGTCGTCATCGTCATCGGCGGCGGCCCCGAGACCACCGCCACCGGCGCCTGGATCGCCGGCCGCCAGCCCGCCTACCCCCAGGGGATACGGGGCTGGGCCCTGCCCGCCGAGGCCTACCGGGCCGCCGGGGCCGAGCGGATGCAGGAGTCCGGCGAGGGCGAGTTCCCCGGCCTGCGCGCCGCCCAGCTCGCCCGCCTCGGCCCCCGCACCGGCGACCTGGTCTGGGACATCGGCTCCGGCAGCGGCGCCCTCGCCGTCGAGGCGGCCCGCTTCGGCGCGGCGGTCCTGGCCGTGGACGACGACCCGGCCGCCTGCGCCCGCACCGAGGCCGCGGCCCGCGCCTTCGGCGTCCCCGTCCAGGTCGTCCACGGCCGCGCCCCGCACGTTTTGGAACGGCTGCCCGAACCGGACGTCGTACGGATCGGCGGCGGGGGAGTCGCCGTGGCCACGGCGGTCGCCGACCGCCGCCCCGAACGCATCGTGACCCACGCCTCGACCCGCGACGAGGCCGAGGCCCTCGGCGGGGCGCTCACCGGCAACGGCTACACGGTCGAATGCGCGCTGCTCCAGTCCGTCGACCTGGATACCACGGCCTGGACCGAGCGCGAGAGGTCGGTCGTGTTCCTGCTGTCCGGACGCCGTTCGGACCTCGCCCCCTGACCCCGCTCGGCCCGGTGCGGAAGGTAGGCTGGCGGATTGTTGTACCGCACCCGGCCGTTCGTCGCTTCGTTCGTCAATGTCCGGAAAAGTGGACTGTTTTGGTCCGCACTGTGGTACGGCACAACCCGGGGGACGCGCAACGTGGCGCAGTCCACAGCGAGCCGTGGCAGGACAGCCTGCCGCGGCGGCGAACGGCCGCGAGAATAGGAAGCCCCGCGGGCGTTTCGTGCCGCGCGGCGAGCCCGCTCGTTCTTGATGACGAGCACCGGCGTGCCGTGGTTCGGCGTCCCGGGCGAAGGGCCGAAGGAGCACTGACGATGGGCGAGGGGTACGCATGACTGACACCGGCCAGATCCCGGGCGAGGGACTGCCGGAGAACGCAGGCATGGTGGAGCAGCCGGGCATCCCCGCCCCGGACGCGTACACCTTCCTCGACCCCTCCGAGCACACTCCCGAGGACGACGACCTTCTGCTGATGCCGACCTCCCAGGGCGCCTGGAGCGACCCGCAGGCCGCCCCGGCCCCCGCGCAGGGCCAGCCCGCCGCGCAGACCGCGGTGGCGCAGCCCACCGCTCCCGACCACGGTGCGCCCCGGACCCAGGCCCAGCAGCTCCCCGCGCAGCAGGGCCAGGTCGCCCCCGCCGCCGCTCCCGCCGAGCCGCACAGCACCCATGAGTCCGGTGGCCGCGACTCCGGCTCCGTGGACCTCGACGGCGTACGCAACCCGGCACCCGCACCGGTCGGTGCGCACACCGCCGCCCCCGCCCGCCGCCCGCTGCACCGGGGCCCCGTCGCCGCCGAGGCCCCGACGTACGGCGGTACGCAGGGCGGTGTCGTGCGCTCGCTGGCCGACCGGGGCCCCGCCGGGGCCGCCCGGACCGCCGCCCCGGCACGCCACGCGGGCCCGCCGGCAGCCGTCCCCGAGTACGTCGACGTCCCGGCCGAGGACCCCTCGGCCCTGCCCGGCCCGCAGCTGGGCGAGATCCCGCCGCAGGCCGGCGCCCCGTGGGGGGCTCAGCCGCCGCAGCCGGAGCCGGAGCAGGTCATCGCGGAGCCGGCGCAGGCCGATACGGCCCGCCGGCCCGAGCCGGTACAGGTCGTCGAGGCCGAGCAGCCGGCGGTCGAGCCCGTCGTGGTCGAGCCCGTCGTGGTCGAGCAGGCCCCGGCGGTTGAACAGACCGAGACCGTGGTCGAGGCCGAGGAGCCGGTCGGGGAAGCCCCGCCGGTCGAGGCGGCTGAGGCGGTACAGCCGGCCGAGCCGGTGGCCGTGGCCGCCCCGGCGGCGGTTTCGGCGGCCCCGGTCGAGCAGCCGGTGCAGCCCGCCGCCGCGCAGCCCGAACAGGCCCCGCAGGCCGCCCCGGCAGAAACGGCCGTTCCCGAGCCGGCCGCCGTGGAGACGCCCCCCGCCGGTCCCGTAGTCGTCCCGGAGCCCGGGGCGGCCCGGCCGGAGGCTCCGGCAGAGGCACCCGCTCAGGCTCCGGCCGACGAGGTGGCCGCATCCGCGCCGCCGGAGCCGGTGGCGGCGCAGGACGGTGCCGCCACGGCCCCGGAGCCCGAGGCCCAGGCCGTCCCGGTGGAGACCGCAGCCCCCGAACCCCAGGCCCCGGTACAGGAAACGCCTGTCGCCGCGCCGGTGGTACAGCCCGGGGCGGTGGCGCCCGAGCAGGAGCGGCCCGTCGAACCGGCTCCTGAGCCGGCCCCGGCGGCAGCAGTTGCCGAGAGCCCGGAAGCCCTCGCTGCCCCGGAAGCTGCTGTGGCCCCGGAAGTGGTCGCGCCGGAGCCGGCGGCCGAGCCGCTCGCTCCCGAGCCCGTGCAGCCCATCGCTGTTAAGCCGGTGGAGCCCGTGGGACCGGTGGAGTCGGCCGAGCCCGCGACGGAGGAGGCGGGGAAAGCGGAGGGAGCCGAGGGGTCGGAGGCGCAGGAGCCGACGGCCCAGCAACTCCCCGTAGCGGAACGGGAAGCCACTCCCGCCCCCGAGCCCGGCGGCGCAACGGCGGCAGCAGCGGGCGACGTGGCCGCGCCCGAAGCCGAGGACGGTACCGGCCCCGAGGTCATCGAGACACCGGAGCTCCCGGAGCCGCCGGCGCCGGCCCCCCAGGCACCCGCCGAACAGCAGGCACCCGCCCCTCAGGTACCCACCGCCGACCACCAGGCACAGGCTGAAGCACCGCAGCGCATCGAAGCACCGCAGCACACCGAGACACCGCGGCAGCCGGAGGCGGCACAGCAGCTCGAAGGGCCCGCCGAAGCCGCGGAACCCACCGAAGCCGCGGAACCCACCGAAGCCGCGGAACCCGCCGGACAGGCCGAGCCGTTCACCCCGCCCGCCCCCGGTTACGACGACGCCGAACGGGAAGCGGTCCTGCGGGTCATGCGCGAGCGCCGGGACATCCGCAACGGCTTCCGCAGCGACCCGATTCCGCACGAGGTCCTGCTCCGGGTGCTGGAGGCGGCGCACACCGCGCCGAGCGTCGGCCACTCGCAGCCGTGGGACTTCGTCGTCATCCGCTCCGCGGAGACCCGCCGCTCCATGCACGAACTGGCCCAGAGCCAGCGCGACGCCTATGCCAAGTCGCTGCCCAAGGGCCGGGCGAAGCAGTTCAAGGAACTGAAGATCGAGGCGATCCTCGACACCCCGGTCAACATCGTCGTGACCGCCGACCCCACCCGCGGCGGCCGCCACACCCTCGGCCGGCACACCCAGCCCCAGATGGCCCCGTACTCCTCGGCCCTCGCCGTCGAGAACCTGTGGCTCGCCGCACGCGCCGAAGGCCTCGGCGTCGGCTGGGTCAGTTTCTTCGACGAGCGGGAGATGGTCCGCGCGCTCGGCCTCCCCGAGCACCTGGAGGTCGTGGCCTACCTGTGCGTCGGCTACGTCGACGAGTTCCCCGAGGAGCCCGAGCTGATGCAGGCGGGCTGGTCCAAGCGCCGCCCGCTGTCCTGGGTCGTCCACGAGGAGACGTACGGCCGTCGCGCGCTGCCCGGTGCCGAGCCGCACGACCTGCTCCAGGAGACGATCTCCGCCATCCGCCCGCTGGACGCGAAGGCGCTCGGCGAGGCGTGGGAGCGCCAGAAGCGGATGACGAAGCCCGCCGGCGCGCTCGGCATGCTGGAGATCATCTCCGCACAGCTGTCCGGGCTCTCCCGGATGTGCCCGCCGCCGATCCCGGAGCCCGCGGCCGTCGCGATCTTCGCCGGCGACCACGGGGTGCACGCCCAGGGCGTCACCGCCTGGCCGCAGGAGGTCACCGCCCAGATGGTGGCGAACTTCCTGGGCGGCGGAGCCGTGTGCAACGCCTTCGCGGCCCAGGTCGGCGCCGAGGTCTGTGTCGTGGACGTAGGCGTGGCCACGGACCTGCCGGCGACCCCGGGGCTGCTGCCCCGCAAGGTACGCGCGGGAACAGCGGACTTCACGACGGGCCCCGCACTCTCCCGGGAAGAGGTCCTCGCGGCGATCGAGGTGGGCATCGAGACCGCCCGGGACCTGGTGGCGGCAGGCAACAAGGCCCTGCTCACCGGCGAGATGGGCATTGCCAACACCACCGCCTCGGCGGCCCTGATCTGCGTGTACACGGGGATCGACGCCTCCGAGGTGACCGGCCGGGGGACCGGCATCAACGACGAGATGCACGCCCGCAAGGTCGACGTCGTCCGCCGCGCCCTCGACCTGCACCAGCCGGACCCGGCCGACCCGATCGGTGTACTCGCGGCGGTCGGCGGCCTGGAGCACGCGGCGATGGCCGGCTTCCTCCTGGGCGGGGCCTCCCTGCGTACGCCGGTGATCCTGGACGGCGTGAGCGCGGGCGCGGCGGCCCTGGTGGCCCGCGCCATCGCCCCCGAGGCACTGGCGGCCTGCATCGCCGGCCACCGCAGCGCGGAGCCCGGCCACGTAGCCGCGCTCAACAAGCTGGGCCTGCGCCCGCTGGTCGACCTCGACCTGCGCCTGGGCGAGGGAACCGGCGCGCTGCTGGCGCTCCCGATCGTGCAGAGCGCGGCGCGCGCGATGCACGAAGTGGCGACGTTCGACTCGGCGGGCGTGACGGAGAAGTAGCAGGGGGGCAGGGCGGGGCCGGGGCCCCCCCGGCCCCCCCCCCCCCCCCCCCCCCCCCCAAAAAAACCCCCCCCCCCCCCCCCCCCCCCCCCCCCCCCCCCCCCCCCCCCCCCGCCCCCCCA
>NZ_JBIRKB010000008.1:274038-427466 GCF_044329855.1 Streptomyces sp. NPDC017520
GGCGGTTGCCCGTATGGGGCGAGGTTCGCCGGGGCGGGCGTGTGGTTGGGGGGGGGGGGGGGCGGGGGGGGCCCCCCCCCCCCCCCCGCCCCCGCCCTGCCCTAGCCTCAACTTCCTCCCTAGCCCCCGCCCTAGCCTCAGCTTCCGCCCCCCGGCCCCCCGGCCCCCGGGCCCTTGCTTCGCCCCGCCCACTCCTTCGGTCGCCCTCACAGCCCCTCCGGCGTTTGAGGAGCGGGGTCCGGGGCGGAGCCCCGAACTCCAGCCCCTGCGGTGCTTGAGGACAAGAGGGGGGCCCGGGGCGGAGCCCCGGTTCCGGGAAGGGGCGGGGAGGGGACTGGCCCGCCGCAGGCGCTCCCCACCCCGTATCGTGTTCCCGACCCAGACCTCAGCTTTCCGCACGTCACAGCCGCTCCACCGCCGCAGCGGCCCCTACGCAGCACCCGCACGAGGAGCCCGTACCGCCATGGCCGAGCACGCAGACCACGCCGAGCACGCAGGTCACGTCGACCGCGCAGGTCACGCCGACCACCCCGCGTACCCCGTAGGACTGCGTCTGCACGGCCGCCGCGTCGTCGTCGTCGGCGGCGGCCAGGTCGCGCAGCGCAGGCTGCCGCAGCTCATCGCCACCGGGGCCGTCATCACCCTGGTCTCCCCCTCCGCGACGCCCTCCGTCGAGGCCATGGCGGACGCCGGGGAGATCCGCTGGGAGCGCAGGCGCTACCAGGACGGCGACCTCGCCGACACCTGGTACGCCCTGATCGCCTCCTCCGACACCACGGCCAACGACGCCGCCTCCGCCGAGGCCGAGCGCACCCGCACCTGGTGCGTCCGGGCCGACGACGCCGAGGCCGCCACTGCCTGGACCCCGGCCACCGGACGCAGCGAGAACGTGACCGTCGCCGTCCTCACCACCACCTCCCAGGGCCGTGACCCCCGGCACTCCGCCGCCATCCGCGACGCGATCGTCGAAGGGCTGCGCGACGGCACCCTCGCCGCCCCGCACCACCGCACCCGCGCCCCCGGCGTCGCGCTCGTCGGCGGCGGCCCCGGCGACCCGGACCTGATCACGGTGCGCGGCCGCCGCCTCCTCGCCGAGGCCGACGTGGTCATCGCCGACCGCCTCGGCCCCCGCGACCTGCTCGACGAACTCCCGCCGCACGTCGAGGTGATCGACGCCGCGAAGATCCCGTACGGGCGGTTCATGGCCCAGGAGGCGATCAACCAGGCGCTCATCGAGCACGCCAAGGCGGGCAAGTCCGTGGTCCGGCTCAAGGGCGGCGACCCGTTCGTCTTCGGCCGTGGCATGGAAGAGGCCCAGGCGCTGGCCGCCGAGGGCATCCCCTGCACGGTCGTCCCCGGCATCTCCAGCACCATCTCCGTTCCCGGGGCGGCCGGCATCCCGGTCACCCACCGGGGCGTCGCGCATGAGTTCACCGTGGTCAGCGGCCATGTCGCCCCCGAGGACCCGCGCTCGCTGGTCGACTGGGAGGCCATCGCCCGGCTGCGCGGCACCCTCGTCCTGCTGATGGCCGTCGACAAGAT
Source organism: Streptomyces sp. NPDC017520 (assembly GCF_044329855.1). Taxonomy (NCBI): domain Bacteria; kingdom Bacillati; phylum Actinomycetota; class Actinomycetes; order Kitasatosporales; family Streptomycetaceae; genus Streptomyces; species Streptomyces sp. NPDC017520. Next base: position 275,581 of record NZ_JBIRKB010000008.1, read on the forward strand.
CGGCGCCATCGCCGCCGCCCTCATCGCCCACGGCAAGGACCCGGCAACGCCGGTCGCCCTCGTCCAGGAGGGCACCACCGCCACTCAGCGCCGGGTCGACGCGACCCTCGCGGACGTCGGCGAGCGCGCGGTCGCCGAGGACGTGCGCCCGCCCGCCGTGATCGTCATCGGCGAGGTCGTCGCGGTCGGCCCGCACTCCGCACCGGGGACCGGCCGGAACCGGCCGGGCGACCAGGCGTGAAGTAACCCGCGGTTACCCATCTTCCCCCCAGGCGTTGGCAGTACACACCGGACAAGGCAGTATCACCCTGTGGCAGAACTCATCACCGTCGACGACCCCGACGACCCGCGGCTGAGCGACTACGTCGGCCTGACCGACGTCGAGCTGCGACGACGACGCGAACCCGCCGAAGGCCTCTTCATCGCCGAGGGCGAGAAGGTGATCCGCCGCGCCCGGCAGACCGGGTACGAGATGCGGTCGATGCTGCTCTCGGCCAAGTGGGTCGACGTCATGCGCGACGTCATCGACGAGGTCCCGGCCCCGGTGTACGCCGTCGCCCCCGAACTGGCCGAACGCGTCACCGGCTACCACGTCCACCGCGGCGCCCTCGCCTCCATGCAGCGCAAGCCACTGCCCGCATCCGATGAACTGCTCGCCACCGCGCGCCGGGTGGTGATCATGGAATCGGTGAACGACCACACCAACATCGGCGCCATCTTCCGCAGCGCGGCGGCCCTGGGCATGGACGCGGTCCTGCTCTCCCCGGACTGCGCCGACCCGCTCTACCGGCGCTCCGTCAAGGTCTCCATGGGCGCGGTCTTCTCCGTCCCCTACGCCCGGCTCGAAGCCTGGCCCAAGACGCTGGAAGGGGTACGGGAGGCCGGCTTCCGGCTCCTCGCCCTCACCCCGGACGCCAAGGCCACCAGTATCGACGAGGCGGCCCCGCACCGACTGGACCGGGTGGCGCTGATGCTCGGCGCGGAGGGCGACGGGCTGTCCACGCAGGCCCTGATGGCCGCCGACGCATGGGTCCGCATCCCGATGGCGCACGGCGTCGACTCACTGAACGTGGGCGCGGCTGCGGCCGTCGCCTTCTACGCGGTGGCCACGGGACGCCCGGAGAGCTGAGCACGGCCGGCCCCGGCGTCAGGACGACCGCGGCTCCCGCACGGCCTGCGCCTGTGCCGGCGTCTGCGGAACCCGATACTGCTGCTCGGTCCCGGTCCCGCCGCCCAGCCCGCGCGCCGGCCCCTGGCAGCCCTGCGCCGCCGCGATGCCCAGCGCCACCAGCAGCGTCACCACCACGAACACCACCAGCCGCTGGCGCAGCAGCCGCGGATTGGCCGGACGCCGCCCCGCCGAGGTCGTGCGCCCCCCGGAGCGGGTCCCCGGCCGGCCGTTCGTCCCGGCCGGGGACCCCTGACGCTTCCCGGAACGCGTCGTGTCACGCGAAGCCTGCTGCGGGCGCGAGCCACCGGTGCGCGGCGGCCCCGAACGCGCGGGCGCGCCGCGCCTGCCCGGCTGGGGGCGGGAGGCGGAGGGGCCCTCCGAGCGGCGGGTGTGCTGATCGGCGTACGGGTCGGCCATCCGGCCGGTCGGCCGGTCGGCGTCCTGGGCCGAGCGCTGGGCGGGCGGCCGGCTCTCGTGCAGCCCCTGCGCCTCGCGCGCCGCGATCTCCTTGAGCCGCATGGACAGTTGCAGCGTGCTGGGCCGCTCCTCCGGGTCCTTCGCCAGACAGGCGCTGATCAGCGGGGCCAACGCGTCGTGCACCCCGCGGAGCTGCGCCTCCTCGTGCACGACGCGGTACAGCATCACCTCGGAACTGCCGTGCCCGAAGGGGGAGTCGGCCATCGCCGCGTACGCCAGTGTCGCGCCGAGCGAGAAGACGTCCGTCGCGGGCGTCACGGCCGCGCCCCGGACCTGCTCGGGCGCGAGGAAGCCGGGCGACCCCACCGCCGTACCGACGTGGGTGAGTGTGCTCGCCCCGGTAGCCCAGGCGATGCCGAAGTCGATGATGCGGGGGCCCTTGGGGGAGAGGAGGATGTTCGACGGCTTCAGGTCGCGGTGGACCACCCCCGCCTCGTGCACCGCCACCAGGCCCTCGGAGAGCGCGGCCCCGATCGAGGCGACCTCGGCGGCGGCCAGCGGGCCCTCCTCGGCGACCTTGTCGTGCAGCGAGGGGCCGGGCACGTACTGCGTCGCGAACCACGGGCGGTCCGCCTCCAGATCGGCGGCCACCAGCCGGGCCGTGCAGCCGCCGCGGATCCGCCGGGCGGCCGACACCTCGCGCGCGAACCGCGAACGGAACTCCTGATCCTCCGCCAGGTCGGGCCGGATCACCTTGAGCGCCACCCGCTGGCCACGACGGTCGGAGCCGAGGTAGACGACGCCCATGCCGCCCGCGCCGAGCCGGCGGTGCAGCCGGAACGAGCCGACGAGACGCGGGTCCTCGCGCCGGAGCCGCATCATCGCCATCGTCTGCCCATCCCCGCTGCCTGGTCCGCCTGACGAGGCACAGCTTACGTACCCCGCGCCCGGCGCGCTCAGAGGCCGCGCCCTCGCGGGGGATCCGATTGTCCGTGCCGGGCGGGAGAGGTGAAGAGAGGTCAGGGCGCGGTGGATCCGGGCCTCTCGGTCGACCGGTCCCCTCAAAGGGCCGCCGGGCAGGGCAGATTGGATCATCGCGGGAACGCCGGGGCACGGCCGTCACGGAGGCCGCGACCCCCGCCCGGGCCTACGGGGTGGTGGTGTCCCGCAGGGTGCCCCGCGCAGGGGCGGCAGCCCCCGGGGCGGTGGGCGTGAGTGAAGTCACCCGGCGCGCACGCCCCCGGGGCATACCGACAGGCACCGGAAGCGTGCCGGACGGGCCCGGGCCTCCCCTCCGGGATGACCCCAACCTCCGGTGCTCCGTCTCCACCCAGGGGAGTACGCCGATCGACGACGGCTCATCCTCCGGGAGGCCCGGGATTAGGTACGCGGGCATGACGCCCTGTGCTCGCCGGTTACCTAATGTTGAGGTCAAGCGGCGGGCGCAGCACTCGTCCCCCGAGGTCACACGCCCGCCGCTCCCCATCAGGTCAGGAGAGGAACCATGTCGGACACGGCAACGCGGACCATGGTCCGTACGCAAGGACGCAGGGCGTACGCCGCGTTCGGCACCCGTTCGTCCGGCACCCGTCACCCCCTGGTGGCGACGGCGATGGTCCTTCCCCTGGCGGCCCTGCTCGCGGTCGTCTTCGGCGGCTGGGAAGCGGTGGTCACACAGGCGTCGTCCGTGGCGGTGATGCTGGGGCGCTGAGCGGCGCCCGGGGTCCGGAAGAGCGGTCCGGACCCGCACATCCGGCCAACAGCCCCGTGGGGACGGGGGTGCGGCGGACGGCAGCGTTTGTCCGGTCAGCTGGGGAGCTGACCGGGCATCGCGCTGTCCGGGCCCGTGCGTTTCCCCGCCGGGCCGACGCGCACAGCACCGACCGCCCCGGGACGCGTCCTGGTGTGCCGGCCCCGGAGGGATGTGCCCCCCCGGAGCTCCGGCCCGGGCAGCGGTCTCCCGACCGGGCCGGTCCCCGGGCGGGCTCTCGCGTTACGCTCACGGCGGGACCGGTGCCACGGCCGGGCCGACCGCCGCCGGGGGAGCCGTTGACCACCACCCAGACCTCAGTCATCCACGATCTGGGCACCCTGGCGCACCGCCTCTCCCACCCCGCCGGGGCGCGTTGCGTGTGCGAGCCGCCGCAGGTCCTCGCGGACCGGCCCGACGGCACGGTCGTCCGCAGCGGCGCGATCGTGGCGAAGGCCCACGCGGCCGACACCGACCGTGAGGCGCTGGCGGCCCGGATCGCCCTGGCCGCCGCCCCGCAGCTCACCGGGATCCTGCTCCCGCCGCTCACCGCCCCGGGGTACCCGGAGCCCTCCGGGCACCCCACTCCCGCCCCGCGTCTGGTCACCCTCTGGCCGCTCGGCGCGCCCGTGGACCCCACCGACCCCGACGCTGCCCCCTGGACCGAGGCCGCGGTGCTGCTCGCCCGTCTCCACCGGACGGAGCCCCCGTTCCGGCTTCCGCCGATGCGTGGACCGGCCAAGGCCGCGCGGGCTGTCGCCAGGATGTCCGCCGCGCTCCCCGGCGACCCGGCCGTCCTGCCCGTGCTGGCCGGCTGGCGGGCCCTGCCCGCCTGGGCCCGGGGCGAGGCCCCGGCACCCGCCCGGAGGGCCGGCTTCCTGTGCCACGGGGACCTGCACCTCGGCCAACTCGTACGCCACCCCGCCCCGGACGGGCCCTGGCTGCTCATCGACGTGGACGACGCGGGGGCCGGCCATCCGGCCTGGGACCTCGGCCGGCCCGCCGCCTGGTACGCCGCCGGACTCCTGCCCCCCGAGGCCTGGTCCGCCTTCCTGGCCGCCTACCGGTCCGCCGGGGGTCCCGCCGTACCCGCCGACGGCGACCCCTGGCCCGAACTGGACGTCCCGGCCCGCGCGCTGACGGTGCAGACGGCGGCGCTCGCCCTGACCAAGTGCGCCGCGGAGCAACGGGATCCGGACGAGCACGAAGAGCTGATGATCGAATCCTGTGCCCGAATCGCTACGTTGCCGCCCGAGTTGGCCGACTACCACGCGTCGTAGGGTGAACGGACCGCCGCCGGGCAGACATTCCGGCGACGGCACAACGAGGGCGAGGAGCCGAGCCGATGATGCAGTGTCCGAAGTGTCACGCGCAGATGAACACGTACAACCGCAACGGCGTCCAGATCGAGCAGTGCAGCGGCTGCCGGGGGATATTCCTCGACTACGGCGAGCTGGAGTCGCTCACCCGCCTGGAGTCCCAGTGGTCCCAGCAGGCCCCGCCCGCACCCCCCGCCCCGCAGGCCTACCCGCCCGCGCCCGCCGCCCACGCCCCCGCCTGGGGTGCGCCGCAGCACGGCGGGCACGGCGGCCACGGCGGGCACTACGGCCACCACCGCCAGAAGGGCTTCGGCCGGATGCTGTTCTCGTCCTGATCGTTCTGGTCGTCCCTCCGTGCCCCGGCGGCCTCCGCGCCACCGGGCACGGAGGGGATGGACCGTACGACGAAAGAACCCCCGGTCGTGGAGACGACCAGGGGTTCTCGATGGTGCGCGATACTGGGATTGAACCAGTGACCTCTTCCGTGTCAGGGAAGCGCTCTCCCGCTGAGCTAATCGCGCAGGGGCTAACCTGCGTGTACTGCGTGCGCGATACTGGGATTGAACCAGTGACCTCTTCCGTGTCAGGGAAGCGCTCTCCCGCTGAGCTAATCGCGCGGGGATCCTTGCGGACCGATGATCCTTGCGGACCAGTGGACGATACTGGGATTGAACCAGTGACCTCTTCCGTGTCAGGGAAGCGCTCTCCCGCTGAGCTAATCGTCCTTGGAGGTGGAGACGGGATTTGAACCCGTGTAGACGGCTTTGCAGGCCGTTGCCTCGCCTCTCGGCCACTCCACCAGGGATGGGGGCTCGGGAAGAATCCCCCACCTTCTGCGAGCGGACGACCAGGTTCGAACTGGCGACCTCAACCTTGGCAAGGTTGCGCTCTACCAACTGAGCTACGTCCGCTTGTCTTTCCCGGCCCGCTTGCGCGTCCCGGCGACGTGTTGAACTCTAGCGGATTCCTGGGCCAGTACAAAAACGCGTTTGTGCAGCGTGCTGCGGTGACCTCGCCCCGGCGCAGGTCACCGCGGACCGTCCTAGACTCATTCGCGTGTCCGACCTCGCCCCCTTGGCCCGTTTCGACGGCCTCATCGCCTCCGGTCTCCAGGATGTGACCCGCGATCCCGCGGCTCTCGAATCATCCGGTTTCTGGGCGGTCTGTGCCGATTTCGAAGGGCGCATCGTCTGCGCCCGCTTCTCCGATGTGCGCAAGGAGGCAGTGCCCCCTCCCGTGCCCGGAGCATGGCGCGGCCCCGCCACCCGGGACTGGACCTCCTCGCTGGACCGTGACGCCTACACGGCGGGCGTACGGCGGATCCGTGAACACATCGCGGCGGGCGACGTCTACCAGGCCAACCTCTGCCGGGTGCTGTCCGCACCGCTCCCCGGCGGCGGGGCCGGCGCCGACGTCGATGCCCTGACCTCCCTGCTCGCCCGCGGCAACCCCGCCCCGTACGCCGGAACGATCCGGCTGCCGGGCCACGGCGTGGAGGTCGCCACCGCGTCGCCGGAACTCTTCATCCGGCGCGACGGGCGGACCGTGGAGTCCGGGCCGATCAAGGGCACCGGCCGGACCGAGGACGACCTGCTGGCCAAGGACCACGCGGAGAACGTGATGATCGTGGACCTGGTCCGCAACGACCTGGGCCGGGTCTGCGCCACCGGAAGCGTGAGCGTGCCCGATCTCTGCGTCGTCGAGAAGCACCCGGGCCTCGTCCACCTCGTCTCCACCGTCCGGGGCCGGCTGGCCGACGGAGCGGGCTGGCCCGAGCTGTTCGCGGCGGCCTTCCCGCCCGGCTCGGTCACCGGGGCGCCGAAGTCCAGCGCGCTGCGGATCATCGCCGAGCTGGAGCAGGCCCCTCGCGGGCCGTACTGCGGTGCGATCGGCTGGGTCGACGCCGACCGGGGCACGGCCTCGCTCGCCGTCGGGATACGGACGTTCTGGATCGACCGGACCGGGCCCGCGCCGCTGCTGCGGTTCGGGACCGGGGCCGGGATCACCTGGGGATCCGACCCGGATCGCGAGTGGGACGAGACCGAACTCAAGGCCTCCCGGCTGCTCGCTGTAGCGTCGGGCGCGTATCCGGAGACAGGAAGGACCGCGCTATGAGGATCTGGGTCAACGGCGGACTGCGGGACGCCGACGACGCCCGGCTGTCGGTGCTCGACCACGGGCTGACCGTGGGCGACGGCATCTTCGAGACGGTGCGCACGAGCGAGGGGCGCCCCTTCGCGCTGACCCGGCACCTCGACCGCCTCACCCGGTCCGCCCGTGGCCTGGGTCTGCCCGAGCCGGACCACGACGAGATCCGCCGGGCCGCCGCCGCGGTCATCGACGCCAACCCCGTCGCCCTGGGACGCCTGCGGATCACCTACACGGGCGGGCTGTCCCCGCTCGGCTCGGACCGGGGCACCGACGGGCCGAGCCTCGTCGTCGCCCTCGACGGGGTGAAGCGCCGCCCGGACAGCACGGCGGTGATCACCGTTCCCTGGACGCGCAACGAGCGCGGCGCGCTCGCCGGCCTGAAGACCACCTCGTACGCCGAGAACGTCGTCGCCCTGGCACGGGCGCGGGAACGGGGCGCGTCCGAGGCGCTGTTCCCCAACACCGCGGACCGCCTCTGCGAAGGCACCGGCTCCAACGTGTTCGTCGTCCTGGACGGCCGTATCCACACCCCGCCGGTGGCCTCCGGCTGCCTCGCCGGGATCACCCGCGCGCTGGCCGTGGAGTGGACCGGGGCCGAGGAGACCGACCTTCCGATGGGCGTCCTCGCCGAGGCCGACGAGGTGTTCCTGACCTCGACGCTCCGCGACGTCCAGGCCGTGCACCGCCTGGACGATCGCGAGCTGACCCGGGAGATCGGACCGGTGACGGCGAAGGCCATGCGGATCTTCGCCGAGCGGGCCGGCGACGACCTCGACCCGTAACGGGCCCACGCGGCCCCACCGTCGCGGTGGTCCCGAAAAGCGCGTGACGGGGCCCCGCACAGGGGATACAAACCCTTGATGACCACGACACTCCGGCCGTCCGGGCCGCTTCAGCAGGGCGCCGACGGCGCGCGGGCCCGCCACTACGACGTGTGCGACAACGGGCGGCCCGTCGGCGCCGTCGCGATCAGCACCGACGACGCGTTCGGCGCGACCGCCGGGGTGGTGCGCTCGCTCAGCGTCGAGGAGCCCCGGCGCAGACGCGGCCGGGGCACCATCGCCGCGCTCGCCGCCGAAGAGGTGCTGCGGGGGTGGGGCTGCACCCGGGTGCGGGTGGAGGTCCCCGCCGACAACGACCCGGCCCGCCGCCTCGCGGCCGCCCTCGGCTACACCGAACGCAGCCGCAACATGGTCAAGGACCTCGGCCCGGACACCGTCCCGCTTCCCGCGGGCCTCACCTCCCGCGCGATGGGCGACGAGGAGTTCGCCGCCTGGCGGCAGGACGCGGTGCGTACGTACGCACAGGAATGGGTCGACCGGGGCGTGCCGCCCGAGCAGGCCGGGCTGAAGTCCGAGGCCGACCACGCCACCCTCCTGCCGGACGGACTGGCGACCGTCGGGGCGCGTTTCGAGGTGCTGGTGCACGGGGACGAGGTCGTCGGCCATGTGTGGGTGGCCCGCCGGGAGCTGCCGCCCGGGGGCGACGCCGGGTACGTCTTCGACGTCGAGGTGCGTGCGGAACACCGGGGCCGGGGCCACGGCAGGACCCTGATGCTGCTCGCCGAGGACATCACCCGCGCCTGGGGCGCGGACCGGCTCGGCCTGCACGTCTTCGCCTCCAACACGCCGGCCCTGCGGCTGTACGAGTTCCTCGGCTACGCGACGACGCGCTACCACCTGGCCAAGGCGCTGTAGCCGCTCGCCGGCCGCTGCCGCCCGTCTACCGGTGGCCGCTGCTGTCCGCTACCGGTCCCGTGCGGCCAGAAGGCCGTCGATGATCTCCTCGATCCGCTCGCGCAGCCCGTCCTGGCTCTTGCCGCCGTCCAGCCGCTCGTCGCCGATCACATAGGTGGGCGTGCCGGTGACGCCGATCGCCTTGCCCTCCGCCTGGTCGGCGTCGACGATCAGCAGATGCCGGCCGTCGATCAGCGCGGTGTCGAACTCCTCGGCGTCCAGGCCCAGTTCCCGTGCCACAGTGAGGAGCACCGGCTCGCCCGTGCGGCCGAGGTCGGCGGTGCGGGACAGCAGTGCCTCGATGTACGGCCAGCCCTTCCCCTGGTCCGTCGCCTCCTCGGCGGCCTGGGCCGCGGCGTAGGCGTGCTTGTGCTTGTCCAGCGGGAAGTGGCGCAGCCGGATCCCGACGCGGTCCCCGTACCGGGCGCGCAGGGCGTGCACATCGTCGAGGGCTCGGTGGCAGTCGGGGCATTCGAGATCGCACCAGAGGTCGAGGACGACCGGTGCCGAGGGGGAGGAATCGCTCATGTGCCCAGTCTTCCAGGCCGGGCGGGCGCGACCCAACCGGGACCTGAGGGCTGTCCCGTCATCCCTGGCGGGCGCACGACGACAGCCACGGCACCTCGCCGCGTTGTCGGAACATCCCCATACGTCCAGTATGCGGATGTCCCTCCGCCTTGCGATGCACCGCGTCTGACGCCGAGCGCTGATCCACCAGGGATGACGGGACAGCCCTTGGCCACCCCCCCCGGGGAGGAGTCCGGCCCTGAAATGTCCCTGAGGTGGACGACCACCGTGGCCCCGACGGCGGTCGCCGGTGCAGGATGGAAGGGACGTATCCCCTGCGCCTGGAGGCCCTGATGCTTGCCGAGACCATCTGTTCCGCGGTGTCGGCGGCCGGCCTCGGCATCGCCGCGGTGACCGCGTACCGCAAGCGGTTCCTCACGGCGACGAGGATCGCCGCCTACTCGCTCGTCCCGGTCGGGCTCGTGCTGACCGGGGTCGTCGAGTGGGTCGCCGGGATCGCCTTCAAGCCGAGCGTCTGGCTCGGCTTCGGGGTGCTCGGCCTCTCCTGGCTGCTGTTCATGACCACCCGCGCCATCGAGCGCCGCAGCGGCACCACCCGCGCGGAACGCAAGGCCGCGCGGGCGGCCGGACGGAACGAGGCGGTGGCCCCGGCCGCCTCCGCTCCCTCGCTGGGCGCGGGCGGTGCGGCGGGGCCCGCGGCAGCGGCCGCGAAGCAGAAGCCGCAGCCGCAGCCGAAGAAGAAGCAGGAGGCCGCCGCGCCCGGCGACGACTTCAGCGACATCGAGGCGATCCTCAAGAAGCACGGCATCTGAAAGAAGCACGGCATCCGAAAGAAGCACGGCATCCGCGACGGCGGCCGGGCCCCGCGGGCGCGCGCTCGGGTCACCGGCCCGAATGTCTGACGGCTTTCCGTACACCGGAGCGATTATCGATGGCCACGGGACGGTGAACTCCCGGCAGAATGAAGTCGGTTGATCGCCAACAAGGCCACGGGTGCGTCATGATCACCCCGAGATGGTGGACACTTCCCGGGGCGATGCCCCCGCACCCCCCGCCGAAGAGCCCCGCGGCTGTCTCTTCGCGCTCTCCCAGCCGCCCCTGATGATCTTCCTGACGGTGATCGGAGGCCTGCTGCTCATGGCCGCCCTGCACGATCTCTTCGTCCTGTGAGGCCTCGCGCCACCGTGCGGAGCCTCAGCCCGCGGCTTCCTTGCGCCGGGCCCGGTACGCCGCGACGTGGAGCCGGTTCCCGCACGTACGGCTGGAGCAGTAGCGGCGGGAGCGGTTGCGCGACAGGTCGACGAACGCGTGCCCGCAGTCCGGGGCCTCGCAGCGCCGCAGCCGCTCCTGCTCGCCCGCCACGATGATGAAGGCCAGCGCCATCCCGCAGTCGGCCGCGAGATGGTCGGCGATCGAGGCGTCCGGGGCGAAGTAGTGCACGTGCCAGTCGTAGCCGTCGTGGTCCGTGAGCTGCGGGGTGGTTCCGGCCGCCGCGACGAGTCGGTTGACCAGGTCGGCGGCGGCGCGGGGGTCGGGCGCCGCGAAGACCTCGGCGAAACGGGCCCGGACGTCGCGTACGGCGGTCAGGTCCTTCTCGCCGAGCGTGCCGACCCCGCTGATGAGATGCCGCTCCGCGAAGGCGTACAACGCGGCGATGTCGGCGAGACCGTCCTCGGATCCGCCCGCGAGTCCGCCGCCGGGGTCGTCCCGCGGCGGCTCGTTCTCCGGTGCGGTGTTCACCAGATCGACCACCGTGTCGAGGGCGATCCGGGTGTCGTGAGGGATCAGCACGCTTCGCTCCCTGGCCTTCCGGCGGGCGGGCGCCTGCCGATGGCGGCTGACTCTACTGGCTCGGCCCGCCGGCACCAGGGCCGGTGCGGGCCGGGCAGGGAGCGGAACGGACCCCTCCGGCCCCTGGGAGGAGGGGGCGCGGCGGCCGGGCGCGCCGGCGCCGTCGTCGCGGTGGTTTCCGCGACGACGGCGCCGGTGTCTGCCCTATGCGGTTGTCAGCACGACGCCGTCGCCCCGAGTCGGACGGCGTAGAGCGGCTCTCTGCCTGGCTCAGCTCTCGGCCAGGATGTGGGAGAGCTCCGTGTCGAGATCGAAGTGACGATGCTCGGTGCCGGGCGGAACCGCGGCGTCGGTCCTCTTCAGGAACGACTCCAGGGCTCGCGCCGGGGCTTCGAGCAGGGCTTCTCCCTCTGGGGAGCTCAGGGCGATGCATACGACGCCTTGACCGTGACTACGAGATGGCCAGACGCGGACGTCTCCGGTGCCGGTGGGCCGGTGCAGCCCTTCGGCAAGGAGGTCGCGGGCGAATACCCATTCGACCGTCTCCTCCGCTCCGGTGTGGAAGGTGGCGTGCACGGCATAGGGATCGGCCGTGTCATACCGCAGGCCCGCGGGTACAGGCAGTGAGGACTCGCTCGACACAACGAGGCGCAGGTGCAGCTCGCAGCTGACCGTGGTGTTCATAAGCGCCAGGGCCTTTCGCTCAGTGTGCGCTCGGGGATTCGCACGTCGGCGAAATCGACATGCCACCTACGGTGGCGTTGTAAACCCCTCTGACCCATTTGTGATGCTTCGGGTCCCTAGCTCAGCGGCGTGTAACTTTGAGTTATGCGCCCATTCCAGTGACGAGGACAGGTCGGGTAAGTTGAGCTTCATGAACGCGGAGAGTGACGAGCGGAGCGAGGTCGCCGACCAGGCGGCCCCGGCGTCCGCCACGGGGGAATCGGACCGGGCGGAGCGTGAGCTGGGCTCGCGGGCGCCGGGTTTCATCAAGGCGTCGAAAGCGCTCCATCTGAGCTGGCAGGTCGGCGTCTTCATCGTCGGTCTCGGCGTGGTGATCGCCGGCGTGCTCATGCTGGTGCTGCCGGGCCCCGGCTGGCTGGTGATCTTCGGCGGTATGGCGATCTGGGCGACCGAGTTCGTCTGGGCCCAACTGGTGCTGCGCTGGACCAAGCGCAAGGTCACCGAGGCGGCGCAGCGAGCCCTCGATCCCAAGGTCCGGCGACGCAACATCATCCTCACCACGGTCGGGCTCGTGATCATGGCGGTACTGGCCGGGATCTACGTCTGGAAGTTCGGGCTCACCATGCCGTGGAAGATCAGCGAGTAGCCCGGGGGACGGTCCAGGAGCACCGCTGACATGGGGTAATGTTTGCGGTGCGCCCGGGCGATTAGCTCAGTGGGAGAGCGCTTCGTTCACACCGAAGAGGTCACTGGTTCGAACCCAGTATCGCCCACCCGGACAGAGGGCCCGGGAGACGGAATCCGTCTCCCGGGCCCTCTGCGTTGCCCGCCGGGGCCCGGTCCGGGGGCACGCTTTGATCAGCGTCCCCCCGGACCGGGCGTGGCTCACCGCATCCGCCCCAGCGCCTCCCTGAGCCGACGGGCGTCGCGCAGCCGCTGCTCGTACGTCGCTCCCACCACCAGCAACAACAGCCCGGCCAGGGCCGGCGGCAGCCAGCGGGGGAGCGCACCCGCGACCTGCACCACGTACGGCGCCAGCTCGTGCAGCCCGTCCAGTGCCAGCACGGCCCCACCGAGCAGCAGCAGCGCCTGGAGGCGGTAGCGCGCACCGAGCAGGGTGATCACCAGCGCCGCCGCCCCCAGCAGCAACGGCCGGAGCCAGTCCGTGTCGGTCCAGGCGACCGCCATGCTCGGCAGCAGCGTCGCCGCGAGCCCCGGCCCGTACGCCGTCCACGAGGACGCCTCCGGGTCCCGGCGCCGCCGCAGGACCCCGACCACCAGCGCGGGCACGGTCACCGGCAGCGTGTACGCCTCCGGGAACGACACCTCCGAGGCCGCCAGCCGCACCCACGTGGCCAGCACGAACAGCGCCGCCGCCAGGTAGCCCGCCACCGGCCGCCGCTCCGGCCGCACCGCCGCCCCCGCGGCCAGCACCCCGCACAACGCCAGCACCAGGGCCAGGAACGGCGCGTCGGACACCGCTAGCCCCACGGCGACCAGCGCACCCAGCGCGCCCGTCAGCTCCACCGGCAACGCCACCGGGTTCCGCCGCAGCCGTGCCCCGAGCAGCACCGTCAGCGCGGGCGCCACGAGCACCAGCGGCGCGGTCTCCTGCGGGGCGAGGCCCAGCGACCGGCCCGCCAGCCCCGTGAGCACGGTGCCCCAGACCACCGCGGCGACCGCGAACACCGCACGCGGCAACGCGGCTCCCGCCCGGACCGCCGCCCCGGCGAACAGGGCCGCCAGCGCGCCGAACACCGCGTAGGAGGCCCCCTCGGACGCCAGCGACAGCACCCCGGCGCTCACGGCCCCGGCCACCGCCGCCACCAGGGCGGTCACCGGCATCGCGGGCGCACCCCGGCCGCCCCCGGCCCCCCGGACCGCCAGCACGAGCAGACCGCCCACCAGGGCTGTCTCCCCGGCCACCGCCAGCGCGTACGGCACGTCCAGCAGCGCCCCGGCCAGCAGGACCGCGCCCCAGCCGAGAGCCACCGCCCCAGCACCGGCGACCCCGCGCAGCGTGGCCGCGGAAGGCCGCCTGCCGGCACCGGCCCCAGCACCGGACCAGGTGGTCCAGCCGGACCAGCCGGACCAAGGCGCTGCGGCCCCGGCCGCTCCCGGCGCTCCCGCTCCCGGGCCTCCCAGCAGTCCCGCTCCCGGCGTGCCGGTGTCCGCAGCCCTCGGCGCGGCCAACGGCGCCGTGATCCGCACGACCGACGGCCACCACCGGTACGCCGCCCCCAGCAGCCCGGCCACCAGCGCGAGCACCACCGGGGCCGCGGCCAGCTCCGACCACGGCAGCGTCGTCCCCAGAGCGGAGCGGAAGCCCTCCGGCGACCCCGCCCACACGTCCGACAGCAGCGTCACCGGGCCCAGCAGCACCGCCGCGAGCGGCGGCAGCGCCCACACCAGCGAGCCGGCCACCACCGCCCCCGACGCCACCAGCACCCCGCGTGCCGCGTCCCTCGGCACCCCTGCCCGTACGACCCCGGTCAGGGCGAGGCCGCACAGCAGATACGCGAGCACCCGCCAGCCGCCCGGCAGCGCGGCGGCCGGTACGCCGCCCACCGCCGCCACTGCCGCGAGGCCCGCCACCACACCGCCCGTCCGCGCGAAACCCTTCGACGCGCGCCACGCCCCGGCCAGGGCCGCCGCAGCCGCTGCCAGCAGCAGCGCGCCCGGAGCCGCCGCCCCGAGCGGCCCGGAGGCCGTCGTGGACAGCGCCAGGCCCACCATCAAGGCCGAGAACCCCATCGCCGACCCACCGACGCACGCCGTGACCCGCACCCCGGCGCCCTTGCCCCACACGGCGATCGATCCGTCCAGCACCGCTGTCGCCAGCAGCGCCCACCCGACCACCAGCGCCGGTGCGCCCGCGGCCCAGGCCCAGAACAACAGCGGCCACTGCGCCAGCACCACGGCGGCCGGCAACGGCAGGCGCAGCGTGCCCAGCGCCAGCCCGTACGCCGACCACAGCGCCGCGAGCACCGCCGACGCGACGGCCGTGAAGCCGAGCCCGTCGGCGTCGGGCGCGGCCACCGCGTGGACCGCGTAGACGTCCAGCAGCGTCAGCACCAGGGCCAGGGCGGCCAGCGCCTCGGCGGTGGCCGCCAGCCCCCTCCGCAGCAGCACCGCCGGGGCGATCAGCGCCCCCAGGGTCACCGCCGCCAGCACGGCCGACCGGCCGCCGATCCCCATCGAACCCCAGCTCACCAGGGTGAAGGCGACGGCCGCGACCGTCAGCAGCAGACCGCCCAGCGTCAGCAGGACGTTCTGCGCGCCGCGCGGGGCGGACGGCCGCTTCGGCACATAGCCCCACGGCTGCGCGGGCCCGCCGGGAGGCGCTCCCCAGCCGGACGGGTTCCAGCCGGGGGCGGCTGCGGGCGCGGGCGGCCGCAGCGCGGCGAGCAGCCAGGTGCGCCGGGTCAGCAGCTGGGCCCGGCGGGCGTCCAGCTCGGCCAGTTCTCGGTCGAGGAGGGCCAGTTCCTCGGCGGGCGGGGGCACGTGTTCCATGTCGGGAGTGTGGCCCCGGCCACCCGGCCCGTACATGCGCTCGGATACTCACTTGCCGGCCGTGGCGCTCTGAGTAGAGCCCCACCCGGAAGCGGTTTGAACGAAGGCCTCGGAGCCCTGTATGGTTCAACCCGTTCCCGGGCGATTAGCTCAGTGGGAGAGCGCTTCGTTCACACCGAAGAGGTCACTGGTTCGAACCCAGTATCGCCCACCGGGGAAAGCCGGTCCGCCAGCGTCAGCGGACCGGCTTTCGCATGTCCCACGCCTCTAACCCTCACGCCGCCGCGGGCAGTTCCGGGCGCAGCGGCCACGCCGGATCCACCGTCTCCGGCGTCCCGCTCTTCGCGAACCACGCCTCCAGGCCACGCGCCTGGGCCGCGTGCCAGGTCGCCTGCAAGGAGTGCAGCTCGGACGGCGACAGCCGCTCCAGCCGGGCCGAGAAGCGCCTGCACACCGCCCGCACCAGCTCCAGCGAGGCCGTCGCGTCGGCCGCCGCGTCATGGGCGCCGTCGAGCACCACCTCGTAACTCGCGCACAGATCCGTGAGCGTACGACGGCCCTTGCGGTAGCGGTCCAGGTGCTTGTCCAGCACGCGCGGATCCACGACGCGCATCGGCACCCCGTCCAGATAGCCGGCCAGCGACGACGCCCGGTGCCGTTTCAGCTCCCGGTCCAGCAGCGTCAGGTCGAAGGGGGCGTTCATCACCACCAGCGGCCGTCCGGTCGCGCAGCTCTCCGCCAGCGCCCGGGCTATCTCGTCCATCACCGGGGCGGGCCAACGCCCGTTGCGCTGAAGGTGATCGTCGGTCAGACCGTGGATCTCGGTCGCCCCCGGCGGAACCGGGACCCCCGGATTGACCAGCCAGCGTGTGACGCGGACGCGCCCGCCCGCGGTGTCCTGCGCGACGAGAGCGGCCGAAACGATCCGGTCCTGCTCGACGTCCACGCCTGTTGTCTCCGTGTCAAAAGCGGCCAGCGGCCCCTCGAACCAGTGCATCATCCCCGAACTCCTCGCACCCGCACGGCAGATGGAGTGATTCCTCTGCCCGATATCGGTGATACCCGGGCTGTTTGCCTGATACGCCGTTTGCGGGCGGTCCGATGCGGTGACAACACAGTTGGGACGCCCGGAAGTTGCATCCGGCGTCCGTCGATCCGCCCAGCCCACGACACCCGCCGGCAGACCACCTGCCATCGATCGGCACGCCCGGAAGGCACACGGAGCCATGGCGCTCGCGCAGCCCGACCCCGGGGGGACCGCCCGCGCCGAGGCTTTCGGGCCCCGGCCGCCGCAGCAGCTCGACGCGCCGCTGCGCGGCTCCCTCGCCACCACCGCCTGCATGGAGACCCTTCAGGTGGGCTATCTGCACGCCGTCGCGGCGGCGGCGGGATGCTCGCTGTCCCAGCCCTTCCCCGACAACGGCATCGACTGGCACGTCAGCCACGGCGCCCCGGCCCACACCGTCGACGACGAAGTGACCATCAAGGTGCAGCTCAAATGCACCTACCAGATACCGCCGCACCCGGCGGGCGGGGCGTTCTCCTTCACGCTCGACAACGCCCACCTCGTCAAGCTCGCCCGCAGCCCGGTGTCGGTGCACAAGATCCTGGTCGTGATGATCGTCCCCCGCAGCCAGGACGACTGGCTGCGCGCCGGGCCCGGGGGCCTCGACCTGCGCCACTGCTGCTACTGGACCAACCTGGCCGGCCACGCGGTGACGGGCCGGTACCGGACCACTGTGCGCATCCCGACCTCACGGATCTTCGACGACCGCGCACTCTGCGACATCATGGCCCGGGTCGGGGCCGGAGGGAGACCCTGATGCACCGGTCGATGGACGAGCCCACGGGCGGAGCCGGACTGCCCGCCGCCCGCTCGCATCCCACGGCCCGCCCCGGGCCCCCGCCACTCGCCGGGGCCGGTGAGGAACTCCCCGACCCCGCCGTCCTCGTGGCCCTACTGCGCCGGCACGGCTGGCAGCGGCGCGGAGGAGCACCGGGACGTTACGGCCGCTGGACCCCGCCCGGTCCCGCCGCCGGTACGACGAGCCTGCTGGTGCCCGAGAGCGCGGCCTTCCCCGACAGCGGCGAGCTGATCGAGGAGGCCCTCGACGCCCTCGGCCGCAGCGCCGCCCCCTCCGCCCGCGACATCCTTCTCTCCCTCACCCTGCCCAGCGACGAGATCCGCTGGTGGCGCGAGGTCCCCGAGTCGGCGGCCGGAGCCGCGGGAGCCGCCGCCTGGACCGAGGCGGAGGAGCTGCGCTCGGCCGCCCGGCAGGTCCTCATGGCCGGCGCCCTGGCGGCCCGCGGCCGGGCCGGCTACCACGGGGCCCGGCACCGCCGGAAAGCGCGCGCCGCCCTGGACGACGCCCTGATCGGGCCCGGAGCCGACGGCCGGAGCCTCACCGCGTACGTCCCCGTCGCCTCCGGCCGCGCCGTCGCCGTGCGGCTCTGCCACGCCCTGCACGCCACCCGCGAGGCGGTGGACTACCAGCGGGCCACCGGCGGCATGGAGGCCTTCGACAGCGCGGTCGCGGCGGGCGTCGGCCGGGAGCTGACCGAGGCGCTGATCGCCCTGGTGCGCGGCTCCGAGGGGGCCCGGATCGACCTGCGGTGGGCGCCCGCCGCGGGCACCCCGGACGGCTGCCCGGCCCGCCCCGCGCCCGTCGAGTTCTCCCCGGGCGACCTCCCCGCCCTGCGCGCCGCCGGAGCCCGCTACCTCCGCGACGAACCCGCCGTGCAGGTGCGGCTGACCGGCGCGGTGGTCCGGCTGCGCCGCTCGGGGCCGCGCGGCGCCGGCATCGTACGGCTACGGGTACTGGCCGGGGCCGAGGTCGCGCACGTCCGGGTGGAGCTGGACGAGGAGGCGTACCGCATCGCGGGCCACGCCCACCTGGTCGGACTGCCGCTCCGGGTGGAGGGGCGGCTGGAGAACCGGGGCGGCTTCCGGCGGCTCACCGGGGCCTCGCAGGTCGCGCCCGTCCAGGTCGACGAGGCCGAGCGGGACCGGCTGATGAAGGCCCTCCAGGAGAACGTGGACTTCTTCGAGGAGGCGTGCGCGGGGGAGGAGCCCTTGTAGCCAGGGGGAAGGCGTTCGCATCGGGGGCGTGGGGCTCGGTACGATTCGCATTGTCTGGTCAATAAGAAGACAGGCAACCCCCTCAGTCAGGAGAGACCGGTGTCAGACGTCCGTGTGATCATCCAACGCGATTCCGAGCGGGAAGAGCACGTGGTGACGACGGGCACGACGGCCGGCGAGCTCTTCCCCGGTCAGCGCACCGTCGTCGCCGCGCGCATCGGCGGCGAGCTGAAGGACCTCTCCTACGAGCTCCAGGACGGCGAGTCCGTCGAGCCGGTGGAGATCTCCTCCGAGGACGGCCTGAACATCCTGCGCCACTCCACCGCGCACGTCATGGCCCAGGCCGTGCAGGAGCTCTTCCCCGACGCGAAGCTCGGCATCGGCCCGCCGGTCAAGGACGGCTTCTACTACGACTTCGACGTCGAGAAGCCGTTCACGCCCGAGGACCTCAAGGCCATCGAGAAGAAGATGCAGGAGATCCAGAAGCGGGGCCAGAAGTTCTCCCGCCGGGTCGTCTCCGACGAGGCCGCCCGCGAGGAGCTGGCCGACGAGCCGTACAAGCTGGAGCTCATCGGCATCAAGGGCTCCGCCTCCTCGGACGACGGCGCGGACGTCGAGGTGGGCGGCGGCGAGCTGACCATCTACGACAACCTCGACCCCAAGACCGGCGACCTGTGCTGGAAGGACCTCTGCCGGGGTCCGCACCTGCCCACCACCCGGTTCATCCCGGCGTTCAAGCTGATGCGCAACGCCGCCGCGTACTGGCGCGGCAGCGAGAAGAACCCGATGCTCCAGCGCATCTACGGCACCGCCTGGCCGACCAAGGACGAGCTGAAGGCGCACCTGGAGTTCCTGGAGGAGGCCGCCAAGCGCGACCACCGCAAGCTCGGCAACGAGCTGGACCTCTTCTCCTTCCCCGACGAGATCGGCCCCGGCCTCGCGGTCTTCCACCCCAAGGGCGGCGTCATCCGCCGGGCCATGGAGGACTACTCGCGCCGCCGCCACGAGGAGGAGGGCTACGAGTTCGTCTACAGCCCGCACGCCACCAAGGGCAAGCTCTTCGAGAAGTCCGGCCACCTGGACTGGTACGCCGACGGCATGTACCCGCCCATGCAGCTCGACGACGGGGTGGACTACTACCTCAAGCCGATGAACTGCCCCATGCACAACCTGATCTTCGACGCGCGGGGCCGCTCGTACCGCGAACTGCCGCTGCGCCTCTTCGAGTTCGGCACGGTGTACCGGTACGAGAAGTCGGGCGTCGTGCACGGCCTGACCCGCTCGCGCGGCTTCACGCAGGACGACGCGCACATCTACTGCACCAAGGAGCAGATGGCCGAGGAGCTCGACCGCACGCTCACCTTCGTGCTGAACCTGCTCCGCGACTACGGGCTCACCGACTTCTACCTGGAGCTCTCCACCAAGGACCCGGAGAAGTACGTCGGCTCCGACGAGACCTGGGAAGAGGCCACCGAGACGCTGCGTCAGGTCGCCGAGAAGCAGGGTCTGCCCCTGGTCCCGGACCCGGGCGGCGCCGCGTTCTACGGCCCGAAGATCTCCGTGCAGTGCAAGGACGCCATCGGCCGCACCTGGCAGATGTCGACCGTGCAGCTCGACTTCAACCTGCCGGAGCGCTTCGACCTGGAGTACACCGGGCCGGACGGCTCCAAGCAGCGCCCGGTCATGATCCACCGTGCCCTGTTCGGCTCCATCGAGCGCTTCTTCGCCGTGCTCCTGGAGCACTACGCGGGCGCGTTCCCGGTCTGGCTCGCGCCGGTCCAGGCCGTCGGCATCCCGATCGGTGACGCCCACATCCCCTACCTCCAGGAGTTCGCCGCCAAGGCGCGCAAGCAGGGGCTGCGGGTGGACGTGGACGCGTCCTCGGACCGGATGCAGAAGAAGATCCGCAACCAGCAGAAGGCCAAGGTGCCCTTCATGATCATCGCTGGTGATGAGGACATGGCCAACGGCGCCGTCTCCTTCCGCTACCGCGACGGTTCGCAGGAGAACGGCATCCCGGTCGACGAGGCCCTCGCCAAGATCGCGAAGGCCGTCGAGGACCGCGTACAGGTCTGATCCGGCAGGCAGTGAGCCACGGCCCCCGGAGCGCTACCCGCGCTCCGGGGGCCGTCTCTCGTCCTCCCGGGTGAACACCTGGATCAGCCACGACGAGAACGACCCCGTGACCGCTCCCAGCAGCGCCAGGCCGCCGGCCATCAGCCCCGCCGCGACCGTCCGGCCCCAGAACGTGACCGGTGCGGCGTCCCCGTAACCGACCGTCGTGAGCGTCGCGCACGCCCACCACACCGCGTCGCCGAACGTGCGGATCGAGGCGCCGGGGGCCGTGTGTTCCAGGTGGTAGACCGCGAGCGAGGCGGCGAAGCCGAGCAGGGCGGCGGTCAGGCTCGCGTACGCGATCACGCGCGCGTACAGGCCGAGCCGCGGGCGGTCGCGGCGTCGCTGCACCGCCGTGTACACCTTGACCATGCGCAGCGGGCGCAGCAGGGGCAGGAGCAGGACCAGGGTGTCGAGCCAGTGCACGCGCGGGAAGCGCGCGCCCAGTCCGCTGAGCCGCAGCCGCGCCCCGTAGTCCACGAGGAACAGCAGCCAGGTCGACCAGACGAGGATCAGGGCGAGGTCGTTCCAGGGCTCGTCGTCGTGCGGGGTCAGCACCCGGACCGCGTACCCCGTCAGGAAGAGCAGCCCCGCGGCGAAGAGCGGAACCTCAGTGCGCCGCTCCCAGCGGGTCAGCCGGGCGGGTGGCTCGGGGGCGGGTCCGTCGCTCATCGCCTCAGCATCGCGGGCGGCCGGGCGGTGCGGCCCCGGCGACACGCTCCGCCGGGGTGACGCAATATGCTGATCGGCATGACGAGTGAGCCGGAGCAGCAGATCGGCGTGGGGACGCCCGACGCATTCCAGCGCCTGTGGACTCCCCACCGGATGGCGTACATCCAGGGTGAGAACAAGCCGAGCGGCCCGGGCGCGGAGGACGGCTGTCCGTTCTGTTCGATCCCCGCCAAATCCGACGAGGACGGGCTCCTCGTGGCGCGCGGCGAGCACGTCTACGCGGTGCTGAACCTGTATCCGTACAACGGTGGTCACCTCATGGTCGTCCCCTACCGTCATGTGGCCGACTACACCGAGCTGGACGGCCCGGAGACGGCTGAGCTGGCGGACTTCACCAAGCGGGCGATGGTCGCGCTGCGGGCGGCCTCCGGGGCGCACGGCTTCAACATCGGCATGAACCAGGGCTCCGTGGCCGGTGCCGGGATCGCCGCGCATCTGCACCAGCATCTGGTGCCGCGCTGGGGCGGGGACGCCAACTTCATGCCGGTCATCGGCCACACCAGGGTGCTGCCCCAGCTGCTCGGCGACACCCGGGCGATGCTGGCCGACGCCTGGCCGAAGGGCGAGCTGCCCGCCCGCTGAGCGCGGTACGTGAGAGGGGGAGGCCCGGCCGGGCCTCCCCCTCTCACGTCACGTTCCTACGCGTCGTAGACGTCGGCCTTGCGCGGGGCCGGGTCCTGGACGAGGCCGCTCAGTATCATCGAGCGGTTGTCGAAGCGCTCCGTGTCGACGCCGTTCTCCGCGAGGACGCGCATCGCCGCCGTGTGCACGGCCCGCAGCACCGGGGTGGCGGCGCGCATCGCGTCGTCCGCCATGAAGCGGTGGTTCCACGGCTTGGCCGCCCACGCGTGCCGCAGCCCGAACGGCTCGGGCAGCACTATCTTCCCGCCCAGGTAGTCCAGCAGCGGCGGATACCAGGTGAGCGGGGCCCGCAGGGCGAGCCGGACGACCTCCTTGGCGTCCACCAGTGCCAGCTGGATGTCCCGGGTCTCCCAGAAGCGGACGGTCTTGTTGACGGTCTTCGTCTTCGCCGCCGGCTTGGAGAGGAACAGGCCGTGCACCGGCCCCAGCGCGTGGCCCGTGACCTCGATGCGCAGGGTCTCGTGGAGCACGGTGACGGTGATCATCATGGTGATCACCAGCTGGCCGTCCCAGAGGGTGAACTGGACGCCCAGGTAATGCCGGTCACCGCTGCCGAACTGCTGGTGGTTGCAGATCCGCTGTATCTCGTGGGGCTTCACCTGGAAGGTGGCGACGTCCTCCCCCTCGGGGCGCGTGACGGAGTCGGCGTTCTCCCCGATGGGCGAGACGATCCAGTGCTTCACGGACGGCTTCGGGAAGCCGCCGGTGTTCAGCGGTCCGCGCTCCAGCATCTTCAGCTGGTCGTGGATGATCCGGATCAGGTCCCAGCTGCGGAACTGGTGGATCTCCTTCGTCGGGTCCTTGGGAAGCAGCTCCTCGGCCAGCTGCCAGCTGCCCCAGCGGGTGCCCATCCCGAGGACGCCCTTGGGGCCCGCGTAGAAGACGGCGTTCGACTGCTGCTCGGCCGACAGCTTCTCCAGGCCCTGGCGCAGGGCCTCGCGTGCGGTCTCGTTGGGGTTCGTCGGCACCGCCTCGGGGATCTTCGCGATCACCCCCGCGCCGGAGAGCAGGCCCTCCCAGCGGGCCCGCATGTCCTTGGCCGAGGTCTCCGCGATCCGCTTGGCGATCAGCCAGCCGATCACCGGGGCGATGAGCGCGCCCCGGACGTAGAGCGCGAGCAGCCCGTCCAGGGGGAGCTTGACCATCAGGACCAGAGCGCCGATCCCGAAGGCGGCCAGGAGGACCGTGCCGACCGCGCGGAACGCCGTGTCCTTGGACTTGTTGAGCGCGTCCCGGACCCGGAAGGCGATCACCCAGGCCAGCATGCCGGGCAGGAACAGGACACCGAACACCACGGTCACCAGGGTGAGCCGGGTGTCACGGGCCTTGCGCAGGTTGTTCGCCGACAGGCAGTGCTCCACCACGGTCTGCGGGTCCGTGCCGAAGGACTGGATGAGCGCCTTGCGGGCGCCGCCGAGCATCCGCTCCTGGACGGCACGGGCGAACGCCTCGCCGAGATTCGGCTTGAAGTAGTCGGACTTGAAGAGTTTCGATGAGCCCGGCTTCACCACCGATTTGTGCCACTCGCTGTTGGCGTCGAGGATCGTCTCCACCGGACTGTCCCGATACGCCGCCGAGGCCAGGGCATTGGTCGCCACGGTCTGGCCGCCCGAGCCCTGGATCGGGATCTGGGCCCCGGGTGAGAAGTCGAATCCGTCGTTGGCCACCTGTCGCCCCCACTCGCCGCACGTCTGCTCCTGCGGTGTGCCCAACTACCGTACGCGGCATACCTTCTGAGCTGCGACCACAGCGTATCGTCCGGATCACACCACCACCGGTCACCGGCGCTCACCGGAGGGTGTGTGCGACAGTGCGCCGGTCACGCGCCGGGTGGCCCGTCCGCCCGCTCCGCACGGACCCGGTCGGCCACCTGCGGCGGCATCGCCTCGTGCCGGGCGTACGCGCGGTCGAAGCGTCCGGTGCCGTGCGACAGGGAGCGCAGGTCCACCGCGTACCGGCCGACCTCGGTCTCCGGCACCTCGGCCCGTACGACGGTGCGCCCGCCCGGACTCTGCTCGGTGCCCACGACACGCCCTCGCCGCCCCGAGAGGTCGCTCATCACCGGGCCCACGTAGTCGTCGGGGACCAGGACGCTCACCTCGCACACCGGTTCCAGGAGCTGGATACGGGTGTCGGACGCGGCCTCGCGCAGCGCGAGCGCCCCGGCGGTCTGGAAGGCGGCGTCCGAGGAGTCCACCGAGTGCGCCTTGCCGTCCAGCAGCGTGACGCGCACGTCGACCAGGGGGTGCCCGGCGGCCAGCCCCCGGGCGGCCTGGGCCCGCACGCCCTTCTCCACCGAGGGAACGAACTGACGCGGCACCGAACCGCCGACGACCTTGTCGACGAACTCGATGCCCGAGCCCGGCGGCAGCGGTTCCACCTCGATCTCGCAGATCGCGAACTGGCCGTGCCCGCCCGACTGTTTGACGTGCCGTCCGCGCCCGGCGGCCCGCCCGGCGAACGTCTCGCGCAGCGGCACCCGGTGAGGTTCCGCGTCGACCTGGACGCCGTAGCGGCCGCGCAGCCGCTCCAGGGCCACCTCCTGGTGGGCCTCGCCCAGGCACCACAGGACGACCTGACCGGTCTCCGGGTTCTGTTCGATGCGCAGCGTGGGATCCTCGGCGACCAGCCGGGCCAGGCCCTGCGACAGCTTCTCCTCGTCCGCCTTGCCGTGCGCCCGTACGGCCAGCGGGAGCAGCGGGTCGGGCGTCGACCAGGGTTCGATCAGGACGGGGTCGTCGGCCGGGGAGAGCGTGTCGCCGGTCTCCGCCTCGCCGAGCCGGGCCACGCACGCCAGATCGCCCGCGACACACCGGTCCAGGGCATGCTGCCGGCGGCCGAACGGCGAGGTGAGCGCCCCGACGCGGATCTCCGCCTCGTGGCAGGGGCGGGGCGCGTGTCCCGTGGCATCCAGGCCGTGGCCGCAGAGGTGTACGGAGTCGTCGGGGCGCAGGGTGCCGGAGAAGACGCGGACCAGTGAGACCCGGCCCACGTACGGGTC
This sequence comes from Streptomyces sp. NPDC017520, assembly GCF_044329855.1. Lineage (NCBI taxonomy): Bacteria > Bacillati > Actinomycetota > Actinomycetes > Kitasatosporales > Streptomycetaceae > Streptomyces > Streptomyces sp. NPDC017520. Next base: position 300,210 of record NZ_JBIRKB010000008.1, read on the forward strand.
GGAGGCCGTCTTGACGACCTCGGCGACCAGCGGGCCCCCGGGATCGCAGACCGGCGCGGGCCGCGGCTCGCCCGACGGGGTGGTGACGGCGGGCGGGGTGCGCTCCAGCGGGGTCGGGAAGCCGCGGGTGATCAGGTCCAGCAGTTCCACCGTGCCGATGCCCTGCCGGGCGCCCTCGGCCGCGGGCGCCGCCGTGAGGACGGGGTGGAAGGAGCCCCGGGCGACCGCCCGTTCGAGGTCGGCGATGAGCGTTGCGACGTCGAGGTCCTCGCCCGCGAGATAGCGGTCCATCAGGGACTCGTCCTCGCTCTCGGCGATGATCCCCTCGATCAGCCGGTCCCGGGCCGCCCGCAGGGGTTCCTCCTGGCCGGGCGCCGGGGGCCGCTCGGCGCGTTCCCCCGAGGAGTAGTCGAGGATCCGCCGGCTCAGCAGCCCGGTGAGCCCGGTCAGCGGGGCGTGCCCGTCGGCGCCCTCGGGCCCCAGCACGGGCAGGTACAGCGGCAGTACGGCGTCGGGGTCCTCGCCCCCGAAGACCTCGGCGCAGATCCGGTTCATCTCCCGGTAGGAGGTGCGGGCGGTGTCCAGGTGCGTCACGACGATCGCGCGTGGCATGCCGACGAGCGCGCACTCCTCCCAGGCGGCCCGGGTGGTCGCGGCCACGGTCGCCGCGTCCTGGGCCGCGGAGACGACGAAGAGGGCCGCGTCCGCCGCGCGCAGACCGGCCCGCAGCTCCCCGACGAAGTCCGCGTATCCGGGGGTGTCCAGCAGGTTGATCTTGCAGCCGTCCCAGGCCACCGGGACCAGCGAGAGCTGTACGGAGCGCCGTCGGCGCCGCTCGATCTCGTCGTGGTCGGAGACGGTCGCCCCGTCCTCGACGCGCCCGGCCCGGTTCACGGCTCCCGCCGTCAGGGCCAGCGCCTCGACCAGCGTGGTCTTGCCCGATCCGCTGGGGCCGACCAGCACTACGTTCCGTACGGCGGAGGGGTGGCCGGCCGTCGGTACTCCTCCGGCGGCCCCGGGGTGTGCGTGTGCCTTGTCGCCCATGGTGCGTGCCTCCCGGTCGATGGCGCGGTGCGGGGGAGGGCGACCGCGCGCGGAGCAGCGGTGGTCACGGGCACGGGGAGGCCGCCGCGGCGGCTTCGGCGACGCCCGCGGTCCTTCGAGCTTGACACCGTGACGGGGCCCCGTCCATACGTCGCGCCCGGCGCGGTTCGCACGGACGGGGCCCTGCCCGTACGTCGCGCACGGCGTGGTTCGTACGGCGCGCGCGACAGGGTTCGTACGGTGCGCGCGGCGTGGTTCGTACGGCGCGCACCGGCACGCGCCGGGAGGCGGGCACCGGCACGGGCCACAGCGTCGCGTACGCGCCCGGCCCGTGGCGGGGCCGGTGTGACACCCGGCGGCGGGTGCCCGTCCGGTGGAAGGCACCGGCGTTGACTACGATGGGCCAGCCGGTGGCCGAAGGGGCCGCCCGGCGAACCGAACCCTCGGGAAGGCCATGCTGAACAAGTACGCGCGTGCATTTTTCACGCGTGTCCTCACACCGTTCGCCGCTCTGCTGCTCCGCCTCGGGGTCAGCCCCGACGCGGTCACTCTCGTCGGCACGGCCGGAGTGATGGCAGGTGCGCTGGTCTTTTTCCCCATGGGGGAGTTCTTCTGGGGCACGATCGTCATCACGATCTTCGTCTTCTCCGACCTCGTCGACGGCAACATGGCGCGGCAGGCCGGGATCTCCAGCCGGTGGGGCGCGTTCCTCGACTCGACGCTGGACCGGGTCGCCGACGGGGCGATCTTCGCCGGATTCGCCCTCTGGTACGCGGGCAGCGGTGACGACAACATCCTGTGCGCCGTCGCGATCTTCTGCCTGGCCAGCGGCCAGGTGGTCTCGTACACCAAGGCGCGCGGCGAGTCGATCGGCCTGCCGGTCGCGGTCAACGGCCTCGTGGAGCGCGCCGAGCGCCTGGTGATCTCGCTGGTCGCCGCCGGACTCGCCGGACTGCACACCTTCGGCGTCCCCGGTATCGACATCCTGCTGCCGATCGCGCTGTGGATCGTCGCCGCGGGCAGCCTCGTGACGTTGATCCAGCGCGTCGTGACCGTACGCCGCGAATCCGCCGAAGCGGACGCCGCGGGACCGGATGCCGGGGAACCGACCGCCGCCGGTCAGGCCGGTTCCGCCGGTCAGGCCGGTCAGGTCGGTCAGGGGAGCGAGGGCGACCGATGAGCGCCGGCGCTTCCGACCTGAAGGGGCGGCTCACCGACGGGCTCTACGGACTGGGCTGGGGCGCCGTCAAGAAGCTGCCCGAGCCCGCCGCCGCCCGGCTCTTCCGTACCGTCGCCGACCAGGTGTGGAAGCGACGCGGCAAGAGCGTGCTGCGTCTGGAGTCGAACCTGGCCCGGGTCGTCCCCGACGCGGGTCCGGCACGGCTGGCCGAGCTGTCGCGGGCCGGGATGCGCTCCTACATGCGCTACTGGATGGAGTCGTTCCGACTGCCGGCCTGGAGCCCCGAGCGCATCAAGGACCGCATCGACATCGCCGACGTCCACCACCTGTCCGAGGGCCTGGACGCCGGGAAGGGCGTGATCGTCGCCCTGCCGCACCTGGCCAACTGGGACCTCGCGGGAGCCTGGGTCACCACCGACCTCAAGGTCCCCTTCACCACCGTCGCCGAACGCCTGGAGCCCGCGACGCTCTACGACCGGTTCGTCGCCTACCGCGAGGGCCTGGGCATGGAGGTCCTCCCGCACAGCGGCGGGGCCGCGTTCGGAACCCTGGCCCGGCGGCTGCGCGCGGGCGGCCTGGTCTGCCTCGTCGCGGACCGGGACCTGTCCGCGTCCGGCGTCGAGGTGTCGTTCTTCGGCGCCGGCGCCCGGATGCCCGCGGGCCCGGCGCTGCTCGCCCAGCAGACCGGCGCGCTGCTGATGCCCGTAACACTCTGGTACGACGGCACACCCGTGATGAAGGGGCGCATCCACCCGGCGGTCGAGGTGCCGGCAGAAGGTACCCGCGCCGAGAAGACCGTCGCCATGACCCAGGCGATGGCCGACGCCTTCGCGGGCGGCATCGCCGAACACCCGGAGGACTGGCACATGCTCCAGCGGCTCTGGCTGGACGACCTGGACCCCCGGGGGGAACCCACGTGAAGATCGGCATCGTCTGTCCGTACTCCTGGGACGTACCGGGCGGCGTGCAGTTCCACATCCGGGACCTCGCCGAGCACCTGATCCGGCTCGGCCACGAGGTCTCCGTCCTGGCCCCCGCCGACGACGAGACGCCACTGCCGCCCTACGTCGTCTCGGCGGGCCGGGCCGTCCCCGTCCCGTACAACGGCTCCGTCGCCCGGCTGAACTTCGGCTTCCTGTCGGCGGCCCGGGTGAGGCGCTGGCTCCACGACGGCACGTTCGACGTCATCCACATCCACGAGCCGACCTCCCCGTCGCTGGGCCTGCTGGCCTGCTGGGCGGCGCAGGGGCCGATCGTGGCCACCTTCCACACGTCCAACCCGCGCTCCCGGGCGATGATCGCCGCGTACCCGATCCTCCAGCCCGCGCTGGAGAAGATCAGCGCCCGGATCGCCGTCAGCGAGTACGCCCGGCGCACCCTGGTCGAGCACCTCGGCGGGGACGCCGTCGTCATCCCCAACGGCGTCGACGTCGGCTTCTTCGCCGAGGCCGAGCCGAAGGCCGAATGGCAGGGCGGGACCCTCGGCTTCATCGGCCGCATCGACGAACCCCGCAAGGGCCTGCCCGTCCTGATGAAGGCGCTGCCCGCGATCCTCGCCGCCCACCCCGAAGCCCGGCTGCTCGTCGCCGGGCGCGGCGACGAGGAGGAGGCGGTTCAGACCCTGCCGAAGGAACTGCGCGAGCGCGTCGAGTTCCTCGGCATGGTCAGCGACGAGGACAAGGCCCGGCTGCTGCGCAGCGTCGATGTGTACGTGGCCCCCAACACCGGCGGCGAGAGCTTCGGCATCATCCTGGTCGAGGCGCTGTCGGCCGGTGCGCCGGTGCTGGCGAGCGACCTGGACGCCTTCGCGCAGGTGCTGGACCAGGGTGCGGCGGGCGACCTGTTCGCCAATGAGGACGCCGACGCGCTGGCCGCCGCGGCGATCCGGCTGCTGGGCGACCCGGAGCGCCGGGCCGGACTGCGCGAGCGCGGCGAGGCCCACGTGCGGCGCTTCGACTGGGCGACCGTGGGGGCCGACATCCTCGCGGTGTACGAGACGGTGACCGACGGGGCCGCCTCGGTCGCGGCGGACGAACGCTCCGGTCTGCGGGCCCGGTTCGGGCTGGCCCGGGACTGAGAGGCTGTCGGGTGACCTCGGGTCACCCGACAGCCTCTGAGCCCCGGGGGCTCCTGTTGAAGCGGGGGCCCCCGGCGACGGTAGCGTGTGGGCCCGTGACCGTAACCCTCATCGTCTGGATCGTCGTCGCCCTCATCGCGGTCGGCGTGTACCTCAGCTGGACCGCCGGCCGGCTCGACCGGCTGCACTCCCGGATCGACGCCGCCCGCGCCGCCCTCGACGCCCAACTGCTGCGCCGCGCCTCGGTCACCCAGGAGCTGGCCACCTCCGGCGTCCTGGACCCGGCCGCCTCGATCGTCCTGTACGAGGCCGCGCACGCCGCCCGGCAGGCGGAGGCGGACCACCGCGAGGTCGCCGAGAGCGAGCTGAGCACCGCCCTGCGCGCCGTGTTCGGCGAACCGGCGCAGGTCGACGCGGTGAAGGAGATCCCCGGCGGCGAGGAGGCGGCCACCGAACTGGCCGCCGCCGTACGCCGCGTCCCCATGGCCCGGCGCTTCCACAACGACTCCGTACGGGCCGCCCGCGCGCTGCGCCGGCACCGTACCGTCCGGCTCTTCAGGCTGGCCGGGCACGCGCCGTTCCCGCTCGCCTTCGAGATGGACGACGCCCCACCGGTGGCCCTCGCGGACCGGCCCGGCACCTGACAGCCGTCCGAGGCGGAGATCGATTCGGGGCCAGAACGATCCACGGCCTGTCCATTGGCCCTTGCTGTGGACTGGTCCCGGGGCGTTTGCTCGGCGTTGCAGTCTCCAGCGTCTTACACCGAGTGAGGTCCCGTGTCCACGCTTCCCAGCACCCCGCAGTCCGCCGAGTACCCCGCCACCGGCACCGCCCGCGTCAAGCGCGGCATGGCCGAGCAGCTCAAGGGCGGCGTGATCATGGACGTCGTCGACGCCGAACAGGCGAAGATCGCCGAGGACGCGGGCGCCGTCGCCGTCATGGCCCTGGAGCGGGTCCCGGCCGACATCCGCAAGGACGGCGGAGTGGCCCGGATGTCCGACCCCAACATGATCGAGGAGATCATCGGGGCCGTCTCCATCCCGGTCATGGCCAAGTCCCGCATCGGCCACTTCGTCGAGGCCCAGGTGCTCCAGTCCCTCGGCGTCGACTACATCGACGAGTCCGAGGTCCTCACCCCGGCCGACGAGGTCAACCACAGCGACAAGTTCGCCTTCACCACCCCCTTCGTCTGCGGCGCCACCAACCTGGGCGAGGCCCTGCGCCGCATCGCCGAGGGCGCGGCCATGATCCGCTCGAAGGGCGAGGCCGGCACCGGCAACGTCGTCGAGGCCGTCCGCCACCTGCGCCAGATCAAGAACGAGATCGCCCGGCTGCGCGGCTTCGACAACAACGAGCTGTACGCCGCGGCCAAGGACCTCCGCGCCCCCTACGAGCTGGTCAAGGAGGTCGCGGAGCTCGGCAAGCTGCCCGTCGTGCTGTTCTCCGCCGGTGGAGTCGCCACCCCGGCCGACGCCGCGCTGATGCGCCAGCTCGGCGCCGAGGGCGTCTTCGTCGGCTCCGGCATCTTCAAGTCCGGCGACCCGGCCAAGCGCGCCGCCGCCATCGTGAAGGCCACCACCTTCTACGACGACCCGAAGGTCATCGCGGACGCCTCCCGCAACCTGGGCGAGGCCATGGTCGGCATCAACTGCGACACCCTGCCCGAGTCCGAGCGCTACGCCAACCGCGGCTGGTAACCACTGATGAGCGACACCCCCCTGATCGGCGTGCTGGCTCTCCAGGGCGACGTACGGGAGCACCTGATCGCCCTGGCCTCGGCGGACGCCCTGGCCAGGCCGGTCCGGCGCCCCGAGGAGCTCGCCGAGGTCGACGGCCTGGTCATACCGGGCGGCGAGTCCACCACCATGTCCAAACTGGCCGTGCTCTTCGGCATGATGGAGCCGCTCCGCGAGCGGGTCCGGGCCGGGATGCCGGTCTACGGCACCTGCGCCGGAATGATCCTGCTGGCCGAGAAGATCCTCGACCCCCGCTCGGGCCAGGAGACCGTCGGCGGCATCGACATGATCGTGCGGCGCAACGCCTTCGGCCGGCAGAACGAGTCGTTCGAGGCCGCGGTCGAGGTCGGCGGCGTCGAAGGCGGCCCGGTGGACGGCGTGTTCATCCGCGCGCCGTGGGTCGAGTCCGTCGGGGCCGGGACCGAGGTCATCGCCGAACACGGCGGACATATCGTGGCCGTCCGGCAGGAAAACGCCCTCGCCACCTCGTTCCATCCCGAACTGACCGGCGACCATCGCGTACACGCTCTGTTCGTGGAGATGGTGCGCGCGGTGAACTGAGCGGACCCCGGTAGGATCTCTCGGGTTCGACTCGATTTTGGTGACGCGAAGGAGAAGGCAGATGTCCGGCCACTCTAAATGGGCTACGACGAAGCACAAGAAGGCCGTGATTGACGCCAAGCGCGGCAAGCTCTTCGCGAAGCTGATCAAGAACATCGAGGTCGCGGCGCGCTCCGGCGGCGTGGACCCCGACGGCAACCCCACGCTCGTCGACGCCATCCAGAAGGCGAAGAAGAGCTCCGTCCCGAACAAGAACATCGACTCCGCGGTCAAGCGCGGTGGCGGTCTCGAAGCGGGCGGCGCCGACTACGAGACGATCATGTACGAAGGCTACGGCCCCAACGGTGTCGCGGTGCTCATCGAGTGCCTCACCGACAACCGCAACCGTGCCGCGTCCGACGTACGTGTCGCGATGACCCGGAACGGCGGCTCCATGGCCGACCCGGGCTCCGTCTCGTACCTGTTCAACCGCAAGGGCGTCGTGATCGTGCCCAAGGGCGAGCTGACCGAGGACGACGTCCTCGGCGCGGTCCTCGACGCGGGCGCCGAGGAGGTCAACGACCTCGGCGAGACCTTCGAGGTGGTCAGCGAGGCCACCGACATGGTCGCGGTGCGCACCGCGCTCCAGGAGGCGGGCATCGACTACGACTCCGCCGAGGCCAACTTCCTCCCGACCATGCAGGTCGAGCTGGAGGAAGAGGGCGCCCGCAAGATCTTCAAGCTCATCGACGCGCTGGAGGACAGCGACGACGTGCAGAACGTCTTCGCCAACTTCGATGTGTCCGACGAGGTCATGGAGAAGGTCGACGCCTGACGGCACGGCCGGCAGGTCCCACACGACGGGCCGACGGGGCACTCCCCGTCGGCCCGTCGTCCTGTGGTTGCGACGGATTGTCAGTGCGAGCCGATAGCCTGCGGGAACAGATGATCGAGCGGGCGCGGCGCGCGCCGGCGACGGGCTGAGGACAGGGGGGCTCCATGCGTGTTCTGGGCATTGACCCGGGGCTGACCCGGTGCGGCGTCGGCGTGGTCGAAGGGGTCGCGGGAAGACCCCTGACCATGATCGGCGTCGGCGTCGTGCGCACCTCGTCCGACGCCGAGCTCGGCGACCGGCTGGTCGCCATCGAGCGCGGCATCGAACAGTGGCTCGACGAACACTCCCCGGGCTTCGTCGCGGTCGAGCGCGTCTTCGCCCAGCACAACGTACGCACCGTGATGGGCACCGCCCAGGCCAGCGCGGTCGCCATGCTCTGCGCCGCCCGCCGCGGTATCCCCGTCGCCCTGCACACCCCCAGCGAGGTCAAGGCGGCGGTCACCGGATCCGGCCGCGCCGGCAAGGACCAGGTCGGCGCCATGGTGACCCGCCTGCTGAGGCTGGACGCACCGCCCAGGCCCGCCGACGCCGCCGACGCCCTGGCCCTGGCCATCTGCCACATCTGGCGCGCCCCCGCGCAGAACCGGCTCCAGCAGGCCGTCGCCGCCCACCGGGCGCCCGGCGCTTCCCGCACCCCCGGGGCGGCCGGCGCCCTCGGCGCCTCCCGTGCGCCCGGGGTCTCCCGCCCGCCCGGCCCGCCCGGGGCTCCCGGCACGTCCCGCACGCTGAAAGGCCGCATCGCATGATCGCTTCCGTCTCCGGCCCGGTGGCCGCCCTCACCCCGACCACCGCCGTCATCGAGGTCGGCGGCATCGGCATGGCGGTCCAGTGCACCCCGCACACCCTCGCCGACCTGCGCGTCGGCAAGGAGGCCAAGCTCGCCACCTCGCTGGTCGTCCGCGAGGACTCGCTCACGCTGTACGGCTTCGCGGACGACGACGAGCGGCAGGTGTTCGAGCTCCTCCAGACCGCCAGCGGCGTCGGCCCCCGCCTCGCCCAGGCCATGCTCGCCACCCACAGCCCCGACGCCCTGCGCCTCGCGGTCTCCACCGGCGACGAGAAGGCGCTGACCGCCGTCTCCGGCATCGGAAAGAAGGGCGCGCAGAAGCTGCTCCTGGAGCTCAAGGACCGGCTCGGCGAACCGGTCGGCGCGCACATCGGCCAGCAGGGCATCGGCACCCCCGTCACCTCGGGCTGGCGCGACCAGCTCCAGGCCGCCCTCATCGGCCTCGGTTACGCGAGCCGCGAGGCCGACGAGGCCGTCAACGCCGTCGCCCCGCAGGCGGAGGCCGCCGTCGCCGAGGGCACGGCACCCCCCGTGCCGCAGTTGCTGCGGGCCGCCCTGCAGACTCTCAACCGCGCACGCTGACCGGCACCGAACCACCGAAGAGGCCCTTGATGAACTGGGACGAGACCGGACCCGAGACCGACGAGGCGACCGGCCCGGTCTTCGACGACCGGCTGGTCGACGCCGGCCATCTCGACGGCGAGGACACCGCGGTCGAGGCGGCGCTGCGTCCCAAGGACCTGGAGGAGTTCGTCGGCCAGGAGAAGGTCCGCGAACAGCTCGACCTGGTCCTCAAGGCCGCCCGTGCCCGTGGCGCCACCGCCGACCACGTACTGCTCTCCGGCGCCCCCGGCCTCGGCAAGACCACTCTTTCGATGATCATCGCGGCGGAGATGAACGCCCCGATCAGGATCACCTCGGGCCCCGCCATCCAGCACGCCGGCGACCTCGCGGCGATCCTCTCCTCCCTCCAGGAGGGCGAGGTCCTCTTCCTCGACGAGATCCACCGCATGTCCCGGCCCGCCGAGGAGATGCTCTACATGGCGATGGAGGACTTCCGCGTCGACGTCATCGTCGGCAAGGGCCCCGGCGCCACCGCCATCCCGCTCGAACTGCCCCCCTTCACCCTGGTCGGGGCCACCACCCGGGCCGGGCTGCTCCCGCCCCCGCTGCGCGACCGCTTCGGCTTCACCGGGCACATGGAGTTCTACGCCCCCACCGAGCTGGAGCGCGTCATCCACCGCTCCGCCCGCCTCCTCGACGTCGGCATCGACGTGGAGGGCGCCGCCGAGATCGCCGGACGGTCCCGCGGCACCCCCCGTATCGCCAACCGCCTGCTGCGCCGCGTCCGCGACTACGCCCAGGTCAAGGCGGAGGGCACGATCGACCGGGAGATCGCGATGGCCGCCCTCAAGGTGTACGAGGTTGACGACCGCGGACTCGATCGGCTGGACCGCGCCGTCCTCGGCGCCCTGCTGAAGCTCTTCGGCGGCGGCCCGGTGGGGCTGTCCACGCTGGCGGTCGCGGTGGGGGAGGAGCGGGAGACCGTCGAGGAGGTCGCCGAGCCCTTCCTCGTACGGGAAGGACTGCTGGCCAGGACCCCGCGCGGCCGCGTCGCCACCCCGGCGGCGTGGGCGCATCTGGGACTGGTCCCGCCGCAGCACGGAGCAAAGGGACAACAGGGTCTGTTCGGGGCGTGATGGGTCACAGGTTCGCGTGCACAGGAACCCCGGTGCCATGCTGGGCGTTGTTCCATCGATGCGGACTCGCTTAGACTCCGCCGATGCCGCCCTTACCGGTCGGTGTACCCACCCCCGTATATACAGGCCGCATTCCAGCGCGGTCGTGCGAAGGAATTCCCGTCCCGTGGATATCTTGACTCTCCTCCCCTTCATCGTGCTCATCGGGGCCATGTTCCTGATGACCCGCTCCGCCAAGAAGAAGCAGGCGGCGGCCGCGCAGATGCGCAACGACATGCAGCCCGGCACCGGCGTCCGGACGATCGGGGGCATGTACGCCACCGTCAAGGAGGTCCACGACGACACCGTTCTCCTCGAGGTCGCTCCCGGCGTGCACGCCATCTACGCGAAGAACTCCATCGGCGCCGTCCTGGACGACGCGGAGTACAACCGCATCGTGCACGGTGACGACCCGGAGCTGGACGCGGACGGCACCGTCGTTCCCGACGACGCCTCCTCGCTGACCGGCGAGTCCGACTCCGCCGAGGTCGCCAAGATCGACCTGGCCAAGGACGACGCGGCCGACGAGGCCGAGCCCGAGGACGCGGCGATCAAGGACGTCAAGGACGCCAAGGACGAGAGCAAGACCGACGGCGACGCCGACTCCAAGTAGTTCTCACGATCCCGGGGACGGGGGGGGGGGGGGCCCCCCCCCCCCCCCCCCGCCCGGGGGGGGGGGGGGGGGGGGGGGGGGGGGCCGCCCCCCCCCCCCGGGGGGCGCCCCCCCCCCCCCGCGGGCCGCCCCCCCCCCCCCCCCCCCCCCCCCCCCCCCCCCGCCCCCCCCCCCCCCCCCCGGCCGCCCCCCCCCCGGGGGCCCCGCCCCCCCCCCCCCCCCCCCCCGTCCCCGGGACCGTGCGGTCGTCTGCGGGGGCAGGGTCCCCACTACACTTCGTGGCCGCTCGGGCGCGTACCCGGCGCGGGGCGGTTGGACAGGGAGAAACGAGAAGGTGGCAGCACCCAAGAAGGGCCGAGGGCCGTCCGGCGGTCAGGGCAGGCCGGGGCGTGCTCTGGCTCTGATCCTCATCGCCATGGTCGCGCTCGCAGGCGGGATGTTCCTCTCGGGGCACACCACGCCCCGGCTGGGCATCGACCTGGCCGGCGGGACGTCGATCACGCTGGAGGCGCAGAACCAGCCCGGCAAGCCGAACGCGATCAACCCGACCAACATGAACACCGCGGTCGGCATCATCGAGCGGCGTGTCAACGGTCTGGGCGTCTCCGAGGCCGAGGTCCAGACCCAGGGCTCGAAGAACATCATCGTCAACATCCCCAAGGGGACGAACTCCAAGCAGGCCCAGGAGCAGGTCGGCACCACCGCCCAGCTCTACTTCCGGCCTGTTCTGACGGTGCAGGCCAGCGGCCCCGAGGAGCCCAAGCCCTCCGGTTCCGCGACCCCCTCGGGCAGCGCCACCCCGAAGCCCGGCGAGTCCGCCAAGGACGCGGACAAGCCCAAGGGCGAGGAGGCCACCGGTTCGGAGGCCACCCCCTCGGCGAGCGCCACCACCCAGGGCCGCGCGGTCACCGGTGCCCTGACGAAGGACGACCCGACCCCCGGCGCCTCCGACAAGCCGAAGCCGTCCGACTCCCCCGAGGCCTCGCCTCCCGCGGACCCGGCCACGGCCAAGCTCCAGGAGGAGTTCGCCAAGCTCGACTGCTCCGACCCCAAGCAGCGCTCGGAGGCCGGTCAGAACGCCAAGCCCACCGACTCGATCGTCGCCTGCGGCTCGAACGTCCCGGGCAGCTACGAGAAGTACGTCCTCGGCCCGGCCGAGGTCTCCGGCAGCGACGTCGACGACGCCAAGGGCGCCATCGAGCAGCAGACCGGTGAGTGGATCGTGTCGATGGAGTTCACCTCCTCCGGCGCCAAGAAGTTCCAGACGATCACCAGCCGGCTCTCGCAGCAGCAGCCGCCGATGAACCAGTTCGCGATCGTCCTCGACGGCGAGGTCGTCTCCGCTCCCTCGGTGCGCACGGCGCTCAGCAAGAACGCACAGATCTCCGGCAGCTTCGACCAGCAGTCGGCCGAGGACCTCGGCAACATCCTTTCCTACGGCGCACTGCCGCTGACCTTCGAGGAGGTCAGCGTCACCACGGTGACCGCCGCGCTCGGCAGCGAGCAGCTCAAGGGCGGTCTGATCGCCGGCGCCATCGGTCTGGCACTGGTCGTCGTCTACCTGGTCGTCTACTACCGGGGGCTCGCGTTCATCGCACTCCTCAGCCTCCTGGTCTCCGGCGCACTGACGTACACGATCATGTCTCTGCTGGGCCCGGCCATCGGCTTCGCGCTGAACCTGCCGGCGGTCTGCGGGGCCATCGTCGCCATCGGCATCACAGCGGACTCGTTCATCGTCTACTTCGAACGCGTCAGAGACGAGATCCGCGAGGGGCGCACGCTCCGTCCCGCCATCGAGCGCGCCTGGCCGCGCGCCCGGCGCACCATCCTGGTCTCCGACTTCGTGTCGTTCCTGGCCGCCGCGGTGCTCTTCATCGTCACCGTCGGCAAGGTGCAGGGCTTCGCCTTCACGCTGGGCCTCACCACGCTCCTCGACGTCGTCGTGGTCTTCTTCTTCACGAAGCCCCTCATGACGCTCATGGGCCGGACGAAGTTCTTCTCCAAGGGCGGCCCGTGGTCCGGGCTGGACCCGAAGCGGCTCGGCGCCCAGCCGCCGCTGCGCCGCTCGCGCCGTGTCAACGCCCCCACCGAACCGAAGGAGGCGTGAGATGTCGCGACTCGGCAATCTCGGCGCCCGGCTCTACCGTGGCGAGGTCGGCTACGACTTCATCCGCAACCGCAAGATCTGGTACGGCATCTCGATCCTGATCACCATCACGGCCATCATCGGCGTGGCGGTCGGCGGTCTGCGCATGGGCATCGAGTTCAAGGGCGGCGCGGTCTTCACGACCGACACCAAGGCCCAGATCTCGACCGCCCAGGCCACGGACGTGGCGACCGAGGCATCCGGCCACATGGCGATCGTCCAGGAGCTGGGCAACGGCGGTCTGCGCATCCAGATCACCGAGGTCGACACCGCCAAGGCCAACGAGATCAAGGAGACGCTCTCCGACGAGCTCGGCATCCCCGCCAACGACATCAACGCGGACCTGGTCGGCCCCAGCTGGGGCGAGCAGATCGCCAACAAGGCGTGGACCGGCCTCGGGGTCTTCATGATCCTGGTGGTGATCTATCTGGCCATCGCCTTCGAGTGGCGGATGGCCGTCGCCGCCCTCATCGCGCTGATCCACGACATCACCATCACGGTCGGCGTCTACGCCCTGGTCGGCTTCGAGGTCACCCCGGGCACGGTGATCGGTCTGCTGACCATTCTCGGTTACTCCCTGTACGACACGGTGGTGGTCTTCGACAGCCTCAAGGAGGGCCAGAAGGACATCACCAAGCAGACCCGCTTCACGTACAGCGAGATCGCCAACCGGTCGATCAACAGCACCCTGGTCCGCTCCATCAACACCACCGTGGTCGCGCTGCTGCCCGTGGCCGGCCTGCTCTTCATCGGCGGCGGTGTCTTCGGCGCGGGCATGCTGAACGACATCTCGCTGTCGCTGTTCGTCGGTCTCGCCGCCGGTGCCTACTCCTCGATCTTCATCGCCACACCGCTCGTCGCCGACCTCAAGGAACGCGAGCCGCAGATGAAGGCGCTGAAGAAGCGGATCCTCGCCAAGCGGGCCGCCGCGGCCGCCAAGGGCGAGTCCCCCGACGACGACGGCCCCGAGGACCTGCGCGACGACGCCGAGACGGCGGGCACGACGATCGGACGCCCCCGGTCGCACGGCCGTACCCCCGGGAAGCGCTGAGCGATGACGAGCACCACCGAATCCGTCAAGGAGCTGCTGCTCAGCCGGATCCGCGATGTCGCGGACTATCCGAAGCCGGGCGTGATGTTCAAGGACATCACCCCGCTGCTCGCGGACCCGGTCGCCTTCACGGCGCTCACCGACGCCCTCGCGGAGCTGTGCGTACGACACGGCGCCACGAAGATCGTCGGTCTGGAGGCGCGCGGCTTCATCCTGGCCGCGCCCGTCGCGGTCCGGGCGGGCCTCGGCTTCATCCCGGTCCGCAAGGCCGGAAAGCTCCCCGGCGCCACGCTGAGCCAGTCCTACGAGCTGGAGTACGGCAGCGCGGAGATCGAGATCCACGCCGAGGACCTCGACACGGAGGACCGAGTCATGATCATCGACGACGTCCTCGCCACCGGCGGCACCGCCGAGGCCTCGCTGGAGCTCATCCGGCGGGCAGGCGCCCAGGTCGCGGGCGTCGCGGTCCTCATGGAGCTCGGCTTCCTCGCGGGCCGGGCCCGCCTGGAACCGGGCCTCGCGGGCGCACCGCTGGAGGCTCTGATCACGGTCTGAACCGCCGGTCACCGTCCCGCGACGGACACCGAGCACGAGGGATGGGCACCCGGGAACACCGGGTGCCCATCCCTCGTTGTGCAGGCTCCCACCGTCCCCGGGCGAGGTCCCGCCGGGGGATCGATACCATGGGCTCTCCGGGTACCCCGGATCCGCACGAGGAGCGCTCTTGCCAGACGAGGCCCAGTCAGCCGCCGCCCCGCAGCCCGACAAGCCCGTGGCGGCCCCCGCCGCGCCGGAAAAGGCCGCGCCCTCGAACGCGCCGGAGCCCGCGCCCGTTGAGCCCGCCGCCGACGCCGCGCGCCCCCCGGCCGCCGCGAAGCCCGCCGGGCCGGCCGCCCCTTCCGCGAAGCCCGCGCCCCCCGAGGCGCCGCCGAACCCGGCCGGGACGACGGGCCCGGCGCAGCCGCCGGCCAGGAAACCGGCCGCCGCCGCGCCCAAGCCCCCGGCCCCCGGTCCCCCCGCGAAGGGCGGGGCCACCGCCGGGTCCGCCTCCCGCACCGGCGGCTCCTCCAACCGGGTGCGGGCCCGCCTCGCCCGACTGGGCGTACAGCGCTCCAGCCCGTACAACCCGGTCCTGGAACCCCTCCTGCGTACGGTCCGGGGCAACGACCCCAAGATCGAGACGGCCACGCTCCGCCAGATCGAGAAGGCCTACCAGGTCGCCGAGCGCTGGCACCGGGGCCAGAAGCGCAAGAGCGGCGACCCCTACATCACCCACCCGCTGGCCGTCACCACGATCCTCGCCGAGCTGGGCATGGACCCGGCGACGCTGATGGCCGGCCTGCTGCACGACACCGTCGAGGACACCGAGTACGGCCTGGACACCCTGCGGCGCGACTTCGGGGACCAGGTCGCCCTGCTCGTCGACGGCGTCACCAAGCTCGACAAGGTCAAGTTCGGCGAGGCCGCGCAGGCCGAGACCGTACGCAAAATGGTCGTCGCCATGGCCAAGGACCCCCGGGTCCTGGTCATCAAGCTCGCCGACCGCCTGCACAACATGCGCACCATGCGCTACCTCAAGCGGGAGAAGCAGGAGAAGAAGGCCCGCGAAACGCTGGAGATCTACGCCCCGCTGGCGCACCGGCTGGGCATGAACACCATCAAGTGGGAGCTGGAGGACCTCGCCTTCGCGATCCTCTACCCCAAGATGTACGACGAGATCGTCCGGCTCGTCGCCGAGCGCGCCCCCAAGCGCGACGAATACCTCGCCATAGTGACCGACGAGGTCCAGGCCGATCTGCGCGCCGCCCGCATCAAGGCCACCGTCACCGGCCGCCCCAAGCACTACTACAGCGTCTACCAGAAGATGATCGTGCGAGGCCGCGACTTCGCCGAGATCTACGACCTGGTGGGCATCAGGGTCCTCGTCGACACGGTCCGCGACTGCTACGCGGCGCTCGGCACCGTCCACGCCCGGTGGAACCCGGTGCCCGGGCGGTTCAAGGACTACATCGCGATGCCCAAGTTCAACATGTACCAGTCACTGCACACCACGGTGATCGGTCCCAGCGGCAAGCCCGTCGAGCTCCAGATCCGCACCTTCGACATGCACCGCCGCGCCGAGTACGGCATCGCCGCCCACTGGAAGTACAAGCAGGAGCCCTCCGCCGGCGCCTCCAAGGTGCGTACCGACGTACCCAGGAGCACCGGACGCGGGCAGGACACCGTCAACGACATGGCGTGGCTGCGCCAGCTCCTGGACTGGCAGAAGGAGACCGAGGACCCCAGCGAGTTCCTGGAGTCCCTGCGCTTCGACCTCTCGCGCAACGAGGTCTTCGTCTTCACGCCGAAGGGCGACGTGATAGCGCTGCCCGCGGGCGCGACCCCCGTCGACTTCGCGTACGCCGTCCACACCGAGGTCGGACACCGGACCATAGGAGCACGCGTCAACGGGCGGCTCGTCCCGCTCGAATCGACGCTCGACAACGGCGACCTGGTCGAGGTCTTCACCTCCAAGGCGGCCGGCGCCGGACCCTCCCGGGACTGGCTCGGCTTCGTCAAGTCACCGCGCGCCCGCAACAAGATCCGCGCCTGGTTCTCCAAGGAGCGCCGCGACGAGGCCATCGAGCAGGGCAAGGACTCCATCGCGCGCGCCATGCGCAAGCAGAACCTGCCGATCCAGCGCATCCTGACCGGCGACTCCCTGGTCACCCTCGCCCACGAGATGCGCTACCCGGACATCTCCTCGCTGTACGCGGCGATCGGCGAGGGCCACGTCGCCGCCGCCGGCGTCGTACAGAAGCTGGTGCAGGCGCTCGGCGGCCACGACGAGGCCAACGAGGACCTCGCCGAGTCCACTCCGCCCTCGCACGGCGGACGCGGCAAGCGCCGTGCCAACGCGGATCCCGGCGTCGTCGTCAAGGGCGTCGAGGACGTCTGGGTCAAGCTGGCCCGCTGCTGTACGCCCGTCCCCGGCGACCCGATCATCGGGTTCGTCACCCGGGGCAGCGGGGTCTCCGTGCACCGCGCCGACTGCGTCAACGTCGAGTCGCTCTCGCAGCAGCCCGAACGGATCCTGGAGGTCGAGTGGGCCCCCACCCAGTCCTCCGTATTCCTGGTCGCCATCCAGGTCGAGGCGCTGGACCGCTCCCGGCTGCTCTCCGACGTCACCCGGATCCTCTCCGACCAGCACGTCAACATCCTGTCCGCGGCCGTCCAGACCTCCCGCGACCGGGTCGCCACCTCGCGCTTCACCTTCGAGATGGGCGACCCCAAGCACCTGGGCCACGTCCTGAAGGCCGTGCGCGGCGTGGAGGGCGTCTACGACGTCTACCG
Organism: Streptomyces sp. NPDC017520; assembly: GCF_044329855.1. Classification (NCBI taxonomy): domain Bacteria; kingdom Bacillati; phylum Actinomycetota; class Actinomycetes; order Kitasatosporales; family Streptomycetaceae; genus Streptomyces; species Streptomyces sp. NPDC017520. The sequence continues at coordinate 317,351 of NZ_JBIRKB010000008.1, forward strand.
GGTCACCTCGGCCAGGCGGCCGTAAGGGGTTGTCCCACACCGGCAACGGAAAGGCCCCGGTACGCGCGTCGCGTACCGGGGCCTTCCGACAGCCCCGTCTCAGCCGCCGAACTCCTCCAGGCCCTTGAGCGCCTGGTCCAGCAGCGCCTGGCGGCCCTCCAGCTCCCTGGCCAGCTTGTCCGCACGGGCGTTGTTGCCCTGGGCGCGCGCCGTGTCGATCTGGCCGCGCAGCTTGTCCACGGCGGCCTGGAGCTGACCGGTCAGACCCGCGGCGCGGGCCCGCGCCTCCGGGTTCGTCCGGCGCCACTCCGACTCCTCGGACTCCTGGAGCGTCCGCTCCACCGCCTGCATCCGGCCCTCGACCTTCGGGCGGGCGTCACGCGGTACGTGGCCGATGGCCTCCCAGCGCTCGTTGATGGACCGGAACGCGGCCCGGGCCGCCTTGAGGTCCTTCACCGGCACCAGCTTCTCGGCCTCCGCGGCGAGCTCCTCCTTCAGCTTGAGGTTCTCGCCCTGCTCGGCGTCCCGCTCCGCGAAGACCTCGCTGCGGGCGGCGAAGAAGACGTCCTGGGCGCCGCGGAAACGGTTCCACAGGTCGTCCTCGGACTCGCGCTGGGCGCGGCCCGCCGCCTTCCACTCGGTCATCAGGTCGCGGTAGCGGGCGGCCGTGGTCACCCAGTCCGTGGAGCCGGACAGCGCCTCGGCCTCGGTGACCAGCTTCTCCTTGGCCTTGCGGGCGTCCTCGCGCTGGGCGTCCAGCGCGGCGAAGTGGGCCTTGCGCCGCTTGGAGAACGCCGAGCGGGCGTGCGAGAAGCGGTGCCACAGCTCGTCGTCCGACTTGCGGTCGAGACGGGGGAGACCCTTCCAGGTGTCCACCAGCGCCCGCAGCCGCTCACCGGCCGAACGCCACTGCTCGCTCCGCGCCAGCTCCTCCGCCTCGGCGACCAGTGCCTCCTTGGCCTGCTTGGCCTCGTCGGTCTGCTTCGCCTTGAGGACCTTGCGCTCCTCGCGCCGCGCCTCGACCGTCGCGACGAGCGCGTCCAGCCGCTTGCGCAGCGCGTCGAGGTCGCCCACCGCGTGGTGCTCGTCGACCTGCTGCCGCAGGTGGTCGATGGCCGTCGTCGCGTCCTTGGCCGACAGATCGGTGGTCTTCACCCGCCGTTCGAGGAGGCCGATCTCGACCACAATGCCGTCGTACTTGCGCTCGAAATAGGCCAGAGCCTCCTCGGGCGAACCGGCCTGCCACGATCCGACGACCTGCTCGCCCTCGGCAGTACGCACGTACACGGTGCCCGTCTCGTCGACGCGGCCCCACGGGTCGCTGCTCACAGCGCCTCCTCCACCTGATGCCTGCGAGGGGGTTCGCCCCCCGGGCATCGTCCACAGTTTCCTGGGGCGGGCATCGCCCGCCCTGCACAACGTCAATCTAGGCGACCGGCCGCCCGGCTGTCCGCACTCAGCACGGCTGAAATTCTTCGCTCCGGCTCCCGGCGGCGCTCCGCCCGCCGGTGGCCCCCCGACCGGTCGCCGTCCCGTCGGTCCCGTCCCGACGGTTCAGCCCTTCTCGACCGAAGCCTTCTCGACCGTCACGGCCTTCTTCGGGGCGCCGTCGCCCGCACCGCCCTCGACACCGGCCTCGCCGACCTTCTGGACGGCCTTCAGCGAGGCGTCGTCCATCGTGCCGAACGGGGTGTAGGTGGGCGGGAGCTTCGTCTCCTTGTAGACCAGGAAGTACTGGCTGCCACCGGAGTTCGGCTGGCCGGTATTGGCCATCGCCACCGTGCCCGGCGGGTAGACGACCGTGCCGTCGGCGCCCGCCTTGCCGAGCGCGTCCAGGTTCTCGTCCGGGATGTTGTAGCCGGGACCGCCCGTGCCGTCGCCCTTCGGGTCGCCGCACTGGAGCACGAAGATGCCCTGGGTGGTCAGCCGGTGGCACTTGGTGTCGTCGAAGTAGCCCTTGTCGGCGAGCGCCTTGAAGGAGTTCACCGTCTGAGGAGTCTTCGCCGCGTCCATCGAGAACGCTATGTCGCCCTGGCTCGTCTTGAGCGACATCGTGTACTTCGCCTTTTTGTCGATCTTCATCGGCGGCGTGGGAGCCTTGCTCTCGCTCTCCGAAGGCTCCGGAGCGGGGCTCTGGCTCGACGCCGCGTCGCTCTTCTTGTCCTTGTCGTCGTCCTTGCCCGCCACGACGAACGCGCTCACGCTCACGACGGCGACCACGGCCACCGAGGCCGCGACGATCGCGGTGACGCGCCTCGTCCTGCTGCGGGCCTCCTCCCGGCGCTTCTGCTGGCGCTCGAACTTTTCCCGGGCGAGCTGCCGCCGCCGCTGTTCGCTGCTGGACACCGGTTGGGCTCCTTGTTACGTCGTGAGATGAGGGCCTGAGTTGCCCGTACCGTATATGGGTTACCTGTGTCATGAGGAGCGCCGGTAGGCTCTGATCCGCCGCATCCTTCGCCGTTGCCGCATCCTCCGGACGAACATTAAGGACGATCGTGCTCATTGCCGGGTTCCCCGCCGGGGCCTGGGGGACCAATTGCTATCTGGTCGCCCCCGCCGCCGGTGAGGAGTGCGTGATCATCGACCCGGGCCACCAGGCCGCCCAGGGCGTCGAGGAAACGTTGAAGAAGCATCGGCTCAAGCCCGTCGCCGTCGTCCTCACCCACGGCCATATCGACCACGTCGCCTCGGTCGTCCCCGTCTGCGGCGCCCATGACGTCCCCGCCTGGATCCATCCCGAGGACCGCTACATGATGAGCGACCCGGAGAAGGCGCTCGGCCGCTCGATCGGGATGCCGCTCATGGGCGAGCTGACCGTGGGGGAGCCGGACGACGTCAAGGAGCTGGCCGACGGCTCGAAGCTGACCCTGGCCGGTCTGGAGTTCGGCGTCTCGCACGCGCCCGGCCATACCAAGGGGTCGGTGACGTTCGGGATGCCCGAGGCCGCGGACGTTCCGCCGGTCTTCTTCTCGGGCGACCTGCTCTTCGCCGGCTCCGTCGGACGCACCGACCTGCCCGGCGGCGACCACGCCGAGCTGCTCGAGTCGCTGGCCCGTGTGTGCCTGCCGCTCGACGACTCGACCGTGGTGCTGTCCGGCCACGGCCCCCAGACGACCATCGGCCGCGAGCGCGCCTCCAACCCGTTCCTCAACGGTCTGGACGCGGCGCCGCGCCGAGGAATGTAGACGAGAGACGTAATCGTGAGCACCTTTCAGGCCCCCAAGGGCACGTACGACCTGACCCCGCCCCGTTCCGCCACGTTCCTCGCCGTGCGCGAGGCCATCGCGGCCCCGCTGCGCGACTCGGGCTACGGCTACATCGAGACGCCCGGCTTCGAGAACGTCGAGCTCTTCGCCCGCGGTGTCGGTGAGTCCACCGACATCGTCACCAAGGAGATGTACACCCTCACCACCAAGGGCGGCGACCAGCTGGCGCTGCGCCCCGAGGGCACTGCGTCCGTGCTCCGCGCCGCCCTGGAGGCCAATCTCCACAAGGCGGGCAACCTCCCCGTCAAGCTCTGGTACTCCGGCTCGTACTACCGCTACGAGCGCCCGCAGGCGGGCCGCTACCGCCACTTCTCGCAGGTCGGCGCCGAGGCCATCGGCACCGAGGACCCGGTCCTGGACGCCGAGCTGATCATCCTCGCCGACCAGGCGTACCGCTCGCTGGGCCTGCGCCAGTTCCGGATCCTGCTGAACTCGCTGGGCGACAAGGAGTGCCGCCCCGTCTACCGCGAGGCGCTCCAGACCTTCCTGCGCGACCTGGACCTCGACGAGGAGACCCGCCGCCGCATCGAGATCAACCCGCTGCGCGTCCTGGACGACAAGCGGGCCGACGTACAGAAGCAGCTCACGGACGCCCCGAAGCTCCGCGACTACCTCTGCGACGCGTGCAAGGCGTACCACGAGGAGGTCCGCGCGCTCCTCACGACCGCCGGGGTGGCCTTCGAGGACGACGAGAAGCTGGTGCGCGGCCTCGACTACTACACCCGTACGACCTTCGAATTCGTCCACGACGGTCTCGGCGCCCAGTCCGCGGTGGGCGGCGGCGGCCGCTACGACGGACTGTCCGAGATGATCGGCGGCCCCGAGCTGCCGTCCGTCGGCTGGGCGCTCGGCGTGGACCGCACGGTCCTCGCGCTGGAGGCCGAGGGCATCGAGCTCGACCTGCCCCGCACCACCAGCGTGTACGCGGTCCCGCTCGGCGAGGAGGCCCGCCGGGTGCTGTTCGGCGTCGTCACCGAACTGCGCCGCGCGGGGATCGCCGCCGACTTCGCGTTCGGCGGCCGGGGCCTGAAGGGCGCGATGAAGAGCGCCAACCGCTCGGGCGCGCGCTACACCCTGGTCGCGGGCGAGCGCGATCTCGCCGAGGGCGTCGTCCAGCTCAAGGACATGGAGTCCGGCGAGCAGGGCCCGGTGCAGCTGGCCGAGGTCGCGGCGGAGCTGACGAAGCGCCTCGGCTGACCGAGCCGTGAGGGGCGCGGGCGTAAGGACTTCAGGTCCTTGCGCCCGCGCCTCTTTTGTCCGCCGTCAACCAGGCGAGAGGGGATTCATCCCCGCCGGTGAACCCGACTTCCGGCCGCCCGCGCGGTCGGCATCGCCGGAGCGGTGCGGGGGGCGCGTACATCTTCCGTCGTCCCGGCCCCGCCACCCCGTGATCCCGCCCGGGGGAGTGCTCGCGGGCGCACACCTTTATGTCCGTCGAACAGTTGATCCGTGCGGGGGTGCGGCACAATGACCGTGCCCGGCTGACCACTCGGTGACGGAACGGCGATATGACGACTGCAGCGGTAGACCACGATCCCTCCTCCGACCAGGACGAGGGCGGCCGCAAGCGCACCTTCGGGGCCGGACGCGGTCTCGCCCTGCTCCTGGTGATCACCGGCGCGGCCGGACTGCTGGCCGCCTGGGTGATCACGCTCGACAAGTTCAAGCTGCTGGAGGACCCCTCCTTCACCCCCGGGTGCAGCCTCAACCCCGTCGTCGCGTGCGGCAACATCATGAAGAGCGAGCAGGCCTCCGTGTTCGGGTTCCCCAACCCGATGCTGGGCCTGGTTACGTACGGCATGGTCATCGCGATCGGGATGGGGCTCCTCGCAGGCGCGCGCTTCCGTAGCTGGTTCTGGCTCGGACTGAACGCCGGGACGCTCTTCGGCGTCGGCTTCTGCACCTGGCTCCAGTACCAGTCGCTGTACAACATCAACTCGCTCTGCCTGTGGTGCTGCCTGGCCTGGGTCGCCACCATCGTCATGTTCTGCTACGTGACCACGCACAACGTCAAGCACCGCATCCTCCCGGCCCCGGCCTGGCTGCGGAACGGTCTCACCGAGTTCCCGTGGGTGCTGCCGGTGATGTGGATCGGGATCATCGGCATGCTGATCCTGACCCGCTGGTGGGACTTCTGGACCAGCTGACCGACCACATACGACTTTGGTAGGCGCCGGCGGCCGGTCCGCTGTCAGTGGGGTCGCATAGGCTTCATGACGTGGAGCCCGACCTCTTTACCGCAGCCGCCGAAGACCGCCAGGAGAAGGACCCGTCCAGCAGCCCCCTCGCTGTCCGGATGCGTCCCCGTGTCCTCGACGAGGTCGTCGGCCAGCAGCACCTGCTGAAGCCGGGCTCGCCGCTGCGCCGCCTCGTGGGCGAGGGGGGCGGCGGTCCGGCCGGCGCCTCCTCGGTCATCCTGTGGGGCCCGCCCGGCACCGGCAAGACGACCCTGGCGTACGTGGTCAGCAAGGCGACCAACAAGCGCTTCGTCGAGCTCTCCGCGATCACCGCCGGCGTCAAGGAGGTCCGGGCCGTCATCGAGAGCGCGCGTCGCGCCACCGGCGGCTTCGGCAAGGAGACCGTCCTCTTCCTGGACGAGATCCACCGCTTCTCCAAGGCCCAGCAGGACTCCCTGCTCCCCGCCGTGGAGAACCGCTGGGTCACCCTCATCGCCGCCACCACGGAGAATCCGTACTTCTCGATCATCTCCCCGCTCCTCTCGCGCTCCCTGCTGCTCACCCTGGAGTCGCTGACCGACGACGACCTGCGTGATCTGCTGCGCCGGGCGCTGACCGACGAGCGGGGGCTCGGCGGGGCGGTCACCCTGCCCGAGGACGCCGAGGCGCATCTGCTGCGCATCGCGGGCGGCGACGCGCGCCGGGCCCTGACGGCGCTGGAGGCCGCGGCGGGCGCGGCCATCGCCACGGGCGAGGCGGAGATCACCCTGGCGACGCTGGAGGCGACCGTCGACCGCGCCGCCGTGAAGTACGACCGGGACGGCGACCAGCACTACGACGTGGCCAGCGCGCTCATCAAGTCGATCCGCGGCTCCGATGTGGACGCCGCTCTGCACTACCTGGCCCGCATGATCGAGGCGGGGGAGGACCCGCGGTTCATCGCCCGCCGGCTGATGATCTCGGCCAGCGAGGACATCGGCCTGGCCGACCCCACCGCGCTGCCGACCGCCGTGGCCGCCGCCCAGGCGGTGGCCATGATCGGGTTTCCGGAGGCGGCGCTCACTCTCAGCCACGCCACCATCGCCCTGGCGCTCGCCCCCAAATCCAACGCGGCGACCCTGGCGATCTCCGCCGCGCAGGAGGACGTGCGCAGAGGGCTCGCGGGCTCGGTCCCGGCCCATCTGCGCGACGGCCACTACAAGGGCGCCGCCAAGCTCGGCCATGCCCAGGGGTACGTCTATCCCCACGACGTGCAGGGCGGCATCGCCGCCCAGCAGTACGCCCCGGACGCGGTCCGCGACCGGCGGTACTACACCCCGACCCGCTATGGCGCCGAGGCGCGGTACGCGGACGTCGTCGAGCGCGTCCGCGAGCGCCTGGGCCGTTCCGGCGAGGGCGCGGAGCCGTCCTAGGGGATCGCGAGGCCCCTGGGTCAGGAGGCGGCCGCCTCGAAGAGCGTGTGCATGGCGCGGCGCAGCTCGGTGACGTCGCGGACCGGCTCCGGGAACTCGAAGCGGGCGTCGAAGCAGGAACCCAGGCCCTCGACAAAGCGGACCCGCAGCCCGAAGCGGTCGAGGGCGACCGGCACGGCCCCGGGCTGGGGGGAGGAGCAGGCGCGGGCGGTGCGCTCGCCCAGCAGACCGCACAGGGTGCGCATCTGCTCGTCGTGGGCGGAGTGCAGATGCTGGAGCAGCTCCGGCTCGTGGAGGACCAGCGGGTCGGGAGCCGCGTCCCGGAAGTCCTCCGGCTCGATGTCCTCGGCGCCCCAGAGGTCGTCCACGTACGCCTCGCCGAACTCCAGGCGCAGCATCATCCGGCCGGGCTGGGCCAGGCCGGGGACGGAGGTGAGCCAGCCGGAGACCCACGCGCGGCCGCGGATCCGGTGCGGTACGGAGACCGGGGCGACGTCCGTGATCTCCAGCACGGCGGTCAGCTCGTCGCCCTGCGCGTGCGTCGCGGCCCGAACGGCCGGGGAATCCGCGGGGAATTCGAGGAAGAGGTCGCCCTCGGGACCCACGTTCCTGCTGTCCGGGATCAGGGGTTCGGCGCGGGCGAGATCGAGCCCCGGTACGACGAGCAGCGCGGAGCAGGTACTCTGTACGAGAGTTCGTGTGCGCTCGGCTGCTGACGGCATCCGAGTGTTTTCAAGCCCGCTGGGACGCGGCTGACCACGATCAGATCGGCCTTCCGTCGTAGCAGCACCTTCTGGTGTGCTGCCGCTGTCTGTGCTGTCCGTGACGTGAGTGGTGTTCCCAGGGCGAGACATGCGATCTCCTTGAGTAAGGTAAGCCTAACCTAACCTACAACGGAGGTCTGGAGAACGTGCCTAACCAGTCGCGTCCCAAGGTCAAGAAGTCGCGTGCCCTCGGCATCGCTCTGACGCCCAAGGCTGTCAAGTACTTCGAAGCTCGTCCGTACCCGCCGGGCGAGCACGGCCGTGGCCGCAAGCAGAACTCGGACTACAAGGTCCGTCTGCTGGAGAAGCAGCGCCTGCGTGCGCAGTACGACATCAGCGAGCGCCAGATGGCGCGCGCCTACGACCGTGCCAAGAAGGCCGAAGGCAAGACGGGCGAGGCGCTGGTCGTCGAGCTCGAGCGCCGCCTCGACGCCCTGGTCCTGCGTTCGGGCATCGCCCGCACCATCTACCAGGCCCGTCAGATGGTCGTCCACGGCCACATCGAGGTCAACGGTGGCAAGGTCGACAAGCCGTCCTTCCGCGTGCGCCCCGACGACGTCGTCCAGGTCCGCGAGCGCAGCCGCACCAAGGTCCCCTTCCAGGTGGCCCGCGAGGGTGGCTACGACACCGACGGTGAGACCCCGCGCTACCTCCAGGTGAACCTGAAGGCCCTGGCCTTCCGCCTGGACCGGGACCCGAACCGCAAGGAGATCCCGGTGATCTGCGACGAGCAGCTCGTCGTCGAGTACTACGCCCGCTGATCCAGGCGTAGCCGCTCTCACCAGCGCTCCGGCCCGCCCCTTCCTGTCATCCGGGAGGCGGCGGGCCTTCGCGTTCCCCCGGATCCGCCCGCCGTCGGCCCGCCGCCCGCGCCCGGTCCGTCCATCGCCGCGGCCGGTCCGCCGCCGGCCAGGGCCCGTGCTACCGCGGTGGCCGGATCCAGCCGCCGGCCCGCCCGCAGCCCCTCCTCGTACGCCGCGTTCCCCAGCTCCCGGCGCGCCCGCTCCTCGCACTCCGCCCGCGGCCGCCCGTAGAACGCCGAGCCGAACAGCCGCAATCCCACCGACGGCCAAATGCCCTCCGCCGCTCCCTGGAGCACGGCGGCCTCCCGGGCATCCCCCTCCACCGCCGTCACCAGGGCCAACAGCTCCAGCGACAGCACCGTGCCCAGCAGATCGTTGAACGTCCGGCCGATCGTCAGGCACTCCCCGAGCATCTGCCGCGCCCGGGCCGGATGCCCGCGCCGCAGCGCCGCGTACGCCAGGACGTACAGTGCGTACGCCAGCGCCCACCGCTCCCCGTGGTCCTCGCAGACCTCCCGGACGTCGTCGCAGATCGCCGCGGCCGCGTCCAGATCACCGAGGAACGCCACCACCATGGCCAACTCCACCTCGGCCATCAGCACATTGCTGTTCACCTCGCCGACCTCGCGGTACCGGCCGAGCGCGTCGCGGAGCAGCTCCTCGGCGCGCTCCATGTCGTCCGTCACGATCGCCAGGCACCCCGTGCGGTGCACCGCGTACGCCAGTGCGGTCGCGTCCCCGGAGCGCTCGGCCTCCTCCCGGCACTCCTGGAGCGCCGAGATCGCGCCGACCGCGTCCCCCTGAAGCACGGCCACGTAGCCCAGTACCCACAGCACCTTCAGCCGTGCGGCGTCGTGCGGGGTCGGCTCCTCCAGGACGTGATCCAGCCAGTGCCGTCCCTCGGACAGCCGCCCGCAGCCGGCCCAGTAGAACCACAGCGTGCCCGCCAGATACTGCGCCAGATGCACCTCGTCGGGGCTCTCCATCGAACATTCCATCGCTCGGCGGAGGTTGGGCAGCTCGCTGTCGATGCGCGCCGCCACCTCCGCCTGGCGCGGACTGAACCAGTCCAGCTCGCACCAGGTCGCGAGCCCCAGGAACCAGTCCCGGTGCCGCCGGCGCAGCCGCGGGGCGTCCCCGGAGGCCGACAGCCACTGCGCCCCGTACTCGCTGACCGTGTCCAGCAGCCGGTAGCGGGCGCCGGTCGGGCCGTCCTCGCGCTCCACCACCGACTGGGCGAGCAGTTCGTCCAGCACATCGAGCACCGAGTCGGCCGGCAGATCCGGCCCGCCGCAGATGTACTCGGCGGCCTCCAGGTCGAACGATCCCGCGAACACCGAGAGCCGCGCCCACAACAGCCGTTGCTCGGGCGTGCACAGCTCATGGCTCCAGCCGATCGCCGTACGCAGCGTCTGGTGGCGGGGTGGCGCGCCCCGACGACCGCCGGTCAACAGCCGGAACCGGTCGTCCAGGCGCAGGAGCACCTGTTCCACCGAGAGGGCGCGCAGCCGCCCGGCCGCCAGTTCCAGGGCCAGCGGAATGCCGTCGAGGCGGCGGCAGAGCTCCAGCACGGACGCCCGCTCGCCCGCCGTCGGCCCCCAGCCCGGCCGGACCCCGCGCGCCCGCTCGGTGAAGAGCTCCACGGCGTCCCTGTCGGACATCGGTGCGAGCGGGAACGTCCGCTCCCCGTCCACCCGGAGGGGGCAGCGTCCGGCCGCGAGCACCTGGAGGCGCGGGGCCCGGCGCAGGAGTTCGGTGACGAGGTCGGCGCAGGCGTCGACAAGGTGCTCGAAGCCGTCGATCACCAGCAGCGTCCGGCGCTCGGCAAGATATTCGACGAGGGTGGCGCGTGGGAGCCTGCTGGTGTGATCGGTCAGCCCCAGGGCGTCGATCAGGGCGTGTTCCAGCAGGTCGGGGTGGCGGACGGCGGAGAGCTCGGCCAGCAGGACCCCGTCGCAGTACCGTTTCTCCCGGAGCGCGGCGAGCCGGGTGACGCACCGGGTCTTGCCCACGCCCGCCACTCCGGCGACGGTGACGAGCCTGGACTCCTCCAGCAGCCCGCCCAGCTCGGCCAGTTCGTCCTCGCGCCCGACGAAGGGGTTCAGTTCGGCCGGGAGGTTGCCGCGGGCCGGCGCGGGGCGGGCGTCCGGATCGTCGGGATTCGGGCAGGGGTCGTGCAGGCGTCGCATAAGACACGGAGCGTACTGGCTTGAAAGCTCTCCGTACAATCTCGTTATGGCAACTCCCGCCCGGCCCGCGGAGAATGCGGTAGGGGAGGAGATGCGCGGCGCGATAGGCTCGTACGACGACGATCGGGCGTCCGGGCCGAGGCCCGGACGCGACCGACGGAGACAAGGCCCGGCAGGGCCCGAGCGACGAGCAGAGAGCGGTGCACAGTGTCCGGTGGAGAGGTGGCCGGGATCCTCGTGGCCGTCTTCTGGGCGATCCTGGTCTCGTTCCTCGCCGTGGTGCTGGTGAGGCTCGCCCAGACGCTCAGGGCGACCACCAAGCTCGTGGCGGACGTGACCGACCAGGCCGTTCCGCTGCTGGCCGACGCCTCGGCGACGGTGCGCTCCGCGCAGACCCAGCTGGACAAGGTCGACGCCATCGCGAGTGACGTCCAGGAGGTCACCTCCAACGCCTCCGCGCTCTCCACGACCGTCGCCTCCACCTTCGGCGGCCCCCTCGTCAAGGTCGCCGCGTTCGGCTACGGCGTACGGCAGGCCCTCGGCCGCCGCACCGCGCCCGAGCCCGAACCGGAACCGGCGCGGGGCCGTGGCTCCGCCCGCCGCACGGTGATCGTCGGCCGGACCGTACCCTCGGCGCGCGGACGCAGGCGCGAACGCCGAAACGCCCGCGGACAGAAGGACTGATCGAGCGATGTTCCGCCGCACGTTCTGGTTCACCGCCGGCGCAGCCGCCGGTGTGTGGGCCACCACCAAGGTCAACCGCAAGCTCAAGCAGCTGACCCCCGAGAGCCTCGCGGCGCAGGCCGCGGACAAGGCGATCGAGACCGGTCACAAGCTCAAGGACTTCGCCCTCGACGTACGCGACGGCATGGTCCGGCGCGAAGCCGAACTGGGCGGTGCCCTGGGCCTGGAGGCGCCGGTCGACCCGGACCTTCCCGTCCAGCGGCACTTCGCCGTCGAAGCGGCCGAACCGCCCGCGAACGCGAAGACGTACCGCACGCTCCCCTACAACTCGAACAACCGGAATGAGGACCACTGATGGAGTCGGCTGAAATTCGCCGCCGCTGGCTGAGCTTCTTCGAGGAGCGCGGTCACACCGCCGTGCCTTCGGCGTCGCTCATCGCGGACGACCCGACTCTGCTGCTGGTCCCCGCGGGCATGGTCCCCTTCAAGCCGTACTTCCTCGGCGAGGTCAAGCCGCCCGCCCCGCGCGTCACCAGCGTGCAGAAGTGCGTCCGTACGCCGGACATCGAAGAGGTCGGCAAGACCACCCGCCACGGCACCTTCTTCCAGATGTGCGGCAACTTCTCCTTCGGGGACTACTTCAAGGAAGGCGCCATCCAGCTCGCCTGGGAGGCGCTGACCAACTCCGTCGAGGACGGCGGCTACGGCCTCGACCCCGAGAAGCTCTGGATCACGGTCTACCTCGACGACGACGAGGCCGAGCGGATCTGGCGCGACAAGATCGGCGTTCCCGCCGAGCGCATCCAGCGCCTGGGCAAGAAGGACAACTTCTGGTCCATGGGCGTCCCCGGACCCTGCGGCCCGTGCTCGGAGATCAACTACGACCGCGGCCCCGAGTTCGGCGTCGAGGGCGGCCCGGCCGTCAACGACGAGCGCTACGTGGAGATCTGGAACCTGGTCTTCATGCAGTACGAGCGCGGCGCCGGTGACGGCAAGGAGGACTTCCCGATCCTCGGGGACCTGCCGTCGAAGAACATCGACACCGGTCTCGGCCTCGAACGCCTCGCCATGATCCTCCAGGGCGTACAGAACATGTACGAGACCGACACCCTGCGCGTCGTCATGGACAAGGCCACCGAGCTGACCGGCGTGCGCTACGGCGCCGAGCAGGGAACCGACGTCTCGCTCCGCGTCGTCGCCGACCACATCCGTACGTCGGTGATGCTCATCGGCGACGGCGTCACCCCCGGCAACGAGGGCCGCGGCTACGTCCTGCGCCGCATCATGCGCCGCGCCATCCGCAACATGCGCCTCATGGGCGCCACCGGCTCGGTCGTGAAGGACCTGGTCGACGTCGTGATCGACACGATGGGCCTCCAGTACCCGGAGCTGATCACCGACCGCAAGCGCGTCGAGACGGTCGCGCTCGCCGAGGAGGCCGCCTTCCTCAAGGCCCTCAAGGGCGGCACCAACATCCTGGAGACCGCCGTCACCGAGACCAAGGCCGCCGGCGGCCAGGTCCTCGCCGGCGACAAGGCGTTCCTGCTCCACGACACCTGGGGCTTCCCGATCGACCTCACCCTGGAGATGGCCGCAGAGCAGGGGCTCTCCGTGGACGAGGACGGCTTCCGCCGCCTCATGCAGGAGCAGCGCGACAAGGCCAAGGCCGACGCCCGCGCCAAGAAGACCGGTCACGCCGACCTCTCCGCCTACCGCGAGGTCGCCGACACCTCCGGCGCCACCGAGTTCACCGGCTACACCGCCACCGCCGGCGAGTCCACCATCGTCGGCCTGCTGGTCGACGGCGTGCCCTCGCCCGCCGCCACCGAGGGCGACGAGGTCGAGGTCATCCTCGACCGCACCCCCTTCTACGCCGAGGGCGGCGGCCAGCTCGCCGACACCGGCCGCATCCGGCTCGACACCGGCGCCGTGATCGAGATCCGCGACGTCCAGAAGCCGGTCCCCGGCGTCCACGTGCACAAGGGCGTCGTCCAGGTCGGCGAGGTGACGGTCGGGGCTCCTGTCTTCGCCTCCATCGACAGCACCCGCCGCCGCGCCATCGCCCGCGCCCACAGCGCCACGCACCTCACGCACCAGGCACTGCGCGACGCGCTCGGCCCGACGGCCGCCCAGGCCGGCTCGGAGAACTCGCCCGGCCGCTTCCGCTTCGACTTCGGTTCGCCCGCCGCCGTCCCCGGCACGGTCCTCACCGACGTCGAGCAGCGGATCAACGAGGTCCTCTCCAGGGAGCTCGACGTCCAGGCCGAGGTCATGTCCATCGACGACGCCAAGAAGCAGGGCGCCATCGCCGAGTTCGGCGAGAAGTACGGCGAACGGGTCCGCGTCGTCACCATCGGCGACTTCTCCAAGGAGCTGTGCGGCGGCACCCACGTCCACAACACCGCCCAGCTGGGGCTGGTGAAGCTGCTCGGCGAGTCCTCCATCGGCTCCGGCGTGCGCCGTATCGAGGCCCTCGTCGGCGTGGACGCGTACAACTTCCTCGCCCGGGAGCACACGGTCGTCGCCCAGCTCCAGGAGCTGGTCAAGGGCCGCCCCGAGGAGCTCCCCGAGAAGATCGCGGGCATGCTCGGCAAGCTCAAGGACGCCGAGAAGGAGATCGAGAAGTTCCGCGCGGAGAAGGTCCTCGCGGCCGCCGCCGGACTCGTCGAGTCCGCCAAGGACGTCCGCGGCACCGCCCTGGTCACCGGCCAGGTCCCCGACGGCACCTCCGCCGACGACCTGCGCAAGCTGGTCCTGGACGTCCGCGGCCGCATCCAGGGCGGCCGGCCGGCCGTCGTGGCCCTGTTCACCACGGCCAACGGCCGCCCGCTCACCGTCATCGCCACCAACGAGGCCGCCCGCGAGCGCGGTCTCAAGGCCGGTGACCTGGTGCGCGCCGCCGCCAAGACCCTCGGTGGCGGTGGCGGCGGCAAGCCGGACGTCGCCCAGGGCGGCGGCACGAACCCGGCCGCCATCGGCGACGCCGTGGCCGCCGTCGAACGCCTCGTCACCGAGACCGCGTGACGAGCGGGATGACGCAGATGCGCCGAGGCCGGCGGCTCGCCGTCGACGTCGGGGACGCCCGTATCGGGGTCGCCTCGTGCGACCCCGACGGGATCCTGGCCACGCCGGTGGAGACCGTGCCGGGACGCGACGTCCCGGCCGCCCACCGGCGGCTCCGTCAACTCGTCGAGGAGTACGAGCCGATCGAGGTCGTCCTCGGCCTGCCGCGCTCCCTCGGCGGGGGCGAGGGCCCGGCGGCCGTCAAGGTCCGGGAGTTCGCGCAGGTGTTCGCCCGCTCGATCGCACCCGTTCCGGTGCGGCTGGTGGACGAGAGGATGACCACAGTGACGGCCGCTCAGGGGATGCGCGCCTCGGGCGTGAAGTCCAAGAAGGGCCGGTCTGTCATCGACCAGGCTGCCGCTGTGGTGATCCTTCAGAACGCTCTGGAGTCCGAACGGGCGTCAGGCAATCCTCCGGGTGAGGGCGTCGAAGTGGTGGTCTGATCGCGATACGGTAACGTTCCGCGCGATGCGGCGGTGTTCGAACAAACACCGCACAGCGAAGCGAAGAGACGGAACGTCGTCTCGCGGCTCTAGGGGATCGATGACTGAGTATGGCCGGGGCCCCGGCTCCGAACCGTGGCATCCCGAGGACCCCTTGTACGGGGACCAGGGATGGGGAGGCCAGCAGGCCGCCCACGGCCAGGGCCAGTACGGCGACCAGCAGCAGTCCTTTCCGCAGGACCCGTACGCCCAGCAGCAGCAGTCCTATGCGCAGGACCCGTACGCCCAGAACCATCAGCAGTACCCGCATCAGCAGTACGACCAGCAGAACCAGCAGCAGTACGACCAGCAGAACCAGCAGCAGTACGGCACGCCCCAGCAGGACCCGTATGCCCAGCAGCCGGGTGCCCAGCCGCAGTACAACGGCGGCTGGGACACCGGGCAGCAGGCCGCCATGCCGTACGGGGCCGAGCCCCAGGACCCGTACGCCCAGCAGCCCGGCGGCTACGAGGCGTCGCAGGACTACTACGGTACGCCCGAGGCGTACCCCCCGCCGCAGCCCCCGGGCCGCCGCGACGCCGCGGCCGAACAGCAGCAACAACAGCATCAGCAGCAGTCGACGGAGTGGGACCCGGACGAGCCGCAGGAGGAGACGCACCCCTTCTTCACCGGTGCGGACGAACCGGCCGGCCGTGAGCCGCGCGACGACGACGATGACCCGGACGACGACGGTTCGCGCTCCTCGCGCCGCGACCGCGGCGGCAGCGACCGCCGGGGTGGCAAGGGCAAGAAGAAGAGCCGCAGCGGAGTGGCCTGTCTGGTGGTCTCCGTCGTGCTGGTGGGTGGCCTCGGCGGAGTCACCTACGTCGGCTACACCTTCTGGCAGAACAAATTCGGCGCCCCGGCCGACTACGCGGGGGCGGGCTCCGGTCAGGTCGAGGTCGAGATCCCCGAAGGGTCGCTCGGCTACGACATCGCCAACATCCTGCGCAAGGAGGGCGTCATCAAGTCCTCCGACGCCTTCGTCGCGGCGCAGAACGACAACCCCAAGGGCAAGCTGCTCCAGGCCGGCGTCTACCTCCTGAAGAAGGAGATGTCCGCTGCCAGCGCGATCGAGCTGATGCTCGACCCCAAGAGCCAGAACGCTTTCGTGATCCCGGAGGGGACCCGTAACGCGCGGGTCTACGAGAAGATCGACGAGCGGCTGGAACTGGAGAAGGGCACCACGGCGAAGGTCGCCAAGGCCAAGGCGGAGTCCCTGGGGCTGCCCGACTGGGTGGGCGACAACCCGGATGTGAAGGACCCGCTGGAGGGCTTCCTGTACCCGGCCGCCTATCCGGTCGCCAAGGGGTCGAAGCCCGAGGACGCGCTGAAGCGGATGGTCGCGCGGGCCAACAAGGAGTACGCGGACATCGACTTCGAGGCCACGGCCAAGAAGTTCAATCTCGACGGGCCGTGGCAGGTGCTCACGGTGGCGAGCCTGGTGCAGGCGGAGGGTCTCACGCACGACGACTTCCGCAAGATGGCGGAAGTCGTCTACAACCGGCTCGAACCTGACAACACCATCACCAACCGCAAGCTCGAGTTCGACTCTGCTTTCAACTACCTCATGAAGCAGAGCAAGATCAAGATCAGTTCCAAGGAGATCCGGACCAACCCGGATCCGTACAACACCTACTACCACACGGGTCTCCCGCCGGGGCCGATCAGCAACCCGGGTATGGACGCCATCAAGGCGTCGCTCGACCCGACCACGAACGGCTACATGTTCTTCATCTCGCTCGACGGTAAGAAGACCAACTTCACGAAGACCGTCGAGGAGCACGAGAAGCTCAACACGAAGTGGAAGGAGCAGCAGGGACTTGGCTGATATTCGCCGCCGAGCCGCCGTCCTCGGCTCGCCCATCGCCCACTCCCTCTCCCCGGTCCTGCACCGCGCCGCCTACACCGAACTCGGCCTGGACGACTGGTCCTACGACCGGTTCGAGGTCGACGAGGCGGCGCTGCCCGGCTTCGTCGAAGGGCTGGACGCCTCCTGGGCGGGGCTGTCGTTGACCATGCCGCTCAAGCGGGCGATCATCCCGCTGCTCGACGAGATCAGCGCGACGGCCGCCTCCGTCGAGGCCGTGAACACGGTCGTGTTCACCGAGGAGGGGCGGCGGGTCGGTGACAACACCGACATCCCCGGCATGATCGCCGCCCTGCGGGAGCGCGGGATCGAGCAGGTCGAGTCCGCCGCCGTGCTCGGCGCCGGAGCCACCGCCTCCTCCGCGCTCGCCGCGCTCGCCGCGGTCTGCGCCGGACCCGTGACGGCGTACGTGCGCGGCCCCGAGCGCGCGGCCGAGATGCAGGCCTGGGGGGAGCGGCTCGGCGTCGACGTCGTGACCGCCGACTGGGCGGACGCGGCAGCGGCACTGACCGCGCCGCTCGTCGTCGCCACCACCCCGGCCGGTGCCACCGACGCCCTGGCCGGATCCGTGCCGGCGGCGCCGGGCATCCTCTTCGACGTGCTGTACGAGCCGTGGCCCACCGCGCTCGCCGCCGCCTGGTCGGCGCACGGCGGGGCCGTCGTCGGCGGACTCGACCTCCTCGTCCACCAGGCACTGCTCCAGGTCGAGCAGATGACCGGCCGGGTCCCGGCGCCGCTGGCCGCCATGCGGCAGGCCGGGGAAGCCGCGCTCGCCGCCCGCTGACGGGCCCACGGGCCGGTCCCGCCCGTCCGTCTGCTGGACCGGCGGCCGGAGCGTGCCCCCGGGCGTGGGAGGATCGGGGGCGGCGGGCCAGGGCCGCGCACCCGGTGGCGCCGTTGGATTTCGGGCGCGAGCATGAGGAGCACCGTTGAGCAGGTTGCGCTGGCTGACCGCGGGGGAGTCGCACGGCCCCGCACTGGTGGCGACGCTGGAGGGCCTTCCCGCCGGTGTCCCGGTCACTACGGAGATGGTGGCGGAGGCGCTGGCCCGGCGACGGCTCGGTTACGGCCGCGGCGCGCGGATGAAGTTCGAGAAGGACGAGGTCACCTTCCTCGGCGGCGTACGCCACGGCCTCACCATGGGCTCCCCGGTCGCCGTCATGGTCGGCAACACCGAGTGGCCCAAGTGGGAGCAGGTCATGTCGGCCGACCCGGTCGACCCCGACGAGCTGGCGAAGCTCGCCCGCAACGCCCCGCTGACCCGCCCCCGGCCCGGCCACGCCGACCTCGCGGGGATGCAGAAGTACGGCTTCGACGAGGCCCGGCCGGTCCTGGAGCGCGCCAGCGCCCGGGAGACCGCCGCGCGCGTCGCCCTCGGGGCCGTCGCCCGCTCCTACCTCAAGGAGACGGCGGGCATCGAGATCGTCAGCCATGTCGTCGAGCTGGCCGCCGCCAAGGCGCCGTACGGAGTCGTCCCCGTCCCCGGCGACGTGGAGAAGCTGGACGCCGACCCGGTCCGCTGCCTGGACGCCGACGCGTCCAAGGCGATGGTGGCCGAGATCGACCAGGCCCACAAGGACGGCGACACCCTCGGCGGGGTCGTCGAGGTGCTGGCGTACGGCGTGCCCGTCGGGCTCGGCTCGCACGTGCACTGGGACCGGCGCCTGGACGCCCGGCTCGCCGCCGCGCTCATGGGCATCCAGGCCATCAAGGGCGTCGAGGTCGGCGACGGCTTCGAGCTGGCCCGGGTCCCCGGCTCGAAGGCGCACGACGAGATCGTCGCCACCGAGGACGGCATCAGGCGCACCTCCGGGCGGTCCGGCGGCACCGAGGGCGGGCTCACCACCGGCGAGCTGCTGCGTGTGCGCGCCGCGATGAAGCCCATCGCGACCGTGCCGCGCGCCCTGGCCACCGTGGACGTCGTCACCGGCGAGGCCACCAAGGCCCACCACCAGCGCTCCGACGTCTGCGCCGTCCCGGCCGCGGGCATCGTCGCGGAGGCCATGGTCGCCCTCGTCCTGGCCGACGCGGTCGCGGAGAAGTTCGGCGGCGACAGCGTCCCCGAGACCCACCGCAACGTCCAGTCGTACCTCGACCACCTCCAGATCCGATGAGCGGCCCCCTGGTCGTCCTCGTCGGCCCGATGGGCGTCGGCAAGTCCACCGTCGGCGAGCTGCTCGCCGCCCGGCTCGGCACCACCTACCGGGACACCGACGCCGACGTCGTCGCCGAGGCGGGCAAGCCGATCGCGGAGATCTTCTACGACGAGGGCGAGGAGCACTTCCGCGCCCTGGAGCGCCGGGCCGTCGAGGCGGCCGTCGCCGGGCACACGGGCGTCCTCGCCCTCGGCGGCGGCGCCGTGCTGGACGCGACGACCAGGAAGCTGCTGGCCGGCCGCCCCGTCGCCTACCTCTCCATGGACGTGGACGAGGCCGTCCGCCGCGTCGGGCTCGGCGCCGCCCGCCCCCTGCTCGCGGTCAACCCGCGCCGGCAGTGGCGCGAGCTGATGGACGCCCGCCGTCACCTCTACGAAGAGGTCGCCCGCACCGTCGTCGCCACCGACGAGAACACCCCCGAAGAGGTCGCCCAGGCGATCATCGACGCACTGGAACTGCCGGAGGGCCACGCCGCCCCCGGCGTGGAGAACACCGGCATGACGCAGCAGGGACCCACCCGCATCCAGGTCGCAGGCTCCGCGGGCTCCGACCCGTACGAGGTCCTCGTCGGCCACCAGCTCCTGGGCGAGCTGCCCCAGCTGATCGGCGACCGCGCGCGACGCGTCGCCGTACTGCACCCGGAGGCGCTCACCGAGACCGGTGAGGCGGTCCGTCAGGACCTCGCCGACCAGGGGTACGAGGCCATCGCCATCCAGCTGCCGAACGCGGAGGAGTCCAAGACCGTCGAGGTCGCCGCCTACTGCTGGAAGGCGCTCGGCCAGACCGGCTTCACCCGCACCGACGTCATCGTCGGCATCGGGGGCGGGGCCACCACGGACGTCGCCGGGTTCGTCGCGGCCACCTGGCTGCGCGGGGTGCGCTGGATCGCGATCCCGACCACCGTGCTCGGCATGGTCGACGCGGCCGTCGGCGGCAAGACCGGCATCAACACCGCCGAGGGCAAGAACCTCGTCGGCGCCTTCCATCCGCCCGCCGGGGTCCTCTGCGACCTCGCCGCGCTGGACTCGCTGCCGGTCAACGACTACGTCTCCGGTATGGCCGAGATCATCAAGGCCGGGTTCATCGCCGACCCGGTCATCCTGGACCTGGTCGAGGCCGACCCCGAGGGCGCGCGCACCCCGGCCGGGCCGCACACCGCCGAGCTGATCGAACGGTCCATCCGGGTCAAGGCCGAGGTCGTCTCCAGCGACCTCAAGGAGTCCGGACTCCGCGAGATCCTCAACTACGGCCACACCCTCGCCCACGCCATCGAGAAGAACGAGCGCTACAAGTGGCGCCACGGCGCGGCCGTCTCCATCGGCATGGTCTTCGCCGCCGAGCTGGGCCGGCTCGCCGGACGCCTCGACGACGCCACCGCGGACCGGCACCGCAGCGTCCTCGCGTCGGTGGGCCTGCCGCTCGCCTACCGCGGCGACCAGTGGCCCAAGCTGCTGGAGAACATGAAGGTCGACAAGAAGTCGCGCGGCGACCTGCTGCGCTTCATCGTCCTGGACGGCATCGGCAGGCCCACCGTCCTGGAGGGCCCCGACCCGGCCGTGCTGCTCGCCGCCTACGGGGAGGTCTCCGCGTGACCCGAAGGGTCTTCGTCCTGAACGGCCCCAACCTCGGACGGCTGGGCTCGCGTGAGCCCGACGTCTACGGGGCCACCTCCTACGCCGGGCTCGTCGACGCCTGCACGACCCTGGGCAAGGAGCTCGGCCTCGACGTCGAGGTGCGGGAGACCAACGACGAGGGCCAGCTGATCCGCTGGCTCCACGAGGCGGCGGACGGATCGATTCCGGTCGTTCTCAACCCGGGCGCGTTCACGCACTACTCGTACGGCATGCGGGACGCGGCCGCCCAGCGCACCGCCCCGCTGATCGAGGTGCACATCTCCAACCCGTACACCCGCGAGGAGTTCCGGCACACGTCCGTGGTCGCCGCGGTGGCCACGGGCACGGTGGCCGGGTTCGGCATCGGCTCGTACAGGCTCGCCCTGCGCGCCCTGGCCGACGAACTGACGGACTGACACCACGCGGATGCCCGTCCGCCCTCCGCGCGGCCGACGGGCACTTCGCACCCTCCCGGGCCGTTCACCCCGAGACGGCCCGGGAAGGTACGGTGGCCGTCCCATCAGCGTCAGTTGCAGTTACGAGACGGAGTGGCACCGGATGCAGCACGCAGTGGGGGCCCCGCTGCCGCCGCCCCACGGCCCCGGTATCGGGCACGTCGGCCGGCCGTACCAGGCCCAGCACGCCGGCCACCCCGGTCCGCCCCCGATATCCCCGCCGCCGGGCCAGGCCCCGCCCCCGCCGGGCCAGGCCCCGTCCCCGCCCGGGCAGGCCCCGCCTCCGGCCCAGGGCCGGCCCCAGCAGCCTGCCGCCCCCGGCCAGACCCCGCAGCAGGGCTGGAGCGGCACCGGACCCACGCCGCCGCCCGCCGGGCAGGTCACCGGGCACACCGGGCACGTCCAGCTGCCCCCGGGCGGTCCCGTTCCCCTGCCCGCGCCGCCCGCCGGGGCCGGCACCGGCGGCGCCACGCTCGCCGTCCTGCTCATCGGCCCCGCAGGGGCGGGCAAGACCACGGTCGCCAAGCTCTGGGCGGCCCGCCGCCAGGTGCCCACCGCCCACGTCTCCCTGGACGACGTCCGCGAATGGGTCCGCTCCGGCTTCGCCGACCCGCAGGCCGGCTGGAACGACCACTCCGAGGCCCAGTACCGGCTGGCCCGCCGCACCTGCGGCTTCGCCGCCCGCAACTTCCTCGCCAACGGCATCTCCTGCATCCTCGACGACGCCGTCTTCCCCGACCGCCCGGTCGTCGGCCTCGGCGGATGGAAGCGCCACGTGGGCCCCGGCCTGCTGCCCGTGGTCCTGCTGCCCGGCCTGGAGATCGTCCTGGAGCGCAACGCCGCCCGCAGCGGCAACCGCAGGCTCTCCGACGAGGAGGTCGCCCGCATCCACGGCCGGATGGCCGGCTGGTACGGCTCCGGCCTCCCGATCATCGACAACTCCACGTACGACGTCGAGACCACCGCCCGCGTCCTGGACGACGTACTGGCCCGCTCCATCGCGAGCCCGCCCGCCTGGTAGCCGTCGGGCCCCGCCCGGCAGGGAGGCTGCCGGGCGGCGGCCGACCGCGGCCGGGGACCTCCCGACGGTGGCCGACCGCGGCCAGGGACCTCCCGACGGCGGCCGGCCGCGCGGCGCCCTCGGTGGCCGGGACCCCGGTCGGGTGCGCTGGCCGGGCGGGCAGCCGCCCTCGCTCGTACGCTCGAACCATGTCAGAGGTGCACGCCGTCCGACGCGGGCTGCTCCGCGACCGGTGCGCCGCCGCGGGCTCCGCGGCCGCCCTGGTCTCCCGCCCCGCCAACGTCCGCTATCTCGCGGGCGGAGCGCCGCCCGGCGCCGTGCTGCTGCTCGGCCCCGGCGACGACGTTCTGCTCTGCTCCCGCGCTCCGACCGGTGAACCCGCCCACGGGCGGCCCGACGAGGCGCTCCGGATCGACCTCCTGCCCGTCCCGGACGGGGACCCGGTGGTCGCCGCCGCCGGCCTCGCAGCCTCGGCCGGCGCGGATTCGCTCGCCGTCGAGGAGCACGATCTGACCGTGGCCCGGCACCGTGCCATGGGGAAGGCCGCCCCACGCCTCCGGCTGGCCGATCTGGGCTTCACCGTGGAGCAGCAGCGGATCGTCAAGGACGAGGAGGAGATCGGCTGCCTCCGGATCGCCGCCGAGATCACCGACCAGGCCCTCGGCGAACTCCTCGAATCGATCCTGGTCGGCCGCACCGAACGGCATCTCGCCCTGGAACTGGAGCGCCGCCTGGTCGACCACGGGGCGGACGGCCCCGCCTTCGCCACCTCCGTGGCCACCGGCCCCAACTCCGGCCAGGGCCGTCACCGGCCCTCGGACCGCAGGGTGGAGGAGGGGGATTTCCTCTCCGTCCGCCTCGGCGCGAGCTACCACGGCTACCGCTGCGAGATCGGCCGGACCTTCGTCATCGGCACCGCCCCCGCCGAGTGGCAGATCGAGCTCTACGACCTCGTTTTCGCCGCTCAGCGGGCCGGCCGGGAAGCCCTGGCGCCGGGGGCCGCCTACCGGGACGTGGACCGCGCCGCCCGTCATCCGCTGGAGTCGGCGGGGCACGGAGAGGGGCTTCAGCCGTGGACCGGGCACGGTGTGGGCCTGGAAATCGAGGAGGACCCGCAACTGGCACCGACAGCCATGGGTAAACTGGACGCTTGTGTGCCGGTCACCGTCGAACCGGGGGTCCACCTCCCGGGCCGGGGCGGTGTCCGGATCGATGACACGCTCGTCGTGCGCCCCGAGGCGGACGGCGGACCCGAGCTACTCACCATGACGACCAAGGAGCTGCTCGCGCTCTAGCGCGCATCCTCGGTCGTTCCACCAGCTTCAGTCCAGGAGATTCCGCAACCGTGGCTTCCACGAACGACCTCAAGAACGGCCTGGTGCTCAAGCTCGACGGAGGCCAGCTCTGGTCCGTCGTCGAGTTCCAGCACGTCAAGCCCGGCAAGGGCCCCGCCTTCGTGCGCACCAAGCTCAAGAACGTGCTCTCCGGCAAGGTCGTCGACAAGACGTTCAACGCCGGCGTGAAGGTCGAGACGGCCACCATTGACCGCCGAGACATGCAGTTCTCGTACATGGACGGCGAGTACTTCGTCTTCATGGACATGGACACCTACGACCAGCTCATGGTCGACCGCAAGGCCGTCGGCGACGCCGCCAACTTCCTGATCGAGGGCTTCACCGCCTCCGTCGCCCAGCACGAGGGCGAGGTGCTCTACGTCGAGCTGCCGGCCGCGGTCGAGCTGACGATCCAGCACACCGACCCGGGCGTCCAGGGCGACCGCTCCACCGGCGGCACCAAGCCCGCCACGCTGGAGACCGGTTACGAGATCGGCGTGCCGCTCTTCATCAGCACCGGCGAGAAGATCAAGGTCGACACCCGCTCGGGCGACTACCTCGGCCGGGTGAACAGCTAACCGTGGCTGCCCGGAACAAGGCCCGCAAGCGCGCCTTCCAGATCCTCTTCGAGGCCGACCAGCGCGGTGAGTCCGTGCAGAGCGTCCTCGCGGACTGGGTTCGGCTCTCGCGGACCGACGACCGTCAGCCGCCGGTCGGTGAATTCACGATGGAGCTCGTCGAGGGGTACGCGCAGTACGCGGACCGGATCGACGACCTCATCGTCACCTACGCCGTGGACTGGGAGATCGACCGCATGCCGGTCGTCGACCGGAGCATCCTGCGGCTCGGTGCGTATGAGCTGATCTGGATGGACGAGACCCCGGACGCCGTGGTGATCGACGAGGCCGTCCAGCTCGCCAAGGAGTTCTCCACCGATGACTCCCCGTCCTTCGTGAACGGCCTGCTGGCCCGTTTCAAGGACCTGAAGCCGAACCTCCGTCGGGAGCAGTAGCCCCGGCCGCGGCGGTTCGGTCGCACACGCCACGAGGGCCCGCGGTCTGCTGACCGCGGGCCCTCGTCGTACCCGGGGCCCCGCGTGGGGCCCGTCGTCCCCAGGCAGGGGCGGGGGCACGGAAACGCCGGGCCGGTGGGGGCACGGGAACGCCGGGCGGGCGCGCGGACACGGAAACGCCGGGTGGGCGGGGCCCGAAGGTCCCCGCCCACCCGGCGGCACGTTTCTGCTGTGGGGTCCTGCCCCGCTCGCTCAGCCCTCGTCGTGGGAGACCGCGCGGCGCGCGTCCGCGTCCAGCACGCCCCAGCTGATGAGCTGCTCCGTGAGCACGGAAGGCGACTGGTCGTAGATCACGGCGAGCGTGCGCAGGTCGTCCTGGCGGATCGAGAGCACCTTGCCGTTGTAGTCACCGCGCTGGCTCTGGATGGTCGCCGCGTAACGCTGCAGCGGACCGGCCTTCTCCGGCGGGACGTGGGCGAGGCGCTCCAGGTCCAGGACGAGCTTCGGCGGCGGCTCGGCGGCCCCGCCCGGCGTCGTACCGGGCAGCAGCTCCTGCACCGGGACCCCGTAGAAATCCGCCAGCTCGGCGAGGCGCTGTACGGTCACGGCACGGTCGCCGCGCTCGTACGAACCGACCACGACGGCCTTCCAGCGACCCTGGGACTTCTCCTCCACGCCGTGGAGGGAAAGGCCCTGCTGGGTGCGGATGGCACGGAGTTTGGCCCCGAGCTGTTTTGCGTATTCGCTGGACATATGGCTCCCCGGACGCTGGAACAGTGTGCGGCTCCGCCGCGTGGCTGGTAACTCACTGTGAGGTTACGCAGCGTTACTTGGTTGCGTCAAGCCGGATGGTCCGGACCGGTACCTCCCGGGGGCGGGTCCAGGGCCGGGCGCAAGCCCTGGTAGCGTGGATGACGCAATTTCGACGTCCTTTAACGATCCGTCCCGTGAGGCGGAGAAGGAGGTCCGTTTCTTATGGACGCACAGCACGACCACACCGGCAACGCGGCACGCCCCGTTCTCGAGGCCCCCGACATCGCCCGTGTCCTGACCCGTATCGCCCACGAGATCGTCGAACGCGCCAAGGGCGCCGACGACGTGGTGCTGCTCGGCATCCCGACCCGGGGCGTCTTCCTCGCCCGTCGGCTGGCCGAGAAACTCCAGGAGATCACCGGCCGGAAGACGCCGGTCGGATCGCTCGACATCACCATGTACCGCGACGACCTGCGGATGCGCCCGGCGCGCGCCCTGGCCCGTACCGACATCCCCGGCGAGGGGATCGAGGGCAGCCTGGTCGTCCTGGTCGACGACGTGCTCTTCTCCGGCCGCACCATCCGCGCCGCCCTCGACGCGCTCGGCGACATCGGCCGCCCCCGCGCGGTGCAGCTCGCGGTCCTCGTCGACCGCGGCCACCGGGAGCTCCCGATCCGCGCGGACTACGTCGGCAAGAACCTCCCCACGTCGCTGCGGGAGACGGTCAAGGTCCAGCTCGCCGAGGAGGACGGCCGCGACGCCGTGCTGCTGGGCGTCAAGCAGGCCACCCCCGCGGACACGCAGTAGCCCGAGCCCTCCCGTACGGCCCCGGCCCCCTTCGGGGACGTACGGCCGCTCCCGCGCGCCCGCATGCCTGAAACTCCCTCCAGCAACCCGGAGAACCCCAGATGAAGCGTCACCTCATCTCGGCCGCCGACCTCACCCGCGACGACGCCGTCCTGATCCTCGACACCGCCGAGGAGATGGCCCGGGTCGCGGACCGGCCGATCAAGAAGCTCCCCACCCTGCGCGGCCGTACCGTCGTCAACCTCTTCTTCGAGGACTCGACCCGCACCCGCATCTCCTTCGAGGCGGCCGCCAAACGGCTGTCCGCCGACGTCATCAACTTCTCCGCCAAGGGCTCGTCCGTCTCCAAGGGCGAGTCCCTGAAGGACACCGCGCTGACCCTGGAGGCGATGGGCGCCGACGCCGTCGTCATCCGGCACGGCGCCTCGGGGGCCCCCTACCGGCTCGCCACCTCCGGCTGGATCGACGGGGCCGTGGTCAACGCCGGCGACGGCACCCACGAACACCCCACCCAGGCCCTGCTGGACGCCTTCACGATGCGCCGCCGGCTCGTCGGCGCCGACGCCGGGCTCGGCCGCGACCTGGACGGCCGCCGCATCACGATCGTCGGCGACATCCTGCACAGCCGCGTCGCCCGCTCCAACGTCCACCTGCTCACCACGCTCGGCGCGCACGTCACCCTGGTGGCCCCGCCCACCCTGGTGCCCGTGGGCGTCGAGAAGTGGCCCTGCGACGTCAGCTACAGCCTCGACGACGTGCTGGCGCAGTCCGATGCGGTGATGATGCTGCGTGTGCAGCGTGAACGGATGAACGCCGCGTACTTCCCGACCGAGCGCGAGTACTCCCGCCGCTACGGCCTGGACGGCGAGCGGATGGCGAAGATGCCCGAACACGCCATCGTCATGCACCCCGGCCCGATGGTCCGCGGCATGGAGATCACCGCCGAGGTCGCCGACTCCGACCGCTGCACGGTCGTCGAGCAGGTCGCCAACGGCGTCTCCATCCGCATGGCCGTGCTCTACCTGCTGCTCGGCGGCTCCGACACCGCACTGTCCGCCGCCCCCGCCCGTACCGAGGAGAACAAGTAACCATGAGCAAGATCATTGTCCGCGGTGCGCGGATCCTCGGCGGCGAGCCGCAGGACGTCCTGATCGACGGCGAGACCGTCGCCGAGGTCGGCACCGGCCTCGACGCCGCCGGCGCCACCGTGATCGAGGCCGAGGGGCAGATCCTGCTGCCCGGACTGGTCGACCTGCACACCCATCTGCGCGAGCCCGGCCGCGAGGACTCCGAGACCGTCCTCACCGGCACCAAGGCCGCGGCCGTCGGCGGCTTCACCGCCGTGCACGCCATGGCCAACACCTTCCCCGTAGCCGACACCGCCGGCGTCGTCGAGCAGGTCTGGCGCCTCGGCAAGGAGTCCGGCTACTGCGACGTGCAGCCCGTGGGCGCCGTCACCGTCGGCCTGGAGGGCAAGCAGCTCGCCGAGCTCGGCGCGATGCACGACTCCGCCGCCGGGGTGAAGGTCTTCTCCGACGACGGCAAGTGCGTCGACGACGCGGTGATCATGCGCCGCGCCCTGGAGTACGTGAAGGCCTTCGACGGCGTCGTCGCCCAGCACGCCCAGGAGCCCCGCCTCACCGAGGGCGCCCAGATGAACGAGGGCATCGTCTCCGCCGAACTCGGGCTCGGCGGCTGGCCCGCCGTCGCCGAGGAGTCGATCATCGCCCGCGACGTCCTCCTCGCCGCCCACGTCGGCTCCCGCGTCCACATCTGTCACCTCTCCACCGCCGGCTCCGTGGAGATCGTCCGCTGGGCCAAGTCCAAGGGCTGGAACGTCACCGCCGAGGTCACCCCGCACCACCTCCTCCTCACCGACGAGCTGGTCCGCACCTACAACCCGGTCTACAAGGTGAACCCGCCGCTGCGCACCGAGGCCGACGTCCTGGCCCTGCGCGAGGCGCTCGCCGACGGCACGATCGACTGCGTCGCCACCGACCACGCCCCGCACCCGCACGAGGACAAGGACTGCGAGTGGGCCGCGGCCGCCATGGGCATGGTGGGCCTGGAGACCGCGCTCTCGGTCGTCCAGCAGACGATGGTGGACACCGGCCTGATGGACTGGGCGGGCGTCGCGGACCGCATGTCCTTCCGCCCCGCGGCCATCGGCCGGCTCGAAGGACACGGCCGCCCCGTCTCGGCGGGTGAGCCCGCCAACCTCACTCTGGTCGATCCGGCATACCGTGGAGCCGTGGACCCCGCGGGCTTCGCGTCCCGCAGCCGAAACACCCCCTACGAGGGCCGTGAGCTGCCGGGCCGCGTCACCCACACCTTCCTGCGGGGCCGTGCCACGGTCGTCGACGGGAAGCTCGCGTGACAACTCTGACCCCCCTGTACCACCTGGCCGCCGAGCAGAAGTCGGCGGAAGTGACGGACTGGGCCGCCCGCATCGCCTGGGTGATCGGCCTGTTCGTCTTCATCGCCCTCGTCTACTGGCTGATGCGCCAGGGCTGGAAGTGGCGCGCCAGCCTCCAGTCCGGTCTGCCGGAGCTCCCGGCCACCCCCGAGGGCTTCGCCGACGACGAGACGCTGCTGACACTCCAGGGGCGCTACCACGCCTCCACCACCGCCGGTCAGTGGCTCGACCGGATCGTCGCGCACGGCCTCGGCACCCGCAGCCGCACCGAGCTCACGCTCACCGCCCGCGGTCTGGACGTCGTACGCCCCGGGGCGGCCGACTTCTTCATCCCGGCCGACGCCCTGCGCGAGGCCCGCCTCGACAAGGCGCTCGCGGGCAAGGTCCTCCCCGAGGGCGGCCTGCTGATCATCACCTGGGCGCACGGCGAGACGCTGATCGACTCCGGCTTCCGCTCCGACCACGCCGCCGAGCACCAGGCCTGGGTCGACGCCGTCAGCCGGCTCGCCGGCGCACCGGCCACCACCGAACTCACCAGCACCACTACGGAAGGCACCGCACGATGACGATCTCCACCCGGGGGGCCCAGACCCCCGCCGTACTCGTCCTGGAGGACGGTCGCGCCTTCCGCGGCCGTGCCTACGGGGCCGTGGGGGAGACCTTCGGCGAAGCGGTGTTCTCCACCGGCATGACCGGCTACCAGGAAACGCTGACCGACCCCTCGTACCACCGCCAGGTCGTCGTCATGACGGCCCCGCACGTCGGCAACACCGGCGTGAACGACGAGGACCCCGAGTCCGCTCGCATCTGGGTCTCCGGCTACGTCGTCCGCGACCCCGCCCGCAAGCCCTCCAACTGGCGCTCCCAGCGCTCGCTGGACGAGGAACTGGCGGCGCAGGGCGTCGTCGGCATCAGCGGCGTCGACACCCGCGCCCTCACCCGCCACCTGCGCGAGCGCGGCGCGATGCGCGTCGGGATCTTCTCCGGCCCTGCGCTCACCAGCGGCTCCGCCGCGGGGATCCCGGACGAGGGCACCCTGCTCGCCAAGGTCCGCCAGGCCCCCGAGATGACCGGCGCCGACCTCTCCGCCGAAGTGGCGACGAAGGAGGCGTACGTCGTCCCCGCGATCGGCACGAAGAAGTTCACCGTCGCCGCGATCGACCTCGGCATCAAGGGCATGACGCCCCACCGGATGGCCGAACGCGGCATCGAGGTGCACGTGCTGCCCGCCACCGCCACGCTGGAGGAGGTGTACGCCGTCAACCCCGACGGCGTCTTCTTCTCCAACGGCCCCGGCGACCCGTCCACCGCCGACCACCCGGTCGCCCTCATGCGCGGTGTCCTGGAGCGGTCGACCCCGCTCTTCGGCATCTGCTTCGGCAACCAGATCCTCGGCCGCGCGCTCGGCTTCGGCACCTACAAGCTGAAGTACGGCCACCGGGGCATCAACCAGCCGGTGCAGGACCGCACCACCGGCAAGGTCGAGGTCACCGCGCACAACCACGGGTTCGCCGTCGACGCCCCGCTGGACCAGGTGTCCGACACGGAGTTCGGCCGCGCCGAGGTCTCCCACGTCTGCCTGAACGACCAGGTGGTCGAGGGCCTCCAGCTCCTGGACCGGCCCGCCTTCAGCGTCCAGTACCACCCCGAGGCGGCCGCCGGCCCGCACGACGCCGCTTACCTCTTCGACCGTTTCACCACCCTGATGGAGGGCCAGCGTGCCTAAGCGCTCCGATATCCAGTCCGTCCTGGTCATCGGCTCCGGCCCGATCGTCATCGGCCAGGCCGCCGAGTTCGACTACTCCGGCACCCAGGCCTGCCGCGTCCTCAAGGCCGAGGGCCTGCGCGTCATCCTGGTTAACTCCAACCCGGCGACGATCATGACCGACCCGGAGATCGCCGACGCCACCTACGTCGAGCCGATCACCCCCGAGTTCGTCGAGAAGATCATCGCCAAGGAGCGCCCCGACGCGCTCCTGCCCACCCTCGGCGGCCAGACCGCGCTGAACACCGCCATCTCCATGCACGAGAACGGCGTCCTGGAGAAGTACGGCGTCGAGCTCATCGGCGCCAACGTCGAGGCGATCAACAAGGGCGAGGACCGCGACCTCTTCAAGGGCGTCGTCGCGGCGGTCAAGGAGAAGACCGGGTACGGCGAGTCCGCCCGCTCCGTCATCTGCCACACCATGGACGACGTCATCGCCGGCGTCGACACCCTCGGCGGCTACCCCGTCGTCGTCCGCCCCTCCTTCACCATGGGCGGCGCCGGCTCCGGCTTCGCCCACGACGAGGAGGAGCTGCGCCGCATCGCCGGACAGGGCCTCACGCTCTCCCCGACCACCGAGGTCCTCCTGGAGGAGTCCATCCTCGGCTGGAAGGAGTACGAGCTGGAGCTGATGCGCGACAAGAACGACAACGTCGTCGTCGTCTGCTCCATCGAGAACTTCGACCCGATGGGCGTCCACACCGGCGACTCCATCACCGTCGCCCCCGCGATGACGCTCACCGACCGCGAGTACCAGCGGCTGCGCGACGTCGGCATCGCGATCATCCGCGAGGTCGGCGTCGACACCGGCGGCTGCAACATCCAGTTCGCCATCGACCCCGCCGACGGCCGGGTCATCGTCATCGAGATGAACCCGCGCGTCTCCCGCTCCTCGGCGCTCGCCTCCAAGGCCACCGGCTTCCCGATCGCCAAGATCGCCGCCAAGCTGGCCGTCGGCTACACCCTGGACGAGATCCCCAACGACATCACCGAGAAGACGCCGGCCTCCTTCGAGCCGACCCTCGACTACGTCGTCGTCAAGGCCCCGCGCTTCGCCTTCGAGAAGTTCCCCTCCGCCGACTCCACCCTCACCACCACCATGAAGTCGGTGGGCGAGGCCATGGCGATCGGCCGGAACTTCACCGAGGCCCTCCAGAAGGCCCTGCGCTCCCTGGAGAAGAAGGGCTCGCAGTTCGCCTTCACCGGCCCGGTCGGCGACAAGGCCGAGCTGCTCGCGGAAGCGGTCCGCCCCACCGACGGCCGCATCAACACCGTCATGCAGGCGATCCGGGCCGGAGCCACCCAGGAGGAGGTCTTCGACTCCACGAAGATCGACCCCTGGTTCGTCGACCAGCTCTTCCTGATCAAGGAGATCGCCGACGAGCTGGCCTCCGCCGAACGCCTGGACGCCGACCTGATCGCCGAGGCCAAGCGGCACGGCTTCTCCGACGCCCAGATCGGCGAGATCCGCGGGCTGCGCGAGGACGTCGTCCGTGAGGTCCGGCACGCGCTCGGCATCCGCCCGGTCTACAAGACCGTCGACACGTGCGCCGCCGAGTTCGCCGCGAACACGCCGTACTTCTACTCCTCCTACGACGAGGAGAGCGAGGTCGCGACCCGCACCAAGCCGGCCGTGATCATCCTCGGCTCGGGCCCCAACCGCATCGGCCAGGGCATCGAGTTCGACTACTCCTGCGTCCACGCCTCCTTCGCCCTGAGCGACGCGGGCTACGAGACCGTCATGGTCAACTGCAACCCGGAGACCGTCTCCACCGACTACGACACCTCCGACCGGCTCTACTTCGAGCCGCTCACCCTGGAGGACGTCCTGGAGATCGTGCACGCCGAATCGCTGGCGGGCCCGATCGCCGGTGTGATCGTGCAGCTCGGCGGCCAGACCCCGCTCGGCCTCGCGCAGGCCCTCAAGGACAACGGCGTGCCCGTCGTCGGCACCTCCCCGGAGGCCATCCACGCCGCCGAGGACCGGGGCGCCTTCGGCCGGGTCCTGGCCGAGGCCGGACTGCCCGCGCCCAAGCACGGCACCGCCACCACCTTCGGCGAGGCCAAGGCCATCGCCGACGAGATCGGCTACCCCGTCCTCGTACGACCGTCCTACGTACTCGGCGGGCGCGGCATGGAGATCGTGTACGACGAGACGCGCCTCGCCTCGTACATCTCCGAGTCCACCGAGATCAGCCCCACCCGGCCGGTCCTGGTCGACCGTTTCCTCGACGACGCCATCGAGATCGACGTGGACGCCCTCTACGACGGCACCGAGCTGTACCTCGGCGGCGTCATGGAGCACATCGAGGAAGCCGGCATCCACTCCGGCGACTCGGCCTGCGCCCTGCCCCCGATCACGCTCGGCGGCTTCGACATCAAGCGGCTGCGCGCCTCCACCGAGTCCATCGCCAAGGGCGTCGGCGTCCTCGGACTGATCAACATCCAGTTCGCGCTCTCCGGCGACATCCTCTACGTCCTGGAGGCCAACCCGCGCGCCTCCCGCACGGTCCCCTTCACCTCGAAGGCGACCGCCGTCCCGCTCGCCAAGGCCGCCGCCCGCATCTCGCTGGGCGCGACCGTCGCCGAGCTGCGCGCGGAGGGCCTGCTGCCGAGGACCGGCGACGGCGGCACCCTGCCGCTGGACGCGCCGATCTCCGTCAAGGAGGCCGTGATGCCGTGGTCGCGCTTCCGCGACATCCACGGCAGGGGCGTCGACACGGTCCTCGGCCCGGAGATGCGCTCCACCGGCGAGGTCATGGGCATCGACTCGGTCTTCGGCACGGCGTACGCCAAGTCGCAGGCCGGCGCCTACGGCCCGCTGCCCACCAAGGGCCGCGCGTTCATCTCGGTCGCCAACCGCGACAAGCGCTCGATGATCTTCCCGGCCCGCGAGCTGGTCGCCCACGGCTTCGAGCTGATGGCCACCTCCGGCACCGCCGAGGTCCTCAAGCGCAACGGCATCAACGCCACCGTCGTGCGCAAGCAGTCCGAGGGCGCCGGCCCGAACGGCGAGAAGACCATCGTCCAGCTCATCCACGACGGCGAGGTCGACCTCATCGTCAACACGCCGTACGGCACCGGCGGCCGGCTCGACGGCTACGAGATCCGCACCGCGGCCGTCGCCCGCTCCGTACCCTGCCTGACCACGGTCCAGGCGCTCGCCGCGGCAGTCCAGGGCATCGACGCCCTCAACCACGGTGGCGTCGGGGTCCGTTCCCTCCAGGAACACGCGGAACACCTGATCGCGGCCCGCGACTGAGGGGGCACCCGGCCATGATCCGCCGGGTACCCCCGGCAGCCCAGCAGGGGGACACCGGCAACGGTGTCCCCCTCTCTGTGAGGACATCTCTTCATGTACAAGCTCTTCTTCCGGCTGGTCTTCAAGCGGATGGACCCCGAGCAGGCCCACTACGCCGCCTTCCGCTGGATCCGCCTCGCCGCCCGGATCCCCGTCCTGCGCACCTTCGTCGCCGCCGCCCTCGCCCCGCGCTTCAGGGAGCTGCGCACCGAGGCCCTCGGCCTGCGGATGCACGGTCCCTTCGGCCTCGCCGCCGGCTTCGACAAGAACGCCGTCGCGATCGACGGCATGGCGATGCTCGGCTTCGACCACGTCGAGATCGGCACCGTCACCGGCGAACCGCAGCCGGGCAACCCCAAGAAGCGCCTCTTCCGGCTGGTCGCGGACCGCGCGCTGATCAACCGCATGGGCTTCAACAACGAGGGCTCCGCCGCCGTCGCCGCCCGCCTGGCCGCCCGCAACCCGGTCTTCCGCACCACGGTCGGCGTCAACATCGGCAAGACCAAGGTCGTGCCCGAGGCCGAGGCCGCCGCCGACTACGTGAAGTCCACCGAGGCGCTGGCCGGCCACGCCGACTACCTGGTCGTCAACGTCTCCTCGCCCAACACCCCCGGCCTGCGCAACCTCCAGGCCACCGAGTCGCTGCGCCCGCTGCTCACCGCCGTGCGCGAGGCAGCCGACCGCACCGTCACCGACCGGCGCGTCCCCCTGCTCGTCAAGATCGCCCCGGACCTCGCGGACGAGGACGTCGACGCCGTCGCCGACCTCGCCGTGGAGCTGGGCCTGGACGGCATCATCGCCACCAACACCACCATCGCGCGGGAGGGCCTGGGCCTGAAGTCGGCCCCCGGCCTGGCGGGGGAGACCGGCGGACTGTCCGGCGCACCCCTCAAGGAGCGCTCGCTGGAGGTCCTGAGCCGTCTGTACGCCCGTGTGGGGGACCGGATCACGCTGGTGGGCGTCGGGGGCGTCGAGAACGCCGAGGACGCCTGGCAGCGCATCCTCGCCGGAGCCACCCTCGTCCAGGGCTACAGCGCCTTCATCTACGAAGGTCCCTTCTACGCCCGCGCGATCCACAAGGGCCTCGCCGCCCGGCTCGCCACCTCCCCGTACGCCACCCTCGCCGAGGCCGTCGGCGCCGAGACCCGGAAGAAGGCCGCCCTGTGACGCCCGGACCCTTCGGCGCCCGCCTGCGCCGTGCCATGGACACCCGCGGGCCGCTCTGCGTCGGCATCGACCCGCACGCCTCCCTGCTCACCTCCTGGGGCCTGAACGACGACATCGCCGGCCTGGAGCGCTTCACCCGGACCGTCGTGGAGGCGCTGGCCGACCGGGTCGCCGTCCTCAAGCCGCAGTCCGCGTTCTTCGAGCGCTTCGGCTCGCGCGGCGTCGCCGTCCTGGAGAAGGCCGTCGAGGAGGCACGCGCCGCCGGGGCGCTCGTCCTCATGGACGCCAAGCGCGGCGACATCGGCTCCACCATGGGCGCCTACGCGGCGACCTACCTGGACCAGGACTCCCCGCTCTTCTCCGACGCGGTCACGCTCTCCCCGTACCTGGGCTTCGGCTCGCTGCGCCCGGCGCTCGACGCGGCCGCCGTCTCCGGCGCGGGCGTCTTCGTCCTCGCCCTCACCTCCAACCCGGAGGGCGCCGAGGTCCAGCGGGCCACGGCGGCCGACGGCCGCTCGCTCGCCCAGCTGATGCTCGACCACATGGCCGCCGAGAACGCCGGGGCCCTCCCGCTCGGCTCGGTCGGCGCGGTGGTCGGCGCGACGCTCGGCGACGCCGGGGTGAACCTGGCGATCAACGGGCCGCTCCTCGCGCCCGGCATCGGCGCCCAGGGCGCGACCCCGGCGGATCTTCCGGCGGTGTTCGGCGATGCGGTGGGCAACGTGGTCCCCAGCGTGAGCCGGGGCGTGCTGCGCCACGGCCCGGACGTGTCCGGGCTGCGCGAAGCCGCCGAACGGTTCGCGGACGAGGTCCGCGGGGCCGTATCCGGCAGTTGACCCTGACACGTTTACAGCGTGTTGACGAAATACTGACGAGAAACCTGGTCGATATGTCGCGAAAATCCTGGTCGGCCACAGCTGACCAGGACTTTTCGTCTGTTCTCGCTGACTACAGCGGCCCTTGCCGCTAGTCTCCGTCGGGAGCGGCCGAACACCCTGTGTTCTCCGCTCACCAGGTGGGTGGCGTCCAGCTTCCCCACCGGTCCGTATCCGACAGATCGACATCCGAGGTGACGTAGGCGTGGCTCTTCCGCCCCTTACCCCTGAACAGCGCGCAGCCGCGCTCGAAAAGGCCGCCGCGGCTCGCCGGGAGCGGGCCGAGGTCAAGAATCGACTCAAGCACTCCGGCGCTTCCCTCCACGAGGTCATCAAGCAGGGCCAGGAGAACGACGTCATCGGGAAGATGAAGGTCTCCGCACTGCTCGAATCCCTGCCGGGCGTCGGCAAGGTCCGCGCCAAGCAGATCATGGAGCGTCTCGGCATCTCCGAGAGCCGCCGGGTCAGGGGTCTTGGCTCCAATCAGATCGCATCCCTGGAGCGTGAGTTCGGCGGCAGCCCCGCCTGACGTTCTCAGGCACTCCTGAGAGCGGGGATAATCGCCCCATGGCTGCAACATCCCGGGGGACGTCCCCCGTACCCCCGGACGTACGTCCGCGGCTGACCGTGCTCTCCGGCCCCTCAGGGGTCGGCAAGAGCACGGTCGTCGCTCATATGCGCACCGTGCACCCCGAGGTCTGGCTCTCCGTGTCGGCGACGACACGCAAGCCACGCCCCGGGGAGCGCGACGGCGTGCACTACTTCTTCGTGGACGACGAGGAGTTCGACAAGCTCGTCGCCAACGGCGAACTGCTGGAGTGGGCCGAGTTCGCGGGCAACCGCTACGGCACACCCCGGCGCGCCGTGCTCGACCGTCTGGAGGCCGGCGAACCGGTCCTGCTGGAGATCGACCTCCAGGGCGCCCGACTGGTCCGCCAGTCGATGTCCGACGCTCGTCTGGTCTTCCTGGCCCCGCCGAGCTGGGAGGAGCTGGTGCGCCGGCTCACCGGCCGGGGCACCGAGGCCCCCGAGGTCATCGAGCGCCGGCTCGCCGCAGCGAAGATCGAACTGGCCGCCGAGGCCGAGTTCGATACGACGCTCGTCAACACCTCCGTCGAGGACGTGGCGCGTGAGCTGCTAACGTTGATGCTTCAGGCCTAGATCTCCACGATCGTTCAGATCGCTTTGATCTTTGATCTACACCCCCTTCGGAAGGCAGAGAGTGTCCTCTTCCATCACCACGCCCGAGGGCATCATCAACCCGCCGATTGATGAGCTCCTCGAAGCCACCGACTCGAAGTACAGCCTGGTGATCTACGCGGCCAAGCGCGCCCGCCAGATCAACGCGTACTACTCGCAGCTCGGTGAAGGCCTCCTCGAGTACGTCGGTCCGCTCGTCGACACCCACGTGCACGAGAAGCCGCTCTCGATCGCACTCCGCGAGATCAACGCGGGCCTGCTGACCTCCGAGGCCATCGAGGGCCCCGCGCAGTAACGCAGGAGCACCACGGCACTTCACCTCAGGCCCGGCGGCCCGTCCGCCGGGCCTGAGGCGTGTCCGGGGCCGGATGAACCCGATCCGTGCGGTGAGGCAGCATGGGGCGCATACGTATGGGACGCATACGTTGCCTTACGTTGCCGAGTGCGGGGAGACGCAGTGGACAAGCCGAAGGTCGTCCTGGGGGTCAGTGGGGGCATCGCCGCCTACAAGGCGTGCGAGCTGCTGCGCCGGCTGACCGAGTCCGGCCATGACGTACGGGTCGTCCCGACCGCCGCGTCGCTGCACTTCGTCGGGGCCGCCACCTGGTCGGCGCTCTCCGGTCACCAGGTCTCCGACGAGGTCTGGCAGGACGTCCACGAGGTCCCGCACGTGCGGATCGGGCAGGGCGCCGACCTCGTGGTGGTCGCCCCGGCCACCGCGGACATGCTGGCCAAGGCCGCCCACGGGCTCGCCGACGACCTGCTCACCAACACGCTCCTGACCGCCCGCTGTCCGGTGGTCTTCGCCCCCGCGATGCACACCGAGATGTGGGAGCACCCGGCCACGCAGGAGAACGTCGCCACCCTGCGCCGCCGCGGAGCCGTGGTCATCGAGCCCGCCGTCGGGCGGCTCACCGGGGTCGACACCGGAAAGGGCCGGCTCCCCGACCCCGGCGAGATCTTCGAGGTCTGCCGCCGGGTGCTGGCGCGCGTCGCCGAGCCCGACCTCGCGGGTCGCCATGTGGTGATCAGCGCCGGCGGCACGCGTGAGCCGCTCGACCCCGTGCGCTTCCTCGGCAACCGCTCCTCCGGCAAGCAGGGGTACGCGCTGGCGCGCACCGCGGTGGCCCGGGGGGCGCGGGTCACGCTGATCGAGGCCAACACCGGGCTGCCCGACCCGGCCGGGGCCGATGTCCTCCGCGTCGGCACGGCCGTCCAGCTGCGCGAGGCCGTGCTGAAGGCCGCACCCGGCGCGGACGTCATCGTGATGGCGGCCGCGGTGGCCGACTTCCGTCCTGCCGCGTACGCCTCCGGCAAGATCAAGAAGAAGGACGGCGAGGAGGCGCCCGTCGTCCCCCTGGTCCGTAACCCCGACATCCTCGCCGAGGTCTCCGGCGAGCGGGCCCGCCCGGATCAGATCGTCGTCGGATTTGCCGCCGAGACCGACGACGTCCTGGCCAACGGCCGTGCGAAGCTCCGCCGC
The DNA here is from genome assembly GCF_044329855.1 of Streptomyces sp. NPDC017520. Classification (NCBI taxonomy): domain Bacteria; kingdom Bacillati; phylum Actinomycetota; class Actinomycetes; order Kitasatosporales; family Streptomycetaceae; genus Streptomyces; species Streptomyces sp. NPDC017520. Next base: position 355,419 of record NZ_JBIRKB010000008.1, read on the forward strand.
AAGGGCTGCGACCTCCTCGTGGTCAACGAGGTGGGGGAGCGCAGGACCTTCGGCTCGGAGGAGAACGAAGCGGTCGTCCTCGCCGCCGACGGCCAGGAGACGCCGGTGCCGTACGGCCCCAAGGAAGCGCTTGCCGACACGGTCTGGGATCTGGTTTCGGGCAGTTTCCGGCCGATTTCACAATCAACTCTCCGGGCGGACGAAAACGCCCCATAAGGCCTGAAACGTGGGCTGGGGAGGGTGGATTGTCCTACTGGTTCCCCGTGTGGCGCACATCACGAACCTCCCAAAGGGCGAGACACCTGCCCCGGTGGCCCGATGCGACCGATAAACTGGCCGACGGTACGCGCCGAGCGCAGCTCTCGGACGTGCCACCCATGATCAGCCAGCAGCCGCTGCAACCCCAGGGAGCGATGTGTCCCGCCGTCTCTTCACCTCGGAATCCGTCACCGAGGGTCACCCCGACAAGATCGCTGACCAGATCAGCGACACGATTCTCGACGCGCTCCTGCGCGAGGACCCCTCCTCGCGCGTCGCCGTCGAGACCTTGATCACCACCGGTCTGGTGCATGTCGCCGGCGAGGTCACCACCAAGGCCTACGCCGACATCCCCAACCTCGTGCGCAACAAGGTTCTGGAGATCGGTTACGACTCCTCCAAAAAGGGCTTCGACGGTGCTTCCTGTGGCGTCTCGGTGTCGATCGGCGCGCAGTCGCCGGACATCGCGCAGGGCGTCGACACCGCGTACGAGAAGCGGGTCGAGGGTGATGAGGACGAGCTCGACAAGCAGGGCGCGGGCGACCAGGGCCTGATGTTCGGCTACGCCTGCGACGAGACCCCGGAGCTGATGCCGCTCCCGATCCACATCGCCCACCGCCTCTCCCGCCGGCTGTCCGAGGTGCGCAAGAACGGGACCATCCCCTACCTGCGCCCCGACGGCAAGACGCAGGTCACCATCGAGTACGACGGTGACAAGGCGGTACGTCTGGACACGGTGGTCGTCTCATCGCAGCACGCCTCCGACATCGACCTGGACTCGCTGCTCGCGCCCGACATCCGCGAGTTCGTCGTCGAGCACGTCCTCGCACAGCTCGTCGAGGACGGCATCAAGCTGGACACCGAGGGCTACCGCCTCCTGGTGAACCCGACCGGCCGCTTCGAGATCGGCGGCCCGATGGGCGACGCCGGCCTGACCGGCCGCAAGATCATCATCGACACCTACGGCGGCATGGCCCGGCACGGCGGCGGCGCCTTCTCGGGCAAGGACCCGTCCAAGGTCGACCGCTCCGCCGCCTACGCGATGCGCTGGGTCGCCAAGAACGTGGTGGCCGCCGGTCTCGCCGCGCGCTGCGAGGTCCAGGTCGCGTACGCGATCGGCAAGGCCGAGCCCGTCGGTCTGTTCGTGGAGACCTTCGGCACCGCCGCGGTCGACACCGAGAAGATCGAGAACGCGATCGGCGAGGTCTTCGACCTCCGCCCGGCCGCGATCATCCGGGACCTCGACCTGCTCCGCCCGATCTACGCCCAGACCGCCGCCTACGGTCACTTCGGCCGTGAGCTGCCCGACTTCACCTGGGAGCGCACCGACCGCGTGGACGCCCTGCGCGCCGCCGCCGGCCTGTAGCGAGACCCGCCCGCGTACGACAGCGGGGCGGGCGTCATCGAGAACGACAGCGGGGCCCGGACACCGAACGCGGTGACCGGGCCCCGCTGCCGTGCCCCCGCCGCTGTCAGTGCTCTCTGGTAGGAATTCAGCTGTGAGCAGCGAGAACGAGCAGTCCGCCGAACCCGGTGCCGGGGCGCCGGAGCAGCTTGCGCTGATCCGGGAGACCGTGCGCCGGGCGAAGGTGCCGCGTGCCAAGCCGCGCACCTGGCGCGGCGCGGCCCTCGCCGAGGAGCTGCCCGTCGCCCGCGTCCTGGTCAACAAGGGCGTCCTCCACCTCGACCAGTACTTCGACTACGCGGTCCCCGAGGAGCTGGACGCCGACGCGCAGCCGGGCGTCCGGGTGCGGGTCCGGTTCGGGGCGGGAGCACGCAATATCCAGGGCGGGCGGCGCGAGGGCGGCGGGCTGATCGACGGTTTCATCGTCGAGCGCCGCGCCGACTCCGACTATCAGGGGGCGCTGGCCGCCCTCGCCTCCGTGGTCTCCCCGGAGCCGGTCCTCGGGCCCGACCTGCTCGCCCTCTGCCGCGCCGTCGCCGACCGGTACGCGGGCAGCCTCGCCGATGTCCTCCAGCTCGCCGTCCCGCCCCGCAACGGCCGCGCCGAGTCCAAGCCCTCCCCGGACCCGCTGCCCCCGCCCCCCGCCCCGGACCCGGGCACCTGGGAGCGGTACGGCCAGGGCCCGGCCTTCCTGCGCGCGCTGGCCGAGGGCGGCGCTCCCCGCGCGGTGTGGACTGCCCTGCCGGGCCCGCACTGGCCCGCCGAGATCGCCGGGGCCGTCGCCGCGACCCTCTCCTCCGGGCGCGGCGCGCTCGTCGTCGTCCCGGACGGACGGGCCGCCGGACGGGTCGACGCGGCCCTGACCGAGGCGCTCGGCGCCGGCCGGCACGCCCTGCTGACCGCCGACTCCGGCCCCGAGAAGCGCTACCGGCAGTGGCTCGCGGTGCGCCGGGGCTCGGTGCGGGCGGTCGTGGGGACCAGGGCCGCCATGTTCGCCCCCGTCCAGAACCTCGGCCTGGTCGTCGTCTGGGACGACGGGGACTCCAGCCACAGCGACGACAACGCCCCCTTCCCGCATGTCCGCGAGGTCCTGGAGCTGCGGTCGGCACAGGGCCGCTGCGGCTTCCTCCTCGGCGGGACCAGCTGCACGGTCGAGGCCGCCCAGCTCGTGGAGAGCGGCTGGGCGCTGCCGCTCCTCGCGGACCGCGAGCGGCTGCGCCGGGCCGCGCCCCTCATCCGTACGGTCGGGGACGGCGAGCTGGCCCGGGACGGCGCCGCCCGCACCGCCCGGCTGCCCAGCCTCGCCTGGGGGGCCGTGCGCGACGGTCTGCGCAGCGGTCCGGTGCTGGTCCAGGTGCCCCGCCGGGGTTACGCCCCCCGCCTCGCCTGCGAACGGTGCCGCACCCCCGCCCGCTGCCGGCACTGCGCGGGCCCTCTCCAGGCCCCGGACCAGCAGGATCTGAACTGTGCCTGGTGCGGGCGGGCCGAGCGGGCCTGGCACTGCGTGGAGTGCGGCTCCGCCCGGCTGCGCGCCCAGATCGTCGGCGCCCGCCGCACGGCGGAGGAGCTGGGCCGGGCTTTTCCCGCCGTGCCCGTCCGCACCTCGGGGCGCGACCACATCCTGGACGCGGTGCCGGACACCCCGGCCCTGGTCGTCTCCACGCCCGGCGCGGAGCCCGTCGCCGAAGGCGGCTACGCGGCGGCCCTGCTCCTGGACGGCTGGGCCATGCTGGGCCGGCCCGATCTGCGCGCGGGGGAGGAGGCGCTGCGCCGGTGGACGGCGGCGGGGGCGCTGGTGCGGGGCCAGGACGAGGGCGGCACGGTGGTGATCGTGGCCGAGCCGACGGAGCGCGCGGTGCAGGCGCTGGTCCGCTGGGACCCGGCGGGATTCGCCCGGCGGGAGCTGGCGGAGCGGGCCGAGCTGGGCTTCCCGCCGGTCTCCCGGATGGCCTCGGCGACCGGCCCGGCCGAGGCCCTGGCCGCGTTTCTCCGGACCGCCGGGCTGCCGGCGGAGGCCGAGATCCTGGGTCCGGTGCCGGTCCCGTCGGCCGAGCCGGGCAGACCCCGCCGACCGGGGGACGCCCCGCCGGGCGAGACCTGGGAGCGGGCCCTGATCCGGGTGGTCCCGGGGCGGGGGGCGGCGCTCGCCCGCGCCCTGAAGACGGCGCTCGCGGCCCGCATGGCCAAGGGGGCGACCGAACCGGTGCGCATCAGGATCGACCCGCCCGACATCGGCTGAGACCGCGGGGGAGGCCCCTGCGGGGGCCCTGGCTCCCGGACAGGCTCGGGGTCCCGGACAGGCTTGGGGCCCCGGACAGGGGGCTGCCCCGCCGTGCGACCGGCACGGTGGGGCAGAGGGGCGGCGTGCGGTCAGCCGTTGCGGGGGCCCGGGAAGGCGCCGGGACGCAGCTCCTCGCGGACCGGCCGGTCCGCGAGAGGCTGCGGCGGCATCGAGCGGGCCGCCGGGACCGAGGGCGCCGGGGAGCCGGACCCCCCGGCGGAGGAGCCGGCCAGCCCGCTCCCGACGGAGACCGTGCGTGGCACGGCCGCGGTCTCGCCGCCCGTCTCGGCGGTGGGCTGCGGCGTGGCCCGGCGCGTTCCGTAACGGCGGTGCACGGCCTGCTTGGTGACGCCGAGGGCGGAGCCCACCGCGTCCCAGGAGAAGCCCAGGGAGCGGTCGAAGTCCACCGCGGCCGTGACCAGCGTCTCGACGCTGTCCCGCAGTTCCTGCGCGAGGCGGACGGTGGGGGCCGGGGCCCTGCCGTAGACGACGAAGCCCGCGGAGGGGCCGGAGCGGCGCGGACGGTAGACGTTGCCCAGCTGGGCGGTGAGGGTGCGCAGCGCGTCCACCTGCCGCCGGACCCGCTCGATGTCCCGCACCAGAAGATGCAGACTGGCCCGCGCTTGGGCGTCGTGGGTTGCGTGGTCGGCCATGAAGAAGCCTCTCGAACCGGCGTTGAAAGGGATCGGGTCGCATCGGGGCGGCCCGCTTCGGTCAATCTCCTTTGACCAACGCCCGAGCCGGGTATGTGGTCACGCTATCGGGGCGTATGTGCATATGCACGGGGCGTGCACGGCGCGCGTACGCCCCCCGGTCGCCGCCCCCACGCAAGGGAGCCACCGGGCCCCGATCAGCGGCACCCCCCTAGGCCCTGTCGTCAGACTCCCGCCTGCCCCGCGGCGCCATGCACGCACTCTCGCCGCACCGGGCACACGCCCGAGTACGTCCAGTACGCGGACCTGCGCCCGGCACACCGAGAGCACGCACCTGACCCCGCGGGGCCGCCCTTCGGGCGACGGCGGGAGTTTGACGACAGGACCTAGACTGGTGTGCTGCTCGTCACCGTACGTCTTGGCCCGAGAGGCAGTCAGCCACCCATGAAGCTCGTCTTCGCCGGCACCCCCGAAGTCGCCGTCCCCGCACTGGACGCCCTGATCGCCTCCGGCCGCCACGAGGTGGCCGCCGTCGTGACCCGCCCGGACGCCCCCGCCGGGCGGGGCCGTCGGCTCGTCGCGAGTCCGGTGGCCGAGCGGGCCGAGGAGGCCGGGATCGAGGTGCTCAAGCCCGCGAAGCCCCGGGACGAGGAGTTCCTCGCCCGGTTGCGCGAGATCGCCCCTGACTGCTGCCCGGTCGTCGCCTACGGGGCCCTGCTGCCCAAGGCCGCCCTCGACGTGCCCGCCCGGGGCTGGGTCAACCTGCACTTCTCGCTGCTGCCCGCATGGCGGGGCGCGGCGCCGGTCCAGCACGCGGTGATGGCCGGGGACGAGGTGACCGGCGCGTCGACCTTCCTGATCGAAGAGGGGCTGGACTCCGGCCCCGTCTACGGGGTCCTCACCGAGGAGGTCCGCCCCACCGACACCAGCGGCGACCTGCTCACCCGGCTCGCCTTCGCGGGCGCCGGGCTGCTCGCCGCCACCATGGACGGCATCGAGGACGGCACGCTGCACGCCGTGCCCCAGCCGCCCGAGGGCGTCACCCTGGCCCCGAAGATCACCGTCGAGGACGCCCAGGTCCAGTGGTCCACGCCCGCCCTGCGGGTCGACCGGGTGGTGCGCGGCTGCACCCCGGCCCCCGGCGCCTGGACCCTGTTCCGTGGCGAGCGGCTCAAGCTGATCCAGGCCACGCCGGTCCTGGACCGCACCGACCTGGCCCCCGGCGAGCTGTCGGCCGCCAAGAACAACGTGTACGTGGGCACCGGATCGCACGCGGTCGAACTGCTCTGGGTCCAGCCGCAGGGCAAGAAGCCGATGAAGGGCGCCGACTGGGCGCGCGGCGTCCGCATCGTCCACGGCGAGCTGCTCGGCCTGTAGGGGGCCGCCCCAGGCGGCAGCGACGGCTCCGGGCGGCGTTCGCGGGCCCCGGGCTGCCGTTCGGGCGCCCGGGGACGGCGACGTACGCTGGGAGGGTTCGCACCTCTCACCATCAGCGGAGCACCTTTCACGTGAACGACCAGCCGCGTCGCCGTCCCGCCAAGCCCCACCGCCGTCCGCAGAAGGACCCGGTCCGTTTCCTCGCCTTCGAGGCGCTCCGGGCCGTGGACGAGCGTGACGCGTACGCCAACCTCGTGCTGCCCCCGCTGCTGAAGAAGGCCCGTGCCAAGGGCGACTTCGACGGCCGGGACGCGGCGCTGGCGACCGAGCTGGTCTACGGGACGCTCCGCCGCCAGGGCACGTACGACGCGATCGTGGCGGCCTGCATCGACCGGCCGCTGCGTGAGGTCGACCCGCCGGTCCTCGATGTCCTGAACATGGGCGTCCATCAGCTGCTCGGCACCCGTATCCCCACGCACGCGGCGGTCTCCGCCAGCGTGGAGCTGGCCCGGGTGGTGCTGGGGGAGGGGCGTGCGAAGTTCGTCAACGCGGTGCTGCGCAAGGTCACCGCGCACGACCTCGACGGCTGGGTGGAGAAGGTCGCCCCGCCGTACGACCAGGACGCCGAGGACCACCTCTCCGTCGTGCACTCGCACCCCCGCTGGATCGTCTCCGCCCTCTGGGACGCGCTGGGCGGAGGCCGGGCGGGCATCGAGGACCTGCTGGAAGCCGACAACGAACGGCCCGAGGTGACGCTGGCGGCCCGCCCCGGCCGTTCCACCACCGCTGAGCTGGCCGAGGCGCTCGGCGAGGACAACTCTCTGCCGGGCCGCTGGTCCCCGTACGCCGTCCGGATGGCCGAGGGCGGCGAGCCCGGCGCGCTGGAGGCGGTCCAGGAGGGCCGGGCGGGCGTCCAGGACGAGGGCAGCCAGCTCGTCGCCGCCGCCCTGGCCGCCGCACCCGTCGAGGGCCGCGACACCCGCTGGCTGGACGGCTGCGCGGGCCCCGGCGGCAAGGCCGCCCTGCTCGCAGCCCTCGCCGCCGGTCGGGGCGCCGCCCTGCTCGCCGCCGAGAAGCAGCCGCACCGCGCCCGGCTGGTCGAGCGGGCGCTCGCCGGCAACCCCGGCCCTTATCAGGTGATCACCGCTGACGGCACCCGCCCGCCGTGGCTGCCCGGCACGTTCGACCGGATCCTGATGGACGTTCCCTGCTCCGGCCTGGGTGCTCTACGGCGACGTCCGGAGTCCCGCTGGCGGCGTCGGGCCGAGGACCTGGAAGCCTTCGCCCCGCTCCAACGCGGCCTGCTGCGCGAGGCGTTGAAGGCCGTACGGGTCGGCGGCGTGGTCGGCTACGCGACCTGCTCGCCACATCTCGCGGAGACCCGTGTGGTGGTCGAGGACGTCCTCAAGGGCCGGGGCGGGGAGCCGGTGGAGGCGGAGTGGATCGACGCCCGCCCGCTGATGCCCGGGGTGCCGGCGCTGGGGGACGGCCCCGACGTCCAGCTGTGGCCGCATCTGCACGGCACGGACGCGATGTACCTGGCGCTGCTGCGCCGGACCGGCTGAATAGCACCGCGTCAGCGCGCCCGCTCGTACGGCAAAGGAACAGCAAAGCACTGGCAAAATGCGCAGAATGTGCGAAGTGTGATGGCCCTGTGAGGCTTCGGAGCGCATCGAGGCGGGGAACCGGCGGGAGACGTGGCAGGCTTGGGGCATGGCGCAGATCAACCCCAGCATCCTGTCCGCCGATTTCGCGCGTCTCGCCGAGGAGGCGAAGGCCGTCGAAGGCGCGGACTGGCTCCACGTCGATGTCATGGACAACCACTTCGTGCCCAACCTGACCCTCGGCGTGCCGATCGTCGAGGCGCTCAGCAAGGCCACGGACATCCCGCTGGACTGCCACCTCATGATCGAGGACGCGGACCGGTGGGCCCCCCAGTACGTGGAGGCGGGAGCCGGGTCCGTCACCTTCCACGCGGAGGCGGCGGCGGCTCCGGTGCGCCTGGCGCGGGAGATCCGGGCGAAGGGGGCGCGCGCCTCGATGGCGCTCAAGCCCGCGACGCCCATCGAGCCGTACGAGGACCTGCTGCCCGAGCTGGACATGCTGCTGATCATGACGGTCGAGCCGGGCTTCGGCGGCCAGGCCTTCCTGGACATCATGCTGCCGAAGATCCGCCGCACCCGGGAGCTGATCAGCAAGCACGGTCTCGAACTGTGGCTCCAGGTCGACGGCGGGGTATCGGCCACCACCATCGAGCGCTGCGCCGAGGCCGGGGCCGACGTCTTCGTGGCGGGCTCCGCGGTCTACGGTGCGCAGGACCCGGCCGCGGCGGTGCGGGAGCTGCGGGCCCAGGCGGACGCGGTCACGGCCGTCGCCCCCTGGGCATGCGGACACTGAACCAAGGGCAGATGAACGTGGTCCGACAGGGCCGATCAAGGATCGCCGGATCTGACAGGATGAACGGCGTATCGGGCGTGTGAACAGCAGTGAGGAGATCGCGGTGTCTGGCATCTCGGCGGGTCGGTCAGCCATGCGGATGGGACCCGCGGAGCTGGTGCAGGCGGCGGCCATGGCCCGCCGGTTCTACCTGGAGGGCAAGTCCAAGATCCAGATCGCCGAGGAGTTCGGCGTGAGCCGCTTCAAGGTGGCCCGGGTCCTGGAGACAGCCCTCGAACGCGATCTCGTACGCATCGAGATCCGGGTACCGGCCGAGCTGGACGCCGAACGCTCCGACGCCCTGCGGGCCCGTTACGGGCTGCGGCACGCGGTGGTCGTCGAGTCCCCGGCCGAGGAACAGGAGGACGCCCCCGACCCGGAGAACCTCGGCGAGGTCGCGGCCGACCTCCTCGGCGAGCTGGTCGCCGAGGGCGATGTGCTCGGCCTGGCCTGGGGCCGCTCCACCATCCACATGGCGGCCGCCCTCGACCGGCTCCCGCCGTGCACGGTCGTCCAGCTGACCGGCGTGTACGACGCGGGCACCGCCGAGCGCGGCTCGGTCGAGGCCGTCCGCCGGGCGGCGCAGGTCTCCGGCGGCGAGGCGCACCCCATCTACGCGCCGATGCTGCTCCCCGACCCCGCGACGGCCGCCGCGCTGCGCGAGCAGACCGGCATCGCCCGGGCCTTCGAGTACTTCGACAAGGTGACGGTCGCCGCCGTCTCCATCGGTTCCTGGGAGCCGGGCATCTCCACGGTCCACGACATGCTCTCGGACGCCGAACGCGCCCATTACGCCTCGCTCGGCGTGGCCGCCGAGATGTCCGCGCACCTCTTCGACTCCGAAGGCCGCCGGGTCGGCCGTGACCTCGGGGAGCGCTGCATCACCGTGGAGGCGGACCGGCTGCGCCGGATCCCCGAGGTGGTCGCGATCGCGGGCGGTCTGCGCAAGGCGGCGGCGATCGGCGCGGTGCTGCGCTCCGGACTCGTCACCAGCCTGGTGACGGACACCGCCGCGGCCGACTTCCTGCTCACCGAGTCCCCCGCGGGCGTCCGTCCGGCACTGGAGCGGGCCGACCCCGACGGGGAGTGACCGGCGGGAACACACCGAGGGCCGTGCACCGGATGCGGTGCACGGCCCTCGGTGTGTCCTGACCCGAGTCCGGGGGAGTGTCCGGCGGATCAGGACCGGACACCCTCAGCCCGCCGGCGGGGCCTTGGCGACGCACGGGGCGGGGGCGGCGGTCTCGGTGCGTGCGGAGGGTACGCCCAGCACGGCCTCCTCCAGATACTCCTCGGGCTCCTCGTACTGGCCCACGTCGGCGGGGTTGTAGCGCGGCGTCTGGCGGGACCAGTCCAGGTTGCCGCGCATCCAGCTCCGCATTCCGTCGAGGTAGGGCACCAGCATCCCGGACAGCTCCGGATACAGCTCCAGCAGCTCGTCCTCGGCGGTCAGGAACCGCTCGGTCTCCCTCGCGAGGCGCTCCGCGACGTGGTCCAGCGCCTGCTGCTCCCCGAAGCCCCGGTGGTGGCGGACCAGATGGACGAGATTGTGGATCTCGCCGAGCACCTGCTCCTTCTCGAAGGAGTACACGTCGTTGGCCCAGCACACGTGGTTGCACGCGGCTTCCAGGGCGGTGATGAAGCGGGGGTCGTTGTGGATCGACTCCGGGGCGTCGATGCCCGCCACGATCTCTATGAGGTCCATGCAGACGTGAATGGCCCCGGTGTGCCGCCGCTTGGCGATGTACGTGTCCTCCGAGGGCACCACGTCCTCGGCGCGGTTCCCCGCTTCCCAGGTCGTGGCGGTCGTGAGGTAGGTGACCAGGTGCCAGGCGAACCGGGTCCGCCAGTGCGGGGCGGCGTTCGGCATCGTACGTTTCCACAGGTCCGCCAGGGCCGTCACGGCCGCCGGGACGTCCTCGCCCGGCAGCGGCTCGGGGGCGGAGCCGTCGACCACCGCGCGCATCCGGTCGACGACGTCTCTCACCCGGTCGGGCGAACGTCCGAGGTGGCCGTCGTCCAGCTGGTCGTCGACCAGGAAGAGCCAGACGAACCAGTCGGCCACCAGATCGAGGTGTTCCTCGTCGGCCGTCGGATAGACCATGCCGACGAACGCCCCGAAATCGGCCTGTTCGAATCGGTTCCTCGCGGACTCGCGGTGGACCAGGCCCGTCCGTCTGGTCCAGCTGTCCAGATGCCCACGGGTGTGCGCCACGTGCGGGTTGGTCCGCTGTGGGAACGGGCAGTAGATGTCCGGCAGTTCGCTGTCCACAGGCGGATCGGGATCCTCTCCGGTCAAACGGTGTGCCCGGGGGTGCCGACGGGTCGGATCGACGCTTCGGACACCCACGGGACCTGCGAATTTGAAGCTACCTGACCCCTTGTCATCCGGTCCAGGGATGGTGATCACGAATGATTCGAATCCTGTTCGGGTAGGGTCCGTGGGTAAGGCAGGTCCCACTTGCCCGGAGCCCCCGGCCACGTCTTCGCGCCTCTTCGGAGGAAGAGACGAACGCGGGGGCCCTTTGTTGTGTCTTCGTGGAAACGACCTGCACCGTTTCGTATGAAAAAATGAGTGTTATGCGTTTTCTTGAGCCGGGCACCGGTCGCTACACAGAGTCCCCCGCGGTCCCGTACGACCTCACGTACGACGACGTCTTCATGGTCCCGGGCCGTTCCGCGGTCGGCTCCCGGCAGGGCGTGGACCTCTCGTCGCCCGACGGGACCGGCACCACCATTCCGCTCGTGGTCGCCAACATGACCGCCATCGCCGGCCGCCGGATGGCCGAGACCATCGCCCGCCGGGGCGGCCTCGTCGTCATCCCCCAGGACATCCCGATCGAGGTCGTCGCCGACGTCATCTCCTGGGTCAAGACGCGCCACCTCGTCCTCGACACCCCGATCGAACTGGCCCCCGGCCAGACCGTCGCCGACGCGCTGTCCCTGCTGCCCAAGCGGGCCCACGGCGCGGGCGTCGTCGTCGACGCCGACCGCCGTCCGGTGGGCGTCGTCACCGACCACGACCTCACGGGCGTCGACCGCTTCACCCAGCTCTCCGAGGTCATGTCCAAGGACCTGGTGCTGCTCGACGCGGACATCGACCCGCGCGACGCCTTCAACAAGCTCGACGGTGCCAACCGCAAGCTCGCCCCCGCGGTCGACGCGCAGGGACGCCTCGTCGGCATCCTCACCCGCAAGGCCGCCCTGCGCGCCACGCTCTACACCCCCGCCACCGACGCCGAGGGCAAGCTGCGCATCGCGGCCGCCGTCGGCATCAATGGTGACGTGGCCGGCAAGGCCAAGCAGCTCCTGGACGCGGGCGCCGACGTCCTCGTCGTGGACACGGCCCACGGCCACCAGGAGTCCATGATCAGCGCCGTGAAGGCAGTCCGGGCGCTCGACCCGCGGGTGCCGATCGTCGCGGGCAACATCGTCGCCGCCGAGGGCGTGCGCGACCTGATCGAGGCGGGCGCGGACATCATCAAGGTCGGCGTCGGCCCCGGCGCCATGTGCACCACCCGGATGATGACGGGCGTCGGCCGCCCGCAGTTCTCCGCCGTCCTGGAGTGCGCCGCCGAGGCGAAGAAGCACGGCAAGCACGTCTGGGCGGACGGCGGCGTCCGGCACCCGCGCGACGTCGCGATGGCGCTCGCCGCCGGCGCGTCCAACGTGATGATCGGCTCCTGGTTCGCGGGGACGTACGAGTCGCCCGGCGACCTCCAGCAGTCCGCCGACGGCCGCCTCTACAAGGAGTCCTTCGGGATGGCCTCGGCCCGCGCCGTGAAGAACCGCACCTCGGACGAGTCCGCGTACGACCGCGCCCGCAAGGCGCTCTTCGAGGAGGGCATCTCCACCTCGCGGATGTTCCTCGACCCGACACGCCCGGGAGTCGAGGACCTCGTCGACTCGATCATCGCGGGTGTCCGCTCCTCCTGCACCTACGCCGGCGCCGGCTCCCTCGCGGAATTCGCCGAGAAGGCGGTCGTCGGCGTCCAGAGCGCCGCCGGTTACGCCGAGGGCAAGCCGCTCCACGCCAGCTGGAGTTGATCCCGAGATCACCGCAACGACCCTGCCCCCTCCGGTGCTTCGCGTCCGAGGGGGCAGGATCGTTTCCGGGCTCCCGGAAGTGGGACGGGGGTGCGCTTCAACTTCGTTGAAGCGTAAGTAATATGAACCGCACTCAGCTGCTGCCTCTCTGCGGTAAGGGATCTCATGTCCTTCTTCACTGACCTGGCCCACCAGTACATCGACGGCGAGTGGAGGCCGGGGAAGGGGTCCTGGGACATCATCGACTTCAACCCGTTCGACGGGGAGAAGCTCGCCTCGATCCCGGTCGCCACCGCCGACGAGGTCGACCAGGCCTACCGCGCCGCCGAGCGCGCCCAGCAGGCGTGGGCGGACACCAACCCGTACAGCAGGCGGACCGTCCTGGAGAAGGCGCTGCACCTCGTGGAGGAGCGCGAGCCGGAGATCAGCGACGCGATCGTCGCCGAGCTCGGCGGCACCCGCCTGAAGGCCGCCTTCGAACTGCACCTGGCCAAGGAGTTCCTCCGCGAGGCGATCCAGCTGGCGCTGCGCCCCGCCGGACAGATCCTTCCCTCGCCGACCGAGGGCAAGGAGAACCGCGTCTACCGCGTGCCCGTCGGGGTCGTCGGCGTGATCAGCCCGTTCAACTTCCCGTTCCTGCTCTCCCTCAAGTCCGTCGCCCCCGCGCTGGCCCTCGGCAACGCCGTCGTCCTCAAGCCCCACCAGAACACCCCGATCTGCGGCGGCACCCTGCTGGCCAGGATCTTCGAGGACGCGGGGCTGCCCGCCGGGCTCCTGAACGTCGTGATCACCGACATCGCGGAGATCGGCGACACCCTGCTGGAGCACCCCGTGCCGCAGGTCATCTCCTTCACCGGCTCGGACAAGGTCGGCCGTCACGTCGCCACCGTCTGCGCCCGGAACCTCAAGCGCGCCGTCCTCGAACTCGGCGGCAACAGCGCCCTGATCGTGCTGGACGACGCGGACGTGGACTACGCCGTCGACGCGGCGGTCTTCAGCCGGTACGTCCACCAGGGCCAGGTCTGCATGGCCGCCAACCGCATCCTGGTCGACCGCGCCGTGGAGGCGGAGTTCACCGAGAAGTTCGTCGCCAAGGTCGCCTCGCTCACCGTCGGCGACCCCGCCGACCCGGCCACCCACATCGGCCCGCTGATCAACTCCTCGCAGGCCGAGTCCATCTCCAAGCTCGTCGACCAGACCGTGGCGGCCGGGGCGACGGCGCTGCTGCACGGCCGCGCCGACGGCAACCTGGTCAGCCCCTCCGTGCTGACCGGTCTCGCCGCCGACTCGCCCGTCCTGCACCAGGAGATCTTCGGCCCCGTCGCCCTGCTGGTGCCCTTCGACGGTGAGGACGAGGCCGTCCGCATCGCCAACGACACCCCGTACGGCCTCAGCGGCGCCGTCCACACCGGCAACATCGAGCGCGGGGTGCGGATCGGCCGGCGCATCCACACCGGCATGATCCACATCAACGACGGCACCGTCCACGACGAGCCGATCGTCCCCTTCGGCGGCGAGAAGAGCTCCGGCCTCGGCCGGCTGAACGGCGACTCGATGGTCGAGGCCTTCACCACCCAGAAGTGGATCTCCATCCAGCACGGCCGCTCGCAGTTCCCCTTCTGAGCCACCTTTCCCCGCCCGGCCCCGGCCGGGCGGGGAACTGCGCCGAGCAGGCCTGGGACGGCGGCTCATGGTCTACTGCGGGAGGCGGCACGCTCCGCCTCCCGCAGCCGGCCCACCGCAGAGAAGTGAACCGCCCGACGTGCGCCTGAACGACCTCGACGAACGCATCGTCCACGCCCTCGCCGAAGACGCCCGGCGCTCCTACGCCGACATCGGCGCGATCGTCGGCCTCTCCGCCCCCGCCGTGAAACGCCGCGTCGACCGGCTGCGGGCCGAGGGGGCGATCACCGGCTTCACCGTGCGGGTCGACCCGGCGGCGCTCGGCTGGGAGACCGAGGGTTTCATCGAGATCTACTGCAGCCGCAACACCTCCCCGGACGCCATCAAGCAGGGCCTCGCCCGCTATCCGGAGATCGCCTCGGCCTCGACGGTGACCGGGGATGCGGACGCGGTGGTGCAGGTCTTCGCCGCCGACATGCGCCACTTCGAACAGGTCCTGGAGCGGATCGCGGGAGAGCCGTACGTCGAGCGCACCAAATCCGTCCTGGTGCTCTCGCCGCTGCTGCGGCGGTACTCGGCGGAGGGCCCGCCGGCCTGAGGGCCGGCCCGCGACAGTGGCGCACGTCACCCCGCTGACCTGCGATGACGCCCCACGCAACGATTCGCCGCGCCAGGCCCTCCCCACGCAACGAATCAACGGTTGGTGCGCAACACTCGCGCCTTGTCCGCGCCGATCAGGGCCACGTACCTTCGATACGTCTCCCCACCCCGCCCGCACCGCCCGAGGTCAGCCATGCCGTCGTTGCGCACCGCCCTGCTCCAGAGCTCCGGACGCCCGGGTGCCGTCGCCGAGAACCTGAAGGTGCTGGACGAGGCCGCCGCACGGGCCGCCGGCGCGGGGGCCCGGCTGCTGGTCTCGCCCGAGCTGTTCCTCACCGGATACGCCATCGGCGACGCCGTCCCCGAGCTGGCCGAACGCGCCGACGGCCCCGGCGCCGGGGCCGTCGCCGAGATCGCCGTACGCCACGGCCTCGCGGTCCTCTACGGCTACCCGGAGCGCGACGGGGAGCGGATCTTCAACGCGTCCCAGCTCATCGGCCCCGACGGCGTGCGGCTCGCGAACTACCGCAAGACCCACCTGTTCGGCTGCTTCGAGCAGGAGTGGTTCACCCCCGGCGACCAGCCGGTCGTCCAGGCCGACCTCGACGGCATCCGCATCGGCCTGCTGATCTGCTACGACGTCGAGTTCCCGGAGAACGTCCGGGCGCACGCCCTCGCCGGCACCGATCTGCTGCTGGTGCCCACCGCGCAGATGCATCCCTTCCAGTTCGTCGCCGAATCCGTCGTCCCCGTACGGGCCTTCGAGAGCCAGCTGTACGTGGCGTACGTCAACCGCACCGGTCCGGAAGGCGAGTTCGAGTTCGTCGGGCTCAGCTGTCTGGCCGGCCCCGACGGCACCGTGCGCACCCGCGCCGGACGCGGCGAGGAACTCGTCGTCGGCGAGGTGGACCCGGAGTTCCTGGCCGCCTCGCGCGCCGCCAACCCGTATCTGCGCGACCGCCGCCCCGGCCTGTACGGCTCCCTCGTCTGAACCCGCCTCTCTCCCCGAACTTCCGTACCGCGCAAGGAGTCCGTACCCCATGACGTCCACGGTGCCCAACGCCGTCCAGCACACCGACGCGGCCGCCCCGCCGATCACCATGTTCGGGCCGGACTTCCCGTACGCGTACGACGACTTCCTCGCCCATCCGGCGGGGCTCGGGCAGATACCGGCGACCGAGCACGGCCAGGAGGTCGCCGTCATCGGCGGCGGGCTCTCCGGGATCATCGCCGCGTACGAGCTGATGAAGATGGGCCTCAAGCCCGTCGTCTACGAGGCCGACCGGATCGGCGGCCGGCTGCGCACCGTCGGCTTCGACGGCTGCGACCCCTCGCTCACCGCCGAGATGGGCGCCATGCGCTTCCCGCCCTCCTCCACGGCGCTCCAGCACTACATCGACCTGGTGGGCCTGGAGACCCGGCCCTTCCCCAACCCGCTCTCCCCGGCGACGCCCTCGACCGTCGTCGACCTCAAGGGCGAGTCGCACTACGCCGAGACCATCGACGACCTGCCGCAGGTCTACCGTGACGTGGCCGAGGCGTGGAGCACCGCTCTGGAGGAGGGCGCCGACTTCTCCGACATGAACCGGGCGCTGCGCGAGCGCGACGTACCGCGCATCCGGGAGATCTGGTCGCAGCTCGTCGAGCGGCTCGACAACCAGACGTTCTACGGCTTCCTCTGCGACTCCGACGCGTTCAAGTCCTTCCGGCACCGCGAGATCTTCGGCCAGGTCGGCTTCGGCACCGGCGGCTGGGACACCGACTTCCCCAACTCCATCCTGGAGATCCTGCGCGTCGTCTACACCGAGGCCGACGACCACCACCGCGGCATCGTCGGCGGCAGCCAGCAGCTCCCGCTGCGCCTGTGGGACCGCGAGCCGCGGAAGATCGTCCACTGGCCGCTCGGCACCTCGCTGGCCTCCCTCCACGAGGGCGAGCCGCGTCCCGCCGTGACCCGGCTGACCCGTACCGCGGGCAACCGCATCACGGTCACCGACGCGACCGGCGACATCCGCACTTTCCGGGCCGCGGTCTTCACCGGCCAGTCATGGCTGCTGCTCTCCAAGATCGACTGCGACGACGCGCTCTTCCCGATCGACCACTGGACGGCGATGGAGCGCACCCACTACATGGAGTCGTCCAAGCTCTTCGTCCCGGTCGACCGGCCGTTCTGGCTGGACAAGGACGCGACCACCGGCCGCGACACCATGTCGATGACGCTCACCGACCGGATGACCCGGGGGACGTACCTCCTGGACGACGGCCCCGACAGGCCCGCCGTCATCTGCCTCTCCTACACGTGGTGCGACGACAGCCTGAAGTGGCTGCCGCTCTCCCCGAAGGAGCGCATGGAGGTCATGCTCAAGTCGCTCGGCGAGATCTACCCGAACGTCGACGTCCGGAGCCACATCATCGGCAATCCGGTCACCGTCTCCTGGGAGAACGAGCCCTGGTTCATGGGCGCGTTCAAGGCGAACCTGCCCGGCCACTACCGCTACCAGCGGCGGCTGTTCACCCACTTCATGCAGGACGGACTGCCCGCCGACAAGCGGGGCCTGTTCCTGGCGGGCGACGACATCTCCTGGACGGCCGGCTGGGCCGAGGGCGCGGTGCAGACCGCGCTGAACGCCGTGTGGGGCGTCATGCACCAGTTCGGCGGGGCGACCGACGCGACCAACCCCGGGCCCGGCGACGTCTTCGACGAGATCGCCCCGGTGGAACTCCCCGAGGACTGAGCGGGCTTCGACGGAACGGCGGACGCGGGCGCCCGCGAAGGACCCGCCGGATCAGGGCTTTTGGGTCCCCGCGCCCCGGTCGCCGGAGCCCCCGTCGGACGCGCCCTCGGACGAGGACGCGTCCGAGGGCGCGTCGTACGCGGAAGTGCCCGAGTCCAGCAGCGGTTCCTGCGTCTTGAGATGGGCCGGCGCGAAGGCCCGCAGCACGTGGTAACCGGTGATCACGACGATCGTGCCGAGGGCGATGCCGCCCAGCTCGAAGTTGTCGGTGATCTTCAGGCTGACGCCGCCCACGCCGATGATGATGCCCGCGGCGGCCGGGACGAGGTTGAGCGGATTGCGCAGGTCCACCCGGCCGTTGAGCCAGATCTGCGCACCGAGCAGGCCGATCATCCCGTACAGGATCACGGTGATCCCGCCGAGCACCCCGCCCGGGATCGCGGCGACGACCGCGCCGAACTTCGGGCACAGGCCGAAGAGCAGCGCGAAGCAGGCCGCCGCCCAGTACGCCGCGGTGGAGTAGACGCGGGTCGCGGCCATCACACCGATGTTCTCGGAGTACGTGGTGTTGGGCGGCCCGCCCACGGCGGTGGAGAGCATCGACGCCGCGCCGTCCGCCGCGATGGCGGTGCCGAGCTTGTCGTCCAGGGAGTCGCCGGTCATCTCGCCCACGGCCTTCACATGCCCGGCGTTCTCCGCGACCAGCGCGATCACCACGGGCAGCGCCACCAGGATCGCGGACCACTCGAAGCTCGGCGCGTGGAAGGACGGCAGCCCGATCCAGTCGGCCTGCCCGACGGCGGAGAGGTCCAGACGCCAGTGGTCCACGGCCTCCGCGCCCCCCACCGGGGAGTGGATCCTGCCGAAGACCAGGTCCAGGACCCACGACAGCGCGTACCCGAAGACCAGTCCCAGGAAGATCGCGATCCGGGAGAGGAATCCGCGCAGACAGACCACGGCGAGCCCGGTGAACAGCATGACCGCGAGCGCCGTCCACTGGTCCTGCGGCCAGTAGGTCGACGCGGTCACCGGGGCGAGGTTGAAGCCGATGAGCATCACCACCGCGCCCGTCACCACCGGCGGCATGGCCGCGTGGATGATCCGCGCGCCGAACCGCCGCACGGCGAGACCCACGAGGAAGAGGGCCACCGCGACCACGAACACCGCGCCCGTGATGGTGGCGACATCGCCGCCGCTCGCCCGGATCGTGGCCGCGACGCCGACGAAGGAGAGCGAGCAGCCCAGATAGCTGGGTACCCGGCCCTTGGTCGCCAGCAGGAAGATCGCGGTCGCGACACCGGACATCATGATCGCGAGGTTGGGGTCCAGGCCCATGAGGACCGGAGCGACGAACGATGCCCCGAACATTGCGACCACGTGCTGCGCGCCGAGCCCGAACGTACGGGGCCAGGAAAGCCGCTCGTCGGGCCGCACCACCGCCCCGGGCGCCGGTGTCTTCCCGTCACCGTGCAAGGTCCAGCGCACGCCGAGGCTCATGGTTGCTCCCTGAAGGTCTGCTCGGTGTGCCGGCCGGTCTGCGACCCGGTGTTCGGTGTTCACCTGCGGAAAAGATCAGCGCCATGGTAGTGGTGCGGCGGGCGGCGCCCGCGCGGAGGCCTCCCGCCGCGCGCCGCCGTACCGTGTCCCGGCCTGCCGTACCGCGCCCCGGGCCGCCGTCCCGCGTCCCGGGCCGCTGGACCCGCGCGCCGCCGCCCGCCGCACCCGTGCGCCGCCGCCCGCCGCACCCGAACCGCGCCGCCGTCCCGCCTCCCGCGCCGCCGCATCCGCGCGCCGCCGTCGATCCGCCCCGTCAGCTTCCGGCCGCGCTCTTCGTCGTCGTACCGCTTCCGGCCGCCGAGCCGGTGACCTTGCGGTCGGCCGACCGCAGCACCCCGGCGCCCAGTACAAGGCCGAAGGCCAGCGCCGTCACCACGCCGAACGACACCACCAGCGAGGTGGCCTCGGCCAGCGAGCCGATCGCGGAGGGGGCGATCAGGCTGGAGGTGTACGTGATGGTGGCGACGCCCGCGATGGCCTGACTCGGGTTCGGCCCGCTGCGCCCGGCCGCCGCGAAGGCCAACGGGACCACGACCGCCACGCCGAGGCCCAGCAGCGCGAAGCCGCACATCGCGGCCGCGGCGGAGGGCGAGAACACGACCAGCAGTCCGCCCGCGGTGGCCATCAGACCGCCGGTGCGGACCGTCCGGACGGCGCCGAAACGGTCGACGATCCGGTCCCCGGCGATCCGGGCCAGGGCCATCGTCAGGGTGAACGCCGTGGTGGACGCCGCGGCGAGGCCGTCCGAGCTGTCCAGCACATCCCGCAGGTAGACCGCCGACCAGTCCAGGCTCGCGCCCTCCGCGAACACCGCGCAGAACCCGATCGCCCCGATGATCAGGGCCGACTTCGGCGGCAGCGTGAAACGCGGCGGCGGCTCCTCGTCCGGGCTGCTCTGGAGGTCGAGGACGCCCCGGCAGGCGAACAGCCCCAGTGCGGTGAGCGCCAGGGCCGCGACGGCGTGGTGCAGCCGGGCGTCGGTCGCGGTGTGCGCGGCGACGGTGCCCGCCGCCGAACCGATCAGCGCGCCCACGCTCCACATGCCGTGCAGGCCCGACATGATCGACTTGTCGAGACGGTTCTCCACCTCGATGCCCAGGGCGTTCATCGCCACGTCGGACATCCCGGCCGTCGCCCCGTAGACGAACAGCGCCGCGCACAGCGTGACCAGGCTCGGCGCCAGCGCGGGCAGGATCAGCGCCAGCGTCCACAGTGCCAGCAGCCCCCGCAGGGCGGTCCGCGCGCCGAACCGGTGGCTGATCCGGCCGGCGAGCGGCATCGCGATCGACGCGCCGATCGCCGGGAAGGCCAGCGCCAGACCGAGCTGACCCGCGCTCACTCCGGCGTGGTCCTGGATCCACGGCACCCGGGTCGCGAAACTGCCGGTCACCGCCCCGTGGACGGTGAAGACCGCGGCGATGGCGATCCGCGCCCGCTTCACCTGCTCCGTGCTGTAGACCGTGACGGTCGGGTCCTTCGTCATGCCGTCGTGTCCCTCCCCTGGGAATTCTCGGATGCCGGCGGTCCCGGCGCTCCCGTGCGACGATGCGGGCCGTAAACTATCAGGAACCCTGCCTGATAAATAGTCGTTACTTCGCGGCCCCCGGAAAGCGGCGGGGTGGCCATCTGGAAGGATCCCGGTATGCCCGCATCACCGAGCACGGCTCGGGCCATCAACGACCGGCTCGCCCTGCGGCTGCTCCAGCAGGACGGCCCGCTGACGGCCACCCAGCTCAAGACGTTGACCGGACTCTCCCGCCCGACCGTCGCCGACCTCGTCGAACGGCTCCAGGGCGCCGGGCTGATCCAGGTCGTGGGCGAGTCCGGGGCCGTCCGCCGCGGACCCAACGCCCGGCTGTACGGAATCGTCGCCGACCGGGCCCATCTCGCGGCGCTCGACGTACGGCTCGGAAGCGTCAGCGTGGTCGTCACCGACCTGTTGGGGGCCACGCTCGCCGAGGGCTCCCTGCCCATCGGCAGCGACACCGGCACCGAACCGGCCGTCGAGCGGGCCGCCGCCCTTCTGGAGCGCACCGCCCGCGCGGCCGGCTCCGTCCCGCTGCACAGCGTCGGGGTCGGAGCGCCGGGGCTGATCGACCCCGGCACCGGCGAACTGCGCGACAGCACCGGCCTGCCCGCCTGGCACCGGGGCCTGGTCCGGGAGCTCCAGCGGCGGCTTTCCGCCGCCGTCCTGGTGGAGAACGAGACCAACCTCGCGGCCGTCGCGGAACACCGGGCGGGCGCCGTCCGCGACCGGGAGACCTTCGTCCTGCTCTGGCTCGGACAGGGGATCGGGGCCGCCGTCATGCTGGACGGCAAGTTGCGTCAGGGTGCGTCCGGCGGCGCGGGTGAGATCGGTTTCCTCCCTGTCCCCGGCGTGAGCGGGCTGCCCTCGGCGGTCAACTGCGAGGGCGGCTTCCACTCCCTCGCCGGCTCCGCCGCCCTGTGCGAACTCGCCGTCGCGCACGGCCTCGTGGACCCCGGCGCGATGTCCGACGGCCGGGAGGAGGCGGCGGCCGTGGACGCGGTGCGGACCGCCCTGGGAGCGGGGGAGGCGGGCGAGCCGTTCCTGAAGGAGCTGGCGGACCGCCTCGCCCTCGGCGCCGCCGCCGTCGTCTCGGTGCTCGACCCCGGCTGCGTCCTTCTCGCGGGGGCCGTGGGCCACGCGGGCGGCCCCGCGCTCGCCGCCCGGGTCGAGGAGCGGCTGGCGGCGATGTCACCCCTGCGGACCGAGGTCCGGGCCGGTTCGCTGGGCGACGGGGCCGTGCTGCGCGGTGCGCTGATCACCGCCCGGGACGCGGCGCAGGACGCGCTGTTCGCGCAGGAGGGCTGACCGGCCGGCCACAGCTTCGCCTGGGCCCTGTCGTCGAACTCCCGCCTCCATCCACACGCTCGCTTCCGAACCGGGCACATGCCCGCGTACGCCCCAGAACGGGGTCCGGGCCGCCGTCAAGCGCCCGGGGGCCGGTCAGCGGCCCGGCAACGCCCCCGGCCCCGGCAACGCCCCTGGCCCCGGCAACGCCCCTGGCCCCGGCAACGCCCCCGGCCCCGGCGGTGGACGCCGGGGCCGGGGGCGACAGGGCCGGTCGCCCGGTGGTGAACGGAGGGGTGGAGCCGCTCACCACCGGGCGGTTCGGAGAAGGGTTCAGCAGGCGCCGAGGTCCTTCCAGACCCCCCACTGACCGGTGGATCCGGGCGTCTCGCCCTTCGTCCACCACGAGGCCTTCCACTGGTGGCCGCCGTGGCTGACGGTGGAGCCGCCGCCGTACTCGGTGGCCGCGTTCCAGGCCGGGGCCGTGCAGCTGCCGCCCGGCTGCGTCGGGGTCGGCGTCGGCGTCGGGCCGGTCGGGTCCGGCGTCGGCGTCGGGGTGGGCGTGGGGTCGGTGCCGGTGCCGGGTTCGACCACGGTGGTGCCCCGGGCCAGGTCACCGGCGAGGGAGTAGGACTTCCCGCCGAAGGTCACGGTCCAGTTCGACGGTGTGGAGGTGGGCAGGTAGTAGACGAAGTCCAGCTCCACCGAGGCGCCGGGGGCCAGCGTCTGCCAGGCCGGGAGCTTCAGCGAGACGCGGTTGTAGTCGCCCTTGAGGCCGCCGATGTTGTTGGCCGCCGTGTGGTCGCTGCGGATGATCGTCGTGCCGAAGCCGGACTGGTCCTTGGCGTTGGCCGGGGCGGAGGTGGAGTAGTCGAACTGGAACTCCGTACCGCCGGGCAGTGTGGCCTTGGTCCGGTTGGTGATCTTCAGCTTGGGGCTGATCGGGTAGTTGGAGTCGCCCAGCGGGAACTGCCCGAAGGAGACGTCGATGTTCACGGCCTGGGTGGGCAGGTCGATCGTGGAGCGCTTCGCGCCGTACGGGGTCGCCGACTTGAAGGCGTCGTACATCGCGGTGGTCAGCGTCGAGCCGGTCTCGTACTGGCCCTTGGCCGCGTTCCACTGGTAGTCGCCCGCCAGCTCCCAGATCATCGTGCCGCCGATGCCCTTGTCCACGACGTAGTCGGCCTTGGCCTTCACCGACTGCTCGTCCTCGGTGGAGAGGAACACCTTCTTCTGGGCGTTCCACAGCCACGGCGCGACCAGCGTGGAGTCGTACTTGCGGACGTACGTGCCGGTCAGCTGGGTGTTCGCGGGGAAGCCGTAGTCGGTGACGTAGTCGCCGACGATGCCCTTCTCCAGGTTCTTCGCGTGCCACATCGGGTTGGAACCGGCAGGCGATTCCTTGCCGTTGGTGTCCTTGTCGTGCCAGAGGTTGTCGATCCCGACCGCGCCGTCACCGCACTTGGTCAGTCCCGCACCCGCCGGGCAGTCGGTCGTGGCCGCCTTGCCCCACAGGCCGTCGGTGCCGCCCTGCACGTTCTTGAAGCCGCGGGTGTAGTACGGCAGGCCGATGTTGATCCGGCCGGCCGGCATCGAGCCGCGGAAGTAGTGGTAGGCCCAGTCGGTGTTGAGGTAGCCGGTGCCGCCGTACTGCGAGGTGGAGTACACGCTCGCCTGCGCCAGTTCGGCGTCCTTGCCGTCGTCGAACAGCGAGGCGTTCGGGCCGACGTACTCGTTCCAGGCGCCGTGCAGGTCGTAGGACATGATGTTGACGTAGTCCAGGTACTTCTGCATCTGGTACGTCTCCATGCCCCGCAGCAGGTAGCCGGAGGAGGGGGCGGCGACGGTCAGCAGGTAGTGCTTGCCGTCGGCGGCGCCCGCGCGGTCGAGCTTCTCGCGCAACGTCTTCATCAGGGCGTCGTAGCCCTTGACCAGCCCGGCGCGGCGGCCGTTGGACAGCGTGTGGTCCAGCGGGTTGCCCGCGTCCTTCATGGTCGTCGCGTACTCGTAGTCGATGTCGACGCCGTTGAAGCCGTACTTCTTGATGAAGTCGACGGCCGAGTCGGCGAAGGTGTTGATGCCGCTCTGGTTGACCGAGCCGTCGGCGTTGGTCGCCATCGAGTAGAAGCCGCCCGAGTCGACGCGCTTGCCGTCGGGACCGAAGTAGCCGCCGGTCTCCGCCCAACCGCCCACGGAGACCAGGGTCTTCACGTTCGGGTGCTTCTTCTTGTACTTCGTCAGCAGGTTGAAGTGCCCCTTGTAGGGGAGCGCCGGGTCCATCTCCGCGCCCGCGACACCGGGCCAGGTCATGCCGGTGGAGGCGTTGTCGGCGCTGTCGGGGCCGACCGAGAGCTTGTTGGAGCCGTCGACGTGCGCGAAGGCGTAGTTGAGGTGCGTGACCTTGTCCCACGGGATGTCCGGGACCAGATAGGCGTCCTTGCCGTCCTTGCCGGTACGCCAGTTGGTGAAGTAGCCGATCACGCGGCGCTTGTGGTCGGCGCCCATCATCTCGCGGCCGTCGGCGTCGTAGACGGAGCAGTAGGGGACGTCGACCCCGGGGGTCTGGTACAGCCCGTCGGGGCGACAGGAGGTCTGGTCGGCGGCGGCCGACGGACCTGCGGCGAGTGAGCTCATCAGCAGTCCGGCGACGGCGGCGCCGGCGGCGAGCAGGGTGGCTCTCGCTCGGGTGGGGGACAGCATGTGGTCGTTCCTCCTGGGGAGGTCGGCAGAACACAACTGGCAAAAGGGGGTGGGTCGTGTCGGGGTCCTGGTGTGCGCACACCGCCGGACCGAACCTCGGAGGTGACGCAGAGATTAAGAGGACTAGACCAGTGCGTCAATAGGTCTGGACCTTCAAGCGTCAACTTTTCCGACGCCTTCCCTGTGACTCCCCTGTGGCTTCCGCGATGACTACGTTGTCGCCTTCGCGCCAACGAAATCGCGCCACGGCCCCTGTGATCCAGCCCACAGCGCTCACCCGCATGGCCGGGAGGCGTTCGTGGCAGACTGGTTCCGTACCAGTAGCAGCGCACTCCGGGGTCGGTGCAATTCCGAACCGGCGGTTATAGTCCGCGACCCGTCCGCAGCCAGCGGCCGGTTGACCAGGTGAGATTCCTGGACCGACGGTGAAAGTCCGGATGGGAGGCAGTGCGCGGCGGGTTGTCATCGGTACGCCGCCGTCGGCGGGCGCATGGCCGGGAGTCTCCCGTGATGCCGTGCGTTCCTGGCGTTCCCGTTCTCGGGTTCTCGGCGTTTCCGCTGGTGAGCCGCTCTATCTGTCGTCATCGACAGGCCCCGGAGTCCGTGCCCGAAGAGGCAGGAGGACCCGGTGGACACCGCAGCCGACATCACCGCCATGCGCCGAGCGATCACGCTCGCGGCGCGCGGTCTCGGCTCCACCAGCCCCAACCCGGTCGTCGGCTGTGTGATCACCGACGCCGCCGGAGCCGTCGTCGGCGAAGGCTTCCACCAGCGCGCCGGAGGGCCGCACGCCGAGGTCCACGCCCTGCGGGCGGCCGGCGGGAGGGCCCGCGGCTCCACCGCCTACGTCACCCTCGAACCCTGCGACCACACCGGCCGCACCGGCCCCTGCTCCCAGGCCCTCCTGTCCGCCGGGATCAGCCGCGTCGTGTACGCGGTCGCCGACCCGAACCCGGGGGCCGCGGGCGGCGGCGACACGCTGCGCGCGGCCGGTGTCCGGGTGGAGCGGGGCCTTCTCGCGGAGGAGGCCGAGGCGGGCAACGCCGCCTGGCTGACCTCGGTGCGCCTCGGGCGGCCGTACGTCCTGTGGAAGTACGCCGCCACCCTCGACGGCCGGATCGCCGCCGCCGACGCCACCAGCCGCTGGATCACCTCGCCGGAGGCCCGCGCCGACGTCCACCGGCTGCGCGCCGAGGCGGACGCCGTGCTCGTCGGCTCCGGCACCGCCCGCACCGACGACCCCCAGCTGGCGGTACGCGGCATCGACGGCGTCACCCAGCCACTGCGGGTCGTCGTCGACACGGACGCCACCGCCGTGAAGCCAGGCGCCCGGGTCCTGGACGCCACCGCGCCCACCCTGGTCGCCGTCGCCGACGACGCCCCCGCAGGCCACCTTCCCGAGGCCGCCGTCCTGCGCCTGCCCCGTGCCGCCACCGGCCCCGGCCTGGACCTCGACGCCCTCCTCGGGGCCCTGCACGAGCGCGGCGTCCTCTCCGTACTCCTCGAAGGCGGCCCCACCCTCGCCGGCGCGTTCGTCGCCGCGGGAAAGGTCGACAAGGTCGTCGGCTATCTCGCCCCGGTGCTCCTCGGCGCGGGCCCCGCCGCCCTCGCCGACGCCGGAATCACCACGATCGACGAGGCGTTGCGCCTCGATGTGACCGAGACCGTGCCGATCGGCCCCGATCTGCGCATCACCGCCGTCCCCGCCCCTGCTCGGAAGGGAAACTGAGTGTTCACCGGAATTGTCGAAGAACTGGGTGAGGTCACCGCCGTCGAGCGGCTGGCGGACGCCTCCCGCTTCCGGCTGCGCGGTCCCGTCGTCACCGAGGGCGCCCAGCACGGCGACTCCATCGCGGTGAACGGCGTCTGCCTCACCGTCGTGGACACCGCCGACGGCGAGTTCACCGCCGACGTGATGGCCGAGACGCTGAAGCGCTCCAGCCTCGGCGCGCTCACCACCGGCTCCCGGGTCAACCTGGAGCGCCCCATGGCGCTCGGCGGCCGGCTCGGCGGACACCTCGTCCAGGGCCATGTGGACGGCACCGGCACCATCGTCGAGCGCACCCCCTCCGAGCACTGGGAGCTCGTCAAGGTCTCCCTGCCGGCCGAGCTGACCCGGTACGTCGTGGAGAAGGGCTCCATCACCGTCGACGGCGTCAGCCTCACCGTCGTCGACGCGGCGGCCGACCACTTCACCATCAGCCTCATCCCCACCACCCTCGCCCTGACCACGCTCGGCCGCAAGCAGCCCGGCGACCCGGTCAACCTGGAGGTGGACGTCCTCGCCAAGTACGTCGAGCGGCTGCTCGGCGACCGGGCCGGACAGGACCCGCGATGAACGCGGCGAACTGGCTCAACTCCGAGGCCTTCACCGTGTTCGGCCAGCACATCAAGTGGTCGGACATGATCGGCAACCTCGTCGGCCTGATCGCCCTGGCCCTCGGCTGGCGGCGCTCGATCTGGACCTGGCCCGCCCAGCTCCTCTCCGGCGTGATCCTGCTCGTCGCCTTCGCCTCCGCGCACCTCTCCGGCAGCGCGGGCAAACAGCTGGTCGTCATCGTCGTCGCCCTGTGGGGCTGGTGGTCCTGGAACCGCGGCAAGCAGCAGGCCCAGGACGGCTCCATAGCCGTCCGCTTCGCCACCTGGCGCGAGCGCGGCGTGCTGATCGCCGCCGCCGCTCTCGGCACCCTCGCCGTCGGCGGCCTGTTCACCGCCTTCCCGTCGCTCTCCTGGGACCCCTGGCCGGACGCGTACATCTTCGTCGGCACCGTCGTCGCGATGTACGCCCAGGCCCGCGGCATGGTCGAGTTCTGGTTCGCCTGGCTGCTCGTCGACCTGGTCGGCGTCCCGCTGAACTTCGCCAACGGATTCGCCTTCTCCGGCTTCGTCTACGTCATCTACGGCGCCCTCGTCCTCTGGGGGATGCGCGACTGGTGGCTGCGTACGCGGACACCCGCTCTGGAAGGAGCCACGGCATGACTGCCCAGCCCACCTGGCTGCACCCCGACCACGAACCGCTCCCCGAGAACCTCTCCCTGGACCCGGTCGAACAGGCGGTCCGCGACATCGCCCTGGGCCGGCCCGTCGTCGTCGTGGACGACGAGGACCGCGAGAACGAGGGCGACCTCGTCATCGCCGCCGAGAAGGCCACCCCCGAGATCGTCGCCTTCATGATGAGCGAGTGCCGCGGCCTCATCTGCGCGCCCATGGAGAGCGACGAGCTGGACCGCCTCGACCTCCCGCAGATGGTCGAGCACAACACCGAGTCGATGCGGACCGCGTTCACCGTCTCCGTCGACGCCTCCGCCGAGCACGGCGTCACCACCGGCATTTCCGCCGCCGACCGCGCCACCACCCTGCGCATGCTCGCGGGCGGCGTCGCCGGCCCCGGCGACTTCGTCCGGCCCGGCCACATCTTCCCGCTGCGCGCCCGCTCCGGCGGCGTCCTCGTCCGCAACGGCCACACCGAGGCCGCCGTCGACCTCGCCCGGCTCGCCGGACTCCGCCCCGCCGGGGCCATCGTCGAGATCGCGGGCGAGGACGGCGTCATGCTCCGGCTGCCCGAGCTGATCCCCTTCGCCCGCAAGCACGGCCTGACGATCATCTCCATCGAGGACCTGATCGCCTACCGCCGCAGCAACGAGCCGACCGTCCGCCGCGAGGCCGCGACCCGGCTGCCCACCGCGTTCGGCGACTTCACCGCGTACGGCTACCGCTCCAGCGTCGACGGCGTCGAACACGTCGCCCTGGTCCACGGCGACATCGGCGACGGCGAGGACGTCCTCGTCCGGATCCACTCCGAGTGCCTGACCGGCGACATCTTCCAGTCCCAGCGCTGCGACTGCGGCCCCCAGCTGCACGCCTCCATGCGGCGCATCACCGAGCAGGGCCGGGGCGTCGTCGTCTACCTGCGCGGCCACGAGGGACGCGGCATCGGCCTGCTCTCCAAGCTGCGCGCGTACGAACTCCAGGAGCGCGGCGTGGACACCCTCGACGCCAACCTGGAGCTCGGCCTCCCCGCCGACGCCCGCGACTACGCGGCGGGCGCCCAGATCCTCGCGGACCTCGGCGTGCGCAGCCTGCGGCTGATGACCAACAACCCCGACAAGACCGCGGCCGTCGTCCGCCACGGCCTCGCCGTCACCGGCCGGGAGCCCATGCCCGTCCAGGCCGGCGAGCACAACCTGCGCTACCTGCGCACCAAGCGCGACCGCATGGGCCACGACCTGCCCTGGCTGGACGGCGCCCCCGCGTCGACCTGCGCCAACCAGTAACGAACGACCGAACACCTCGTCACCAGCATCGGCATCAGGAGAGACATGAGCGGCAAGGGTGCACCCGAACTGTCCGTACGCAACTGCGGCGACCTGCGCGTGGCCGTGATCGCGGCCCAGTGGCACGAGAAGGTCATGGACGGACTCGTCGACGGCGCCCTGCGCGCCCTGCACGAGCTGGGCATCGACGAGCCGACCCTCCTCCGCGTCCCCGGCAGCTTCGAGCTGCCCGTCGTCGCCAAGGTGCTCGCCGGCCGCGGCTATGACGCGATCGTCGCCCTCGGCGTGGTCATCCGGGGCGGCACCCCCCACTTCGAGTACGTCTCCCAGGGCGTCACCCTCGGCCTCACCCAGGTCACCGTCGACACCGGTGTTCCCGTCGGCTTCGGCGTACTGACCTGCGACACCGAGGAGCAGGCGCTGGACCGGGCCGGCCTCGAAGGGTCCAACGAGGACAAGGGGCACGAAGCGGTCACCGCCGCCGTGGCCACCGCGGCCACGCTGCGCACCGTCAGCGAACCCTGGCGCTGAGTGCCCTCCGGCGACCCCGTATTCTGAGGACCATCATGGCTGACAAAACCTTCGAAGAGCTCTTCGCCGAGCTCCAGCTCAAGGCCGCCGAGGGCGACCCCGCGACCTCCCGCACCGCCGAACTGGTGGGCAAGGGCGTGCATGCCATCGGCAAGAAGGTCGTCGAGGAGGCCGCCGAGGTCTGGATGGCGGCCGAGTACGAGGGCAAGGAAGCCGCCGCCGAGGAGATCTCGCAGCTGCTGTACCACGTCCAGGTGATGATGGTCGCCCGCGGCATCTCGCTCGACGACGTCTACGCCCATCTCTGAGCCGACCGCCACGCCGTTCCCCGGGCCCGGCCCGGGCGACACCGTCCGGGCCCGGCCCGGGCGACACCACCGCGAAACAGCCCGCACACTCCCTCCGCACGAAGGAAGCCGACCTCATGCTGCGCATCGCCGTTCCCAACAAGGGTTCACTCTCCGGACCTGCGATGGCGATGCTCCATGAGGCCGGCTACCAGCAGCGCAAGGAGTCGAAGGAACTGGTCCTGGTCGACCCGGCGAACGAGGTCGAGTTCTTCTACCTCCGCCCCCGCGACATCGCGATCTACGTCAGCTCCGGCAAGCTCGACATCGGCATCACCGGCCGCGACCTGCTGCTGGACTCCGGGGCCGACTCCGAGGAGATCCTCCAGCTCGGCTTCGCCCGCTCCACCTTCCGCTACGCCACCAAGCCCGGCACCGCGGCGGGCCCGCAGGACTTCGACGGCATGACGATCGCCACCTCCTACGAGGGCATCGTCGCCGCCCACCTCGCCGAGGCGGGCGTCAAGGCCTCCGTCGTCCACCTCGACGGAGCGGTCGAGACCGCCATCGAGCTGGGCGTCGCCCAGATCATCGCGGACGTGGTGGAGACCGGGACCAGCCTGCGCAACGCCGGACTCGAAGTGATCGGCGACCCGATCATGACCTCCGAGGCCGTCGTCATCCGCCGCAACGGCGCCCCCGCCGACGACCCCAAGGTGCAGCAGTTCCTCCGCCGCCTCCAGGGCGTCCTGGTCGCCCGGTCCTACGTGATGATGGACTACGACTGCCGCGTCGAGCACCTGGAGCGCGCCGTCGCCCTCACCCCGGGCCTGGAGTCGCCGACCATCTCCCCGCTGCACCACGAGGGCTGGGTCGCCGTCCGCTCCATGGTCGCCGCCAAGGAGGCCCAGCGGATCATGGACGACCTGTACGAGCTCGGCGCCCGCGCCATCCTCACCACGGCCATCCACGCCTGCCGCCTCTGAGGGCCCCGGCCCACCCGCACCCCCCCGAGAGAAGACCCGATGTCCGCGTCCAGGCCCGAACAGCCCACCCTGCCGGTCACCTTCCGGCCCACCCTCACCCGGGTGGTCCTGCTGAGCACGGGCCTGGCGATGTTCCTCGTCATCACCGTCATCGCCCTGATGCTGGAGCGGCTCAACCCGGGGGAGCGGATCACCTTCGTCTTCGTCGCGGCGCTCTTCTTCGGCGTCCTGGCCCTGCTCAGCAGGCCCAAGGTCACCGCCGACGAGACCGGAGTCACCGTCGTCAACCTCACCCTGACCCGCAGGCTGGCGTGGGAGGAGATCCTCCGCGTCAACCTGCGCTCCGGCGACCCCTGGGTCTACCTCGACCTCAGCGACGGAACGAGCCTGCCCGCCCTCGGCATCCAGCCCGGCCTGGCCAAGCAGCAGGCCATCCGCGACGCCCGCGCCCTGCGCTCCCTCGCCGAGTCACGCGGCTCCGGGAGCGACGACACCCCGGCCGGCGGCTGAGCCCCTGCCCCGCGCTGGGCCTTCTTGTCTACTCTGGTGGGCGGCGGCGCCCCGCGCGCCCCGCCCCGCCCGTTCCACGGCCCCACCCCGGGCCCGCGGGGCTTTACCTGCGACCCAAGGAGTGACTCCCTCCAGCAATGGACGGATCGTCCGGTAGTACCTGCGCCGCCCCTTCCCCGGAGGCGGCGGCCTCATGACCACCCCCCTGCTGCTCCTCGGAGCGGCCTTTCTCCTCATCCTCGCCAACGGATTCTTCGTGGCGGCCGAATTCGGGCTCGTCACCGTGGAGAAGCCGGACGCCGAACGGGCCGCCGCCGAAGGCGACCGACGGGCCCGTACCGTCGTCGAAGCCCTGCGCGAACTCTCCTTCCAGCTCTCCGGCACCCAGCTCGGCATCACCATCACCTCCCTGGTGGTGGGCATGCTCGCCGAACCGGCCCTCGCCCAGCTGCTCGCCGGACCCCTCACCGCCGCCGGGCTCCCCGCGGGGGCCGTCCCGGGCGTCGGCGTCGTCGTCGGCATGCTGCTGGCCTCGGCCGTGCAGATGGTCGTCGGCGAACTCGTGCCCAAGAACTGGGCGGTCTCCCGGCCGCTCCAGGTGGCCCGTTTCGTCGCCGGACCGCAGGCCCGCTTCGCCGCGCTCCTGCGTCCGGTGATCACCCTCCTCAACGCCCTGGCCAACCGGCTGGTGCGGCTCCTGGGCGTCGAGCCCACCGCCGAACTGGCCTCCGCCCGCACCCCGGGCGAGCTGGTCTCCCTGGCCCGGCACTCCGCCGAGGCCGGAGCCCTGGAACAGGACACCGCCGACCTCTTCGTCCGGACCCTCGCGCTGGCCGGTCTCACCGCCCAGCACGTCATGACCCCCCGGGTGAAGGTCAGCGCCCTGCACTCCACCGCGACCGCCGCGGACGTCCTCAACCTCACCCGCGCCACCGGCCTCTCCCGCTTCCCCGTCTACCGGGACCGCATCGACGAGGTCATCGGCATGGTCCACCTCAAGGACGCCCTCGCCGTCCCCGCCTCTGAGCGCCTGCGCACCCCGGCCGGACGGATCGCCGTCCCCCCGCTCCTGGTGCCCGGGACGCTGCCGGTGGAAGCGCTGCTGCGGCGGCTGCGCCACGAACAGCCGATAGCCGTGGTCGTCGACGAGTACGGCGGCACCGCGGGCGTCGTCACCCTGGAGGACATCATCGAGGAGCTCGTCGGCGAGGTCCGCGACGAGCACGACGCCGAGGGCGCGGGCCGCCCCGAGCTGACCGCCGCCATCGGCGAGGACGGCCGCCCGGTGTGGGACGCCGAGGGCAGCTGCCGGGTGCACACCCTGCGCCGCAGCGGACTCGACGTGCCCGAGGGCCCCTACGAGACCGTCGCCGGGCTCGTCGCCGGACTGCTGGGCCGCATCCCCGCCCCCGGCGACCGGGCCGAACTCCCCGGCTGGCGGATCTCCGTCCGCCAGGTCGGCCACAACCGCGCCGAACGGGTCCGTTTCACCCGGGCGGCCGACCCGCTGCCGGACAGGGCCGCGCCGGCACTGCTGG
This sequence comes from Streptomyces sp. NPDC017520, assembly GCF_044329855.1. Lineage (NCBI taxonomy): Bacteria > Bacillati > Actinomycetota > Actinomycetes > Kitasatosporales > Streptomycetaceae > Streptomyces > Streptomyces sp. NPDC017520. The sequence goes on from NZ_JBIRKB010000008.1 coordinate 388,029, forward strand.
AGGCCGCGCGATGAGCCTGCTCCAACTCCTCCTCGCCGCACTCCTCGTGCTGGCGAACGGCTTCTTCGTCGGCGCCGAGTTCGCCCTCGTCTCCGTACGCCGAAGCCAGATCGAACCGCTCGCCGCACAGGGCTCGGGCCGGGCCCGCACGGTCCTGCACGGCCTGGAGAACCTGCCGCAGATGATGGCCGCCGCCCAGTTCGGCATCACCGTCTGCTCCCTCACCCTGGGAGCCGTCGCCGAGCCGACGCTCGCCCATCTCCTGGAGCCGGTCTTCCAGGCGGCGCACGTCCCCGACGGGCTCGTCCACCCCCTCGGCTTCGCCCTCGCGCTCCTGTCGGTGGTCGTCCTGCACCTGGTCATCGGCGAGATGGTCCCGAAGAACCTCGCGATGGCCGCACCCGAGCGGACCGCACTGTGGCTGAGCCCCGGTCTGGTCGCCTTCGCCCGGCTCTGCCGCCCGGTCACCACCGCGCTGGGCGCCTGCGCCGGCCTGGTGCTGCGACTGTTCGGCGTCGAACCGAAGGACGAGGTGGAGGCCGTCTTCACCAGCGAGCAGCTCAACCGGCTCGTGGAGGACTCCGGACAGGCAGGCCTCCTCGGACCGGAGGCGGCGACCCGCCTGGAGGACGCCCTCGAACTGGGCAGCAGGCCCGTCGCCGACGTCCTGCTGGAGCGGGCGACCCTGGTCACGGTCGACCCGTCGGTGACCCCCCGTCGGATCGAGGAGCTGACCGTGCGCACCGGTTTCTCCCGCTTCCCGGTCTGCGCGGACGGCGGCGGCCCCTTCATGGGCTACCTGCACGTCAAGGACGTCCTGGAGCTGGAGGACGCCGACCGCGCGGTTCCGCAAGCGATCTGGCGCCCGATGGCGACCGTACGGGCCGAACTCCCACTCGACGACGCCCTGACCGTGATGCGCCGGGCCGCGACGCACCTGGCGCAGGTCGCGGACGCCTCGGGCCGGATCCTCGGCCTGGTCGCCATGGAGGACGTCCTGGAGACGCTGGTGGGGGAGGTCCGCGACCCGGCCCACCGGACGGTCTCGGTGCCCCGCCGCACGGTGGACGTGCCGAAGGCGCCGGACCTGCCGGCGCCCGGGGCCCTCGTGCACTGAGGTGTGCCAGCGCCGCGCCGGAAGCGAACGCCCCCGGCGCGGCGTCACACCGCACCCGGCTCCTGCTTGCCCCGGCCCACCGGGCCGCGCCCCGACAGCACCTCGCCGTAGGCCTGCATCAGGTCCGCCAGCCGCAGCGTCGACAGGTCCTGGCGGGTCAGCTCGCCCGGATAGCCGGAGAGCCGCAGATCACGGTAGGCACAGCTCTTCTCGTACAGCGTCCGCAGGAAACGGCCGTTGCCCAGCTCGTCGATCCAGCCCTGGTCCACCACATGGCCGCTGATCGAGCGCAGCTCGTCCACCGCCTCCTCGTCCCAGACGTCGTCGTTCTCCGCGGCCAGCACACTTCCGATCGCGGTGAGTTCGAGCGGCCGGTAGCTGGGGAAGTCGACCCGGCTGGTGAAGCGGGAGGAGAGCCCAGGGTTGGTGGCGAGCAGCCGGTCCATGCCCTCCGGGTAACCCGCGAGGATGACGACGAGATGGTCCCGGTTGTCCTCGGCCCGCTTGAGGAGGACCTGGAGCGCCTCGTCGCCGTACGCGTCGCCCTTGCTGTAACCGGAGTTGGCCAGGCTGTACGCCTCGTCGACGAACAGCACCCCGCCCAGGGCCGAGTCGATCAGCTCATTGGCCTTCACCGCCGTCTGCCCCAGGAACTCCCCGACGAGATCGGATCGTTGGGCCTCGACCAGATGATCGCCGCCGAGCAGCCCGAGGGCGTAGAAGACCCGGCCCAGGATGCGTGCCACGGTGGTCTTGCCGGTGCCGGAGGGGCCGGAGAAGACGAAGTGGCGCTTGGGCGGCTGGACCGGGAGGCCCTGCTCGGCCCGCAGCCGGGCCATGTTCAACTGCGCCGAGAGCGCCTTCACCTGCCGCTTGACCGGTTCGAGGCCGACCATGCGCTCCAGCTGCGCCAGCGCGTCGGCCAGCAGTGCGGGATCGCTGGGCCCGGCCGGGAAGGGCGGCGGCTTCCGTGCCTTGGTACGGCGGGCGCCCTCGACGGGGGCGGGCGATCCGAGGACCGGCTCGTCGCCGAGCAGCCCCGGGTCGCTCATCGGCCAGGACTCCCGCCCGTCCACCGGATCGGCGCCGAGCAGCGCGTCGCCCTCCGGCTGCGCCCCCGTCGTCCCCGACGCACCCGAACCGAAACCCGTCAGGGTCACGGCGGCCAGGTCCGCCGACTCGTCGTACCCGTCGCCCTCCACCAGAGCGGCGAGCCGGGCGGAGGTGTCCATGAAGGCCGGGTCGACCCGGTGCACCGCCCGGTACAGCGGCAGGGCGGCCGCGCTGCGCCCCGTGCCCTCGTGGGCCCGCGCCAGCCAGTAACGCAACTCCTTGCGCTGCGGCTGTTCGCTGCGGCAGCGCATCAGCGCGGCCGACAGAAGGGGCTCCGCCTGCCCGAACATCTCCAGCCGCACCCGCGCCATCCCGCCGAACAGACCCGCCTCGATGCCCAGCATCGGATCGTCGACCAGCTGCTCGGTGCAGCGCACCAACTGCTCCCAGTCCTTGACCAGATAGGAGCGACAGGCGTGCAGGAACCGCACCTGCGGATCCGCGTCCACCGGCGGCAACCCGGCCAACGCCCGGTCCAGCTCCGGCACATGGCGTCCGTCCAGCCAGTGCGAGGCGTGCGCGAGCAGCAGATCGCGCTGACTCTCCAGCACCGGCTGCACCCACCAGCCGAGCCAGTACCAGGAGTTGAGCGTACGCCGGTGGCGTGCGCGCTGTTCGCCGAAGCGGTCACGGTGCCGGTACATGCGTAACAGGGCCGTGGTGGTGTCGATGCGGAGCGCGTGGAGGCCGAGCCAGCCGTCCGCCATGCCCGGATCGAACCGCACCGCGGCTCTGAACTCCTCCTCGGCCTGCGGGTAGGCGCCCATCGTGTAGGCGTCCATGCCACGCAGCCAGGCGAGGTCGGCAGGGGCTCCAGCGCCCTGTGTGCCGATGTCCATCAGGTCCCCCACAAACCGTGCCCCCAGGATGTCCCGCCCGCACAGCATGCCCACCGGAGCGTGCTGAATCACGGCGTGGAGGAAGGGAATTGACCACACCGAGGTGCATCGTACCCGCGCACGGGGAGGCGACCGCCCGATGACCGGCCTCTGAGGTGGTGACCCAGGGTGAGTGAATCGCTCTGCGTGGTCGCCGGGGCGGCGGGGGAGCACAGAACGAAGCCCCCGATCACGGGGGAACAACCGGGGGCTTCGCGTCCATGGGGGCTCCGAAAAGCCGCACAATGAGAACGTAAGACCAGTAAGGCCCCTCGGTCAAGCGCAGTTGGGGCACTTCCGGGCCGATTTCCGACTGCTCAGTATGGCGAAGCGTTCTGGCTACCGTGCGTGATGGTTCGGTTCACCCCCGCTGTCGTGCGGGGCCCCGCCAGCCACGCGTACCCCTCGGGCAACTGGCGTACCAGAGTGTCGGCGTACGGCCGTGAGGGATCGTCGGCGAAATGCCGGGCCTCGGCGAGCGCCCACCCGTCCCAGAATTCGGAGAGCCCGGTCCCGTCCCGCCGCCGGCCCCGCTCCCAGGACACCTCCCGGTCCAACTCCATCCAGCACAGCGCCGCCAGCCACGGGCGCACCTGACGGCGCCCCGCGCCGACCCCCTCCACCAGCACCACCGGCGCCGGCTCCAGGGTCCGCGCCGGGCCGAAGCGCCGCTCCGTCCAGTCGTACGGGGCGTAGCGGGCGCTCTCGCCGCGCGAGAGGGGCAGGATCACCTGCTCCCGCAGCCGTCCCGTCCAGCCGAACAGCTCCTCGTGCGTGGCGAGGTCGTCCAGATGGAGGACCGGCGCACCGCCCAGCGCCGCCGCGAGACGGGCGGCGAAGGTGCTCTTGCCCGAACCGGCGTGCCCGTCGACCGCGACGAGCCGCACCGGCCCGCAGGAGGGGGGCAGTGCGGAGAGGCCATCGGCGTGGCGGGCCAGGTCGTCCATGGCCCCAGGGTACGTTCCGGCACGGAAGTGCCCGGGGTCCACCGCAGGTCACGCCAGTGGTCCAGACCCATATTCGGTCCGGCGGCGGGTGCCGAGCACTGGCCCGATCCGACTGCGAACCGGGATAGTTGGCGCACCGCACGGCACCCGCAGACCACCTTCCGCATCCGACCGGGGGTCACGATCATGACCAGTCCGACTTCGCGCAGAACCGTTCTGACCGCCGCGCTCGCCGCGGCGGCTGCCGCCGGCACGGTGGGATCCGCCGCGTCCGCGTCCGCCGCCCCGACCTCGCCCACCGGCTCCTCCGCCGTCCCGGAGGCCCTCGTGGACAACCGTTTCTGGCACACCTACACCGACTGGCGCTGCGGCACGGGCGACGGGACCCGGGTGCTTCCGGGGCCCCGGCCCGGCGTCGTGATCGCCGCCCCGGCCGGCCGCACCGAGTACACCGACCCGCACACCGGCAGGACGGCCGCCTGGGACTACGCCACCTGGACCTCCCCGGTGCGCCGCTCCACCGTCCCCGCCACCGAGGTGATCGCCTCCTGGAACGCCCGCACCCCGGCCGGCACCTGGATCCAGGTCGAGCTGAGCGGCGTCTACGCGGACGGCACCGCGACGCCCTGGTTCGTGATGGGCCGCTGGGCGGCGGGCGACGGCGACATCCGCCGCACGTCCGTCGACGGCCAGGGCGACCCGTACAGCTCCGTGTGGACGGACACCTTCTCGGTGGACGACCCCGCGAGCGGCGTCCGCCTGGTCTCCTACCGGCTGCGGCTCACGCTGTACCGCACCCCGGGCAGCCGCCTCACCCCCACCGTCTGGCGGGTCGGAGCGATGGCCTCCGACGTGCCCGACCGCTTCACCGTGCCCGCGAGCACCCCCGCGCTCGCCCGCGAACTGCCCGTGCCCCGCTACTCGCAGAACATCCACATCGGGCAGTACCCCGAGTACGACAACGGCGGTGAGGCGTGGTGCAGCCCCACCTCCTCGCAGATGATCATCGAGCACTGGGGCCGCCGCCCCACGGCCGAGGACCTGGCCTGGGTCAAGCCCGGCCTGCCCGACCCCCAGGTCTGCCACGCCGCCCGCCAGACCTACGACTACCAGTACGAGGGCTGCGGCAACTGGCCGTTCAACGCCGCCTACGCCGCCACGTACCGCGACCTGAACGCCGTCGTCACCCGGCTCGGCTCGCTCACCGACGTGGAGCGGCTGATCCGCGCCGGCATCCCCGTCATCACCTCCCAGTCCTTCCTGAAGGAGGAACTGACCGGCGCCGGATACGGAACGGCCGGCCATCTGATGACGGTCATCGGCTTCACCCCCGAGGGCGACGTGATCGCCAACGACCCAGCGTCCCCCGACAACGACGCGGTACGCCGCGTCTACCGGCGGCGCGAATGGGAGAACATCTGGCTGCGGACCAAGCGCTATGACGCGGGCGGCAAGGTCAGAAGCGGTACGGGCGGGGTGTGTTACGTCTACTGGCCGACCCGGACGACACCGGGCCAGTGGCGCGTGCTGAGGGCGCTCGGCCTGCTGTGAGCAGGTGCGGCCGGGGCCACGCCGTGCGGGGAGTGCCCCGCACGGTTCCGGTCGGTGAGCCGGGGCCGGGCCCAAAGCGCCGGGGACGGCTCCCGGTGGTCCGTCGGGCCACCCGGCGGCGGGGCCGGTGTGGCGTGCCCCACTGCGCGCTCCCGCCCGCGTGGCCCGTTCCGGCCCGTTTTCCCTGCCGTACCTGCGGAGCGCGACACCGGCGGACGCTCGGCCCGCCCGGGACCGTGACGGGGATCTCGTTTTCCGCGGCGCGGGGTGCTGGCACTCTGGTCGGGTCCCGGGGAAACCAGCCGAAGCCGCACGAAGAGTGAGACGCCATGACCGCGACCGCCGCCGCAGGAAACGCCCACCACGCCCGCCGCGCGCGCACCGGCGGTCCCGAGGACGGCTCCAAGCTGCTGGAGCACATCGCCGGCTGGGCCTTCGTGGTCGTGTTCGCGATGCTCGTCACCCAGCTCGGCCTGCTGTGACGGCCTGACCCCGATCGCGGGCACCGGGCAGTGCGTGCGGAGGGGCGGGGCGTGCGACGAGGGGGCGGACCGTGCGAAAGGACGGGGCGCCGCCCGGCACCCCGCCCGTTCCGCCCGTCGATCCCGTGAATGCCGGCGGATCGCCCTGATCAGCTCGCCGTTCCCGGCGTCACCGCGCAGCTCCCGGAAGAACGTGCCTCCCAGGCCCTGTTCGTTCTTGTCGTTCATCTTGGTGCCGATGGTCTCCGGGGTGTCGTAGCTCCACCAGTTGGTGCCGCAGTGCGCGTACGCCGTACCGGCCGGCCGCGGTGCCTTCCAGGCGCCGAAGAAGTCATAGGTCATCGGCAGGTACCAGTCGAGGTGCTTCGCCGCCCCCGCGCAGTCCACCGCGTCGGTCTTGCCGCCGTCGGAGCCGTCCGCCGTGATCGCCGAGGTGACCAGGTCGGTCCCGAAGGACTTGCGCAGCTGGTTGAAGTTGCCGCGCAGCGGCTGGTGGTCGCTGCCTGCTGCGCGGCGGGGGCGGCGCAGCCCGCGCTGTTGCCCCTCGTGACGGGAGGCATCCGATCGGGCATACTCGACCCGCCACAGCCGATCACCGCGCCACCCGTGACCCGGGAAGGCAGGATCGTCTGGGCAGACTGCTTTTCCCGGGTCACTTCCGGGAGATCACCCGGCGGCGCCTCTCCCACCCCGAGCGCGTGACCGCCGCAATGCCCGACAGGGAGGAGAGCGCCGTCATGTCCGACCGTGCCCCGCAGCCGGTGGAACGCCGTCTGCCCACCGAGGAGTCCCGGCAGCTCGTCGCGCTCGTCCGCGACATCGTTTCGAAGGAGATCGCTCCCCGGGCGGCCGAGGAGGAGGAAGCGGGCGTCTTCCCCCGCGAGGTCTTCACCCTCCTGTCCGAGGCCGGACTCCTGGGACTCCCGTACGACTCCGCCCACGGCGGCGGTGACCAGCCCTACGAGGTCTACCTCCAGGTACTGGAAGAACTGGCCGCCGCCCGGCTCACCGTCGGTCTCGGCGTCAGCGTCCACTCCCTCGCCTGCCACGCCCTGGCCGGGTACGGCACCGGCGAGCAGCGCGCCGCGCATCTGACGGCGATGCTCTCCGGGGGCCTGCTGGGCGCCTACTGCCTCTCCGAACCCGCCTCCGGCTCCGACGCCGCCTCCCTGCGTACCAAGGCCGTGCGGGACGGGGACGACTGGGTCATCACCGGGACCAAGGCCTGGATCACCCACGGTGGGGTCGCGGACTTCTACACCGTGCTCGCCCGCACCGGCGTCGAGGGCCCCCGCGGCATCACGGCCTTCCTCGTCCCCGGCGACGCCGAGGGGCTGAACGCCGCTCTCCCCGAGAAGAAGATGGGGATGAAGGGCTCGCCCACGGTCCAGCTCCACTTCGACGGCGTACGGGTCGGCGAGGACCGGCGCATCGGTGAGGAGGGCCAGGGTTTCGCCATCGCCCTGTCCGCGCTCGACTCCGGGCGCCTCGGTATCGCCGCCTGTGCTGTCGGGGTCGCCCAGGCCGCCCTGGACGAAGCCGTCCGGTACGCCACGGACCGGCGGCAGTTCGGCCGCCCCATCGCGGACTTCCAGGGGCTGCGGTTCATGCTCGCCGACATGGCCACCCAGATCGAGGCCGGCCGGGCGCTGTACCTGGAGGCGGCACGGCTGCGGGACGCGGGGGAGCCCTTCTCCCGGCAGGCCGCCATGGCGAAGCTGTTCTGCACGGACGCGGCTATGCGGGTGACCACCGACGCCGTCCAGGTGCTCGGCGGTTACGGCTACACGCTCGACTTCCCGGTCGAACGGCTGATGCGCGAGGCGAAGGTGCTCCAGATCGTGGAGGGCACCAATCAGATCCAGCGCATGGTCATCGCGCGCCACCTCGCGGGTCCCGAGACGCGCTGAACCGCAGCGGCGCCCCGGGCCACGGGGGCAGCGCCGCGGCCTGGCGCCACTCCGGGTCGCGGCGGCCCGGCAGTGTGCGGCCGTCGCTCTCCCACTGTCTGAGCAGCGCGCTGTAGATCGGCGGGTCCGCGGGGGCGCCCATGGGTGGGGTCCCCGAGGAGCGGGGCGGCTGTTGTGGGGGCGTTTCCGGCTGCGGAACCGATTCTTCGGGGGCGGGTGCGGCGAGCCGTCGGCGACCCGAACCGACTGTTGAATGCGGCGTGGTCATACGGGGCCAACGCGGCGGGGCGGGCCGGGGTCACTGCCACGCCGATTCGACCGCTCGTTCGCGGGCGCCCGCCCCCGGCCGCCGGCGACCGGGGGACGCGGTGCCTCGGGCACCACGGCGGCCCGGCCGCCGTGGTGCCGGGCCCCGCGAGCCCGGCATGATCCAGACGAAAGGCCCTACGGGTCAGGCGGCCTCGCGCCGCACCCCCGGCACGCGCAGCGGACGGGAGCCGGGTCCCCCGGCGTGCGAGAAGGGCTGCATCCGCCAGTCGAGTCCCTGGGGGAGCGTCAACAGCAGCCCCGCCTCCTGCTCCTGGAGCTCCAGCGTCTCGTCCGCGGGCCGGGCGTCGCTCACGCCGCGGCCGGTTCCGGCGCAGACGGTGAGGACGAAGGGGTTCCACGGCGTGGGGCACCGGGCGTGCTCCGGCAGGACGTCCTCGTCGGCCAGCAGCGCGATGGGCTGGGCGCAGTCCGGGCAGATCACCCGGACCATCTCGAACATGTCGTACGCGTCGGCGCTACCGTCGTCGTCCGGATCAACAGGCTCCGGTTCGGTACGTTCGGTGAGCTTCAGGCTCTGCATGGAAATTCCCCCCTCGGGTGGGCCGACAAGGCGCCACGGCCTCGACCACAGCAAGCACTTCCCGCCGCGCATCCCCGATAACCGCGAGGCGGCCCGCTACCGACCCGCGGGCATGTGGCATTCGTCACATGCGGTCCGCAGGTGCCGAACCGTGACCCGCGCGACTGTGCCGAGCGGCGCCCTGGGCCATAGGTTGATCCACATGGAGGAGCTGGACCGTCAGATCGTTGAGTTGCTCGTCAAGGACGGGCGGATGAGCTACACCGACCTGGGCAAGGCCACGGGCCTGTCCACTTCGGCTGTTCATCAGCGCGTCCGCCGACTGGAGCAGCGCGGGGTGATCCGCGGCTATGCCGCGGTCGTCGACCCCGAGGCCGTCGGGCTGCCCATCACCGCGTTCATCTCGGTGAAACCGTTCGACCCGAGCGCACCCGACGACATCGCCGAACGGCTCGCCGGAGTACCCGAACTGGAGGCCTGTCACAGCGTCGCCGGGGACGAGAACTACATCCTCAAGGTGCGCGTGGCGACCCCGCTGGAGCTGGAGCACCTGCTCACCCGGATCCGTACGCTCGCCGGTGTGTCCACCCGGACCACCGTCGTCCTGTCCACCCCGTACGAGGCCCGGCCCCCGCGTATCTGAGCGGCGGGCCGCCCGCCGCGGAGGAGGGGGCCGGGGACCGGGCGGCGGCCGACAGGCGCGAGACTGGTCCCATGAGCCAGAGCACCGCCCCCCAGAGCGCCCCCGAACACCGCACCGTGCTGTTGCGCGGCGGCGACGTCCACAGCCCCGCAGACCCGTTCGCCACCGCGATGGTCGTCGAACGCGGCCATGTCGCCTGGGTGGGGTCCGAGGGGGCCGCCGACGCCTTCGCGAGCGGCGTGGACGAGGTGGTCGACCTCGAAGGCGCCCTGGTCACCCCGGCGTTCACCGACGCCCATGTGCACACCACCGCCACCGGCCTGGCCCTGACGGGGCTCGACCTCTCCGGCGCCCGCACCCTGTCCGAGGCCCTCGGCCTCGTCCGTGCGTTCGCGAACGGGCGCCCCGCCGGGGACGTTCTGCTCGGACACGGCTGGGACGCCGCCCGCTGGCCCGAGCGGCGCCACCCCTCGCGCGCCGAGCTCGACGAGGCGGCCGGCGGCCGGGCCCTGTACCTGCCGCGGATCGACGTGCACTCCGCGGTCGTCACGACGGCCCTGCTGGACCTCGTCCCCGGCGTCACCGCGATGACCGGCTACCACCCCGACGCGCCGCTCACCGGCGACGCCCACCACGCGGTTCGGGCCGCCGCGCACGGCGCGCTCCCGGCCGCCCAGCGGGGAGCCGCGCAGCGCGCCGCCCTCGACCACGCCGCCTCCCTCGGCATCGGCAGCGTGCACGAGTGCGGCGGACCCGAGATCTCCGATGAGGAGGACTTCACCTCGCTGCTCGCCCTCGCCGCCGAGCGGCCCGGACCCCGCGTCGTCGGCCTCTGGGCCGAGGAGATCGCCGACGAGAAGGATGCCCGGCGCATCCGCGAGCTGGGCGCGATCGGCGCGGCCGGTGATCTGTTCGTCGACGGCTCCCTCGGCTCGCACACCGCCTGCCTGCACCGGCCCTACGCGGACGACCCGCACACCGGTGCCGCCCACCTGGACGCCGCCAGGATCGCCGCCCATGTCACCGCCTGCACCGAGGCGGGCCTGCAGGCGGGCTTCCACGCCATCGGCGACGCCGCGGTCACCGCCGTGGTGGACGGGATCCGGGCCGCCGCGAAAACGCTCGGCCTCGACCGGATCCGGGCCGCCCGCCACCGCGTCGAACACGCCGAGATGCTCACCCCCGAGACGATCGCCGCCTTCGCGGAACTGGGCCTCACCGCCTCCGTCCAGCCCGCCTTCGACGCCGCCTGGGGCGGCCCGGAGGGGATGTACGCCGAGCGCCTCGGCGCGGAGCGGGCCGCCACCCTCAACCCGTACGCGGCGCTGCTGCGGGCCGGAGTGCCGCTGGCCTTCGGCTCCGACAGCCCGGTCACCCCGCTCGACCCCTGGGGCACCGTGCGGGCCGCCGCCCACCACCGCACCCCGGAGCACCGCATCTCGGTCCGCGCCGGGTTCACCGCCCACACCCGGGGCGGCTGGCGGGCCGTCGGCCGCGACGACGCGGGCCTCCTGGTGCCCGGCGCCCCGGCCGACTACGCCGTCTGGCGCACCGCCGAACTCCTGGTCCAGGCCCCCGACGACCGGGTCGCCCGATGGTCCACCGACCCCCGTTCCGGCACGCCCGGCCTGCCGGATCTCACCCCCGGGGCCGACCTTCCCGTCTGCCTCCGGACCGTGGTCTTCGGACAGACTGTCTACGTGCGACCGAACGAGTGACGTCGGGACATTTCGTACCGCCGATCGATGGCCCGATCGCTGGTCCGCGACCTGCGACCCTTCCGTACTGACCAGGCGATTCCGGAAAAAGTCGCAGGTCGCACGGGTGTTGACAGAAAGCGCCCACGGGCCGGTAGGTTCGGCCGGGTCCACCACAGGACGTCCGTCCGGTTGAACCTCCACGCAGTCGTCGAACGCCGCTGGGTCATGAGGTGGTGTGCCGCACCGGCCCACCACCGCCGACAGCCAGGTTCAGCGCCCGCGCCTCGGGGGCGAGGGAAGGTTCCAGCCGGACGGAGGGTGGGACCCGGGTGGGGCCCGGACGTTCAGTAGACAACGGCTTTCGGTCGACCCGCAGCCAGCGGGTCCCAGGTCGGCCCGAAGGGCGCCGGGCCCCGATCCGAAGTTCCGACGCTTTCTCCCGCGTCCTCTCCCGGAGGGGGTCGCCGTGTCCCGGGCCCGTGTTCTGTCCGCAGTTCCACGGGTCTGTCCGCGCCGCGCCGCGCGCCCGCGCGACCGCGTCGGCGCCCGACGGGCGGTGCGCTGGATATGGTGTCCCCCTGTGTACGGACTCTAAGGGGCAGTAGTGAACGACGGCGGTCAGAGGCAGTTCGGCCCGCTCGGCAAGGTTCTGGTGATCATTCCGACCTACAACGAGGTCGAGAACATCGGGCCGATCGTCGACCGGGTGCGTACCGCCGTCCCGGATGCCGACATCCTGGTGGCCGACGACAACAGCCCCGACGGCACCGGCAAGGCGGCCGACGAGATCGCCGCGGCCGACGACCAGGTCCACGTCCTGCACCGCAAGGGCAAGGAAGGGCTGGGCGCCGCCTACCTCGCGGGCTTCGCCTGGGGCTCCGAGCACGGCTACGGCGTGCTCGTCGAGATGGACGCCGACGGCTCCCACCAGCCCGAGGAGCTGCCCCGGCTGCTCACCGCGCTCAAGGGCGCCGACCTGGTCCTCGGATCCCGCTGGGTGCCGGGCGGCCGCGTGGTCAACTGGCCCAAGAGCCGCGAGGTGATCTCGCGCGGCGGCAGCCTCTACTCCCGGCTCGCCCTCGGTCTCTCCGTCCGGGACGTCACCGGCGGCTACCGCGCCTTCCGCGCCGGGACGCTCGACGGCCTCGGACTGGACGAGGTCGCCTCGCAGGGCTACTGCTTCCAGGTGGATCTCGCCCGGCGTGCGGTCGAGGCGGGCTATCACGTGGTCGAGGTCCCCATCACCTTCGTCGACCGGGAGATCGGCGACTCCAAGATGAGCCGGGACATCCTCGTCGAGGCGCTGTGGCGGGTCACCAGCTGGGGCGTCACCTCCCGCGCGAACAAGGTCCTGGGCCGCAGGACCCTCTGAGACCCCGCACCGGCGCACGCCGGGGCTCCGGACCGGCGAACGAGGGCGCGGCCCGACCGGCTTCATGATCACCCGCTTACGCCGTTCGCACGCCGGTACAGGCACACTGGGGACATGACGACCGGCACTCCGCCCCCGACCCGTCCCCGGCGCTCGCGCGCCCGTAGATTCCTGCCGCCGGCCCTGGCCGCCTGGCTGGTCCTGGAGATCTGGCTCCTGACCCTGGTCGCCTCGGCCGCCGGCGGCCTCGTCGTCCTGCTGATCCTGGTGGCCGGGGCCGCGCTCGGCGCCGCGGTCATCAAGAGTGCGGGCCGACGCGCCTTCAAGAACCTGACCGAGACCCTCCAGCAAATGCCGGGGCAGCCCGGCGCCCCGGCCACGCCGTCGGCCGCCCCCGCGGGCGGCAAGGGCTCCCGGGGCAACGGGCTGCTGATGCTGGGAGGGCTGCTGCTCGTGATCCCCGGCCTGATCTCGGACGCGGCCGGACTGATCCTGCTGGTGCCGCCGGTGCGCACCATGGTCAGCCGGTACGCGGAGCGCTCACTGGAGCGCCGCATGCGGGCCGCGACGCCGGGTGGCCTCTCGGACGCCTTCCAGCAGGCCAGGATGGGCCGGCCGGACGGAAAGGTCGTCCAGGGCGAGGTCATCCGCGACGACGGCTCCCAGGCGCCCTCCGGGCCCGAGGACGCTCCCCGGGGGCCCCGCCCGCCCCTCACACCCTGACGGCATGGCTCCCGGCGTACCGGGGGGCCATGCCGTGGGGACCATGCGTCGGGGCGTACCGAAGAGCCGCGGGGGGGGGGGGGGGGGGGGGGGGGGGGGGCGCCGGGGGGGGGGGGGGGGGGGGGGGGGGGGGGGGGGGGGGGGGGGGGGGGGGGGGGTTGGGGGGGGGGGGGGGGGGGGGGGGGGGGGGGGGGGGGGGGGGGGGGGCCGCCCCGGCCCGCGGGGCGGGCTACCCGGGGTGGGCCCCCCCCCCCCCGCGGCTCTTGGCGCTGTGCTGCTGTGTCGTACTAAGCGGTCAGGCAGACTTCCTGCTGTCCCGCGGGTGCACGGCGATGTTCATGGCTCCGGAGCGCAGAACCGCCAGCCTCTCGGCCAGCACCTCCTCCAGCTCCTCGCGGGTGCGCCGCTCCATGAGCATGTCCCAGTGCGTGCGCGCCGGCTTGCCCTTCTTCTCCTCGGGGCCATCCCCGTCCACCAGGAGTGCCTGGGCGCCGCACGCCTTGCACTCCCACTCCGGCGGAATCTCTGCTTCTACCGAGAACGGCATCTCAAATCGATGTCCGTTCTGGCATGCGTACTCCACCGCCTGGCGCGGGGCCAGATCGATGCCGCGGTCCGTCTCGTAGCTGGTAACCACAAGTCGCGTGCCGCGGAGAGCTCGCTCACTCATGAATCGTGCCTCCCGGGCTTGTCGCCCACAGGACAAAATGTCGCTGTCGTCGTCATCCGGTCAACGTCCGGTCGGCGGTAAAGATTCCCGTTGCCGGTCATGCGTCGCCCGTCGTGCCGCTGCTTTGTCTGGGTTGAGTACCCGCGCATGCCCGGTTTGTCACCTCTGGTGGAAGTTGTCACTCAACGGTTGAGCCGCTTCCACTGGCAGTAACGGTCCTCCCGGGCAGGCCAAAGACGTATACTACCGCCCTTTGACTTCAACGTCTAAATCCGCTCCGGCACGGGGTTGCCCGCGGCCTCCACCGCACGCCTCACCGGGACCCGCGCGAGCAGCACCGCGCCGAGCGCGAAGAACACGATCAGCGAGATGATCGCGTCGCGATAGCTGCCGGTCAGCTGGTAGGCCAGACCGAACACCAGGGGCCCCAGCCAGCTCAGTCCGCGGTCGCTCAGCTCGTACGCGGAGAAGTACTCCGCCTCCTTGCCGCGCGGCACCAGGTGCGAGAAAAGCGAGCGCGACAGGGCCTGGCTGCCGCCCAGCACCAGGCCGATCGCCGCCGCCAGAACGAAGAAGAACGCCGGAGCGTCGGCGGGCAGCAGATAGGCGGAGATCAGGATGAGGGTCCAGATCACCAGCGATCCCAGAATGGTGCGCTTCGCCCCGTACGTACGGGCGAGCCGCCCCATGCCGAGCGCCCCCGCCACCGCCAGGATCTGCACCAGCAGCACGGCGACGATCAGCGTCGTCTGATCCAGGCCCAGCTCCTCGGAGCCGTACAGCGAGGCCTGCGAGATCACCGTCTGGATCCCGTCGTTGTAGACGAGATAGGCGAGCAGGAAGGAAAGCGTCAGCGGGTGGCGCCGCATGTCGCGCAGGGTCGTTCTCAGCTGCTGCCACCCGGATCCGACCGCTCCCTCGCCGCTCGGCGGGATCCGGCGGTCACGCAGCCGGCGCAACGGTACGAGGGTGAACGCGCCCCACCACACACCGGCCGAGGCGAGGCAGATCCGCACCGCGTCGGACTCCGCGAGCCCGAAGGACTCGTGGCCGGTGTAGAGGATCAGGTTGAGGACCAGGACGACGGCGCCCGAGGTGTAGCCGAAGGCCCAGCCGCGCGAGGAGACCGCGTCGCGCTCCTCCGGCTCGGCGATCTGCGGCAGATAGGCGTTGTACAGGACCATCGACACGGAGATGGAGGCGTTCGCCACGATCAGCAGGAACGCGCCCAGCAGATAGCGGTGGCCGTCCAGGAAGAACATCCCCGCCGTCGCCGCGGCCCCCGTGTAGGCCGCCGCCGCCAGCAGTGGCTTCTTGCGCCCGGTACGGTCCGCCGCCGCGCCCACGATCGGCATCAGCACGACGGCCACCACGATGGACGCCGAGACGGAGTACGCGAACAGCGAACCCGCGCGCACGGGTATGCCCAGCGGGTGCACGAACCCGTCGGGATCGGCCGCCGCCTTGGCGATCGACGTCAGATACGGACCGAGGAAGACGGTCAGCACGCTGGTGGAGTAGACGGAGCACGCGAAGTCGTAGAAGTACCAGCCGTGCTGCTCGCGTCTGCGGGCGGCCGCCGTCCCGTCGTCCGGCGGCCGCCCGGCCGGATCGGCCTTCCCTGTGGTCCCGGTGCTCACGCCGCGCCCCCTCGGTCGTCCCCTGTGGACGTGGACGGACCGGGCGTCAGGACCATGCCCCCCGCTCGCTCAGCACCGTACGCAGCGTCTCGATGTGATCGGTCATGATGCCATCCACGCCGAGGTCCAGGAGCGCCGCCATCCGCTCCGGCTCGTTCACCGTCCAGACGTGCACCTGGAGCCCGAGCGCGTGCGCCGTGCGCACGAAGCGGGCGTCCACCACCGGGATACCGCCCTGCCGCTCCGGGACCTGGGCGCAGACCGCGCCCGCGCGCAGCGCCGCCCGGATGCCGTACGAACGCAGGCGCAGCCCCAGGACGCCGCGCACCCCGTACGACGTGGCCAGGCGGGGGCCCGCCAGGCGGTGGGCGCGGGCCACCCGGGCCTCCGAGAACGAGCCGACGCAGACCCGGTCCCAGGCGTCGGTGCGACGGATCAGAGCGAGCAGCGGCTCCAGCGCAGATTCCGCCTTGAGGTCCACGTTCCAGCGGGCCCGGGGGAACTCCTCCAGGAGCTCCTCGAAGAGCGGGAGCGGCTCGTTGCCCCCGACCCGGGCCCGGCGCACCTCGCTCCAGGGCAGCGCGGAGATCCGGCCCCGGGCGTCGGTGACCCGGTCCAGCGTCGCGTCGTGGAAGGCGACGAGACGGCCGTCCGCCGTGGTGTGCACATCGGTCTCGAAGTAGCGGTAGCCCGCCTCGGACGCCCGGCGGAAGGCGGTCGCGGTGTTCTCCAGGCCGTCCGCCGCCCCGCCGCGATGGGCGAAGGCGATCGGCGCCGGGTGGTCCAGATAGGGGTGGCTCGGATTCACTGCGGCAGTATGGCCTGCCCGGATGCCGGGTCGGCAACGGGGCCGGAACCGGCGGGCGGCGCGGGGGTGGACGGCTCCCCCGAGGCGACGGTGACACCCGGCCCGGCGGGCTCGGGGAGCGCGAACATCCGCAGGAAGAACTGGGCCAGCGGGCCGATGGCCAGCGCGTACAGCACCGTGCCCGCCCCCAGCGAGCCGCCCAGCAGGAAACCGGTCACCACGACCGCCACCTCGATCGCCGTGCGGACCAGCCGGATGGAACGCCCGGTCACCCGGTTCAGCCCGGTCATCAGCCCGTCGCGAGGCCCCGGCCCGAACCGGGCCGCGATGTAGAGACCGGTCGCCACCCCGTTGAGCACGATGCCCAGGACCATGACGGGCACGCGGAACCCGAGCCCGTCCAGGTCGCCGACCACGGCGAGCGTCCCGTCCATCGCCAGCCCGACCACGAAGACGTTCGAGACCGTGCCGAGCCCCGGCCGCTGGCGCAGCGGGATCCACAGCAGCAGCACCACCGCGCCGATGATGATCGACACCACGCCGATCGATATCCCGGTCAGCTCCGCGAGGCCCTGGTGCAGCACGCCCCACGGCTCCAGGCCCAGCTCGGCCCGCACCAGGAGCGCGGAGCTCGCCCCGTACAGCGTCAGGCCGACGTACAGCTGGACCAGCCGCCGGGTGAGATGAGTGGTGCTCCGGCCGGTGGTCCTGGCCACGTCGTGCCCCCTGCTGTGGTGGTAGTGGACTGCTTCGTGCCACTCTGTGGCAGGGGATCGGTCACCAACTATGGCCAATCCGAGGAAGGTGGACTGATTTTGATGGCGCAGTGGACATCGACGGTGGGGGCGGCCCAGCTCGCCCGGCAGCTCCGGTCGCAGCAGGCCCGGCCCACCGGACCGGGCGGCCGCAAGCCGCCCGCCTACCGTGCGCTCGCCGACGGGGTGCGGCTGCTCGTCCTGGAGGGCCGGGTCCCGGTCGCCGCCCGCCTCCCCGCCGAACGCGAACTGGCCCTCGCCCTGGCCGTCAGCCGTACGACCGTCGCCGCGGCCTACGAAGCGCTGCGCGCCGAGGGCTTCCTGGAGTCCCGGCGCGGTGCCGGCAGCTGGACCGCCGTGCCGGCCGGCAACCCGCTGCCCGCCCGCGGTCTCGAACCGCTGCCGCCGGAGTCGCTCGGCTCGATGATCGACCTGGGCTGTGCGGCCCTGCCCGCGCCCGAGCCCTGGCTGACCCGTGCCGTCCAGGGGGCACTGGAGGAGCTGCCGCCGTACGCCCACACGCACGGCGACTACCCGGCCGGACTGCCCGCCCTGCGGCAGATGATCGCCGACCGCTACACCGCGCTCGGCATCCCGACCATGCCCGAACAGATCATGGTCACCACCGGCGCGATGGGCGCCATCGACGCGATCTGTCACCTCTTCGCCGGCCGCGGCGAACGGATCGCGGTCGAGTCCCCCAGTTACGCCAACATCCTCCAGCTGATGCGCGAGACGGGCGCCCGCCTCGTCCCGGTCGCGATGGAGGAGGGGCTCGGCGGCTGGGACATGAACCGCTGGCGCCAGGTCCTGCGGGACGCCGCGCCCCGGCTCGCCTATGTGGTGGCCGACTTCCACAACCCCACCGGCGCGCTCGCCGACGAGCAGCAGCGCCGGGAGCTGGTGGACGCGGCCCGGTCCGCCGGAACGGTCCTGGTCGTCGACGAGACCATGAACGAACTGCGCCTGGACGCCGATGTCGATATGCCGCGCCGTGTCTGCGCCTTCGACCCGGCGGGCAGCACGGTCCTGACCGTCGGCTCGGCCAGCAAGGCCTTCTGGGCCGGCATGCGCATCGGCTGGGTGCGCGCGGCCCCCGACGTCATCCGCAGTCTGGTCGCCGCCCGCGCCTACGCCGACATGGGCACCCCCGTCCTGGAACAGCTCGCCATCAACTGGCTCATGGGCACGGGCGGCTGGGAACAGGCCGTCGAGGTCCGGCGCGGCCAGGCGCGGGAGAACCGGGACGCCCTGGTCGCGGCGGTGCGCCGGGAGCTGCCGGACTGGGAGTTCACCGTGCCGCGCGGCGGCCTGACGCTGTGGGTACGCACCGGGGGCCTCTCCGGATCGCGGCTGGCGGTGGCCGGCGAACGGGTCGGCGTCCGGGTGCCGTCGGGCCCCCGCTTCGGGGTCGACGGGGCCTTCGAGGGATACGTACGGCTGCCGTTCACGGTCAGCGGGCCCGTCGCGGACGAGGCGGCCGTACGGCTGGCCGCCGCGGTGGACCTGGTGCGTTCCGGGGCAGGCGTGGGGGCCGACACCCCGCGCAGCTTCGTGGCCTGAGCGCTTCCGGGCCCCGCCGGGACGCCCGCGGGCGGGAAGCGGACCGTCGGTGGACCGGCTCCCGCCCGCGATGGTGCGGCGGGGCTCCCCGTTCAGCTCTCGGCACCCGCCGGCTGCGCCTGCGCCGGCGGCCCGGACGGCCTGGCCTCGGCGACCACCGCCTCCACGGGTACGGCCTCGCCCGGACGGGCCGCCGCTTCCACCGCCACGGGGACCTGCTCCGTCGCGGGCCCCTCGTCGGCGGGCTCCCCCGACGGAGCCGCCTCCATCGGGGGGTGCCGGTCGGGCAGCAGGTCGAGCACCGCCTGCCGGTGCGCGTCGCTCGTGGCGTCGTCGTACGGGTCCGGGGTGGCGGGCACCTGGAGCCGCAGGACCGGGCCCGCGCCGAGGCGGACGTAACCGCGCCCCGGGGGGACCTCGGGCGGCGGCGTGGTGTGCGGTTCGGTTCCGAGGACGGCCTCGATCTGCTCGCGGGATGCCGGTCCGAGGACCGCGCGGGCGCGGGTGTGGGTCGTGACGGTCTCGGTGAGGGTGTCCAGCGTGTCGAACTGCTCGGCCAGCACGACGGTGACCTGGGCGGCCCGGCCGTGCCGCAGCGGGATACGGAGCAGCTCCAGCGGGTCGGGCCTGCCGTCGGCCGCCGCGAGATGTCCCAGGGCGCCGGGGCGGTCCAGCAGGATCCACAGCGGCCGCCGGATGTCGTCCGGCACGGGGTGGCCGCTCTGCCGGGCCCGGTTGGCGGCGATCAGCCGGCGCTCCGTCTCGTGTGCCGCCCACTCCAGCGTGGCCAGCGCCCCACCTAGGCCGGACTCCACGGCGAGGACGCCGCCGCGCCCGGCGAGGGCGCCGTACTCACCGGTGCCGCTGCCGTCGACGACGATGACGTCGCCGTCCCGGAGGGCCTGGAGGGCGATCGAGCGGACCAGGGTCGTGGTGCCGCCGCCGGGCTGTCCGACGGCCAACAGGTGCGGTTCGGTGGAGCGGTGGCCGGTCCGCCAGACCACGGGCGAGGCGTCCACCGTCATGTCGCCGTCGCGCACGGGGACGGTGCGCGAGACGGCGTCCGGGTCGGTGAAGCCGAGCACCGTCTCGCCGGGCGCGGTGACGAAGCGCTGGGCGGCGACCGTCGTGGGGAGCGCGTCCAGCACGGTCATGACGAGACGGTTGGCCTCCTCGTCCCAGCCGAAGTGGTACTCGCGACCCCGGCCGGACTTGGTGTGGAGCAACTGCTCGATCCGGGAGCGGGCGGCCGGCTCGCCGTCGGTGAAGTACGCGGGGTAGGAGATCCGCAGACGGGTGAGCCGCCCGTCGGCGTCGAAGGCGTACCCGTCGAAGGCCTTCCCCCAGTCGCCGCCGTGGGCGAACAGCGGATCGGGGTCGTCGGGCGTCGAGAAGTACGGCACGAGCGCCTCGTACAGCGACCGCAGACGCGCGGTCTCCGCGTCGTCGGGCCCGGTCCTCACCGGGGTCCGCTCCCGCCCCTTCCACGCGGCGGCGCCCATCACCGTGACCAGGGCCAGGATCGGCCCGTAGGGGACGAGCGCCACCACGAGCACGCAGGCCGCGGCCAGGAGCAGCTTGGGTCCACGCCGCTCCTTGGGCGTCGCGACCCAGTTCCGCCGGCCGGACACGGCCAGCAGCCGTAGACCGCGGACCACGGTGATCAGCGGATGGAGGACATCGGTGGCACTGTCGGCGGCCGTGCGCGCGATCTCTCTGCCGCGAGTGATCGAAGCGCCGCCGCTGCTCAGAATGCGGGGGAGTGGTCGCCGTGCCACGTCGGTCTCCTGTAGGGGTTGGAGCGGTTGCGGAGCGTCAGAACTTGATCCCGCCCAGCAGGCCGGCGAGGCTCGCCCCGCCCGCCGTGATGCTCGGGGCGATGGCGGTGCCGGCCAGGTAGAAGCCGAACAGGGCGCAGACGATGGCGTGGGAGGCCTTGAGCCCGTCCTTCTTGAAGAACAGGAAGACGACGATGGCGAGCAGTACCACGCCCGAGATGGAAAGGATCATGAGTGGTTCTCTCCTGGTCGAAGGGGACAGTCACCATGAGTCCTTCCAGGATCACGAGAAGTATCTATATGACAAAAGGTGCAATCGAGTGAATATCCCGCAGTTTCACTTGACTGGCTCACAGAAGTAGGCCCTCGGGGAGCGGCATCACCTCCTCCGTGCCGGGCAGGATCAGCCGCGGTGATCCCTTGCCGTATCCGGGCCGGGTCATGTCGGCCCGGGAGCAGTACCCTGTCGATTCACTCGTACGGTCCCGTGCCGTACTCCCCACCAGGTCAACCGCGGCGGCGACAGCCGTGTCAGCAGTCAAGGAAGGCGGTCCGTCCGATGAGCGAAACCCCTGATCCCGAGGTGGTCGAGCTGGCGACCAAGGTCTTCGACCTGGCCCGCGCCGGCGACACCGAGGCGCTCACCGCGTACGTGGAGGCCGGAGTCCCCGCCAACCTCACCAACGACCGGGGCGACACACTGCTCATGCTCGCCGCCTACCACGGGCACGCCGGGACGGTCGCCGCCCTCGTCGCCCGTGAGGCCGACCCCGACCGGGCCAACGACCGGGGCCAGACCCCGCTGGCCGGAGCCGTCTTCAAGGGCGAGGACGCCGTCGTCGACGCACTGCTCGCCGCCGGCGCCGACCCGGCCGCCGGAACGCCGTCCGCGCTGGACACGGCCCGGATGTTCGGCAAGACCGACCTGCTGGAACGCTTCGGTGCCCGGTGAGACACCGGCGGGCGCGCCCCATCGCGCGTCCGCCGTGGGCTCCGCTGACCGGTCCGTCGTAAATGTGGTCGCGGTGGCGAAATGGCTGGGTCATCATGACGTCGCGGGCCCGCTCAGGGCCACCGACGAGAGGCAGAGGAAGATGCTCTTCACCAGGCGAAAGACGGCGGTCGGCCGATCATGTCACTGCGCGGCGTAACGGTGTCCCCCGGACACTCCCGCGTGCCGAGAGGCACGGGGCACTGCACAGTCCCGGTTGCGTCGACAGCTTGATGTGAGGCTTTCTCCCATGTTCGATCCGTTCATAGCGCCGAGCGGCACCCTGCTCGGCCTGTTGCAGAGGGGCCGCGGCGACGGCACGCTCCACGCGCTCGCCGCACCGCGCCCCGAGGCCCTCGCGGCTCTCAACCACTGCGTCGTGAGCGACCCCCGTCACGACTGGCAGGTGGAGAACCGCTCCCTCTACTACGCGCGCCTCTACCTCGACCTCGACGGCGGTATCGAAGAGATCGAGCGGCACCTCGCCGATCCCGACGACCACCTCGACACCGACGACTCCCGCACCGGTCTGGCGCTGTCCGTCCTCGGCCACCTCGCCTCCTACGGGCGCGACGACGCCCTGGCCCTGCTCCGCCGCTACGCGGCGACCGGCGCCAACTGGGCCTGGGCCCTGGACGAACTCGCCCTGCGCGACGACGACGCCGGCCTGCGCTCCCTCGCGCTGCCCGTCCTCGCCCGCTTCCCGGCCACCGACCAGGGCTCGGCCGACCTCGCCGCCGCCGTACGGGACTCCTTCGAGCCGCGCCCCTGGCGCCTGTGGGCCGACGACCCGCGCGCGGCGGTCGGCGCCCGGGTCAGGGCCGCCGGCGAACAGGGCTCGTTCGACCGATGGCAACGCCAGATGCGCCCCGGGGGTCCCCGCCCCGGCTGGAGCGTCCAGGCCGTCTTCGACTGGGCCCAGCAGGCCCTGGAACGCGGCAGCGAACTGCACGTCCCCGCGGCCCGCTGCCTCTCCGCCGTCGCCGGACCCGACGACCTGCCCCAGATCGTCGAGGCCGCCCGCAGCGGCCCCGAAGGCGCCCGCTGCGCCGCCCTGCACTACCTCGCGGAGGCGGGCGACCCCGCCGTCCTCGACCTCATCGAGGCCGCCGCCGTCAGCCCCGCCCGCACCGTCGCCGACACGGCCATCGCCGCCTTCGAGCGGATGACCTGCGACGACGCCGTGGAACGGGCCCGGCGCTGGACCCACCGCCCCGACGCACTCGGGGCCTCGGCCGCCGGAGTGCTCGCCTGCCGAGGCACCGCCCAGGACGCTCCCCAAGTCCTCGGCGCGCTGCGGGAGGCCGTACGCGGCGACGGACCCGACGCCCCCCGGCTGTGGACCCTGGTCGACGGAGCGGGCCGCCTCGGCATCGCCTGCGCCGCGCCCGTGCTGCGCCACGTCTACCGCGAGACGTCCTCCTCGCACCTGCGGGGCAGGGCCGCCCGCGCCCTGGCCGCCACCGACCCGTCCTACCCGACCGGGTTCGCGGTTGAGTGCCTCTGGGACTGCGAGGAGACCACCCGCGAGGTGGCCGCCCTGCACGCCGAGACCGGAGACATCCGCGTCGCCGAACGGCTGCGCCGCCTCGCCGCCGACCCGGCCGAGGAGGCCGAGGTCCAGACGGCGGTACGGAGCCGGATCGGGCCGGACGCACCGGCTCTCTGACCGCACGGTCCCCAGGAGGAGGGTCGTTGTCAGACCCTCCTCCTACGCTTTTCCCATGGACATCTACGAGTGGTGGGGGCTCGTCGAACGGGCTCGCGAAGCGGCCGGGGACAGGGCGGACGACCGGGATCCGCCCGACGACCCCCTGCCCGGAGCCCTGACCGACGTGCTCGCGTCCCTGGAGCCGGAGCGGATCGCCGCCTTCGCCGTCACCGCGGTGGACGTGGCCCGGTCCGCCTACCGGTGGCCCCTGTGGAACGCGGCCTACCTCATCGAGGGCGGCTGCGGCGACGACGGCTTCATGGACTTCCGCGACGGGCTCGCCCTCCTCGGCCGGGAGACCTTCACCCGGGCGGTGGCCGATCCGGACACGCTGGCCGGGCTGCCGGTGGTGATCCGGATGAGCCGGGGAGAGCGCGGCTGGATCGGGTACGAGTCCCTGAACGCCCCGATCGCCGAGGCCTACCACCGCCTCCGCGGCGAGAGGGCCTCCCTCGACGCCGCGGTCGAAGCGGCGCTGCGCGACCGCATACGCCCGGCGGACCCGGCGGACCCGGCGGACCCGGCGGGCGAGGGCTGGGACGCCGAGGACGCCGCCGCGAACCGCCGCCATCTGCCCCGGCTGGCCGCCCTCTTCAAGGACTGAACCCCTAAGGACGCCGCGGCCCTGTGGATGCCTCGGGCCTGCGAGCACGCGGGCGCGGGCAGAGAATGGCGCCATGACCGGACGCTGGGAGTTCTGGATCGACCGGGGCGGCACCTTCACCGATGTGGTCGGCCGCCGCCCCGACGGCCGCCTGATCACCCGCAAGCTCCTCTCCCACGACCCCGCCCGCTACGACGACGCGGCCGTCGCCGGAATCCGGCTGCTCCTGGGTCTGGACCCCGGCGAACCGGTGCCCGTCGACCGGGTAGCCGCCGTCCGGATGGGCACCACGGTCGCCACCAACGCCCTGCTGGAACGGCGGGGCGAGCCGACCGTGCTCCTGATCACCGAGGGCTTCCGGGACGCCCTGCGGATCGCCTACCAGAACCGGCCCCGCCTCTTCGACCGGCACATCGTCCTGCCCCAGTCCGTCCACGAACGCGTGATCGAGGTCCCCGAACGCCTCGACGCCCACGGCCGTACCGTACGCCCTCTCGAACTCGACCCCGTACGCGAACGGTTGCGCGCCGCCCACGCCGACGGTCTGCGCAGCGCCGCCGTCGTCCTGATGCACGGCTACCGCCACCCCGCCCACGAACGGGCCGTCGCCGAGGCGGCCCGTGAGGCGGGCTTCACCCAGGTCAGCAGCTCCCACGAGGTCAGTCCGCTGATCAGGCTCGTCCCCCGCGGCGACACCACGGTCGTCGACGCCTACCTCTCACCCGTCCTGCGCCGGTACGTCGACGAGGTCGCCGCCCGCCTCGACGGCATCCGGCTGATGTTCCTCCAGTCCAACGGCGGCCTGCGCGAAGCCGCCCGGTTCCGCGGCAAGGACGCCGTCCTCTCCGGACCGGCCGGGGGCGTCGTCGGCATGGTCCGCACGTCGCGGCAGGCCGGATACGACCGCGTCATCGGGTTCGACATGGGCGGCACCTCCACCGACGTCTCCCACTACGCCGGCGCGTTCGAACGGGAACTGGGCACCGAGGTCGCCGGGGTCCGGATGCGCGCCCCGATGATGAGCATCCACACCGTGGCGGCCGGCGGCGGTTCCGTCCTGCACTTCGACGGCAGCCGCTACCGCGTCGGCCCCGACTCGGCCGGCGCCGACCCCGGCCCCGCCTGCTACCGCCGGGGCGGCCCCCTCACCGTCACCGACGCCAACGTGATGCTCGGCCGCGTCCAGCCCGGACACTTCCCGGCGGTCTTCGGCGAGGGCGGCGACCTCCCGCTCGACGCCGACCTGGTGCGGACGCGGTTCGCGGCGCTCGCCGACGAGGTGGGGCGCGCCACCGGGCGACGACCGGACGAGGCGGAAGCGGCGGCGGGCTTCCTGGAGATCGCCGTGCTCAACATGGCAGGCGCCGTCAAGAAGATCTCCGTGCAGCGCGGCCACGACGTCACCCGCTACGCCCTGACCGGCTTCGGCGGCGCGGGTGGCCAGCACGTCTGCGCGGTCGCCGACGCCCTGCGCATCGACACGGTCCTCGTCCCCCCGCTCGCCGGGGTGCTCTCCGCGTACGGCATCGGCCTGGCCGACGCCACCGCGATGCGCGAGCAGTCGGTGGAGGAGGAACTCGACGAGGCCGCCCGGGAGCGCGTGGAGAGGCTCTGCGCGGAGCTGGCCGACCGTACCCGCGAAGCCCTGAGGGCCGACGGAACGCCGGACTCCGCGATCACCACACAGGCCCGCGTCCTGCTGCGGTACGCGGGGACGGACGCGGCGCTGCCGGTGGACCTGGACACGGAGTCCGCCATGGCCGAGACGTTCGCCGCCGCCCACCGGGCCCGGTTCGGCTTCACGATGGACAGACCCGTCGTCGTCGAGACGGTCACGGTGGAAGCCACCGGAGCGACCGATGCGACCGGAGCCACCGGTGCCACTGGTGCGACCGGTCCTGCCGCGCCCGGCACGGGCTCCGGTCCGCGCGACGGCCACCGCGACACCCCGCCGCGCCCGGCCGGCACCGTGGACCTGTACGCCGAGGGGCGATGGCAGCGGGCCCCGCTGCACCGCCGGACCGACCTGCGCCCCGCCGACACCGTCACCGGGCCCGCCATCGTCGTCGAGGACGACGCCACCACCGTCGTCGACCCCGGCTGGCGCGCCGAAGCGGCCCCCACCGGACATCTCGTCCTCACGCGCCGCAGCCCCCGCCCCGAACGCACCGCCGTCGGCACCCGGGTGGACCCCGTGATGCTGGAGGTCTTCAACAACCTCTTCATGTCGATCGCCGAGCAGATGGGCGTCCGCCTGGAGAACACCGCCCACTCGGTCAACATCAAGGAACGCCTCGACTTCTCCTGCGCCCTGTTCGACGCCGGGGGCAACCTGATCGCCAACGCCCCGCACATCCCGGTGCACCTCGGCTCGATGGGCGAGTCGATCAAGGAGGTCCTGCGGCGCAACGAGGGGAGACTGCGCCCCGGCGACGTGTACGCCGTCAACGACCCGTACCACGGCGGCACCCACCTGCCCGATGTCACCGTGGTGACCCCCGTGTTCGACGAGGGCGGAGCAGGAGAGCCGGACCGCCTGCGCTTCCTGGTGGCCTCACGCGGACACCACGCCGAGATCGGCGGCATCACCCCCGGCTCCATGCCCGCCTTCAGCCGGACCATCCACGAGGAGGGCGTGCTCTTCGACAACTGGCCGCTCGTCCGCGACGGCCGACTGCGCGAGGACGAGACCCGCGACCTGCTCACCTCCGCCCCGTACCCCTCCCGCGATCCGGACACCAACGTGGCCGACCTGCGCGCCCAGATCGCCGCCAACGAGAAGGGCATCGCCGAACTGCGGCGCATGACCGACCAGTTCGGCGCCGACGTCGTGGACGCCTACATGGGCCATGTCCAGGACAACGCCGAGGAGTCCGTACGCCGCATCGTCGCCGGACTGCACGACGGGCACTGCCGCTACGAGACCGACAGCGGGGCCGTGATCCAGGTACGGCTGACCGTGGACCGGGACGCCCGCAGCGCCCACCTCGACTTCACCGGGACCTCGCCCCAGCAGCCCGGCAACGCCAACGCGCCCCGGTCCGTCGTCATGGCCGCCGTCCTCTACGTCTTCCGGACCCTCGTCGGGGAGGACATCCCGCTCAACAGCGGCTGCCTCAAACCCCTGGAGGTGACCATTCCGCCCGGGTCCATGCTCGACCCCGCCTATCCGGCGGCGACCGTCGCGGGCAACGTGGAGACCTCCCAGGCGGTCACCGGAGCCCTGTACGGAGCGATCGGCGGCCAGGCCGAGGGATCCGGCACCATGAACAACCTCACCTTCGGCAACGACCACGTCCAGTACTACGAGACGATCGCCAGCGGATCGGGCGCGGGGGACGGCTTCGACGGAGCCGACGCCGTCCAGACCCATATGACCAACTCCCGGCTCACCGACCCCGAGATCCTGGAGTGGCGGCTCCCCGCCCTGCTGGAGGGCTTCGCCGTCCGGGACGGCAGCGGGGGAGCGGGGCGGTGGCACGGCGGCGACGGCGTCGAGCGGCGCATCCGCTTCCTGGAACCCGTCACGGTCGCGCTGCTCTCCGGACACCGCCGCGTCCCGCCGTACGGAGCGGGCGGCGGCGACCCGGGGGCGCGAGGGGAGCAGCACATCGAGCGGGCGAATGGCGAACTGGTCCCGCTGGAGGGCTGTGACACCGCCGAACTGGACGCCGGAGACGTGCTCGTGGTGCGCACACCGGGCGGCGGAGGATACGGACCCGCAGAGACCTGAACCCCTCCCGGAGCCGGTCGCATAAACGCCGTTTCGACCGTTGTCGGTGCGAGGACCTAATCTGTCCCACGTGACTTCGCCTGCCTACCCGGACGCCACCTCGACGCAGCTCAGCGCGGGGCCGCGGCCTGCCCCGGGCCCCGCCGCCGACGAGGGGCTCTCGCGGCGGCTGCGCGCGCTCGCGTGCACGGCGCCGCTGCACGACCTCGACGTCCGCAAGGCGAATCTGGCCGGCGAGTACACGGTGTACGCCATGGCGGAGGTCGCCCTCGCCGCGATCGACCACGTCACGCTCAACATGGACTTCGACACCGGAGCCGACCACGACCAGATAGTGGCCAGACTGCTGCCCCGGGTCGGCGCCCAGGCCCCCGACCGCCCGGTCGCCGAGCACGAACGGGTCGCCCGCTGGGTCCTGGAGAACCTGATCAACGTCGGCAGCGTCGACCGCGGCTTCCGCGCGGTCTACGGCACGTTCGGCCCCGACGGCGTCTACGTCCGCCGGGATTACGACTTCAAGCTCATCGAAGAGGTCCCGGGCTACGGTGGCACGGTCTATCTCCGCGCCACCGACGAAGCGGTCAACGTCCTGGTCGGCGCGTTGGACACCGATGTGACCAGCGCCCAGATCGCCGCCGAGGTCAAGCTGGAGGTCCTCATCAGCCGGGGCCGCCTCGCCGACGCCCAGCTCGCCGCCGAACAGGCCCGCTACCGCACCGTGCAGTACGCCGAGACCCTGCGCCGCACCCTGGAGGCCACCCGGCGCAACGTCCGCGCCGTCGACTGGCTCCACACCGTCCCGGACATGATCGCCGAGGCCCTGGACCACGTGGCCGACCGCTACCGCCACGAGAACGCGATCCTCACCAACATCCGCAAGGCACGCGACGAGGCCGAGGAGCCCGAGCACAAGCGCCGGGCCGCCGAGCTGGTCGACATCGTCAAGGACTGCATCCGCCGCCACACCCAGCTCCAGTCCCGGCTCCTGGAGGCGGGCCCCCTCTTCCGCGCGGAGCAGGACCGGCAGGCGTTCGCCCCGCCCGCCGCCCACCCGGGGCTCGACCTGTACGGGCAGCTCCTCGCCCCGCTCCTCCCCCTCCCCGTCGAACAGTCCACGCGTGCCACCGACGCCTTCTTCGCCCACGGCACCGGACTGCGCACCCCCACCTCCGTACGGGTCGCGGACCTGGTCGACCTGCTGCTCACCCCGCCGCTGGAGCGCGAGCACCTGGGCGCCGAGATGCCCGAGCCCGACCTCATCGCCACCCCCGACGACAGCCGGTTCAGCGAGGAGCAGCTCGCCCGCGCCACGACCCTGCTCGACCTGGAGCACGACGCCCCGCGCCGGCTCTCCGGACTGCTCGCCGAAGCCCGCGGCACCGGAGACACCGACCTGCCGTACCTGGTCGCCCTGCTCGCCGTCCACGCCGCCAGCCCGCCGGTCGGCACCGCCTACCGCCAGGGCGAACGACGCCTGTTGTTCGCCGTGGACGACGGGGCGCAGCTGGACGACCCGGAGTTCGGCGGCGCCGACCTGATCGTGGGCACCGCCCTGCTGGACGCCGTCGGCATGGCCGCCGACCGCAAGGAGGCCTCATGACCGGCCCCGCGGCCTCCGTCGTGGACAGCCCCGCGGCCTCGGTCATGACCTGCCTCGCGGCCTCTGTAGTGGCCGGCCCCACGGCCTCCGTCATGACCGGCCCCGCCGCTTCCGTCATGAACATCCCCGCGCCTTCCGCCGTGACCGGGCCCGCCCTCCGTCCGCACCCGCACGATTTCCGTACCGAGGAGTCCCAGCCGTGAGCGACCACGACGCCGAGCACCCCGACGCGTGGACCGAGCCCTCCGCGTACGCCGGGCCCGCCACCCCGCACGGGGGCGACTCCGCGCACCCCGGCGCCGCCGAGCCCGTCGGACAGACGCCTGTCACCCCGGCCGACGCCGCCGACGCCGCCCGCCTGGTCTCCTTCGGGCTCCAGCCCAAGCTGCTGCCCGCCCGCGACGCCGAATACGCCGACCTGCTGCGGCGTTACCGCGAGGAGAGCGCCTTCGCCCGGCTCGCCGACGCCGTCGCCACGGGCCTCGGCCTCATCGTCCTGGAGGTCTCCCCGCGCGCCGGGATGGCCGTGACCGCGGGCGAGGACTCCGTCTTCGCCGTCCGCATGGGCGACTACGCCCGCCGTGCGTCGTCCGACGCCGCCGACCGCTTCCTGCACGGCCTCGCCCACCTCGCCGTCGCCGCCCTGGCTTTCCCCCGCCCCGAGGACCTCGCCGACGACGCGTACATCGGCCGCATCACGGTCAACGGCGTCGACGCCTTCGTACGCCAGGCCTGCCGGCGGCTGGAGGAGCGCGCCGAGGAACAGGGCGACAACACCGACCCGGCCAGCGACGCCCCCGGACTCGAAGCCGGCTGGCGGATCTACGCCCGCCGCAGCTCCACCGGCGCGACGAAGGACGCCCGTCGGCTCGCCGGATCCACCACCGGCATCATCGGCAAGGCCGTCGCCTTCCTCACCGACTCCGGCTTCCTCCAGCGCACCGGCGACGACGCGGGCGGTGCCTACCGCACCACCGCCCGCTACCAGCTCCAGGTCCGCGACCTGGCGGGCAGCGCCGCCATGGCCGAACTGCTGGAGCTCGGCGTCGTCCCCGTCACGGACGGCTCCGCCACCCTGCTGCCGCCGCCCGACCCCGACAGCATGGAGCTGGCCGCCGACGCGGGCCTGCCCTTCCACTCCTGACCTTTCACTCCTGACCTTTCCTTCTGACCTGACCTGACCTGACCTGACCGGCCGTTCCCGACCGGCCCGCACGCCCCGCACCTGCCGCTCCGCCCCCGCTCACCGAACGACGAGAGTCCGCCGCCATGTACGAGTTGTCCCGGGTCCGCCTCTACTCCATCGGGCCTGCCGGTGCGCGCTACGCCGACACCGTCCTCGACCTGCGCGGCGTCGGCGCACCCGTTCCCAGCCCTGCCCCCGCCCAGGCGGAGTTCTTCGAGGACGAACCGGTCGGTCCGCCCCGGCGCCCCGCCCCCGCGGGAGTCCTTTTCCTGGAGAACGGCGGCGGCAAGTCCGTCCTGCTCAAGCTGATCTTCTCGGTGATGCTCCCCGGCCACCGCAACACGCTCGGCGGCGCCAGCTCCGGCGTGCTGCGCAAGTTCCTCCTCGCCGACGACTGCGGGCACGTCGCCCTGGAGTGGCAGCACACCCTCACCGGTGAGTGCGTCGTCGTCGGCAAGGTCAGCGAGTGGCGCGGCCGGCAGGTCTCGGGCGACCCGCGCAAGTTCGCCGAGGCCTGGTATTCGTTCCGGCCCGGCCCCGGGCTCAGCCTGGACAGCCTGCCCGTAGCCGAGTCCTCCGCCGTGGGCCGCCCCGCCGAAGGCGTCTCCGGCGCACGCGGCAGGCGGCGCACCATGAAGGGCTTCCGCGACGCGCTGATGGACGCGGGCAAGTTCTACGCCCACCTCGACGTGCACTGGGAAGAGATCCACGACCGCTGGAACGAACACCTCGGCGACCTCGGTCTCGACCCCGAACTCTTCCGCTACCAGCGCGAGATGAACGCCGACGAGGGCGAGGCCGCCGGGCTCTTCGCGGTGAAGAAGGACTCCGACTTCACCGACCTCCTGCTCCGCGCCGTCACCGACACCCGCGACACCGACGGACTCGCCGACCTGGTCAGCGGCTTCGGCAACAAGCTGGGCCGCCGCGCCGAGCTGACCGCCGAACGCGACTTCACCGCAGGCTCCGTGGAGCTCCTCAACCGGATCGTCGAGGCCACCGACACCCGCGCCCGCGCCCGCGACATCCACGCCGGCGCCGAACGCCGCACCCGTACCCTGGCCCGCCGGCTGACCGCCCGCGCCGCCGAGGAGCGAGGCCGCACCGCCGAGCTGGCCGAACGGGTCACCGCCGCCGCCCACACCGTCACCGAGGCCGAGTCCACCCGGGGCAGCCGTTCCCTGATCGCCGCCGAACTCGCCTACCGGCACGCCTCGCTGGCCCTGACCGCCGCCGAGAAGAGCGCCGCCGCCGGCCGCAAGGAGCTGGTCGAGGCCCGCACCCTGCACGCCGCCTGGCAGGCCGCCGAAGCCGTCCTGCGCCACCGGGCCGCCGCCGACCGCTCCGCCAGGGTCGCCGTCGCCATCCGCGAAGCCGAACGCGACGCCGCCCCCGCCCTCGCCGCCCGCTCCGCCGCCGCCACCGACCTCGTCCGCGCCCTGCACCGGGCCGCCGAGGAGGGCGAGCGCGTCGCCAACGAGGAGGAGGAGCGCTCCGACACCCTCCAGGCCACTGGCGAACGCGCCCACCGCGACGCCACCGTCGCCGCCACCGAGGCCCAGCGCGCCCGCAGCGAGGCCGGGCACCTGCGCCAGCGCCTCGCCGAAGTGGGCCAGGAGACCGCCGAAGCCGTCAAGGCGGGCTGGCTCGACGACACCGCGCCCGACGCCGATCCCGCCCGCGCGGCCCTCGCCGCCAGCGACGCCGAACAGTCCGCCGTAGCCGCTTGGGACACCGCCCGCGAAGCCGCGCGCGCCGCCGCCGACACCGCCCGCGAGGCGGCCGTCGCCGAGAGCCGCGCCGATCTGGCCGCCGCCCGCGCCGCCGACGGGGCCAGGGCGGCCGAGCAGAGCCACGAGGACGAGCTCCGCGCCGTCGAATCCATCGCCGCCGACCCCCGCCTGGGCGACCTGCTGGGCCTCCCGTCCGGCGCCGGCGTCCCGCACCCCCGCAGGGAAGCCGCCGACGAACCGTCCGGACCGGACCGGGGGCCCGGGGCCCGCCCCGGCCCGGGGGCCGACGACGGCACGGCCACCTCGGCCGAACCGGCCGCCGATCGCGCCGTGGCCCTCGCCGACCAGCCCGCCGTCACCCAGCAGCCACTGACCGCCGAGGAGTTCGACCGCAGCGCCGACGAGCTGCGCGACCTCCTCGACCAGTCCGTCGCCGCGGCCGAGCGCCGCCTCTTCGACCTGCGCACCGCCGCCGCCGACGACGCCCGCATCCTCGGCGCGCTCGGCGAGGGCGGGCTGCTGCCGCCAGGACCCGACGTCCTGGCCACCGTCGAGTATCTGGGCGAACACGGCATCCCCGCCCTGCCCGGCTGGCGCTATCTCGCGCAGGCCGTCGACCCGGCCGACCACGCCGCCGTCCTCGCCGCCCGCCCGGAGCTCGTCGACGGTGTCGTCATCACCGACCCCGACGCCCACACCCGCGCCCGCGAGGTCCTCGGCGGCGCGGCCCTGCTGCCCCGCTCCGCGGTGGCCGTCGGCACCGCCGCCGCTCTCCTCGCCCCCGTCCCGGCCGCCGGCACCGGCTCCGACGCGCAGCACGACGGCGTCTTCCTCGTCCCGCCGAACCCGGCCATGCACGACGAACACGCCGCCGACGAGGAGCGCCACGCGCTGCGCAGCCGCGCCGCCGCCCGCGACGAGGACATCAGGACGCTCGCGGCCCGCCTCTCCGGGGACCGCGCCCTCGCCGCCCGCATCGGCTCCTGGCGCGCCGACTGTCCGCCCGGGATGCTCACCGAACTGGCCGA
The DNA here is from genome assembly GCF_044329855.1 of Streptomyces sp. NPDC017520. Lineage (NCBI taxonomy): Bacteria > Bacillati > Actinomycetota > Actinomycetes > Kitasatosporales > Streptomycetaceae > Streptomyces > Streptomyces sp. NPDC017520. Next base: position 421,115 of record NZ_JBIRKB010000008.1, read on the forward strand.
GGCCGCCGCCACCGCCCGTACGGCGGCCGAGAGCGCCGAGGCCGTCCTCGCCGAGGCCCGCACCGCCCGCGCCGAGGCCGACGAGGCCGCCGCCGACACCGCCCGGGTCCGCGACGAGCGCCAGGAAGCCGCCCAGCGGGCCCGCCGCGCCGCCGACGCCCTCGCCGGACTCGCCCACCGGCTGCGGGAGCGCGCCGGCTGGCAGGTCCGGCTGCGCGAACTGGTCGACGAGGCAGCCGAGTCCGAGGCCCGTGCCGCCGTCTGCCTCGACCTCGCCCGCGCCGCCGACGAGGACCGCAGGGCCGCCCAGCGCGCCGGGGACGACGCGCGCCGCACCGCACGCGCCCTGCGAGCCGAGCGCGCCGAGATCGCCGGCGTCCCCGAAGTCCTCCCCGAGGAGGACGCGTCGAAGGCCCGTACCGCCCTGCCCACCCTGCGCGAGGCCTACCGGGCCGCTTCCCAGCTCTACGAGAAGGTCGGCGTCGGCGCCGACCTCCGCGCCGAACAGGCCCGCGCCGAGAGCGACGAGAGCGCCGCCCTCGCCGAGCTGGACCGCCTCACCAACAAGGTCCGCACCCGCGCCGCCCAGCTCCTGGAGGGCACCGACGGAGCCGACGGCCCCTCCCGCCAGGCCGCCGCCGCCCGCGCCGAGGCGCACGTCCAGCTCCTGGAGACCCGCGCCTCCACCGCCAGCGAACATCTGGGACGGCTGCGCGGCGAGGCCGAACGGCTCGCCCCCGACGACGAGCGACAGCACCACACCGAGCTGCCGGACGACCTGGTCCCGGCCGACGCCGAAGGGGCCCAGGCCCTCCTGCGTACCGCCACCGCCGAGCTGGCGGAAGCCACTGCGTCCCTGGACACCGCCCGGGCCGCCCACAGCGAACTGCTGCACGCCCACCGCACCGCCGAGGACTCCGCCGGCGGCTTCGACGAGACCGCGGCCCTGCTGCGGGACCTCCTGCGCGACCACGGTACGGAGGACGGCACCGAGCACCCCGACCCCTACCCCGGCACCCTGGAGGAGGCCCGGCAGTCCGCCGCCGAGTCCCGCCGCTCCCTGCGTGGCTGCAACACCGACCTCTCGGCGGCCGAGAGCGCCGTCCGGGAAGCGAGCGACGTCCTCGTCCGGCACGCCAACTCCACCCGTTACGAACAGGTCCGCACCCCGGCCCGCCAGCAGATCCGCGAGCTGCCCGCCTCCGCCCTGCCCGAGCACGCCCAGAGGTGGGCCGACGCCTTCGCCCCCCGGCTCCGCGTCCTCACCGACGAACTGGTCCAGCTGGAACGCAACCGCGACTCGATCGTCGACCGGCTGCGCGGCCTGGTCGACTCCGCGCTCACCACCCTGCGCTCCGCCCAGCGGCTCTCCCAGCTCCCCGAAGGGCTGGGGGAGTGGTCGGGGCAGGAATTCCTCCGGATCCGCTTCGAGGAACCCGACCAGGCCACCCTCACCGAACGCCTCGGCGAGGTCGTCGACGAGGCCACCCGCGCCGCCCTCAAGAAGAATTCCGACCTGCGCCGGGACGGCATGTCCCTGCTGCTGAGGGGCGTCGAGGCGGCGCTGCGACCCAAGGGCATCGCGGTGGAGATCCTCAAGCCGGACGCCGTGCTGCGCGCCGAGCGCGTCCCCGTCGGGCAGATGGGCGACGTCTTCTCCGGCGGGCAGTTGCTCACCGCCGCCATCGCCCTCTACTGCACGATGGCGGCGCTGCGCAGCAACGACCGGGGCCGCGACCGCCACCGGCACGCGGGCACCCTGTTCCTCGACAATCCGATCGGCCGCGCCAACGCCACGTACCTGCTGGAACTCCAGCGGGCGGTTTCGGACGCGCTGGGCGTGCAACTGCTGTATACGACCGGCCTGTTCGACACGACTGCGCTCGCCGAGTTCCCCCTCGTCATCCGGCTGCGCAACGACGCGGACCTGAGGGCGGGGCTCAAGTACATCAGCGTGGAGGAGCATCTGCGTCCCGGTCTGCCGCAGCAGGACCCGGACGGAGAGACGGTCCACGGCGAGATCACGGCGACCCGCATGTTCAGAAGGAACGAGCAGACGGCCGCCGAAACCCCGGCACCACGCCCCGGCGCCTGACCACGGGCCGCCGCCACCACCGCTGCCGGTCGGGCGGATCCGCCCGACCGGCAGCGGTGACCGAACCGCGGAGCGATCCCGTCAGCGATGGCGATCCGCGGTCAGGTCTGCGGATCAGGTCCGCGATCAGTTCCGCGGATCAGGCCTGCGGTCAGGTCCGCGATCAATTCCGCGGGCAGGTCCTCGGATCAGGCCCGGGAGAGGTCTCCGGTCTTCCGGCGACCGTCCATGCCACCACCTGTGCCGTCCCGCTCGGCGGCGCGCTCGGCCCGGCGGGACCGCCGCCGCTCACGACGTATCTGCCGGGCCGAACTGCTCGGCACCGACACCACGCCGTTGCGCTGGTTCCATACCTGCCGGGTCACCCAGACGTCTAGCACCGACCAGGTGGCGACCACCGTGCTTGCCACACTGCTGAGCACCATCGGGAAGGCCAGCCAGGAGCCGGTCAAGGTGCTCAGAAAAGCGACCATCGCCTGGATGATCGTCAGCGACATGATGAGCACGGCACGCACGGCGGCCGTCCGCACCGCGTCGGGCATCCGTCGCTTCGACGCCGGCTCCTCCACCCACAACTGCCGCGGCGCCCGTGCCCCGTCCGCGGCTTCCGTATCCGCGGCCGCCGGTGCTCCGGCGCTCCCGCGTTCCTGCGTGCTCAAGGACCTTCAACTCCCCACCACTGTCCGACTTCAGGGTGGCTGCCCGGCTTGCGCCGGTTCTACGCGGGCGGAACACGTCCTCCCTGCCGCGCACGACCCCACCGTGCGTCTACCCCGTACATATGGACGAACCACCCGTCCCGAAGATTCCCCTGGAAAACGCCCGCAGGGCACAGAAGGGCACGGAGCGAAGAATTCCAGCCAACTGATACGTGCTGGTGCTGACTGGTCCAGCCGGTATCCTCTGTCGCTTTCGCGAATTTCATCTCCGGGAATACGGGGACAACTTGTGATCAAGTCCAGGGTGGACGGCTGAAAATCATCCGGACGTGTCTTCGAGTTGTCTCTGTGTCAGTAGTAGGCTCGCGCCGTTTATTGACGCAGGACGGACCTCGCCCGCGTCCGCCCGATGCGCGCCGGTGTACGCACGGTGCGCGGCGGGGCAGGGCCGAGGGACGACCGGGAGAAGACCACCCCCGCGGTGCGGGGCCGAGCTGGGGGAGGCCATGCGCTTTCGCGGGAAGTCCATCCGCAGGAAGATCGTGGCGTTGCTGCTGGTGCCGCTCGTCTCCCTCACGGGCCTCTGGGTCTTCGCGACCTACGTCACCGCACGTCAGGCCGATGAGCTGATGAGCGCCGGATCCATCGTGGAGAAGGTCGGTCACCCACTGGAGGAAGCCGTCCGAGCCGTCCAGGACGAGCGACGGCAGACACTGGTCTTCCTCGCCGATCCCCGGGCCTCCGACGCCCTCCCCGTCCTCATGGGCCGGCGCGCCGCCACCGACCGCATCGTGGGCCAGGTCAGGGAGAACGCCCGGGAGCAGGACGTCCGGGAAGCGCTGAGCGCCTCCGACGCGAGCCGCCTGGACGCGATCCTCAGCGCCGTCGACGGACTGGACGCCCTGCGCGCATCGGTCGAGAAGCGCACCATCAGCCGGGCCAGGGCGCTGGACTTCTACAATGGCCTCGTCGATCCCTCGTACCGCTTCCTCACCGGACTCCACACCCTGGAGAACGTGTCGATGGACCAGCAGATGCGGGCCCTGGTCGGGGTCTCCCGGGCCCGGGAGATGCTCTCCCGCGAGGACGCCCTGATCGCCTCGGGCCTCATCGCGGGCCGCTTCACCACCTCCGAACTGCGCCAGATATCCGGCTTCGTGGCCCAGCGCGAGCTGCTCTACGAGGTCAGCCTGGGCAACCTGCCCGCCGCCGAGCGCCGACGCGTCGAGCAGTTCTGGGGCAGCCCCGACACCGAACCCCTGCGCACCGCCGAGGACGCCCTCATCGCCGCCGGTCCGACGAAGCGCCCCGGCGCCGTCGAGGCCGACCACTGGGAGGAATCGGCCGTCACCGTCCTCGACCGGCTGGCGGGCGACGCCACGGAGATGGGCAACCGTTTCCAGGACCGCGCCGAACCGGCCGCCTACCGGGTCCTCGTCCAGGCGGGGATCGCCGGAGTCCTCGGCTTCCTGGCCCTGATCGTCTCGGTCTTCGTCTCCGTACGCATCGGCCGGGAACTCGTCCGCGACCTCTCCCGGCTGCGCAAGGACGCCCACGAGGTCTCCGGCGTCCGGCTGCCCAGCGTCATGCGCAGGCTGGCCGCGGGCGAGCCGGTGGACGTCGAGACCGAGGCCCCGCACCTCAGTTACGAGCCCGACGAGATCGGCCAGGTCGGACAGGCGCTCAACACCCTTCAGCGGGCCGCCGTCGAGGCCGCGGTCAAGCAGGCGGACATGCGGCGCGGCGTCTCCGAGGTCTTCGTCAACCTCGCCCGCCGCAACCAGGTGCTCCTGCACCGTCAGCTCACGCTGCTGGACGCGATGGAGCGCCGCACCGAGAACGGCGACGAGCTGGCCGACCTGTTCCGCCTCGACCACCTCACCACCCGCATGCGGCGCCACGCCGAGGGCCTCGTGATCCTCTCCGGCGCCGCCCCCTCCCGCCAGTGGCGCAAGCCCATCCAGCTGATGGACGTCGTGCGGGCGGCCGTCGCCGAGGTCGAGGACTACGAACGCATCGAGGTCCGGCGCCTCGCCCGGATCGGGGTGGGCGGCCCCGCCGTGGCCGACCTCACCCACCTGATCGCCGAACTCCTGGAGAACGCCACCGTCTTCTCACCCCCGCACACCGCGGTCCAGGTACACGGTGAACGCGTCTCCAACGGCTTCACGCTCGAAATCCACGACCGGGGCCTCGGCATGGCCCCCGAGATCCTCCTCGACGCCAACCTGCGGCTCGCCGAGACCCCCGACTTCGAGCTCTCCGACACCGACCGGCTGGGCCTGTTCGTCGTCAGCCGGCTCGCCCAGCGGCAGAACGTCCGCGTCTCCCTGCAGAAGTCGCCGTACGGAGGCACCACCGCGGTCGTGTTCATCCCCGCGGCGCTGCTCACCGACGCCCCCGACACCCACGGCACCGGGTTCCGCCTCGACCGTCGGGCCGAGCGGGCGCTCGACAGCGGCCGGAGCTCCGACGCGGCGCAGGTCGCGCCGAGCACGGCCCCGGACGCGGAGCGCCGCGTCAACGGCAGGTCCCCGGTCCTGTCTCCGGTGCCCACCGGGCTCACCGCACCGGGCGTCCTGGACGGGCCGGTCGAGCTGGAGCCCCCGGTCGGCCCGCTGGACTTCACCGGCGACCCGCTGGACCGATCGCCGGATTCGGATCCGGAACTGGACCCGGCCCTCGGCCCCGTCCTGGACGGCGTGTCCGACTTGGAGGACACCGAGAGCGAGCGAGGCGGCATCTTCCGCGCCCGGGACCCGCGCCGCGAGGGCGACCGCGAGCCCCGCCGCGACCAGCCCGGCTCCCTGCGCCGGGCCCCCGACCGGGACCAGCACCAGCAGGCCCGCGACCACGCCGACGAGCCCACGGCGGAGGTGCGCCCGATGCGCCCGGCGGGACCCGTTCCGTTGCCGCGCCGTACCCCGCCGACGCTGGTCACCGACCGGGGCCGCCGGGTCGACGACCCGGGCGACGACCCGGTCGAGACCCCCGGGAAGGCCACCGGCCCGGTCCCGCACACCGCCGAGCGGAAGCCCGAGGCGGCCGGCAGGTCCCGGACCACCGACGCGCCCTGGACCGTACGAGCCGCCGTGCACCGTTCGCCAGAGACGCACCACACGCCAGAGACGCACCACACGACAGAGACGGACCGCGTGACGGAGCCACCCCGTGCCGCGGAGCCGCGCCGTGCCACAGGGGCATCCCGCGCCACGGCAGCACCGCGCGTCACAGAGCCGTACCCGGCCCCCGGGGCACGGCACGACAGGACTCCGTCCCCGGCCGGCCCACCGGCGCCCGACACCGTGGGCGGACTGCCCCGGCGGGTCCGGCAGGCCAGCCTCGCCCGTCAGCTCCGTGAGGAATCCGCGGACCGGACCCCGCAGCGGGCACCCGTGGACACCTTCGACGACGGCGAGCGCGACGCGGACGAGGTACGCGACCGCATGGCCTCCCTCCAGCGGGGCTGGCAGCGCGGCCGTCGGCAGAACGCCGCCGAATCCACCGCGAACACCGATCCCACCGCGAACACCGATCCCACCGCGAACACCGATCCCACCGCGAACACCGATCCCACCGCGAACACCGATCCCACCGC